>CAYGPT010000003.1:0-109798 GCA_964351755.1 uncultured Rhodobacterales bacterium | reverse complement strand
GCGAGGTCTTGTTGATCTGGATGCCGTATTTGTCCATCAGGATCTTGGTCTTGAATGTATCCCCGTCCCAACCCGTTCCGCCGACCGCGAGGGTCACGCGGGTCGGGTCCAGGACGAATTCGTCCTTGGTCCAGATGTCCCATTTGTCCGACCAGCCTTGATCGGCGTCATAATAGGAATTGACCCCACTTTCGCGGTATTTTTCGGGGATCATGTCGGCGGCCGTCAGCACCTTGAAATACTTTTGCAGCGTCGGGTGCGTGGCTACGGCCTTGCGGATTGCCATGGCGCTTTCGATCTGGCGCTGGACGAATTCGAACCCCTCCAGTTCGACCTGACGGCGACCAACGTCCAAGCTGGCGATGATCTGGTAGTTTGGCGATGTCGAGGTGTGTGTCATGTACGCCTCGTGAAAGGCCTGTTCGACTTCGCCTTTGAAGTCCTGATCGTTGACGTGGATCATCGACCCCTGTCGCAGCGAGGTCAGCGTTTTGTGCGTCGATTGCGTCGCATAGGCCCGCACCCGCGCATCGGGCGGCGGCACCAGCCGGGTGTTTAGCCACGTTTCGTCGTCCGCGCCTGCCAGCTCGGACTGCTGTTTCTCATAAGCAAGCCGGTGGGCATCTGTGCGCAGGCTATCGCGCAAGATATTGGCGACCCCCATGGCGGTCCGCTGGCGATAGGTGGGGCCAAAGCGGGCAAAGGCGAACCATGCCTCGTCCCAAAGGAACACCAGGTCCTTCTTGATCGCCAGACACTCTTCCATGACGCGCTGCACGTTGTAGACGAGTCCGTCAAAGGTGCAGTTGGTCAGCGTGATCATGCGCACCTTGTCCAGCTTTCCCTCGCCCTTGAGCTTGAGCAGTGTATGCTTGATTTCGCGCAAGGGAACCGCACCGTACATCGAATATTCATGCAGCGGATAGCTGTCCATGTAGACGACATTCGCCCCCGCCAGCACCATGCCGTAGTGGTGCGATTTGTGACAATCCCGGTCCACCAGCACGATGTCGCCCGGATGCACCAGCGACTGCGTGACGATCTTGTTGCAGGTCGACGTGCCGTTGGTGGCAAAAAAGGTCTGCTTGGCCCCGAAGGCGCGCGCGGCCATGGTCTGTGCTTCCTTGATCGGCCCGCGCGGCTCCAGCAGGCTGTCGAGGCCGCCGGACGTGGCGGATGTTTCGGCCAGAAAGATGTTGGGACCATAGAATGCGCCCATGTCCTGAATCCAGTGGCTGCGGCTGATGGACTTGCCCCGGCTGATCGGCATGGCGTGGAAGACACCCGTTGGCTGCTTGGAATACTCGACAAGTGCGGTAAAGAAGGGCGTCTTGTAACGCCGGTTGACCCCGCGCAGGATGTTCAGGTGCAGTTCAAGAAAATCCTCCTGATTGTAGAACACGCGCCGACATTTTCCCAAGTCCAGCCCCGCGATATCCTCGGCGGAGCGGTCGGTGATCAGGTAGGCGTCCAGTTCCGGGCGCACCTTGGCGATCAGGCGGCAGGCTTCGGGGCCGTAATCGCCGGGCTGCAAGCCATCCACATCCTCGCTGTCAGCGGCCTGATGCAGGTATTGCTGCAGGATCGGCATGACGTTTTTGGATTTCAGCACCAAACCGGGACGCACGACGACCGCCTGCACATTGTGATTGAACAGGATGCCCATCAGCGCGTCTTCGAGGCTGGGCACGACCACAGGTTCGTAGATGAACGGGTCTTCGGGGCGGCGCACGCGGTGCAGGTTGTTGCGCAGGAACCGTTCCTGATGCTCGTTCACATTGTCGACGATCAGAATTTCGAAATAGGGACGCCCAAGCGCGCGATCCTCAAGCGACAGGGCACTTTCATCCTCGAAATCCTCGTTGTCGAGGTCGGCGTTGTTGATCGGGATCGTGCGGCGTCGGTAGGCCCCCGAGGTCAGGGCGCGCGCCACGCGGCGCACTGCGAGCGACAGTTCCTCGATGTTGCGGCTGTCCAGCAGGCGGCGCAGGTGTTCAAAGCCGTGCGCACCGGGAAAGGCCCAGTACACTTCGATCGGGGACAGGGCGGCGAACAGTTCTTCGGCCTTGGCCAGCAGCTTTTTACCCTGCCGCCCGTCAATCCCGTGCAGGTGCAGGGACTCGGCGGTTTCGCGCAAGGCGCTCCAACGGTCGGCGCGCAATTGGGTCGCACTGTAATAGTCACTGACCGATGACAGCTTGGTCTTGTCGGTGGCTTGTACGTTCATTCGTCCGTCCTTTGTTTACTGGCACCTGTCGCGTCGATGCGGGCCCCTTTTGGGGGTTTATTCCGTTCCGGTCCTGCCTTTGAACATGGGCAGGGCATGCGCCACCGCCGCTGCTTCATCTTCGAGGGCGGAACGCGGATCTGCGACGTCGACACCGGCAAGCGATCCCTTGTGCGGCGTTGCCAGCGGACCGAGAGTGTGCAGATAGGCGTCCGTGCCGCTGGCACGATCATAGACCGAAAAATCCGCCTCGCGGTCACGGAAGCTCTTGAGAACCTGACCCAACCCTTTGAGCCCCGTTTCGCGTTGACGGCGTACGACATCGAGGTCGATCTCGATCGGGAACATGTCCTCTTGGCCCGCCGACTGGTGTAGCACCGTCGCGGTTGGATCGACGACGAGCGAGCGGCCCGAGCCACCGGCAGACAAGCCGTTCACGTCGAACACATAGCACTGGAATTGAGCCGCGGTGGCGCGGGCAATCGAAATTTCAGCTTCGCGGTCGGTTGTGCCCGTCAGAACCGGGTGCAACAGCACTTCGACCCCCTGGCTGGTCAGTTGCCGCGTGGTTTCCGGGAACCAGATATCATAGCAGATCGAGAGACCAAAGCGGCCCACATCAGGCACGTCGAACACACAGAAATCAGTGCCGGAGGATATGCCCGCCTCGTAGGGTTTGAATGGGAACATCTTGGAATATTGCGACACGATCTCGCCCTGCGGATTGATCACCACTGACGTGTTGAAGATCCGTCCGTCTTCCTTTTTCTCGAACATCGACCCGGGAATCAGCCAGATGCCGTAGCGCCGCGCATCCTCCTGAAACATCGCGATGGCGTCGTTGGGGAACGGCTGCGCAAAGCGGTCAAGTGGCCCGTAAGGCGCAAGTTCAGAAAACAGCACCATCTGGGTCCACGGGAACCGGGCCATCAGGATTTCGATGCGTTGCCGCATGCCTTCGACGTTGGATTGAAGGGCAGCGACGTGCATCTGAACGCCAGCAATCGCGAAAGGGGTCATTGGGGTTTCTCACTCCTGGAGATGTGGGGGCGGGCCAGCGTCTTTGCGCCAGCCCGTTACGTTTTGATCAGGCGGCCACAGGCTCGCGACGTGCCGCCCGTCCGCGTTGCAGCATGACGATCAGCGCAAGCAGGCCCAATGCTGGCAGAAACATCAGGTACTTGGTAGGTTGCGAGACCGGCTTGCGCACGATGTCGATCTTTTGGTCCCAATCGAAACCGGCTTCTGCTGCCGGGCTGCCAAAGGCGACGTTGTCGATCACGACCTCTTCGCCATTGATGATGTATTCCAGGCCGGATGCCATCAACCGATCCGCGCCTGTTTCGCCCTCGCCCACTGGCAAGAGGGCGGTAAAGGTGACCGGATCGCCGACCGCGTTCAACCCGCTGACCTGCAGGCGCAAGCTGTCGCCGACGGTCGAGTCCATCGCGGCGGTTTCGATCTGTGCCGGGGCCAGCGCCTCGAATGGGGGCGAGACCATGTCCATCCAAAAGCCCGGACGGAACAGGGTAAAGGCGACCAGCAACAAGGCGATTGTTTCATAGAACCGGTTGCGCGTCAGGAACCAACCCTGCGTCGCCGCCGCGAACAGCAGCATCGCCACTGTGGCCACGACAAAGACAAGGATGCCCTGCCCCCACCCCACGTTGATCAGCAACAGATCGGTGTTGAAGATGAACAGGAACGGCAGGGCCGCCGTGCGCAAGCTGTAGAAGAACGCAACCACACCTGTCTTGATCGGATCGCCCCCCGACACAGCCGCTGCCGCAAAGGACGCAAGGCCCACAGGCGGTGTCACGTCAGCCATGATGCCGAAGTAGAAGACGAACAGGTGCACCGCGATCAGCGGCACGATCAACCCGTTCTGCTGGCCCAGCGTCACGATGACAGGAGCAAGAAGGGCCGAGACGACGATGTAGTTCGCGGTGGTCGGCAAGCCCATGCCAAGGATCAGCGACAGGATCGCCGTCAACACGAGGATGGCCATGATGTTGCCCCCCGACAGCACCTCGACCACGTCAGCAAGGGCGGAGCCAACGCCGGTTTGGCTGACAGCGCCCACGATAATCCCGGCGGTCGCCGTGGCGATGCCGATGCCGATCATGTTGCGCGCGCCCGACACCAATCCTTCGATCAGGTCCGTAATCCCAGCGTTCATAGCTGCGCCCAAGTTACCCTCGCCCCGCAGGATCGCCATGATTGGGCGTTGCGTCACGAGGATGAAGATCATGAAGGATGCCGCCCAGAAGGCCGACAGGCCGGGCGACAAGCGGTCGATCATCAGCGCCCAGATCAGAACGACCACAGGCAGGATGAAATGCAGACCCGATCGCACCGTCGGCCCCGGCAGCGGCAGCGATGTCACCGGCGCATTCGGGTCCTCCATCTTCAGCGGCGCTTCTCGCGAGGCGACCCATAGCAAGCCCACATAGACCACGCAAAGAAAGGCGAAAACGACATAGCTTGCCGCTCCGCCAAAGGCGGGTCGTATCCATCCCATCAGGAAATAAACGGCAAAGCTGAGCGCGCAGATGGCGGCGATCGTGAAGGACGTGCTGATCAGCCATGCCACCAAGGGTTTGGGTGCGACCGCGCGCGGCAACCCTTCCATGCCCGCCTTCATCGCCTCGAGGTGCACGATGTAGACCAGTGCGATGTAGGAAATGACCGCAGGCACAAAGGCAGCCTTGACCACCTCAAAGTAAGGAATGCCCACATATTCGACCATAAGGAAGGCCGCGGCCCCCATCACGGGCGGCATGATCTGGCCGTTGACCGAACTCGCCACCTCGACCGCGCCCGCCTTTTCGGAACTGAACCCCACCCGCTTCATCAACGGAATGGTGAACGTCCCCGTGGTGACCACGTTGGCGATGGAAGAGCCCGAGATAAGGCCGGTCATGGCAGAAGACACAACAGCCGCCTTGGCCGGACCGCCCCGCATGTGGCCCATCAGCGAAAACGCGACTTGGATAAAGTAGTTGCCCGCACCCGCTTTATCCAGCAGCGAGCCGAACAGAACGAACAGGAACACGAAAGAGGTCGAAACACCCAGCGCAATGCCGAAAACCCCTTCGGTCGTGATCCACTGGTGGTTCACAACTTCGGACAGGTTGTTGCCCTTGTGTGCGATGATCCCCGGCATGAGCGCGCCGAGGAAGGTGTAGACCAGAAAAACAGTCGCCACGATCATCAACGCAGGGCCCAGCGCGCGCCGTGTCGCTTCGAGCAGCAACAACAAGCCGACAACTGCAACGACATAGTCCTGCAGGATCGGCGCGCCGACACGACCCGAAATGCTGTCGTAAAAGACATATAGATAAAGGGCTGCCATTGCGCCAAGCACCGCCAGTGCCCATTCCCAAAGTGGGATGCGATCCTTGGGCGAACCCAGCAAAATGGCGGCGATCAGCGCAACGCCGGGGATCGGTATCCACCAGGTCGGCACGCCCTCTTTGGCGCCGTACATGAACAGGAACGTGAGGATGACTGGCACGCCCAGGGCGAGCACGCGTTGCACCGCGCCACTGGCCGCAGGATAGGCCAGAAAGGCCAGCACCAATGCAAAGGCAAGGTGGAATGAACGGGCTTCGGTGTCGTTGAACACGCCAAAGCCAAGCATGAAGGGAAACGGGGACGCGATCCACAACTGGAACAGCGACCAGATCAGCGCGACGGCGACCATGAACTTGCCGACCGGTCCAGCAGGCGACCTGCCGCCGGTGTCGGAGGAGGCGACAAGTTCGTCCAGTTCTTCCTGACTGAGACCACCTTTTCCGGCAGCTTCGTTTTCGACGGCCGCGGCCTCGAACTGCTTGTCATCGCTCATCTGTCACGTCTCCGAGTTTGATCTTGTGGCGCTCTTTGGATGCTTTCGACCAAATTCAGCGCGGATAGCAGCCCCGCATCGGCGGGACTGCTTTTGTCAAAGGTTCAAGATCACTCGATCCAGCCACGCTCTTTGTAGTATTGCTCAGCACCGGGGTGCAGAGGGGCCGACAGACCGTCGGAAATCATTTCCTCTTCCTTCAGATTGGCGAAGGCGGGGTGCAGACCCTTGAAGCGGTCAAAGTTGTCGAACACGGCCTTGACCACCGTGTACACCACGTCGTCTGGCACGTCCGAGGACGTCACAAAGGTCGCCTTGACCCCGAAAGTATCGACTGGATCGTCGTTGCCGGAATAGAGGCCACCGGGGATGGTCGCCTTGGCGTAGTAGGGGTTGTCGGCGACCAGTTTGTCGATTGCTTCGCCTGTCACCGGAATCAACCGTGCGTCCACGGTAGATGTGGCTTCCTGAATGGAACCGTTGGGGTGACCGACAGTGTAGATGATCGCGTCGACCTTGTTGTCGCCCAATGCCGCCGACTGCTCGGCAGGCTTGAGTTCGGAGGCGAGCGCAAAGTCGCCGTCCGATTTGCCCATTGCGTTCAGCACAACGTCCATCGTGGCGCGCTGACCGGAACCGGGGTTGCCGACATTCACGCGTTTGCCGAACAGATCGTCAAATGTCGCCACGCCGGAATCGGCGCGCGCCACGACTGTGAAGGGTTCGGAGTGCACGGAAAAGACAGCGCGCTCCTTGTCGAACTTGTTTCCTTCGAATTCGGACGACCCGTTGTAAGCGTGGTACTGCCAATCGGATTGGGCGACGCCCATGTCCATATCACCGGCCTTGATCGCGTTGATGTTGGCGATGGACCCACCGGTCGAAGGTGCGGTGCACTTGAGGTTGTGATCCGCCGTGCCGCGGTTGACCAGACGACAGATCGACTGACCCACCACAAAGTAGACACCGGTTTGTCCGCCGGTCCCGATGGTAATGAACCGATCTTGGGCAAACGCACCCTGCGCGGTTAGCGTCGCCGCAGCGAGAATTGAGACTGTTTTCAGAAATTTCATAAGGCTTTCTCCCGTTGGTTATCTTGTTGGCCGTTGTCCGACCTTTAAGGTTTAAACGATAGCAGACCGGGCCTGACCGGCAACCATGTTACACGCAGTACGTGCAAAGCACTGATACTGCGCAGTTTTCACGCCCCAGCTAGAAGGATGGCGGCGTGCAAGCGCTGACGATCACACAAGGCTGGTCGCCAATATTTCGGAACCGGTGCGGCAGTCGACTGTCGAAGATGTAGCCATCACCGGGGTTGAGAACCCGCACCTGCGTGGCCACGGTGATTTCGATCACGCCTGTAATGATCACCCCCGCCTCTTCACCATCATGATCTAACATATCTGGCCCGGTATCGGACCCCGGCGGGTAGGTTTCATGCAGCATTTGCAAGGAATGCGCTTTGGTTGTGCCCAATTGGCGCAAAGATACGCGCGCTGCGTCCCGGCCCAACCCGATCTCTTGTGGGGACAGCTCGATGAACTCGTCCGCGTTGTAGAAATATTTGGGCGATCCACTGTCTTCCACTTCGGAAAAGAACTCGGACATGGTCATCGGCACGGCATCCAGAAGCCGCTTGAGCGAGGCGACAGAGGGGCTGCTTTTGTTCTGTTCGATCAGCGAAATGGCGCCGTTGGTCAGACCAGCCCGTGCCGCAAGGTCGCGTTGCGACAGCCCTTTGGACTCCCGTACAGCCTTGAGTTTGCTTCCGATTTCCAAGCGCAATTTTTTCCATCATCAAGTGATAAGAATTCTAATCATAGGTTAATACACCCGTCAACGTCAACCTTATATGTCGTTTCACGATATGAGGTCGGATATCAAGCCGCAATTTGGCCTCGACTTCTTGACAAATATACTAATCGGCGTATGAGGATTTTAACCAATCACTGTCCTCAAGGCGGATCATCCATGAGCACCACGCACAAAACAACCCGTACGAAAAAGTCTGACGCCAAAGCTTCAGCAAAAACAGCATCGCCGCGCAAAACCAAGGCACATGACGCAAAATCCGCGTCTATCACAGCTGATCAAGCGCATCACGCGACTCACTTGAACGAAGTGGCCCATGTCATGCCCGCGGCAGGCAGCAACGCTGCACTTCTGGCCCGCCGCGAGGCTGCCGTACCCCGCGGTGTCGCCTCTGCCGCGCCTGTTTTTGCGGCCCGCGCTGAAAATGCCGAACTCTGGGACGTCGAAGGCAACCGCTATGTGGATTTCGCGGGCGGAATTGCCGTTCTGAACACCGGCCACCGCCATCCAAAGGTCGTTGCCGCCGCCAAAGCGCAGGAAGACCTCTATACCCACACGTCATTCCAGGTCGTCCCCTACGAGCCTTATGTCGCACTGGCCGAAAAGCTGAACGCGCTTGCGCCGGGCGACGCCCCCAAGAAAACGCTGCTGGTGACCACAGGGGCCGAAGCCGTTGAAAACGCAGTCAAGATCGCGCGTGCCCATACTGGTCGTCCCGGCGTCATCGCCTTTTCCGGTGGGTATCATGGCCGCACGCTGCTGACACTTGGCCTGACGGGCAAGGTTTCACCCTACAAGAAAGATGTCGGTCCCTTCCCCTCCGACATCTTCCGCGCGCCGTTCCCCGATGCGCGCAATGGCGTAACGGTGCACGACGCGCTGAACGCCCTTGAAACGCTGTTCCTGACCGATGCCGACCCGGACCGCATCGCGGCCATCATCCTCGAACCCGTTCTGGGTGAAGGTGGCTATCTGCCGGTCCCGACCGAAATGTGGCAGGCGCTGCGCGCGATCTGCGACAAGCACGGCATCCTGCTGATCTCGGACGAGATTCAGGCCGGGTTCGGCCGGACCGGCACATGGTTCGCGATCGAACATTCCGGCGTCGTGCCAGACCTGATCACCGTGGCGAAATCCATGGCAGGCGGCTATCCCATCGCTGGCGTCATCGGGCGCGCGGACGTGATGGATGCGCTCGCACCCGGCGGATTGGGCGGCACATATGGCGGCAACCCGGTGGCCTGCGCCGCCGCCCTTGCAGCCATCGAAGCCATCGACAGCGAAGGCTTGTTGGCCCGCTCGACCGCTTTGGGCGAAACCTTCCGCGCCCGCTTTGCAGAGATCGGCGCGCGCACCGCTCCCTACCGGATGTGGGACATTCGCGGCCTTGGCGCGATGCTGGCGGTCGAATTCGTCACCGACTTCGACACGGCCAAGCCCGATGCAGGCTTTACCAAGTCGGTCATCGCCCATGCCCTGAAACGCGGGCTGATCTTGCTGGGCTGCGGCATGCACGGCAACGCACTGCGCATCATGGTGCCGCTGACCGCTTCGGATGCGATCATCGAAGAAGGTCTTGCCATCTTCGAAGCCGCTCTGGCCGCTGCCGTCGCCGCGGAACTCCGTCTGGCCGCCGAATAGGCCGAAAACGAACGCGTCACCGGCATGGACACACCTCCATGCCGGTGATGGCTTGCAAGACGGATGCAGCAGTGCACAATCGGCGCAAGCGAGGACAGACCGCGACCATCCGGGCCTGACCCTCACCCGGCGCCTTGCGCGCCGCTGAACCGAGGAGCCTGCCCATGTCCCATGTATTCCCCCGTCATTCCAAGCAGAACGCCCCGGTCGCAGTCGCAGGGCATGGCTGCTACCTGGTCGATTCGACCGGCAAGCAGTATCTTGACGGGTCGGGCGGAGCGGCGGTGTCCTGCCTTGGCCATGGCGACAAGGTCGTGACCGAAGCGATCAAGGTGCAGCTAGACCAACTGGCCTTTGCCCATACCGGATTCTTCACCTCCGAACCTGCCGAGGCGCTGGCGGACCTGCTGATTGAACATGCACCTGCGGGGCTGGACCGCGTCTATCTGGTGTCGGGCGGGTCCGAAGCGACAGAGGCGGCGATCAAGCTGGCGCGCCAGTACCATGTCGAACGGGGCGAGCCACAACGCGGTCGCTTGATCGCCCGCAAGCAAAGCTATCACGGCAACACCATCGGGGCGCTCAGCGCGGGGGGCAATGCATGGCGGCGCGCGCAATTCGCGCCCTTGCTGCTGGATGTCAGCCACATCGACCCGGCCTATGAATATCGCCTGCGGCACGAGGGCGAGAGCCTCGAGGCCTATGGACAACGCGCCGCGCAAGCGCTCGAGGACGAGATCCTGCGCGTCGGTCCCGAAACGGTCATGGCCTTCATGGCCGAACCCGTGGTCGGGGCCACGGCGGGCGCACTGACCGCCCCGCCGGGCTATTTCAGACGCATCCGTGAGATCTGCGATCAATACGGTGTCCTTCTGATCCTCGACGAGGTCATGTGCGGCATGGGGCGGACGGGGACGCTGTTCGCCTGCGAACAGGAAAGGATCAGCCCGGATATCGCCTGCATCGCCAAGGGCCTCGGGGCCGGATACCAGCCCATCGGCGCAATGCTGTGCACCGCCCAAATCTACGACACCATCGCGAACGGCACCGGGTTTTTCCAGCACGGGCATACCTACCTTGGCCATCCCGCTGCCGCAGCAGGTGGACTGGCAGTAGTTACAGCGCTGATCGACCGTGGACTCGTGCCGCGCGTCGCCGCACAGGGCGACGTGTTGCGTGACCGCCTTGTCGCACGGTTCGGCCAGCACGCCCATGTGGGCGACATCCGCGGGCGCGGACTGTTCCGGGGCATCGAATTGGTGCAGAGCCGCGAGACGAAGGCCCCGTTCGACCCTGCGCAAGGCATCGCGGGCAAGATCAAGAAGGCGGCATTCGAGGCCGGACTGATCTGTTACCCGATGTCCGGCACAATCGACGGCAGGTCGGGCGATCACATCCTTCTGGCCCCGCCCTTCATCATCGAAAATTCACAAATCGACGAGATGGTGGACAAGCTAGACACCGCGATCAACGCTGTGATCTGACGCGCAAAGGAATACCGAATTGACCCGCTACAGCCTTTTGATTGTCTCTGCCGCGCTGACAGCCCTGTGCCTCATCGCGTTGCTCTGGTCGGGGTGGATGGTCGTGCCCGCGGCGGTGTTCGCTGCGCTGACAGCACTGGGCATCTATGACGTGACACAACCCAACCACTCGATCCTTCGCAACTATCCGATCATGGGCCACCTGCGGTTCCTTTTCGAAGGCATCCGACCCGAAATCCGCCAGTACCTGATGGAGAGCGATCAGGACGAGGAACCGTTTTCGCGCGACCAGCGCTCGCTCATCTACCAGCGCGCCAAGGGGGTCGAGGACAAGCGCCCCTTTGGCACGCAACAGCGAGTCTATGACTCAGGTTATGAATGGATCACTCATTCAGTTGTCCCCAAGCACCTAACCGATCACGATTTCCGGGTGACCATTGGCGGTCCGCACTGCAAGAAACCCTACGAGGCGTCGATTTACAACATCTCGGCAATGAGCTTTGGCTCGCTTTCCGCCAACGCGATCCATGCACTGAACAAGGGCGCGAAAAAGGGCGGTTTTGCCCATGACACCGGCGAGGGCGGGATCAGCCGTTATCACCGGCAGGGCGGGGGTGATCTGATCTGGGAAATCGGGTCGGGCTATTTTGGCTGCCGCACGCCCGAGGGACGGTTCGACGTCGAAAAATTCGCCGAAGCGGCAAAGGACCCGCAGGTCAAGATGATCGAGGTCAAGCTGAGCCAGGGGGCCAAGCCCGGCCACGGTGGCGTGTTGCCCGCCTCGAAGATCACACCCGAAATCGCCGAGGCGCGCGGCGTGCCCATGGGGCAGGATTGCGTGTCGCCTTCGGCCCATCCGGAATTTTCGACGCCCATCGAGTTCATGGAATTCCTTCGCGTCGTGCGCGACAACGCGGATGGCAAGCCGGTCGGGTTCAAGCTGTGCATCGGTCACCGGCGCGAATTCATGTGCATCGTCAAGGCGATGCTGGATACCGAGATCGTTCCCGATTTCATTGTCATCGACGGCAAGGAAGGTGGCACAGGTGCTGCGCCGCTGGAATTCGCAAACCATGTTGGCATGCCGCTGGTCGAAGGCCTGACTTTTGCACATAACACGCTGCTGGGCGCGGGCCTGCGAGACCGGATCAAGATCGGCGCGTCGGGCAAGATCGTGTCCTCCTTCGACATGGCCAAGATGCTGGCATTGGGGGCGGACTGGGCCAATTCGGCGCGCGGTTACATGTTCGCTGTGGGCTGCATTCAGGCGCAGGCCTGCCACACCAATCAATGCCCCGTGGGCGTCGCCACACAGGACCCGATGCGTCAGCGCGCGCTAGTCGTTCCGGACAAGGCCGAGCGGGTCTACCGGTTTCACAAGAACACTCTCAAGGCACTGGCCGAGATGACCGGGGCCGCGGGGCTGTCCCATCCCAGCGAGTTCCGCCCACATCACCTGCTCATGCGCGAAAGCGATCGCAACATGGTGACCGGGCAAGAGGTCTATCCCTACCTGCCCGAAGGGTTCCTGTTGCGCGAGGAAAAGGACAAATACGGCTACCTCGACCGTTGGGATCGGGCCAGCGCAGACAGCTTCGTGCCTTTCGATCTGGAATAAGGCTCCGGCCCGGTTTTGTTCCAAAACCCGTTTTGCCCCTCGTGCGTGATGCGTGCTGCATCCACGCATGTGTTGCGGCCTGCCGACAGGAGTTTGCGACATGAACGACGATCCATCTGATATCGACATGATCGAGCCTCAGGATGAAACCACAACCTTGCGCGCCCGCTTCAAGGAAGCGGTGGATGCGCGTGACGCCGCGCGCCTTGTTCTGCTTCTCGACCCCCTGCCCCGCTCTGCCGCGATGCGCCAGTTGCTGGCGCTGGACAGCGAGGACCGCGATACACTGTTGGGCCTGCTTCCAGCCGAGATCGCGGCTGACCTGATCGAAGAGGCGCCCTACGAGACCGCCACCGACATGGTCGAGCGGATGGAGCCGGAACGGGCCGCCGAGGTGCTGGACGAGTTAAGCTCGGACCTGCAGGCCGACCTGATCGGCGGGATGGACGACACAGAAGCCGAGGCGATCCTGAACGCGCTGGACCCCGAAGACGCCGCGGACGTGCGCCGCCTGGCAGAATATGCGGATGAGACTGCAGGCGGTTTGATGGTGGCCGAGGCGTTTTCCTTTGCCGACACCGCCACGGTTGGCTCGGTCCTGCGCGGACTGGCAAGCGAGGATGACGACTTCGAGCGCTATCGCGGACAGCACCCCTATATCATCGACGCGGATGGGCGCCCTGTGGGGGTTGTATCGTTGCGCGGCCTACTGACGGCCAAGCGTAGTGAAAAGCTGACCTCGATCATGGTGACGCCGATGACGGTCGGTGTCAGCACCACGCTGGACGAATTGCAGGACATCTTCGACGAACACGCGTTCATGGGCCTGCCCGTAATCGAGGCCGATGGCCGCCTTGTCGGCGTTGTGTCCCGTAGTGCAGTGGACGCCGCCGCCCTTGAACGGTCCGAAAGCGAAAGCCTGAAACGGCAGGGTGTCGTCGGTGACGAAGTGCGCGCCATGCCGACATGGCTGCGCTCGCGCCGCCGACTTGCATGGTTGTCGGCCAATATCGTGCTGAACATCATCGCCGCCAGCGTCATTTCCGCATACGAGGAAACGCTGGCGGCTGTGATCGCCATCGCGATTTTCCTGCCGATGGTTTCTGACATGTCGGGTTGTTCGGGCAATCAGGCGGTAGGGGTCACCATGCGCGAGCTGTCCCTTGGCATCATCCAGCCAAAGGATGCGTTCCGCGTCTGGATGAAAGAGATCAGCGTGGGCGTGATCAACGGCATCGCGCTGGGTATCCTGATCGGGATTGTATGCTGGATCTGGAAGGGCAACCCGTGGCTTGGTCTGGTCATCGGCCTGGCCCTGTCGATCAACACCATCATCGCCGTGTCCATCGGCGGTGTCGTGCCCCTACTGCTGAAACGTGTGGGGCAGGACCCGGCGGCGGCCAGCGGGCCATTGTTGACCACGATCACGGACATGGCGGGCTTTTTCCTTGTCCTCAGCCTTGCGACCCTGATGATGCCGCTGCTGCTTTAGCCCATTGCACTTTTTTTGCGGCGTGTCGTTTCCGGGCTAAACCTGTGCCGCACGTTGGTGCAGTCTGCGCCCGGAAACCACCGGCGAAAGGAGCGTAACACATGCATTTCGGTCTGACCGACGAACAGGAGATGATCGTCTCGACCGTGCGCAGTTTCGTCGAGAACGAAATCTATCCGCACGAGGCCGAGGTCGAGCGCACAGGCGAAGTGCCGAAGGCGTTGGGTGAGGCGATCAAGGCCAAGGTGATCGAGCTTGGGTTCTATGCCTGCAATTTCCCCGAAGAGGTGGGCGGCGCGGGCCTGAGCCATCTGGATTTCACGCTGGTCGAGCGCGAGTTGGGGCGCGGGTCGATGGCGTTGACCCATTTCTTTGGTCGTCCACAGAACATCCTTATGGCTTGCAATGCCGAGCAGCGCGAACGCTATCTGCTGCCTGCGGTGCGGGGCGAACGGATGGACGCGCTGGCCATGACCGAACCGGATGCGGGGTCGGACGTGCGGGGAATGAAGTGCAGCGCGGTGCGCGATGGCGGCGATTGGGTCGTGAACGGGTCCAAACACTTCATTTCGGGTGCGGATCACGCGGATTTCTTCATAGTCTTTGTGGCCACAGGTGTGGATGACACACCCAAGGGGCCTAAGAAGCGGATCACGACTTTCCTTGTGGATCGTGGCACACCCGGATTCGAGGTGCGCGGGGGATACAAGTCCGTCAGTCACCGTGGCTACAAGAATTGCATCCTCGATTTCGACGATTGTCGCCTGTCGGACGCCCAAGTGCTTGGCGAGGTCGATGGCGGTTTTGCCGTGATGAACGAATGGCTTTACGCCACGCGGATAACGGTCGCGGCCTTTTCTGTCGGTCGGGCGCGGCGCTGTTTTGACTATGCGCTGAGCTATGCCGCAGAGCGCAAGCAGTTCGGCCAGCCCATCGGCAAGTTTCAGGGCGTGGGCTTTCAGATCGCCGACATGATCACCGAAATCGACGCCGCCGACTGGCTGACGCTGGCCGCCGCGTGGCGGCTGGATCAGGGCATGGCGGCCAATCGCGAAATCGCCAGCGCCAAGCTTTATGCTTCGGAAACCCTCGCGCGGGTGACCGATGCGACCTTGCAGATTTACGGCGGCATGGGCTTGATGGACGATTTCCCGATCGAGCGCTTCTGGCGCGATGCGCGGGTGGAACGCATCTGGGACGGCACCAGCGAAATCCAGCGTCACATCATTTCCCGCGACCTCTTGCGGCCACTGGGGGCGTGATGCGGGTACGTCAGGTATCGGTTTCTGCTGCGGGGACGAGGGGCGCTGCCCCTCGCGCCCCCCGCAGTATTTCCGGCCGGAAGAAGTCAGGCGGGGTGGCCCTTGTCCCGGCTTGAGCGTTTGCTGCGCCCGCGGTCCGTCGCCGTGGTCGGGGGTGGCGCGTGGTGTCATTCTGTGATCGCGCAATGCGAGGCCATGGGCTTCTCCGGGCCCATATGGCCGGTACATCGCAGTGCCGCCATGGTGGGTGGCCTTGGTGCCTTTCCGTCGGTTGAGGACCTGCCCGAACCGCCCGACGCCGTCTTTGTCGGAGTGAACCGTCATGCAAGCATCGACGTGGTGCGATCCCTGGCAGCGATAGGAGCGGGCGGTGCGGTCTGTTTCGCCTCCGGCTTCTCCGAGGCGAGCGTCGAGGATGCGGGCGCACGGGATTTACAGGCGCAACTTGTGGCCGCAGCTGGCGATATGCCGATCCTTGGGCCCAATTGCTATGGCTTCATCAATGCGCTGGACGGTGCACTTCTGTGGCCGGATCAGCATGGCTGTGTGCCTGTGTCGCGCGGCGTGGCGATCCTGACCCAGAGTTCGAACATCGCCATCAACCTGACCATGCAAGGACGCGCCCTACCGATTGCCTATACGGTAACGTGTGGAAACATGGCCCAGACCAGTCAGGCGCAGATCGCAATGGCCCTGCTGACCGACACCCGCGTGTCGGCCATCGGCTTGCATATCGAAGGATTCGGCGATCTGCGTGATTGGGAAGCGCTGGCCGCCAAAGCCCATACCTGCGGCGTGCCGCTGATCGCGCTCAAGGTCGGCGCATCGCAGCAAGCGCAGGCCGCGACCGTGTCCCATACCGCGTCGCTTGCGGGCAGCGATGCTGGCGCCCAGGCCCTGCTTGACCGTCTTGGAATACCGCGTCTGCGTGCTCTGCCCGATTTTCTTGAGGCGTTGAAACTGCTGCATGTGTATGGCCCGCTTGGGGGGGGCAACCTCGCATCGATCAGTTGCTCAGGCGGGGAGGCGAGTCTGATTGCGGACATGGCCGTTGGGACATCTTTGACATTTCCACCATTGAGCGGGGCGCAATCAACGGTGCTCCGCGACACCTTGGGCCCAATGGTCGCTCTCAGCAATCCGTTGGATTACAACACTTATATCTGGCGCGACTCTGCTGCGATGGCGCGGGCTTGGGCGGGCATGACGGGACCGGATGTCGATATGACCGTTTCGATCGTCGACTATCCACGGACCGATGCGACCGACTGGCGCTGCGCAACCGATGCAGCTTTGAAGGTGCGCGCCGACACAAGCCGACCCTTTGGCGTTGTGGCCAGTTTGCCCGAATTGATGCCCCTTGATGTGGCAGAGAAATTGATGGCAGGCGGCGTCGTCCCGTTCTTTGGTATGCGTGAAGCCTTGAGCGCGATAGAGGCAGCGGGGGCGATCCGGCCACCACATCCCCAACCAATCTGTCTGGCGGGAACTCAAGAGGCGACTCGAACCCTGACAGAGTTCGCCGCGAAAGTCGCACTTGCTGAGCACGGAGTGATTGTACCACGCAGCCATATTTCTGCGGCTGGAGTGGCTGAGGATTTGGCCAGTACTTTACGCGCCCCTCTGGCTGTCAAAGGTGTCGGGCTTGCACACAAGACCGAGGCGGGGGCCGTGCGCCTTGGACTGGCCCATGATCAGTTGGCCGAGGCCGTCGCGCAAATCGGCACCGCCGACGTCCTGATCGAGGAGATGGTCACTGGTGGTGTCGCCGAACTTTTGATCGGTGTGACGCGTGATGCAGCACACGGTTTTGTACTGACCGTTGGCGCGGGTGGGGTCATGGCGGAATTGCTGCGCGATACCGCATCGCTCCTTCTGCCGGTGACATCAGAGGATATCAGCCACGCGCTTGGCAGCCTGGCAATTGCCCCCGTCCTGCGAGGATATCGCGGCCAACCTGCGGCCAACATGCAAGCGATCATCGACGCCGTGCTGGGGGTTCAGGCCTATGTCCTTGCGCACGCGGGTACAGTCGGCGAAGTTGAGATCAATCCATTGATCTGCACCCAAGAACACGCGGTCGCGGTCGACGCCCTGATCCAGCTGTCACAAGGCGCAGCATCACACGGCGACACAAACATAAAGACAGGTGCCACATGACCGAAAGCCCGATCAAAACCCGCCGCGAGGGTGCTATCCTTGAAGTGACGCTGGACCGCCCCAAGGCGAACGCGATTGATCTGGCCACGAGCGTGACCATGGGCGAGACGTTTCAGGCCTTTCGCGACGATCATGACCTGCGTGTGGCCATCATCACAGGGGCGGGCGCAAAGTTCTTTTGCCCTGGCTGGGACCTCAAGGCCGCTGCAGATGGGGATGCCGTGGATGGGGATTACGGTGTTGGCGGCTTTGGCGGCTTGCAGGAAATGCGTGCCATGAACAAACCTGTGATCGCAGCCGTGAACGGCATCGCCTGTGGCGGTGGTCTGGAACTGGCGCTGAGCGCCGACATTATTCTGGCCGCAGATCACGCGACTTTTGCCTTGCCCGAGATCCGATCCGGCACTGTGGCCGATGCCGCCTCGGTCAAGCTGCCCAAGCGCATTCCCTATCACATCGCGATGGAATTGCTGCTGACCGGGCGTTGGTTCGATGTGCACGAGGCGCACAAATGGGGCCTCGTGAACCAAATCGTCCCCCAAGCAGAGTTGATGGAGCGTGCATGGGACATGGCGCGACTGCTCGCATCGGGGCCGCCCCTTGTCTATGCGGCGATCAAAGAGATTGTGCGCGATGCGGAGGATGCCAAGTTTCAGGACGCAATGAATCGCATCACCAAAAGCCAGCTTGGCGCGGTCGAGCGGCTCTATCGCTCAGAGGATCAGTTGGAAGGTGCCCGCGCGTTTTCCGAAAAGCGCGACCCGGTCTGGAAAGGGCGCTAGGCCCTGGGCCTGCGGGCTGCCAGCAAAATCAAACCAACCAAGTGAGCCAGACCCTCTCTTAGATTAGGCCGCTATTGGTTCCAAAAACTCTGAAGACGGACACAGCCAGTAAGCCCTATTTTTTGCATGAAAGGGAAAGTGGCTATAGTCTACTTGGCTTTGTGACTGACATCGACAGCAGTTCCGTACCTTATCGACACCTGTTCCTCGAAAACAATCGCCCCGAGGTCCGTAGGTGTCGCACATGCTGGCGCCCAACGCACCCATTTGAAGAAGGGTTTACTGAAACAAAAAACCCGAGACTTGATTTTTGGGGAACGACGGACGGATTTGTTTGCATACCGCCCAAGGCCAAAGAACTGCGCGAAACAGAATGTAAATCGGAAATCAAGTATTTCCCGATGCCATCAGGGCGTTTTGTGTTGCGACCGAAAACGACGATTGCATTGGATTTGACGGATGCTGTGCCTTGGTATGACGATTACTTTTGCATGACATGCGGTCCGATAAAGAGCATTCATACACGCAAACCGTGGGAAGAAAAGTTAATGCCCGGCCAACAGCGCGTCGGTGAATTGGATATGGTCAGGGCTGTTCCAGAATTCAATAAAGGCACAACCAGCCTCGTTGTAGACGATGACCTCAAGGAACAGATCAAGGCAGCAAAACTGCGCGGCATCGTTGAATTCTATTGGTTGGACCAGCCACTGCCGGAGAATGTGCTGCGGCACGAGTATACCTTCGACCCGCCGTTTGCGGATGACGCATCTGACAGTTGAACTGTGCTGACCCGGCTGGAGCACGCCCCATCCGCGGCCGCGCTCACGGAGCTGATTGGTGAATACGGGCCCGATGCACAACTGACTGCGATCCTTGACAACCTCGACCCGTCCAAATCCAAAGCCATCTCCTATGACAATCTAAACAGCTTGGTACAGGTTGTCTGACGACGGACATTTCGGCGCTTCAGGTGTCTGAACCAGTGGCGCCGACAGGGCAGAGGCAACGTTGACCAGATCGCCCGCCGCGACCTCCTTGCCTTGGACCCCAACCACAAATCCAAGGTCCGGATCGTCTGCGTTAACCCCGCCCATGACGGCCTTGCCGCCGCTGACCTGAACAATATTGAACTCGACCCACTGCGCTTTGCCCAACAGGTAGGCGAGGTCGGACAGTTTCGGACTCGTCATGCCAAAACACAGCTCTTCCCCCGCCTTGGCGGCTGCGATCACGTCGGTGATACTTCCCCAGCCTGTAGTTGTCACAGACACGATGCCCATCTGGAACCCGGCTGTGGTCACAATGCCGGTAAAGTCCGCAGGTGACCTGTTCGGGGATGATCTGCCAGCCATGACGCTTTCAAGCTGTCAGGCGATCAGACGCGCTTGCGTGTCCACACCGCCCCCGGCAGTGAACCCGATCAGCAACATTATTGGTCCCGGCGGGGTCCATCCCTCGGCCAAGCTGGCGGTCGCGGCCACAGCAATGGCCGCGGCAGATGCAAGTGTCTTGCAAGGCGTCTAAATGTACTGGTCCCTCCCCGAACCAAACATTGCTGGCTGACATAACAAATTAGTTGATGTGTCAACAAAACTGCATGAGCGGTTGAGTCAAGGATTTTCGCGTACACCGGCGCGGCGGCTGGCATCAACCGGCAAACCGCTTGGAACCTCTGCGGGGATGCCCAACTTGCCCTCAATCGCGGTTGTCCCGGTCAGCGCGCCAAGGAACTCCAGAATGGCATGGATCCCCGCATCACTCATTAAATTGCGCTGCACGGTGATGGCGCTGCGCTGGCGCGCGATTTCGCGGCTGTCCTGCCAGACCATGAAATCGGCCTGCGCAAGCCAAGGCACCGGAGGCAATGCCGCCTGTTGCGGCGCCCACAGGTCAAAGGCCTGCACAGGGTCTAGATGGTGACGTACGATGCCCTCAAGCGTTGGATAGGCACCGTTGTGGCCGTAAGGAGCCGTTAGCGCGACATTGCGCAGCATCGGCGTGCGAAAGGCATAGGCATCTTCAAGCCTGTCGCTCTTACTCATCCGACCCACATCGCGGACCATCGGGTCAAAAGGCCGCGTGCGTCCCGGGCCAAAGGGCGGCAGGCCAAGCGCATGAAACTCCTGATCGCTCATCAGCGCTCCGCTATGGCAGTTCGCGCACCCCGCCTTGCCGTAAAACAGCACCATACCCGCCTTTTGCATCGGCGTCAGCGCGTCACTGCCCCCGGCCAGATAGGCGTCAAAGGCGCTGTCGAAACTGGTCCATTCGTGGATCATGAACGCGCTCAGGCTGTTGGCGATGTCCGCGATAGTGATGTCCGAGGACGAGGCGATATGAGGAAAGGCCTGCACGAACATCTCAGCATATTCAGGGACGTGGCGCACCCGGTCTGTCAGGATCGGCCACGCATAGTCCATCCGGTCATGCACTGCGCCCGCCACCTCGTTCTCGCTTGGGTTTCCTGCCATTTCGAACTGCGCCACCAGTGGAAAAATCGCCTGCGCGGCCAGCAGGTTGTCCAGCCCTTCGGGCAGCCATTCCTGGGCAGGTGAGTCAAACCCGTTTTCGTAGGTGTCTGCGACGCGCAGCCGCCCATCGTGGAACATCGTATGCAGATCGCGCGCGCCAAGGTTCCACAGCCCCGGCGCGTTGCGCGGTATACGCTTGCGTATGCGTTCATCACCTGTCCCCGGCGAGCGCTCTGGCCCCAGACCCTCACCGCCCTCTCCGATCCCAAGGCTCAGACCATCCCCGGTGCCAAGGTCGGGGTGGTGGCAGGTGGAACAGGCGATATTGCGGTTGCCCGACAGGATTCGATCATAGAACAGCAATTGGCCCAGTTTGGCTTGCGCGAGGTCCACCGTGATGAAATCATCGCCGGTCAATGGGCGCGGCAAGTCGGTGGCAAAAGCCGGACCTGCGCAAAGGAGGATCACATGCGCAAACTTGCGGTAGCGTTGGCGTTTCTGGCCCTGCCTGCGTGGGCAGAGATGGAAAAAGCGCGCGATCTGATGGAAGCAGGCGAGTATACGGCAGCCTATCAGGCCTTGTGGCCCGCAGCCCGGTCCGGCAACGCCGAAGCCGAAGAGTTGATCGGCGTCATGTACGCCCTTGGTCTGGGCGTCGAGCGGGACGATGTGCGTGCGTTCGAGTGGTATTTGCGCGCTTCGATGAAGGGGCACCCGGGCGCGCAGTCCGGCGTGGGCTGGTATTACGAGGTCGGTCGTGGCCTGCCCGCCCCGGACCTTGTGCGCGCCTATATGTGGTACACGCTGTCCGCCATTGGCGGCGACCCGGATGCCGCGATCAGCCTCGAAGAGGTGGTCAAGAAGATGACGCAGGATGAGATTGATCGGGCGCATATTCTGGTCGCTGACTACAAGGTGTGGATGTATCCGTTTCGTTAGAGTTTGGTATTCTACATATCGAAATATCAGATATGCGTGTGTCCACCAAAGTCGTCATGCAGCTCAAGCGCGTATGCATCAGTCATGCCAGCGATGAAATCAGAAACGGCCCGCGCCTGCGATGCCTCTTCAATCCCTGTGTGTTCGATTGTAATTTCCAACCTCTCGCGTTCATCAGATGGTAGAAGCTTCAAATTGTTCATCAAAATTTCGAAAAGATTTCTAACTACAGTTCTTCCCTTTTGATCGTAACGGCGCAGCTCTGGCGAGTCGATAACCATTGCGAAATTGTAAGCTTTTAAACATTCAATTTCTAGCGCAACAATATCATCTATACCCACTGAAGTCATTATTGGAGCCCCACTATCGAATTCAATGTCAACTGATTGAATAGAGTTTTGAATTCGCTGCATTGAAAACTCTCTTCGTAGATACCCACGTCTAGACAGTTCAACTCCCTCTTGGTGAGTAATGCTCGCAAAAAGAGCCCTGTTTGCGTTACTACTTTGAAGGTTTCTGTAGTCCGATTTAGGGCTGAATTCAAACATGCGCTCAAAAACGTTAAGAATTGACGCAACGACCGTCACATCGTCAACAGCTTCGCAAATACCTCTCTTTTTTAATCCCGTATTCACCTCTTTTACAATTCTCTTCATCCGGTCATCACTCGCCGAGGTCAAGAAATCCAGTGGATGTAAAAACTCTGCTTTTAAGCAGTCTTCCAGGTCAAAAGTTGAATACGCAATGTCGTCAGCTAAATCCATGATTTGACATTCAACAGAATAGAGCCTCTCGTGCGGTGTATCTGAAAGGTATGCAGATCGCAAATCGGCAACTAGCGGCTCATCCTCAAGGTAATATCCCTTGTTGTCAGAAACTCCAGGCAAACGATCCACCGCGGATTCACCTACAGGTTTATCATACTTCAAAACCGAGGCTAAAGATCTGAAAGTTAGGTTCAATCCTCCACTTTCAAGAGTCAAATCCTCAACTGACCTCTTAGAGTAATTATCATGATAAGCCGACAAACGCCTTTCAAGTGTTGTCAAAATACGTAGAGTTTGCGCATTACCCTCAAACCCACCGTACTTACTCATCAAACTATTCAGTTCGTATTCTCCCGTGTGTCCAAACGGAGGGTGACCTAAATCGTGTGCGAGGCCTGCAAATGCCACAACATTATAATCAACACTTGAGTTGTTTCCATTCAAAGCATCATGTTTCTTATTTAAGAAACCCGCAATGCTACTAGCTATGTTTGAGACTTCTATCGAGTGCGTTAACCTATTTCGAAAAAAAGGGTTGCCAGACGTGGCAGGAAACAACTGAGACTTTCCCTGTAAACGTCGAAACGATGGAGAATACACGACTCGAGAAAAATCTTTTCTGAACGCGCTCATATATTTGTCAATTGCACGTCGCGGCGACCCTGAGAGTTGGTACACTCGCTTGTCGTCCAAGCCAGATTTATAAAGTATGTTCAAGGCAAAAGCCTCGACTTCACTCTAAATGATAGTGACGACTTCTCCTCGCCTTTAAGTTCATCATTAAGCTCGTCGATCAACTTGAGAAGCGCATTATTCTTATTACGCACGCTCAGATGAGCGGTTTCGAAAACATTTGCATGTCCTTCCAGTCTTTCGCTTATTTCTTCCAGAGTTTTGCTATTCATTCCACCTCCAAAAAAAGGGCCAACTTGAAAGTTGGCCCAATTAACTGGTTTATGCAAGCTTTATCGTAAGTCAGCCGCACGGCTCGCGTTCACGTCTTCCTCGGCCGCCGCAACAGCTGCCGTCAGCGCGTCAAATATTTCCGGGCCACGGGCCACGTTGTCCTTGAACCAGTCGTATACCGGCGTCGCTGCTTCGGCAAAGGCCGCCTTTTGCTCGGGCGTGGGCACGTAAAGGTCACCGCCACCGGCCACGAACTCCTCGTAGGCCGCGATCGACTTGCGCTTGGGCGAGGCGAATGTCGCCTGTTGCAGCGCATAGAAACCGTCGACCACGACGCGGCGCATCTCTTCGGGCATGGCCATGAACTTCTCGTTGCTCATCCACCAGAGCGCACCCATGTAGGCGTGGCCGTCCAGCGTGACGTATTGCAGGCCGGCATCGGGAAATTTCATGCCCATGATGTCGGTGATGCCGTTTTTGGAGCCTTCGACCACACCAGTCTGGAATGAGGTGAAGAGTTCGGGCCATGGGATCGGAGTCGGAGAGGCGCCCAGCGCCTTGACCAGTTCCTGTGGAAGGTCAGCAACCACGGTTCGGATCTTCAGCCCTTCCATATCCGCAGGCTCGGCCACGCGGCGTTTGGTGTTGGCAAAGTTGCGCCAGCCTCCGGTATTGCCGATGGTCATAAGGCGGATGCTGTTGTCGGAATCCTCAAGCGCCATGTCGCGCATGGTGCGGGTGAAGTCGCCCGACAGGACATGCTCGGCAATGCGGTCATCAGCCATCAGGTAGGGCAGATCGAGGACCTGAACATATGGGAAGATGCCCGAGGCACCGCCGGAGGTGGAGATGTAGACATCAATCGACCCGTCTGCCACGCCTTGCAGACATTCCGCACCGTTGCTGCACAGCTGGGTGCCGATAAACAGCTCGACCGCGATGGCGCCGTTGCTTGCCGCCTCGACATAGTTCTTGAATACGACAAGGCCGTCATAATCTTCGTCGTTTTCGTTGGAGTTGGCGGTGGCGCGGATCGTGTACTCCTGCGCGCTGGCCATCATGGCAGAGCCTGCGACCAGCGCGGCAGCCGTAAGGGTTTTGAGGGTTGTGTTGAGCATGTGTTAGGTTCCTCCCGTTATTACTCAATCGTCTAGTTGGCGAACCCCGTCAGGCGGGGAATGGTCATCGAAATCGCGGGGACATATGTGATCAGGAATATCACGATCACCTCGACTGCGAGGAATGGCAAGATTGCCTTGGCGATGGTTTCAACCTTTTCGTGACTGACGGCTGCGGCCACGAACAGCACCAGCCCCATGGGCGGCGTGGCCAGACCGACGGTCAGGTTGACGCTCATGATGATGGCGAAATGGATCGGGTCCACGCCCAAATCGGTAAAGATCGGGGCAAGGATCGGACCCAAGATGATGATCGCGGGACCCGCGTCCAGAAACATGCCCACGATGAACAGCAGCAAGTTGATCAGGAACAGCAGGATCAGCGGGTTTTCCGACAGGGTCAGGATGTAATCGGCAAGAATCTGCGGTGCATAGGATAGTGAAACCACCGTTTTGAAGGCCATCGCCGCGCCCACGAGCAGCAGGACGATGGCCGACGTCAGGCCTGCCCGACTAAGGATATCCGGCAGATCCTTGAGTGACATGGTGCGCAGGACAAAAAAGGCCACGAACACCGCGTAGGCGACGGCGACCGCCGCCGCCTCGGTCGGGGTAAACACGCCGCCAAGGATACCGCCAAGAATGAGCACGGGTGTTTGCAGCGGCACGATGGCGCGTTTGCAGATGGTGCGGAATTCTCCGCTTACCATGGTGCGCAGGGCTAGCATAAGGGCGTGCGCGACAGCCACGGAGGCGGCCAGCGTCGTCCATTGCATCAGGGTGGATGTGGCCGGGATCGGCGCAAGCGACCAGATGAGTACGCCGATGTTCAGACGCACAAGCGCGAAAGACACCCATTTCTCCAACGGCTTCAACTCGACCCCATCGAATTCCACCCGTTTGGCCGCAGGCAGGTCATAGCGATCCGCCGTCACCCGCACCATGATCATCAGCCCGACACCGACGAGGATGCCGGGTACGATTCCCGCAAGAAACAGGGCCGCGACCGACTCTCCCATCACATAGGCGTAGATGATCATGATCCCGGAGGGTGGAATGATCGGCCCGATCACGGAACTCGCCGCGGTGATCGCAGCGGCGTAGCGACGGGTATAGCCTTCCTTTTCCATGGCCGGGATCAGCATGGAGCCCAAGGCAGAAGTGTCAGCCACAGCCGACCCGGAAAGACCTGCGAACAGAATGGAGCTGAGCACGTTCACTTGCGCAAGCCCCCCGCGCAAATGGCCCATCAACGCCTGGGAAAACTGGACAAGGCGGATCGTGATCCCACCCTTGTTCATCATTTCGCCCGCCAGCATGAAGAAAGGAATCGCCATCAGCGGAAAGCTGTCCATACCGTTGTAAACGTTGCGATAAAGCAGCGTGATATCCTTTTCCTGACCGTTCAGGTACAAAAGCAGGCCGGGGGCTGCAAGCAGGCCGAAGAATACCGGCAGCCCGATCAGCAGAAAAAGCAGAAAAAGCGGAAGGAACCAGATCAGCATCTATTCGGCCCCCGCCGTTTCGCCCACGTCGATCTCGGGCAGCTTGTCGCCGCCGCCCAGCATCTGAACGATGGAGCGCAGGATCAGTTCGACGTTGACAACGGCCAACAGAAATACGCCGACCAGCAGCGACAGCATCATCCAGCTGCGCGGAACGCGGAACCAGCCGTCAAAGGTGGGCAGGTAAAGGGAGGCGGTGGCAAAGCGGCCCCCGAAACCGGTCACTTCCTTCCACCCGATCTGTACCGCGACCACGAGGATCAGCAGCGAAATCAGCAGCAGGATGAGGGACAGAACCGCCGAGACGCGGGGCGACATCAGCCCCGAGATCATGTCGAGGGCGACAAAGCCGCCGCGCCGGAAGGCGGTGGGGGCCATCAGCCCGGTCATCCACAACATGCAGAACCGCGCCGCCTCGTCCGGCCATGGAAGGGCATTGTTGAACACATAGCGCGCCACAACCTGAATCAGGATCGCAAAGACCATGAATGCAATGGCGACAATGCCGATGCCCCGCCCAATCCTGAGCAGAAAGCCGTTCACGGCACTGATCGGTGCAAGCACCGCCAGTAATGCGCCCATGCGGGCCCTCCCTTTTTGTCCACGACCCGCCGGTTATCTCTCCGCCGTGGTCGGTCTTTCGTATCGGCGTCAGCCTTTGCCAAGCGATCCGAAATCGCCCGCATAGAACGTCAGCGGTGCGCCATCGCGCATTTCGGTGCGCTGCACCTGCCCGACGATGATCACGTGATCGCCCGCGTCATGTGCGGCCACCCTGCGACATTCAAAGCGCGCAAGGCAATGATCAATCAGGGGCACGCCGTCGGTATTCAGTGTGTGCGCAACATCGTCCAGCGCGTGGGCATTGCGCGCGACCTGCGTGCACAGATCCTGCTGTTCGGCGGCCAGCACGTGAATGGCGTAGTGGTCCGCGTTTTCGAAGTATCCAAAACGGCGCGCGGCGCGATCCACCGACCAAAGCACAAGGGCCGGTTCCAGCGACACGGACGAAAAACTGTTGGCGACGATACTCACCGGTCCGTCCTTGCTGGGTACGGTGATCACGGTGATTCCGGTTGCGAATTTCCCGAAAGCGTCGCGCAATTGGCGCGTGCTGCCTTCATCCGGGGAAAAAACGGTGGGTTGGTTCGGATCTTGCATCGTCATCACGCTACCTCGTGTCCAAGGGCTGCCTCGTAAAGGCGAAACCATGTCGGGCGGTCCAGTGTCACACGGGTCGCGTCGCTGATCCGTTTGATTCTGTCCAGATTGTTGGTGCCCATTACGGGCAGGATGCCCGCCGGGTGCGCCAACAGAAAGGCCACGGCTATGGCCGCACGATCCACGCCGTGCGCATCGGCCAGTTCATCCATCACCTTGTGCAGCCGCGCGCTGCCGGACATCAGCCCGCCGCCGCCCAGCGGCGACCATGCCATGAGGTGATGGCCGTGGCGCTGGTGAAAGGCCATGTCCCCATTCGAGAAGGGCGCGATCTGCCCAAGACTGATTTCGATCTGGTTCGTCACCAGCGGCGTCTTCATCGCCGATTGCAGCAAGTCCCAGTCATAGGGGCGAAAGTTTGACACACCGACCGCGCGCGCCTTGCCCGATTTGACGACTTCGTCCAGTGCGGCCCCTGTTTCATGGTGGTCCATGAACGGGTCGGGGCGGTGGATGAGCAGCAGGTCGATATGATCAATGGCCATATCACGCAGCGAATTTTCGACCGATTGCAGGATGTGAGCTCGGCTGGTGTCGTAGTATTTTAAGGGTGCCGCCGCATAGCGACCCATGGGGGCGACGATATCGCACTTGGTCACAATCTCTATACGTGACCGTAGGGATGGTTCAGCTTTCAGTGCCTCACCCAAAATCGACTCAGCTGCATATCCGCCATAGATGTCGGCCTGGTCGAAGGTGGTGATGCCCTGATCGAGGCACGCGTGAATCTTGGCCTGTACTTGGGCTGTGGACGTGTCGGAATCGTCCCCGATGCGCCACATGCCGTAAACGATGCGGGAAAAGTCGAGGGTATCGGAAAGTTGGACGCGGTCCATCAGCGGCGCACTCCTGCTGCAAGTGGTGTTGGGGGTGCGCTGTCCGGCACCCGGCCATAAGCATGGGGCAGCGAGCAGGTTTTCAAGTGCGGCATGACGCGCGCGCCGAAATGCTTTGCCTCGTCGATGTGCGGATAACCCGAGAAGATGAAGGCGCGGATGCCCATTCTTTGATAGTCTTCGATCTTGGACAGGACCTGATCGGTCGACCCGACAAGGGCCGCGCCGCAGCCCGACCGCGCCCGGCCCACGCCGGTCCAGAGGCCCGGTTCGACATAGCCGAACTTGTCCGCCAGTTCGCGCGCCTTGGCCTGATGAGCGACGCCCAATGACCCGGAATCCAGCCCGCGTTCGCGGATGAGCTTGCCGTATTCATCATCCAGCTTTGATACGATGTAGTCGGCATATTCGCGCGCCTCTTGTTCAGTGTCGCGTACGATCATGTGCACGCGCAAGCCGTAATCGAGGGTGCGGTCGTAGCGTTCGGCCACCGCGTTCACGTCGCGCATCCGGCCCGCAAGTGCTTCTTTCGGTTCGGGCCACATCAGGTAGACGTCACAATGCTGACCGCAAAGTTCGAGCGCCGAAGGCGAGTAGCCGCCGAAATAGAGCAGAGGTCCGCCTGTCTGGTAGGGGCGCGCGGGATCGGTCGTCAGGCCTTTGAAGCTGTAGACCTCGCCGTCATAGTCGATCTCGTCCCGCGTCCAGGCCTGCTTCAGGATCTCCACCACCTCGCGCGAACGCTGGTAGCGGTAATCGCTGTCGGCTTTTTCGCCGGGAAAGTCAGACGAGATGATGTTGACCGTCAGCCGCCCTTCCAACATGTGATCGAGGGTCGCGATGGTGCGCGCCAGCATGATGGGCTGCATCTCTCCACACCGCACCGCGGCGAGCAGGTTGATTTTCGATGTGATCGGGGCGCAGCCTGCGACAAAGGAAAGCGTGTCCTGACCGACCTGATACGAGGACGGGCACAGGATGTTGCGGAAGCCTTGCGCTTCGGCCTCTTTCACGATGTCCGAACAGTGCGCCCAGCTTGAGCGCAGATCGCCATCGGGCACGCCGAGGAACTGGTAGTCGTCCGAACACAAGGCAGAAAACCACGACACCTCGGCCGCATCAAGGTCGGGAGATGTAATCGGAACGATGGTCATATGGGCGCTTTCGGCTGATGCAACTTCACACTTGCGTATCATTGTCATTGATGTAGATCAATGGTGTATCAATTTTGATTTCTCCGGATCCGACCGCCCGTGACTGCGCCCAACCCCTTCCCCCAGGCATTGCCGATCTATGTGCAGATCGCCGAACTGTTGACGCGCGATATCGTGTCCGGACGGCTGATCGACGGTGAACGCCTGCCGCCTGAGCGGGAGATGGCGGCGAGCCTGAATGTGTCCGTCGGCACCTTGCGCAAGGCGCTGCGGGAGATGGGTGAAAAGGGGCTGATCGAAAGCGTTCAGGGGTCCGGCAACTATATCCGGGCGGGCGGGGATACGGGCACCGTCTATGCCATGTTCCGGCTGGAACTGCTGGACGGGGGCGGGCTGCCTCGTGCACAGGTGCTGTCGCTTGATCATCTGGACAAGCCTGCGGACCTGCCCGGTTTTGGCACCTCGACACGGGCCAATCGCATCCGCCGGTTGCGCCGCCTCAATGAAACAATCATGGCGGTCGAGGAGATATGGCTGGACGCGGATGCAGGCGTGATTGACGCCGCCACGATGTCCGAATCACTCTATGCCACCTATCGCAAGGATTTGGGCCTGTGGATTCAGCGGGCAGAGGACCGGGTCAACCTTGGCCCCGTGCCCGACTGGGCCCCTGATGCCTATCGCCCCCGCCCCGGCCAAACGGTCGGTTATATCGAACGGTTCAGCTGGGCCGACGCCCCTGCCCCGGTCGAGTTTTCGCGCACGTGGTTCGACCCGGATCGCGCCGTCTACGTCCAACGCATGAAGTAAGGAAGGCCATCCATGGCACAGCAGGTCAGATACGGCATCATCGGGTGCGGCATGATGGGGCAAGAGCATATGCGCAACATCGCGCTGCTGCCCGACACCTTTGTGACCGCGATCTTCGAACCCGATGCGGGTATGGCGGCCAAGGCTCAGGCGTTGGCCCCCGCTGCCGTGATGGTGGACAGCGTCGCGGCCCTGCTTGCCATGCCCGACATCGACTGCATCCTGATCGTCAGCCCGAACTTTCGCCATGTGGAGCAGTTGCAGGAAATCGCAGCGACACGGCCCCTGCCCATCCTTGTGGAAAAGCCGTTGTTCACGGACGCGGATGACGTAGCCAAACTGGCCGCCCTCCGTGACAGCTACCTCGCTCCGGTCTGGGTTGCGATGGAGTATCGCTATATGCCCGTCATTGCGCATTTCCTTGCCCATGCGGGTGAGGCGACGGGCGGGATCAGGCAGTTGTCGATCCGCGAACACCGCTTTCCGTTCCTTGAAAAGGTCGGCGACTGGAACCGGTTCAACCGGTATACGGGCGGCACATTCGTCGAAAAATGCTGCCACTTCTTTGACCTGATGCGCCACGCCTTGGGCGCGGAACCGATGCGGGTGATGGCCAGTGCGTCGCAGGCGGTGAACCATCTGGATGAGTCCTATGGCGGCGAGGCCCCCGATATCATCGACAGCGGCTACGTCATCGTCGACTTCGAGGGCGGCACGCGGGCGATGCTGGAACTGTGCATGTTCGCCGAAGGGGCCGCCTATCAGGAGGAGCTGTCGGCGGTCGGACCCATGGGCAAGATCGAGGCGTTCGTGCCCGGTCCGGGGCGGTTCTGGCCTGCGCATCTGGGTCCCGCACCGGTGGCGAAACTCGTGACCTCGCCCCGTCATCCGCAGGGCCCCGTGGTACACGACATCCCCGTGGACCCCACCTTGCTGGAGGCCGGGGACCACAATGGTTCGACATTCTACCAGCATCAGCGTTTCGCCGCGCTTGTGCGCGGAGAAAAGGACAGCCCTGAGGTAAGTCTGTCGGACGGGTGGGCAGCCGTGGCGATGGGCATCGCCGCACAGGAAAGTGCGCGGACCGGTCAGGCGGTCGATCCGCGGCGTTGGATGTAGCGCGCGGGACTTTCCCGCGTTCAGTCGCCCAATATGCGCGGCAGCCTCAGCCCGTTTTCGCGCGCGCAGGCCACCGCATCTTCGTAACCCGCATCCGCATGACGCCACACGCCAGAGGCCGGGTCGTTCCACAGCACGCGCTCAAGGCGTTTCGCCGCCTCTGGCGTACCGTCGGCGCAAATCACCACGCCCGCATGCTGGCTGAACCCCATGCCGACACCGCCGCCGTGGTGGATCGATACCCAAGTCGCCCCCGAGGCCGTGTTGACCAGCGCATTGAGCAACGGCCAGTCCGACACCGCGTCCGAACCGTCCTTCATCGCCTCCGTCTCGCGGTTGGGCGACGCGACAGAGCCTGAATCCAGATGGTCGCGGCCGATAACGACGGGGGCCTTCAACTCTCCGCTTGCGACCATGTCGTTGAAGGCTAGGCCCGCGCGGTGCCGATCGCCCAGCCCGATCCAGCAGATTCGGGCGGGCAGGCCTTGAAACGCGATCCGCTCGCGCGCCATGTCCAGCCAGTTGTGCAGGTGGGTGTTATCGGGGAACAACTCCTTCATTTTCTGGTCAGTTTTGTAGATGTCCTCGGGATCGCCAGACAGGGCCGCCCACCGGAACGGGCCGATGCCCCGGCAAAACAGCGGGCGGATATAGGCGGGCACGAAACCGGGGAAGGCAAAGGCGTTTTCCAGCCCTTCCTCCTTTGCGACCTGTCGGATGTTGTTGCCGTAATCCAGTGTGGGCACACCTGCATTCCAGAAATCGACCATCGCTGCGACGTGAGTCTTCATCGAGGCGCGCGCAGCTTTTTCTACCGCCTTGGGCTCGCTTTCCTGCATGGCTTTCCATTCGGCCATGGTCCAGTCCTGCGGCAGATAGCCGTGCAGCGGGTCATGGGCGCTGGTCTGGTCGGTCACGATGTCGGGGCGCACGCCACGGGCGTAGAGTTCAGGGAACACGTCGGCAGCATTGCCGAGCAAGCCGACCGATTTGGCTTCGCCCGCCGCAGTCCAGCGCGCAATCATCCCGAGAGCGTCGTCCAGCGTGTCGGCGCGTTCGTCGACATAGCGGGTGCGCAGGCGGAAATCTATGCTGTCAGGATTGCATTCGACCGCCAGACAGCAGGCCCCGGCCATCACCGCCGCAAGCGGTTGCGCGCCGCCCATGCCGCCCAGACCGCCCGTCAGGATCCACTTGCCCGTCAGATCGCCGCCATAGTGCTGGCGCCCCGCCTCGACAAAGGTTTCATAGGTACCCTGCACGATGCCTTGAGAGCCGATATAGATCCACGACCCGGCCGTCATCTGGCCGTACATCGCAAGGCCCTTCCTGTCGAGTTCGTTGAAATGATCCCAGGTCGCCCAGTGGGGGACAAGGTTCGAATTGGCGATCAGCACGCGGGGCGCGTCAGTATGGGTCCTGATGATGGCGATGGGTTTGCCCGATTGCACGACCAGCGTTTCGTCGTCCTCCAGGTCCTTCAGGCTGGCGACGATGCAGTCGAAATCGGCCCATGTCCGTGCCGCCCGCCCGATGCCGCCATAGACCACCAGTTCGTGCGGGTTTTCGGCCACGTCGGGATGCAGGTTGTTCATCAGCATCCGCAGGGGCGCTTCGGTCATCCACGACTTGGCCGTCAGTTCGGGGCCCGTCGGGGGATAGATGTCGCGGGTGTTCTTGCGGGGATCGGTCATCGCGGTTTCCAGTCTGACAGGGTGTGCAGGATGGTCTTGAGGGTCTGGCGCAGTTGGTCCGCGCGCGGCTGCTCATAATCCCAGGGCGGGGCTTCGGTCATGTAGGTGGACTGCGCCAGTTCCATCTGGATGCCGTGATAGCCCTTGTCGGGTTGCCCATAATGGCGTGTCGTCCAGCCGCCCTTGAAGCGGCCATTGGTGATGGAGGAATAGCCGTCAGCATCTGCGCAGATACGGGCCACCATCCCTTCGATCTGAGGCGCGCAGGTCGTGCCAAGGTTCGTCCCGATGTTGAAATCGGGCAGCGTGCCGTCGAACAGAAACGGGATATGGCTGCGGATCGAATGGCAGTCATAGAGGATCGCAAAGCCGTGCAGCGCGTGCACCCGATCGAGTTCGACTTGCAGCGCGGCGTGATAGGGGGCGTGGTACATTTTCTTGCGGCGTTCGATTTCCGGAGCGTCCGGTTCACGGCCTTCTTGGTATATACCCTGCCCGCCGAAATCCGTCAGCGGGCACAACCCCGTCGTATTCTGACCGGGATAAAGGCTCGCCCCCGCAGGGTCGCGATTTACGTCGATCACATAGCGGTGGATCGGCGTGCGCACGGTTGTGACATCCTCCAGCAGCCCGGCGTAGAGGGTGTGGATATGCCAGTCCGTGTCGGCCATCGCGTGCCCCGTGTCGTTCAGGCGCTTCAGGCAGTCGGGCGGCACGTACGTTCCCGTATGTGGAAGCCCAAGCACCAGCGGTCCCTGACCCCGACGAACCTCCATCGCCCTCACAGCGCAAAGTCCACGCCGCTGGCCGCCGCCAGCGCGTCTTCCTTGACCAAACGTGCCGCCGCCGCGATGTCATCGGCCAGATAGCGATCCTCGGCCAGCTGGGCGACCTTCGTGCGAACGGCTTGAACCGCCCTTTGCAGCGCGGGCGAGGTTTGCAGGGGCGCCCTCGCCTCCACCCCTTGTGCCGCACACATCGCCTCGATCCCCAGGATCACCGACAGGTTGTCGTTCATCCGCGCCAGTCGCCGTGCGCCGTGCGCGGCCATGCTCACATGGTCCTCCTGATTGGCCGAGGTGGGAGTGGAGTCGATGCTGCACGGATGGGCGAGGTGCTTGTTTTCGCTCATCAGCGCCGCTGTCGTCACTTCGGCGATCATCAGGCCTGAATTCAGCCCCGGCGCGGGCGACAGGAACGCGGGCAGATCGAAGGACAACGTCGGGTCTACCATCAGCGCCACGCGGCGTTGCGCGATGGACCCGACCTCGGAAATCGCCACGGCGATCTGATCGGCGGCAAAAGCCACGGGTTCGGCATGGAAATTGCCTCCCGACACGATGTCGCCCGTGCCGGTCAGCACCAGCGGGTTGTCTGTGACCGCGTTGGCCTCGGTCTCCAAAGTGCGCGCGGCAAAGCGGATCAGGTCCACGGCGGCCCCTGTCACCTGCGGCTGGCAGCGGATGCAATACGGGTCCTGCACCCGGGTGTCGCCCGTGCGGTGGCTTTCGCGAATGGCGCTTCCATCCAGCAGCGCGGAGAGGGCATGTGCCACGTCGATCTGCCCCATATGGCCGCGCAAGCTGTGGATTTCAGCGCGCAAGGGCGCGGTCGAACCCATGATCGCATCGGTGGACAGGGCCGAGGTCACAAGGCACGCCCGCACCATCCGCCAACTGTCAAACAGCGCGGCCAGCGCGCAGGCGGTGGAAAACTGGGTGCCGTTCAACAGCGCCAGCCCCTCCTTGGCGTGCAGCGTGATCGGGGACAGCCCGGCCGCGTCAAGGGCCTTGGCCCCGGACATGCGCTGACCGTCGATCCGCGCCTCGCCTTCGCCGATCATCACGGCGGCCATGTGCGCAAGCGGGGCGAGATCGCCTGAGGCTCCGACCGATCCCTGTACCGGGATGACGGGCATAATATCGGCAGCGATCATCGCCTCGATCTGGGCGCAGATGTCGGGCCGCACGCCCGAAGCACCACGGCCCAGCGACAGCAACTTCAGCGCCATCATCAGGCGGGTCGTGGCAGGCTCCAGCGCCTCGCCCACACCGCAGCAATGGGACAGCACGAGGTTACGCTGCAGCCGCTCGGTATCGTGCGGTGCGATCTTGACCGATGCGAGTTTTCCAAAGCCGGTGTTGATGCCATAGATCGCCTCGCTGCCTTGGGTCGCGCGCGCCACGAGTTCGGCGGAGGCCTTGATCGCGGGCAGTGCGTCGGACGTCACAGTAACGGGCTCCGTGCTCCGCCAAATCCGTTCCAGCAGATCCAGCCCGGTCGCGGCTGGCGTCAGGACGATGGTCATACGGACCCTCCGTAAATGCGTTTGAACAGCGGGTTGGTCCCGATGCCATAGGACAGTTCTGCCGGGCTGGTTACGTCCCAGACCGCCAGATCGGCGCGCAGACCGGCGGCGATCATGCCGCGATCCGTCAGCCCGAGAGCTTTCGCGGCGTGGCGCGTGGTGCCTGCCAACGCCTCTGCCGGGGTCAGTCGGAACAGGGTGCAGGCCATGTTCATCGCCAGCAAGAGCGATCCAAGCGGGGACGAGCCGGGGTTCCAGTCTGTGGCCACGGCCATCGGCACGCCGTGCCTGCGGAAGGCGTCGATGGGCGGCTTTTGTGTTTCGCGGATGGTGTAGAACGCGCCGGGAAGAATGACCGCTACCGTGCCGGACCCCGCAAGGGCGGCGGCATCGGCGTCGGTCGCGTATTCCACATGGTCTGCGGACAGGGCACCGTATTCGGCGGCCAACATCGTCCCGCCCATGTGGCCCAGCTGTTCGGCATGCAGCTTCACCGGCAAGCCCAACTCGGTGGCCACGTCGAACACGCGGCGCATCTGAAAGGTGTCAAAGGCGATGCCTTCGCAGAAACCGTCCACCGCGTCCACAAGCCCCTCGGCATGGGCGGCGCGGAGCGTCGGCAGGCACACCTCGTCGATATAGCTGTCCGCATCGACCCCGGCAGGTACGGCATGTGCGCCCAGAAAGCTGGTGACGACATGGACCCGCCGCGCCTGCCCGACCGCGCGCGCGACGCGCAGCATCTTCAATTCGGTGTCGCGGTCGAGGCCATAGCCGGACTTGATTTCGACCGTACCGACCCCTTGCGCGATCAGCGCATCCGCGCGGCTCAGGGCAGCGGACAGCAGCTCCGCCTCGGTGCTGTAGCGCGTGGCCGTGACGGTCGACACGATCCCGCCGCCTGCCCGCGCGACCTCTTCATAGCTGGCCCCTTCCAGCCGCATCTCGAATTCCGCCGCCCGGTTGCCGCCAAAGACGATGTGCGTGTGGCAATCCATCAGGGCCGGGGTCACCAGCCGTCCGCCAAGCCCATGACGCTCAAGGCCCGCATACTGCGTCGGCAGGTCCGACATCGCTCCGGCCCATGCGATCCTGTCGCCTGACATCACGATGCCTGCGTCCGTGACCAACCCGTATCCAGGGCCGTCATCCGACAAAGTTGCCGCGTTCAGGTCCGCAAGGAGGATCGGCAAGACCATGGAAAATCCTTGATTAAGAATGCACTTAAAATTAATATGTAGCTACATATTTAAGTCAAGGAATTCCTGCCGTGCAGAAAATCATCGCCAAACAGGCGCTTACGCGGAACGGTTGGGAACAGGATGTCGAGATCGCGATTGAGAATGGGCGAATCGCCGCTGTCCGGCCCGCCCCGGACGGGGCTGTTGCGACTGTCGGGCTGGCCCTGCCCGCACCCGTGAACCTGCACAGCCATGCGTTTCAGCGGGCCATGTCCGGCCTGACAGAGGCGCGCGGCCCGGACCCGTCCGACAGTTTCTGGACGTGGCGGCGGCTGATGTTCAAGTTCCTCGACCAACTGACCCCCGACCAGATCGAGGCGATCGCCGCGCAGGTCTTCCTTGATATGCTTGAAGCCGGGTATGCAGGCGTGGCCGAGTTTCACTATCTGCACCACGACAGGGGCGGTGCTCCTTATGCCAATATGGGTGAGGTGTCCGAGCGTATTGTCGCTGCCGCAATGCACGCCGGGATCGGGCTGACGCTGCTGCCCGTGCTTTATCAATACGGTGGTCTGGATGCGCGCCCGCTGGCCGGTGGCCAGCGCCGTTTCGGCAATGATCCGGACCAGTTCGCGCGGCTGCACGAGATGGCGTCCCGCAGCGTCGCGTCTGGTCCGCAGGACTTTCACATCGGCGTTGCCCCGCATTCGCTGCGCGCTGTGAACCGGGCTGGACTGGACAGCGCGGTGTCCCTCGCAGGGAGCGGTCCCATCCACATGCATCTGGCAGAGCAGGTGGCCGAAGTGAAGGAAGTGCGCGCAAACCTGAACGCGCGACCGACCGAATGGCTGCTGGACAATTACGCTGTCGATGCCAACTGGTGCCTGATCCACTGCACGCAGATGGACGCGGCCGAAACCCGCGCCCTTGCTGCATCGGGCGCTGTGGCGGGTCTGTGCCCGATCACCGAGGCAAACCTTGGCGACGGAATTTTCAACGGCACCGACTTTCTCGGCCACGGCGGGCGGATCGGGTTCGGATCGGATTCCAACGTCCAAATCGCGCTTTTCGATGAATTGAAGTCGCTCGAATATTCCCAACGTTTGCGCGACAAGAGCCGCGCCGCCCTTGCCACGGCAGGCCGTTCGACCGGGCGCGTTCTGTTTGATGCCGCAGCACTGGGCGGGGCGCAGGCGGGCGGACGCGACTGCGGGGTGCTGGCACCGGGCAAGTTGGCCGACATTGTGGGTCTTGATCTGGACAACGAATGGGGGGCCAATCGCAGCGGCGACATGGCCCTTGATACGTTGACCTTCGGTGGTGCCGGGCAACGCTGTATTTCGGACGTTTGGAGTGCGGGCCGTCACATGGTGAAACAGGGTCGGCATGTCGAAAGGGACCGAATAACGCGCGCATTTACCGCCGTGATGGCCGCGTTGGAGCAGAGCCTTTGAACCGACCACAGCGCATGTCATGGCAAGAGATTCGAGACCGGATTAGGGCCAGCATCATCGACCGCACTTACGAGCCGGGGGACAAGTTGCCGCGCGATGCGGATATGGCCGAGACGTTGGGTTGCGCCCGTACGACCGTGCAGCGCGCCATGCGCGATTTGTCTGACGCCGGGCTGGTCGAACGCAAGCGCAAGGGGGGCACCCATGTGCGCGCTGATCCTGTCACCCGGGCGACGCTGGATATTCCGGTCACAAGGGCCGAGGTCGAAAAGCGCGGTGGCGTCTATGGCTACCGGCTGATCGACCGTGACATCCGCCCCACCCCGCACGAAATCGCCGCCAAGTTCGAACAGGCCGAACCGGGGCCGATGATGCAGGTCAGGGCGCTGCACCTGGCCGACCACAAGCCGCATATCTACGAGGATCGCTGGATTTCAATCGACACCTCGCCCGAGATCGTGGATGTCGATCTGTCCCGTCACAGTGCAAATGAATGGTTGGTGCACAACAAGCCATACACGCGCCTCGATATGCGATTTTATGCGGTTTCCGCCGATGCAGAGATCGCCAAAGTCCTCAATATCGAGAAAGGGCGCGCCTTGCTGGTGATCGAACGCACGACATGGATCGGGAAAGCGCCTATCACGCTGGTCAAGGCGTATACGGCACCGGGCTACGCGCTTGTGACTTCGAACTGACTGTGTATGTCCGGCAGCGGTCACCGCACGCCGTTCACGTTCAGAAACACAGAGTACAGCGAGGTCGTCCCGCAGATAAACAAGCGGTTTAGTTTCGGCCCGCCGAAACAGACATTGGCCACGATCTCGGGGATCAGCACCTTTCCGATCAAGGTGCCGTCGGGCGTCAGACAATGCACCCCGTCGCGGGCAGAGGACCAGATGCGCCCGTCGCGATCGACACGAAACCCGTCGAACAACCCGTTTGTGCAATCGGCCAGAACGTCGCCGCCTGACAACACGCCATCCGCCCCCACCGTGTGGCGGCGGATATGGGCAGGCCCGCCGGGCGTATGGGTCGCGCCAGTGTCAGCGATGTACAGCACCGAGCCATCCGGTGAAAACGCCAGTCCGTTGGGTTTGACGTAATCGTCTGCCGCAATCCTTACCTCACCGCTTTGCGGGTCGACGCGGTAGACGTGGCAAGCGCCGATTTCACTTTCTGCCCGTTCGCCTTCGTAATCCATGAGGATGCCGTAAGACGGGTCGGTGAACCAGATCGCGCCGTCCGCGCCGACAACGACGTCGTTGGGGGAATTCAGCCGCTTGACCTGATACCTGTCGGCGATCACGGTAAGGCTGCCGTCATGCTCGGTTCGGGTCACGCGGCGGTTCAGATGTTCACAGGTTACCAGCCGCCCCTGGCCGTCGACCGTGTTGCCGTTGGAATTGCCCGAGGGTTGGCGGAAGACGGAGACCGACCCGTCCGTTTCGTCCCAGCGCATCATCCGGTTGTTGGGGATATCGGACCAGACAAGGTAGCGACCCGCCGCAAACCACGCAGGCCCTTCGGACCAGCGCGCGCCTGTCCAAAGGCGTTCCACGCGGGCGTGACCGATCAGGCAGATTTCAAACTCCGGCTCAATCGCTTCGAGCCCGGTGCCTTCCAGAACTCCGAACATGCATGCCCCCTGCTTGTTTTTCGATCCCAGTCCCGCACAAATCGGCACAGCGTTCAATACGCTTATGTCTGGAAGGTGTGGGCCAAGATCGCTTGATTGCTTGCGGACGAAGGCAAAAGACCCCCGCCCACTGCACTGTCGCCTTACTTGCCCCAGATGGCGGCATAAGCCTCGCGGTAAGGGCTGTCGGGATCAAAGGCGTTGCTGTCGCCCATCTGCGCAAGCCCCTCCTTTGTCACCAGCGCAGGCGCGGTGATATAGCCCGAACAGGGTTCGCCCTGGATTGCGCGGTTCAACTCGTCCACCAGTTGCCAGCCCTGCAGGTTCAGCGGTTCGGCCACCGTTATGGTTTGGTACTGGCCGGAACGGATGCGCTGGAACGCTGCTTCTGATCCATCACCGGCTGAACCTGCCTTGGGCGACCCGTCGCCGGGGATGCCCGCGGCTGCAAGGGCCGGGCCCATAAAGTCGAAGTAAAGGTCGTTGATCGCCAGCGCATGGGTCCATTCGCTGCCGTATTTCTGCAGCAGGCTGGTGGTCAGCGGACCCATCCGGGTCGAGGTGTCGGCGATGGGCGTGTCGACATATTCCAGCACCTTGCCGCCCATGGCCTCGATGGTTTCCTTGATCCGGTCGGCCTTGTCGATGGCGATCTGATAGGTGGAGTCGGTAAAGATGACCGCCCCCATGCCCGCACCCCCGTCGTTGACCGCCCATTCCGCAGCCACTTCGGACACGGTCATCGCATCGGTCGAGACGTTGGCGAAGATGCCGCCGGGCGCGTCGCAGCCGATCTTGGGACCGGAGTGCCAGGACACCATCGGGATGCCCGCCGCCGCGACCCCTTCCAGCGCCGCCTGCTGTTCCACGGCATCAAAGCCGTTGATGATCAGCCCGTCAGGCTGCAACGCCATGGCCTGCCCGATAGCCCCGCTGCGGCCCTGCACCGACCCCGCGCCATCCAGCACGCGGACGTCCCAGCCGATTTTCGCGGCGGCTTCCTCGATCCCGTTGGTGACGCCAAGAATGCCGCCATTCTTGAGGTCGGCAGCAAGAACCACGATGGTCTTGTCCTCCGCCGCTGCCGGCCCGGATGTGGGCCCGTCGAACGCCGTCTGCGCAAATGCGCCGACCCCGAGGCCCGTCAGCATCGTGCTGGCAAGCAGGGTATTCAGAAAAGTACGTTTCAGCATGGTTTCCTCCCAAAAGCTGTGACTTGGTTATTTCTTGGCCGCCCCTTTGCGGCGCTGCGCGTATCCGGCGATGCCGATGGCAATCAGCAGGGTGACGCCGTTGAACATCGGTTCGACCCAGAATGAGCCGCCGAATTGCTGGATGCCGGAGATGCCCACGGCAAGGATGGCTACGCCCACGATGGTGCCCCAGACGTTGACCCGCCCCGGCTTGATCGTAGTGGACCCAAGGAACGCCCCGACCAGCGCAGGCAGCAGGAATTCAAGCCCGACCGAGGCCTGACCGATCCGGAGTTTCGAGGCCAGCAGGACCCCTGCAAGTGCGGTCATGGAGCCGGAGGCGATGAAGGCAGCGATCACGTATTTGCGGGTCGGGATGCCGTTAAGCTGCGCCGCGCGCTGGTTTGCCCCGATGGCATAAAGGTAGCGACCGACCGGCGTGTATTCGAGGACGATCCACATCACCAGGGTGATCGCGATCAGGTAGTACCCCGTGATCGGCAGACCGAAATAGAAGGTGGTGCTAAGCTTGTAGAACCCGTCCGGCAGGACCCCCACCATCTGACGCCCGCCCGTGTGCCAAAGTGCAAGGGCATAAAGCACCGTGCCGGTGCCCAACGTGGCGATAAAGCTGTCGATCTTGGCGACCTCGACCAGCATGCCGTTCAGGAACCCGGTGAACGCGCCCAGCGCCAGCACGATCAGCACAGCCATCGGCCATGGCAGGCCCACCAGCGTTTGCAGGCTGATCGCAAGGATATGCCACAATACGATCCCGTATCCCACCGTCAGGTCGATCCGCCCCGCCGCCATGGGGATCATCGCACCCAGTGACAACAGCGCGATGATCGCCTTGTCCGACACGATGGCGCGTAGGTTCAGCATGGTCGGAAAGGTGTTCGGCAGCAGGATCGAAAACAGCACGATCAGGAAGGCCGTCAGGATCACCAGCCCATAGACCGGCAGGAACCGCATGATCCGTTTACCCCGGCTCAGCCCCTTCAACTCCGCAGGCGTTGGTTCAAGCGCGCCGCTTTCAAGCGATTGCATGTGGCATGTCCTTTTCAGCTGCGATGTTCCCGGCTGAGGCCGATTGAATGAGGTTTTCTGTGGTCAGGCGGCTGCCGTGCAGTTCATCGACGATGGCCCCCTGGCTGAACACGATGGCGCGGTGGCAGATTGTGGCGATCTCTTCGAAATCGGTGGAGACGACCAGTATCCCGACTCCCTGCCCCAGCGCCTGATTGAGCAGGGCATAGATTTCCGCCTTGGCCCCCACATCGACGCCCGCGGTCGGGTCCTCGCAGATCAGCAGCTTGCGGTTCATCGCCAGCCAGCGACCGATGACCACCTTTTGCTGGTTGCCGCCCGACAGCGCCTCGATCGCCAGCGCGGGATCATTTGGGGACAGGCCCAGTTCGGCGCCGATCCTGCTGGCATGTGCCGCCTCTTTTCGCGGTGTCAGCAGGTTCAGCAGACCGCGCCCCACGCCCGCCGGGTTCAGAAACGTGTTTTCCCGGATGGTCAGGTTCATCGCCACGGATTCCTCGGTCCGGTCGCGCGCGACAAGGCCGATCCCCGCCTCGAGCGCCGTCTGGGTCGAGATCAGGTCCGGCGTCGTGCCCAGCAAGGTCACCTGCCCGCGATGCGGCGTCAGGCCGAACAGCGCGCGCGAGATCACCTCGTGACCTGCACCGCGCAGGCCGACCAGCCCGACGATCTCGTTGCGTTTCAGGGTGATCGACAGGGGACCGACCGCGCCCACGGACACGTTCGCCAGCTTCAGGATGTCATCCCCCGGCGCACCTTGGGATTTCAGGGTGGCACGGGTCTTGCGCCCGACGATCTTCTGCACCAGCTCCTCGGGCGTCGTATGTTCGGTCGCGCGCACGCCCACCATCATCCCGTCGCGCAAGACGGCGACGCGGTCGGCGATGCGGAAAATCTCGTCCAGCCTGTGACTGACATAGATCATGCCGACACCGCGATCCCGCAGCGGGCGCAGTGCCTTGAACAGCCGCTCGACCTCGTCCGCAGGCAGGGAGGCGGTGGGTTCGTCCAGCACAAGGAATTCGCTGTCCACCGCCAGCGCGCGGGCGATGGCGACAAGTGATTTTTCGGTGCGCGTCAGATCCTCGACTCGCGTGGTCGGATCGAAATCGCAATCGACCTTTTTCAACGCCTGCGCGGCAAAGGCGGCGACCTCGCCCCAGCGGATCAGGCCACGCTTGCGGGAATAGCCAAGGGCAAGGGCAATGTTCTCGGCCACGGTCATCCACTCGATCAGTCCGAGGTCCTGGTGGATAAAGGCGACCTTCTGACGTTCACCGAATCCGGCGGGGCGGTGCTGATATGGCTGGCCGTCGATCAGAACGCGTCCCTCGTCAGGTTGGTGGATACCGCCGAGGATCTTGATCAAGGTCGACTTGCCCGCACCGTTTTCTCCCAGAAGGGCCACGATCTCGCCGCGTTCGACCGACAGCGACACGTCTTTCAGCGCGTATGTGCCACCGAAATGCCTGTCGATCCCGTCGAAGAACAGACCCTTTTGCAGGTGCTCTGTCATCGTCCCCCCTTGCGCCACGGTCCTCTTCGCAAGAGTTGAGTTACCCGTAACGTTATGCCATCGTCCGTCCGAAGACCCGAGTCTGTCAAGAGCAAAGGTACCGGTAACGTGACTGGCCCGAAATGACCGATAAATCCGGCAAATCAGGCAAGGTGAACCTTGCCGAGGTCGCCCGCGCGGCGGGCGTGTCGAAAATGACGGTCAGCCGCGTATTGCGCAGTGAAGGCGGCTATTCGGAAAAGACACGATCAAGGGTCATGGCCAAGGTTGAGCAGCTTGGCTATCTGCCGAACCGGCTCGCCACCGTTTTCGCAGGCGACCAGACGTCCACCTTCGTCGGCGTGTCCATCCCCGATCTGGGCAACGAGGTCTTTGCGCAGGTGCTCGAAGGCATCGACCGCAAGTTGGGATCGTTCGGGTATCAGACGGTCTTGGGTCTGACACAGCACACCAAGGATGCCGAAGAGAACTGGATCAGAACGGTTCTGTCCTGGCAGCCTGCGGGTCTGATCCTGACGGGGCGGTCGCATTCCACACGGGCCATCGACATGGTGCGCAATGCGGGCATTCCGTTGGTCGAGATATGGGACCTGAACTCAAGCCCGCTCGACGTCAGTGTGGGCATCAACCATTTCGACTGCGGCTTTGACATGGGGCGCTACCTGGTCGACTGCGGTTACCGATCATTGGGATATGTCGGGACATCCCACGACACTGCAAACGCAGCCACAAGCAGGCTTGAGGGTTTCACCAAGGCGATTCACGATGGCGGCGGACGGGTGCACAAGCAGCTTTGCCTGCATGACACCGCAAGCTTTTACCCCGGGTATTACGGGACCGAACAATTATTAGCGGCGGCGCCGGGCACCGAGTGCATGTTTTACCAAAATGACTCGATGGCCTTTGGCGGTTTGCAATATTGCGCGAACAAGGGGCTGGAGGTGCCAAAGGACGTCGGAATCGCCGGGTGGGGCGACCTGCCGATTGCGTCTGTCCTGGGGCGGCGCCTGACATCCGTGCATGTCTCGCATCTCAAGATCGGGCAAACCGCAGCCGAACTGATGATCGCGCGCATTTCGGGCGAGCCGGTCAAGCGATGCCATGATATCGGGTTTCACCTGATCCCCGGGTCGACGGTAAAGACCGACGGCTTCAAGCCTCGGTAACCGCAGGCGCCACGGGACACAACTTCACATCTGGGGCTCAGCAGCCCCGCGCCTAACCCGCCAACGCGTCCTTGAACGCATGCCAAGAGGCTTTGGGCGTGCGCTGCAAAGTGTCAAAATCCACATGCACCATGCCGAACCGCTTTTCATATCCAAGCGACCATTCATAGTTGTCCATAAGCGACCACGCCACATAACCCTTGACCGGAACGCCCTTGGCGATGGCGTCGCGCACGGCAGCCAGATGGCTGTTGAAATAGGCGATGCGTTGTGGGTCATCGACGTCTCCATTCGCTACCGCATCTGGGTTGCTCATCCCGTTTTCAGTCACATATAGCGGCAAATCGCCAGTGTAGTCCTGCGCTGTGCGCACAAGGAAATCGTGCAGCCCTTCCGGGTAGATTTCCCAACCCATCTGGGTCTTTTCCAGCGGTCCTTCGACCTCTTGGTGATGTGGCCACGGCCCGTCAGCAGGGGCGATCAGTTTGCGGGTGTAGTAGTTCACCCCGACCCAGTCGAGCGGCGCGGCAATGGTGGCCAGATCATCCTCCCACCCGATTGGGAAATGCGCACCCATGGCGTCGACCAGACGCTGGGGATAGCGCCCCTTGAGCGCGCCCGAGATATAGAAGCGATTGTAATAGTCGTCATAAAGTGCTGCCGCCTCTGCCGCTTTCGCGCTGCCATCGGCGGGCGCGGCCCATTCCATGTTGAACACTGCCCCAAGGTTGCCCATGCCCATACTGCGCATCCGCTCAATGGCAGTGCCATGGGCCAGCAGCACGTGGTGCATCGCCCGCGCAGCCGCCCGAATGTCGCGCAGACCGGGGGCGTGATGGCCCAGAAAATGGCTCAGGAACGCGACGCACCACGGCTCGTTGATGGGCGCCACCGAAAACATCCGGTCTCCGATCCTGCCCATGATCGTTTCCGTGAAGTCCCCGAACCATCTCGCGATGTCGCGATTGCGCCAGCCGCCCAAGTCGGCCAGAGCCGAGGGCAATTCCCAATGATAAAGCGTTGCCATGGGTTTGAGGCCCCGTTCAAGCATCGCATCCGTCAACCGGTCGTAGAAATCGAGGCCTTCGGGGTTCACCGTCCGACCGTCGGGCATCACCCGCGCCCAGCTGGTCGAAAAGCGGTAGGCGTCAAACCCTGCGTCCTTGAGCAGGTCAAGATCCGTGCCGAAGCGGTTGTAGTGATCGCAGGCGCGCGCGCCATCCTCGGCCCGCACGACATTGCCGGGGGTGGCTGCGAAATCGTCCCACATGGTGCGCCCGGCGCCGCCGAGCGCGTGCCCTTCAATCTGGTAGGCAGAGGTGGCGGCGCCAAACAGGAAACCGTCCGGAAAATCAGAGCGTTTGTGGGTCAGCATGCTGCTGGTCCTTGACTGGGCCGGTGGAGGTGCCGACGACAAGCTCGGCCTCCCACAGGGTTTGGGTATGGGCGGCGCTAGGCGCGTTGATGCGGTCGATCAGCATGGCCGCCAAGGCTGCGCCCGCTGCGCGCACAGACGATCGCATCGCGGTGAAGACAGGTGGGGCTGCGCTGTTTCGAAAGTAGCTGAGGCAGTCATCAAAGGTCGCGATCGACACATCCTGCCCGGCACGCAGGTTGCGATCATCAAGCGCACGGCGCACGCCCGCCGCACAAATAATCGAGGATACCAGAAAGGCTGTCGGCGGATCGGCACTGCCAAACATGGCCATCGCACTGCGATAACCATAGTCCTCAGTCATCTCGTCTTCGGTCATCAGGGCGGGGTCGATGGCGCAGCCCGCGTCCTGCATCCCCTGCTCGTATCCCTGACGGCGGCGTATGGCGAAATCCAGTTTCTCCTGACCGTTGATCAGTGCGATGCGGCGATGTCCCAGCCCGGTCAGGTGCTGCGTGGCCTCGTAAAAGGCGCGGCGATTGTTCACGTCCAGACAGGAATAGGGCACCTGTGCCGCGCTTGACCGACCATGCACGACAAAGGGCAATCCCAGATCGTTCAGCAACGGCAAGCGCGAATCATTGAAGCGCGGAGCGTGCATCACCAGCCCGTCCACGGCGCCCCGCGCCTGAAGGCGGCGATAGGTGTCGGCCTCGTCCTGTTCACCCACACGGGTCAGCATCATGTCATATCCATGCGCAGCATAGGTTTCGCATGCGCCAGCCATGAAATCCCCAAAGATCGGGTTCACCATTTCACCCGAATCAGCCACAGAAATGACGTGGCCGATACAACGGCTCAGGCCGGTCGCCAGCCCCTGTGCGCGGGTGTTTGGGCTGTATCCTTTGGCCTGCGCTGCGGCGACCACTCGGGCACGGGTTGCCTCTGACACCTCGGGATAGCCATTCAGCGCGCGGCTGACCGTTGTCTGGCTCAACTCCAGATGTTTCGACAGTTCCTTGAGGTTCACGGCATTCCGATCCAAAGCGCTTTTAACTCGGGCGACGCTACCCAATGCAGACACCTTCGTCAAAACCTTCGGAGATTCCACCGACGCGTGTTACCCTTTCTGCAATCGCCCTGCGCACAGTGTTTGACAGCCAAGATTTTTTCAGCGACGGTCTGCCCATTCCAAAGCGCTTTGGCAAATTGTCATTGCGCGGGCGGACCGTCCGTTGGACGGTGCGACTTGGGTATAAAAACGGGAGGTAACCGAATGACCAGACATCTACTGGCCAGTGCCGCGGCATTGGCGATCACAGCGGCCAGCGCATCAGCGGATGGCCACATCACATTCCCCATCGGGGAAGGTCCGTTCAGCTGGGACAGCTATAACGCATGGGCCGAAAACGCGCCCGACCTGAGCGGTCAGACCGTTACGGTCTTTGGTCCTTGGCTGACACCTGAGGACGGGTTCCTGAACAACGCGCTGGCCTATTTCGAAGAAGCCACCGGTGCAGACGTTATCTATACCGGTTCGGATTCGTTCGAACAGCAGATCGTCATCGACGCCGAAGCGGGCGCTGCTCCCAACATTTCCGTGTTCCCGCAGCCCGGTCTGGCCGCCGTTATGGCAGGCAAGGGCCAATTGTATCCACTGGGCAGTGACATGGCCGACTGGGTCGCCGAAAACTATGCCGCCGGACAGTCCTGGGTCGATCTGGGCACTTATGCTGATGCCGGCGGCAATGACCAGATGTTCGGCTTCTTCTACAACGTGAACGTCAAATCGCTGGTCTGGTACAACCCCGAGAACTTCGAAGATGCGGGTTACGAAGTGCCCACAACGATGGAAGACCTCAAGGCGCTGACAGAACAGATCGTGGCAGACGGCGAAACACCGTGGTGCATCGGTCTGGGAAGTGGTGCGGCGACAGGCTGGCCCGCCACCGACTGGGTCGAGGACATGATGCTGCGCACGGTCGAGCCCGAAGTTTACGACCAATGGACAACGAACGAAATTCCGTTCGACGATCCGCGCGTTGTCGCTGCGATCGAGGAGTTCGGCTATTTCGCACGTGACGATGCCAAGGTGTCGGGCGGAGCGGGTGCCGTTGCTTCGACAGACTTCCGCGACAGCCCCAAGGGCCTCTTCAGTTCGCCGCCGCAGTGCTACATGCACCGTCAGGCATCGTTCGTTCCGGCCTTCTTCCCCGAGGACGTGGAATTCGGTGTCGACACCGGCTTCTTCTACTTCCCGTCCTATGCGGAAAAGGATCTGGGCAACCCGGTTCTGGGCGGTGGTACATTGATGGCGATCACAAGCCCATCGGATGCCACGGACGAGCTGATGAAGTTCTTCCAACTGCCGATCAGCCACGAGGTGATGATGGCGCAGACAGGCTTCCTTACGCCGCACAAGGGCGTGAACACCGAAGCCTACAAGGACGACACGCTGCGCGCGCTGGGTGACGTTCTGCTGGGTGCGACCACGTTCCGTTTCGACGGGTCTGACCTGATGCCCGGTGGCGTAGGCGCCGGCACGTTCTGGACCGGAATGGTCGACTACACAGGTGGCAAGGATGCGTCGGCAGTTGCTGCTGACATTCAGGCCAGCTGGGACGCGCTGAAGTAAGCACGCCTCTTAGCAAGGCACAGACCAGTCCGCGCATCCCGCGGGCTGGTCCAACAAAGACCGAATGGTCACCAATAAAATGAGCCGAAAAAGGCTCGTGTGTAGGGAGACACGCTCATGAACCCGGCATTTCAGGCTTTGATCACCATCATTATCGGCGTCGGTGGGTGTATCGGCTATTTCTTTTTTTCCAACCAGCTACTCGACAAGGTTCTGTTTCCCGCACGCGGCGAGAACGCAGGCCAGAACATCAACCGGGCCAATATGATCCGGCCATGGCTATTCCTGTTTCCCGCGATGTTCGCGCTCGGCCTCTACCTTGCCTACCCCGTGTTCGAAACGCTGCGCCTGTCCCTGACGGACCGCGACGCGGGCGGGGCATTTGTAGGCGCTGCCAACTACCAACAGATGTTCGGCGAGGCCAAGTTCTGGGAAGCGCTGCGCAACAACATGCTGTGGCTGATCGTCGTGCCTGCGGCCTCTACCGCCTTTGGGCTGCTGGCCGCCCAATTGACGGACCGGATCAAGTGGGGGTCGATTGCGAAATCGCTGATCTTCATGCCGATGGCGATTTCCTTTGTCGGGGCCGCGGTGATTTTCAAGCTTGTCTACGACACACGGCCCGTAGATCAGGACCAGATCGGTATCCTAAACGCCGTCTGGTTGTTGTTTGACGGTGGTGCGGGGTCGCTGGTGTTCCTCAAGCTCGTGCCCGTGATCATACTGGCCGCCTTCGCGGCGGTCGTGGCCTATGTTGGCTGGATTTTCGTCCGGCCCATCGCCGAAAGCCGCGAGAATGGCGGCGGTGCCGGGTTCGTTCCGCTGCGCCTGCTGGTCGCGGTCGGGTCCATCTGGCTTGTTTACCTGTCCCTCAAATCCATCGTGTCCCTGTTGGGGGCGACATTGCCCTACGGCGAACCACAGACGTGGCTGACCATCCCGTTCTGGAACAGCTTTTTCCTGATGGTCGTGCTGATCTGGATCCAGACCGGCTTTGCCATGGTGATCCTGTCAGCGGCCCTGCGCGGCATCCCCGAAGAAACGGTCGAGGCCGCCATCGTCGACGGCGCCGGCCCCTTCCAGATCTTCTTCAAGATCAAGGTGCCGCAGATCATGGGCACCATCGTCGTGGTCTGGACCACGATCACCATCGTCGTGCTCAAGGTGTTCGACATCGTCTTCGCGATGACGAACGGGCAGTGGGAAACGCAGGTTCTGGCCAACTACATGTTCGACAAACTGTTCCGCGCCAATGACTGGGGCGTGGGATCGGCGGCGGCCATCGTGATCATGGTGCTGGTGTCCCCGATCCTCATCTGGAACGTGTACAACGCCCGCAAGGAGATGAAGTAATGGATAACATCGCTGGTTCCAAATCGTCCCTTGGGTGGGCGGTCAACATCTCTGTCGTGCTGCTGGTGGCTTTGTGGGTGTTCCCGACCTTCGGACTGCTGGTGTCGTCCTTCCGCACCACGGATCAGATTTCGACCTCGGGCTGGTGGAAGGCCCTGTTCCCGAACGAGCAATCCCAACAGTTGCGCGTCGCCGATCCGGATGAGAACCGACGCGAGATCGACGGCATGTTCGTGGTCGAGGGCAACATCTTTGGCGAACCCACAGGGGCCGACATCAGCAGCTGGGGCACATCCAGCCGCGACATTGAGGCCTATGCGCCCGGCGACGTGGCCGACCTTGGGGATGGCGAGACGCTGACCATCGACGCAACCGGCGAATACGTCTGGTCGGGCAATGATGAACAGATCAGCGGGCGCGGGCAGCGGGCCTTTGTCACTGCCGTGTCGCCGCCTGAATTCACGCTCGACAACTACGAAAACATCCTGTTCTCGGGCAGGCCCGGCGACAACATGGCCAAGGCGTTTTTCAACACGCTGACAGTCACGATCCCGGCGACAATCATCCCCATCGTGGTGGCGGCCTTTGCGGCCTATGCGCTGGCATGGATGGATTTCCCGGGCCGCGCACTGCTGATCGCAGCGGTGGTCGGGCTGCTGGTGGTGCCGCTGCAACTGGCGTTGATCCCGCTACTCAAACTTCACGTCGATATCGGCATCGGCAAAGGGTATTTGGGCGCTTGGCTTGCCCATACCGGGTTCGGCCTACCGCTCGCCATATATCTGTTGCGCAACTACATGGTCGGATTGCCGAGGGATATCATCGAGAATGCCAAGGTGGACGGGGCCACGGATTTCCAGATCTTTACCAAGATCATCCTGCCGCTGTCTTTCCCCGCCCTCGCCTCTTTCGCTATCTTCCAGTTCCTTTGGACGTGGAATGACCTGCTGGTGGCCAAGGTGTTCCTGATCGACTCAACCGGGCAGACCACGGTGATGACCGACCAGATCGTCAACCTTCTGGGCACACGCGGCGGCAATTGGGAAATCCTTGCCACGGCGGCGTTCGTGTCGATTGCTGTACCGCTGGTCGTCTTTTTCACGATGCAGAAATACCTTGTGCGCGGCCTTCTTGCCGGGTCTGTCAAGTAAGGGGCCACATGAACAAGAAAGCGAAATTCGACATGGCCAACACAGTGGCAGCAGACAAGGACTGGTGGCGTGGTGCCGTGATCTATCAGGTCTATCCGCGCAGCTTTCAGGACAGCAACGGGGATGGCATCGGCGATCTGAACGGCATCACCCAGCGCCTGCCCTACATTGCATCGCTTGGGGTGGATGCGGTGTGGATTTCGCCGTTCTTTACCTCGCCCATGAAGGATTTCGGGTATGACGTGTCTGACTATCGCGGGATTGACCCGATGTTCGGCACAATGTCGGATTTCGACGTCCTGACGGAAACGGCCCATGGGCTGGGCCTGAAGGTCATGATCGACCTCGTCCTCAGCCACACCTCGGACGAACACCCCTGGTTCAAGGAAAGCCGCGCAAGCCGGGACAACGACAAGGCCGACTGGTACGTCTGGGCCGAACCCAAGGATGATGGCACACCGCCCAACAACTGGCTGTCCATCTTCGGTGGCCCCGCCTGGCAATGGGACGCGGGCCGCGAGCAGTATTTCCTGCACAACTTCCTCACTTCGCAGCCCGATCTGAACTTTCACTGTCCCGCCGTACAGGACGAATTGCTGGACGTGGTCCGGTTCTGGCTCGACCGCGGTGTCGACGGGTTCCGGCTGGATACGATCAACTTCTACATCCACGACAAGGAACTGCGCTCCAACCCGCCGTTGGCCAAGGAAAAGCGCGACGCGTCCATCGCGCCCAGCGTCAACCCGTACAACCATCAGCTGCACCTTTATTCCAAGAACCAGCCCGAGAACCTGTTGTTCCTCGAACGTTTCCGCGCGGTGCTTGAGGAATACGACGCTGCCGCATCCGTCGGTGAAGTCGGCGATGCGCAGATGGGCCTTGAGATCATGGGCCAGTACACGGCAGGCAATGATCGCGTGCACATGTGCTACAGCTTTGAATTCCTGTCGGGCAAAGTGCCCACGGCGGAAAAAGTGGCCAAGGTGATGGGCGATGTGGATCGTCTGGCCGGTGACGGCTGGGCCTGCTGGGCGTTTTCCAACCACGACGTCGTGCGCCACGTGACCCGCTGGGACCTGTCCCCTGCCGCTGCGCGCGTGCTGTCCACCCTGATGATGTGCCTGCGCGGGTCCACCTGCATCTATCAGGGCGAAGAACTGGGCCTGCACGAGGCAGACGTCGCCTTCGAGGACCTACAGGACCCATATGGCATCGAATTCTGGCCCGAGTATAAGGGCCGCGATGGCTGCCGCACGCCGATGGTCTGGGAAGATTCCAACCGCAACGCAGGCTTCACAACGGGCGATCCATGGCTGCCGATCAGTTCGGAACACGCCCACAATTGCGTCGCCGTGCAAGAGGCTGATCCGGGGTCGCTGCTGCACCATTACCGCAAGGCCATAGGGTTTCGCAAAGCGCATGTCGCCCTGCAAAAGGGCACTCATGACGGCGTGAAGTCAAAGGACACGGTCGTCTATTTCACGCGCCAGCATGATGATCAGACGATCTTTTGTGCCGCTAACCTGAGTGATGAGACGGCGGCTCATGAGTTGCCCGTCGGCAACTGGGTCACCATCGGGGCCGAAGTGGGCAGCATCGCCCCCGGTCCGGACGGCAAATTACACCTTGGGCCGTGGCAGATTGCCTTGGCACTCAAGACCTGAACGCAACACCAGCGCCCGATCCAACGGGCGCGTCCTTGGGAGGGGACAGCCATGGCAGATTTGAAACTGACGGACGTTGCCAAGACATATGGCGGCACGATCAATGTTCTGAACGACATCAACCTCGACATCGAAAAGGGCGAATTGATCGTCTTTGTCGGCCCGTCGGGTTGCGGCAAGTCCACCCTCCTACGAATGATCGCGGGCCTTGAGAAAATCTCGGGTGGTACGCTGGAAATCGACGGACGTGTGGTCAATGACGTGCCGCCGGCGCAGCGCGGCATCGCCATGGTGTTCCAGTCCTACGCGCTTTACCCGCACATGACGGTGCGCGATAACATGACCTTCGCGCTGAAACTGGCCAAGAAATCGACCGAGGAAATAAACGCCGCCGTCGACAAGGCCGCGCGCATACTTCAACTTGAACCCTATCTTGACCGTCTGCCCAAGGCGTTGTCTGGTGGGCAACGCCAACGGGTCGCTATTGGCCGGTCAATCGTGCGCGACCCCAAAGTTTATCTGTTTGACGAACCGCTGTCGAACCTCGACGCCGCCCTGCGCGTTGCCACGCGGATCGAAATCGCGCAGCTCAAGGAATCCATGCCCGACAGCACCATGATCTACGTCACCCACGACCAGGTCGAGGCGATGACGCTGGCCACCCGCATCGTGGTGCTGGCCAACAAGGGCATCGCACAGGTCGGCACGCCTCTGGAACTTTATGAACGTCCCGAGAACGAATTCGTGGCCCAGTTCATCGGCTCTCCGGCCATGAACCTTTTGCCCGGCGAAATCGTGGAAACGGGTGAGGTGACCAAGGTCAAGATGGGCAGTGGCTACGTGGTGTCCTCTGCCGTACCGACCCAGGACTCCGACAAGGGGCTCAAGGTCAATGTCGGCGTCCGTCCCGAGGACATGACCGTGACAACTGGCGACGACGCCGTCTATGAAGGGGTCGTGGATTTCACCGAAGCCCTGGGCGAGGTGACGATCCTATACTTCCAGTCCGACAACGGGGCGGATGCGGTTCTTGCCAAGATGCCGGGTATCCATCAGGGATTGCGTGGCAACACGGTCAAAGTTACCGCCGATCCGGCCAAGGTCCAGCTGTTCGCAAACGGCCAGTCGCTCTATTATCGCTGATATGACCCGGTAAGGCGGACGTGTCGTTCGACCTAGCCGTGATCGAACAACGACGCGGACCGGTCCAGCATCAACTGACTGATGATCGGCCCTGCGGCGGCCCCTATGCCACGCGCGTTGGCACCGATCTGCCCCTCGACAATCGTTGGGGCGATCAAGCCGCGCAAATCCTTCTTCGCCAGACACATGCGGGTCATATAGACCAGACGCGTGCGCAGTGTTATCGGCAAGGCGCCGTCGATCACCATCGCCTCGAAATCAATCACCGAACATGCGGCCAGCATGGCTGTCGCCAGCGCCTCGGCGGTCTGTTCGAGCCAGGGCGAAACTAAACGGTCAAGATGCGTCCAGTCCTGCGGTTGGCTCCACAGGCTGCGCGGGTCCTCACCCGCTTCGATCAGGCGCAGTTCAAGTGTGCGGATCGAGGCAATGTCGATCAACTGGCGCTGTGCACCCGTGGTGTCGGCAATAGGCATCGGCCCAAATGCACCGGCATTGCGCTGGTTCCCCTCGAACACTGCGTGATCCAGCACGATGCCTCCGCCAATGAATGCCCCGACAAAGAAATACACATAGTCCTGAAACTCGCGCCCGATGCCAAAGATATGTTCGGCCCGGCAGGCGGCAGTCGCGTCATTGACCATATGGGCGGACAGGCCCGTCACGTGCTCGGCCTCGGCCACGAAATCCGCCTCTCTCCACGCAGCGAATTCAGCCGCCGGGGCGCCAATCAACTCGTGCCAGTTCCACAATTCGAACGGGGCGGCGACGCCAATGCCGCACATACGGCTGCGTACATTTTCAGGCATCTGTTCAAGCAGCGATGCATACCCTGCACGCAGAAAGCCAAAGACGGTTTCGGGAACGGGGTAATCATAACTCTCGCGCAACTGGTGACGCACCTTGCCCATCAGATCCAGCACGACCAGATCTGCGCTGCGCCGCCCGACCTTAAGGCCCAGCGAGAACACCCCATCCGGGTTCAAGGCAAAGGGAACTGAAGGTTTGCCCACCTTGCCCTTCACCGGCGCACCCTTGCGCAACAGCCCGTCCTGTTCCAGCTTGCGCAGGATCACGGACGCGGTTTGAGGCGACAGCCCGGTTCGGCGCGCAAGGTCGCTGCCGGGCAACGCGCCGTTGCGCTGCAGGATGGATAGCAGCAGCCGTTCATTGTAGGCACGCACGCCCGTCTGGTTGATACCACCAGACAAGCTGCGCACATGATCCAAGGTCATCACGTCCATCTCCCTGGCCTATTGAGACTCAGGACGATTAATAAATCAAGTTTATTTATTAATTGACATGCAACCCAGAATCACGCTTTTTAGATAGGCAGTCGAACTCGGGTGAAAGCCCGGATCGACCAACATTTTGGGAGGATACCATGAAGAAACTGCTTCTCGGCACAGCCTGTGCTTTCACGGCCATGACAGGCGCTGCCTTTGCTGACGCGCACGCCATCTCGGCCTGCCTGATCACCAAGACGGACACCAACCCGTTCTTCGTCAAGATGCGCGAAGGCGCGACAGCCAAAGCCGAAGAGCTGGGCATCACACTCAACTCCTATGCGGGTAAAGTCGACGGCGACCACGAAACACAAGTGCAAGCCATCGAAACTTGCATCGCCAACGGTGCCAAGGGTATCCTGCTGACCGCGTCCGACACATCGTCGATCACGCCCGTCGTGCAACAGGCCCGCGATGCCGGCATTCTGGTCATCGCGCTGGACACACCACTTGAGCCCATCGACGCCGCCGACATGACATTCGCAACCGACAACTTTCTTGCAGGTGAGCTGATCGGTGCATGGGCTGCCGCCACTTTGGGTGACGACGCCGCAAACGCGAAAATCGCCATGCTCGATCTGGCCATCAGCCAGCCTACCGTCGGCGTTCTGCGCGACCAGGGCTTCCTGACCGGCTTCGGCATCGACGTCAAAGACCCCTCCAAATGGGGTGACGAAGATGATGCGCGCATCGTCGGCAACGACGTCACGTCGGGCAACGAGGAAGGTGGCCGCAAGGCGATGGAGAACCTTCTGGCCAAAGACCCCGGAATCAACGTGGTCTATACCATCAACGAACCCGCGGCTGCCGGTGCCTATGAGGCGCTCAAAGCCATCGGTCGTGAAAACGACGTGCTGATCGTGTCCGTCGACGGCGGCTGCCCCGGTGTGCAGAACGTGGCAGACGGTGTTATCGGCGCGACATCGCAGCAATACCCGCTGCTGATGGCCTCGCTTGGCATCGAAGCGATTGCTGCATGGGCCAAAGACGGCGTGAAGCCAGAAGCCACCGAAGGCAAGGCGTTCTTTGACACAGGCGTTTCGCTGGTCACGGATCAGCCTGCTGAAGGTGTCGAAAGCATCTCGGTTGCCGAAGGTACCGAGCGCTGCTGGGGATAAAACCCTGAACCCGGGGCACTGCCCCGGGCGAACACTCCAGTGGAGTGTTTGAGGATTTTATCGGCGGAGCCCCGCGCGCCTGACCCCGGCACAGCCCGGTCCATCGCCCCGGTGGAAGGATTGCGGGATTTACGGGCGAAGTCCCGGGGATAACGCCATAGACTCCAGAACCATTAAGGGGCGGGCATCACGCCTGCCCCTTCTTCACACCCTCGGGAAGGGACGACCCAATGTCACCATCTGACAACTACGACTCCGCGGCGACGCCGACTGACAACAAATTCGCGCAGTTCGAAGACACCAGAACCGGTCTGATCGGGCGGCTGCAAAATACGCTTCATGCGACGCCGTCGCTTGTTCCGCTCATCGTGCTGGTCTTTTCCGTTGCCCTGTTCGGCATTCTTTTGGGTTCACGCTTTTTCTCGCCCTTTGCCCTCACGCTGATCCTGCAACAGGTGCAGATCGTAGGCGTTCTGGCCGCCGCACAAACTTTGATTATCCTGACTGCGGGCATCGACCTCAGCGTCGGGGCCATAGCCGTTTTGTGCACGGTCGTTATGGGCAAGGCCACGTTCAGCTACGGCATTCCGCCTGCCATCTCCGTCGCAATCGGCTTGGCCGTGGGCACCGGCCTGGGCGCGATCAGCGGATGGCTGGTCAGCCGCATGAAACTGCCCCCGTTCATCGTTACGCTCGGTATGTGGCAGATCGTGCTGGCGGCGAACTACCTCTACTCCGCCAACGAAACGATCCGCTCGCAGGATATCGAGGCCGAAGCGGCCTTCCTCCAGTTCCTTGGTGGCAAGGTCCAGATTGGTGGCGCGACACTGACCCTCGGCGTCGTGCTGATGATCTTGCTGTTTTTCGTGATGGCCTATGCTTTGCGCGCGACAGCATGGGGCCGACATGTCTATGCCGTGGGCGATGACCCTGAGGCGGCAGAGCTGTCCGGCGTCGATGTGCACAAAACCTACATGTCCGTCTATATGACCGCCGGGTTCATCTGCGGGCTGGCAGGTTGGGTGATGATCGGGCGGTTTGGCTCAATCTCGCCATCCGCCACCACCGGTGTCATCGGCAACATTCAGGCGATCACCGCCGTGGTGATCGGCGGCATCTCTCTCTTTGGCGGGCGCGGCTCGATTGCGGGGGCGCTGTTCGGCGCACTGATCGTTGGCGTATTCGAACTGGGCCTGCGCATGGCCGGGGCAGACCCGCAATGGACCTTCATGCTGATTGGTGTGCTGATAATCGCCGCCGTCGCCGTTGACCAATGGATCAGAAAGGTGAGTGCATAATGGAACCTATTCTCAAGGCACGCGGCCTCGTCAAACGCTATGGTAAAGTGACCGCTCTGGATCACGCCGATTTCGACCTCTATCCCGGTGAAATCCTCGCCGTGATCGGCGACAACGGGGCTGGCAAATCCTCGATGGTCAAAGCGGTGTCCGGGGCCACCATCCCGGACGAGGGCAAGATCTGGCTGGAAGGTAAGGAAATCAAGTTCCGCTCGCCCATCGAGGCGCGCGGCTACGGGATCGAAACCGTATATCAGCAGCTTGCCATGTCCCCCGCCCTGTCCATTGCCGACAACATGTTCATGGGGCGCGAACTGCGCAAACCGGGGATCATGGGCAAAGTCTTCCGCCAGCTCGACAAGGCCGCGATGGAGAAATTCGCGCGCGACAAGTTGTCCGAACTGGGCCTTGCCACGATCCAGAACATCAATCAGGCGGTGGAATCCCTGTCTGGGGGGCAACGCCAAGGTGTCGCCGTGGCCCGCGCCGCAGCCTTCGGCTCCAAGGTCGTGATCCTGGACGAACCCACCGCCGCCCTCGGGGTCAAGGAAAGCCGCAAGGTGCTGGAACTGATACAGGACGTGCGCGCGCGGGGCATCCCGATCATCCTGATCAGTCACAACATGCCGCACGTCTTCGAAATCGCCGACCGCATCCACGTGCATCGTCTGGGGCGCCGCCTCTGCGTGATCGACCCGAAAGAGCATTCGATGTCCGACGCCGTGGCCTACATGACAGGCGCGAAAGAGCCTGAAATGGCCGCCTGACATGACGTTGGACGAGATCTGCGCGCAAATCCTCGCGCGCCCGCCTGCTCCGCACAGGCGGCTCGTCGCCGTCGTCGGCCCTCCCGCCAGTGGGAAAAGCACAGTGGCGCAGACTATCGCCGATCACCTGACGGGACAGGGAGAAGAGGCGGCAGTCGTCCCCATGGACGGATTTCACCTCGACGACCGCCTGCTCGATCGGGACGGCAACCGCAACCGCAAGGGCGCACCGCACACCTTCGATGCGGACGGGTTCATCAGGATGATCGCGGCACTGCAATCCACGGATCCGGTGGTTTACCCCGTCTTCGACCGCAGCCGCGAAATCGCCATTGCAGGCGCAGGCAGGGTGTCCGCCACCTGCAAAACCGTGGTGGTCGAGGGCAACTACCTGCTGCTGCGCCAAGACCCCTGGACCCGGCTCCATAACCTCTGGACGTATTCCATTGCGCTTGACCTGCCCCTCGAAGTCCTGATCCGCCGCCTTCAGGCCCGCTGGGTGGAACATGACAAGCCGGATGCGCAGGCATGGATTGACAGAAACGACGTACCGAATATCAAAACGGTCATGAACAACTCGGCCCCGGCTGACATAATATGGACGGAAATGCCGACATGATCCTGTGTTGCGGAGAATCGCTTATCGACATGATCCCCAACGCGGATGGGGCTTATGTCCCCCACGTGGGCGGGGCGGTGCTCAACACCGCCGTGGCGCTGGGGCGTCTGGGTGTGCCCACAGGGCTGATTACTGGCCTGTCGTCCGATCCGTTCGGGGGGATGATCGCCGATCACATGGCCGCAAGCCACGTGTCCACTGCGCATGTGGTGCGCAGCGCGCGCAACACCACGCTCGCCTTCGTGCATCTAGAGGACGGGCAGGCCACCTATACCTTTTATGACGAAAACACCGCCACGCGCGCGATCCAACCCGATGATATCGACCCGGTGCCGTCCGACACCGAAGCGATGTTCTTTGGCGGCATTTCTCTGTGCAATCCACCTGTCGCGGACAGCCTGCTGACGCTGGCCCTCGCCCAGCCCGAGCGGCGACTGGTGATGGCCGATCCCAATATTCGCCCCAGCTTTGTGTCGGACCACGATGGGTATCGTACCCGCCTCAATGCACTGATCGCACGGGCCGATATCGTCAAACTGTCGGACGATGACCTGAACTGGCTGGAACCGGGCAATGCGTCATTGAGCGACAAGGCGCAAACGATCCTTGCGCGGGGAACCAAGATATTCCTGCTGACCGAAGGCAGTGCCGGCGCCACCGCCTATCTGCAAGGCGGCCGTCACCTGCACGGACCAGCCGTCAAGGCGACGGTCGTGGACACGGTCGGCGCAGGCGATACATTCAACGCTGGATGTCTCGCTGCCCTGCGCGCCGCCGATGCTCTGCGCCCGGACGCAATCAGGGACCTTTCTGACGACACATTGCGCGACATGCTCTCTCTGGCGGCACGCGCAGCATCGGTTACCGTATCGCGGGCCGGGGCAAATCCGCCGTGGGCCAGCGAACTCAGCTAAACCTCAGCGCAACCGCGCACGCACGAAATCAATCACGGCACGGACCTTGGCGGGCAGGTAGGCCCGGCTGGGATAAAGCAGCCAAGCGCCCGTATCGAACGCCGTCGCCGTCACCGCGTGATCTGGAAACAATTCCACCAGATTGCCCCGTCCGATGTCCCCATCCGTCATCCAATCCGCCAGCAGTGCCGGACCAAGGCCCGCGCGCACGGCAGCACGCAATGCCAGCGCATTGGAAATCAGAATCGGGCCGGACACTGGCACGCTGACCTCCTCGCCTGCCTTGCGAAATCGCCATTCGGTGCGATAGTCGGGCAAGGTCATCCGCAGACAGTCGACGGCTTCCAACGCCTCCGGCGCGCCCGGCATTCCATGCTCCGCCACCCAGTCGGGTGCGGCGACCACCCGATACCGCGTGGTCATCAGCCGGGTGCTGATCAGATCGCCCTTGGGTGCAGGGGCCAGCCGCACCGCCAGATCGACCTGTGCCGCGACTAGGTCCATAGGCTGATCGCTCAGCAGCATTTCCAACTCGATATCGGGCAACTCCGCGCGCAGCGCGGCCAGATGCGGCACGATCACCTCCTGCCCGAAGGCGACCGAGGCTGTCAGCCGCACCCGCCCCGCGGGCTGCGATCCGACCTGCGCCGCGGCATCGCGTGCCAAGTCCAGATCGTCCAGCAACGGCCCGATACGTCCCAAATACAGCGCCCCGGCCTCTGTCACGGTCAACCGACGGGTCGAACGCTGAAACAGGCGCAGGCCAAGCGTGGCCTCAACCCCAGCCACAATGCGGCTGACCGAAGACGGGTCTAGTTCCAGCACGCGTGCCGCCCCAGCAAAGCTGCCGTGATGCGCGACCAGTTGCAGGGTTCTAAGAGCATCTGTGTCCATTCATGCAATTATTGCACGGGATTGATGATCAGTGAAGTGTTTCTTGCGCTCTCGACACGGATTAGCTCTGGACCCGTCACCAACCCGAAAGGAGCCAAACCATGATCCGAACACTCCCCCTCGCCGCCCTGCTGATGAGCACTCTACCCGCCAACGCCGCCCAGACAGAATGGACGCTCGACAAGGGCCACACCCATATCGGCTGGGAAATTGACCATATGGGGCTAAGCAGTACCGTGGGCCGCTTCAACGATTATGACGGCACCTTCCTGATCGACGAAGACGACCCGGCCAATTCGCACATCATCTTCACCATCGACGCGACCAGCATCGACAGCAATCACGCGGGACGGGACACGCACCTGCGGAGCGCAGATTATCTTGATGCCGCAAACGCGCCTCAGATCACATTTACTTCCACCGATATCCTGATGCTGACCCCGACCAGCGGCAAGCTGACGGGCGATCTGTTCCTTCGCGGTCAGACTGCCCCAATCACGCTGGATTTTCGGATGATCCGCGACCGCATCTATCCGGACTTCATTCCCAACTACGACGAGATCCGCGTGGTTGGCTTTGAAGCCACCGGCGAAATCCTGCGCCTCGATCACGGCATGGACTTCATTGCCTTCCTTGACAGCCCTACGGGCCTAAGCGTCGATCTGGACCTGCACTTCGACCTCGTGCAATGCTCGGGTACCCCAGACACCAACATCCCCTGCACCTGGGGGCGCTAAGGGATGGAGCATGTAACAGGTAAAACCGTCCTGATCACCGGGGCGAGCAGGGGCATCGGTGCCGCAACCGCGCGGGTGCTGGCGGAGATGGGCGCGAATCTCGTCCTCGCCGCGCGCTCTGGTGATGCATTAGCTGCTGTGGCACAAGACACCGGCGGTCGCGCCATGCAATGCGATGTCAGCGACTATGACCAAGTGCGCGCGCTGGTCGAGGCGGCTGGCCCCATCGACGCGCTCATCAACAACGCGGGCGTGATCGATCCGATTGCACGACTGTCCGATAGCGATCCAGTCGCATGGGGCCGTGTCGTCGATGTGAACGTCAAAGGCGTCTATCACGCCCTGCGCGCCACCCTGCCGGGCATGATCGCCCGCGGATCGGGCACAGTGATCAACATCTCCTCCGGCGCAGCCACTTCGGCGCTTGAGGGGTGGAGCCATTACTGCGCGACCAAGGCCGCCGTGTTATCCCTGACCCGCGTGGCGGACAAAGAGGTGCGAAATTCAGGCGTCCGTGTCATCGGCCTGTCACCGGGAACCGTCGCCACGGACATGCAGCGTCGAATTGCAGCCAGCGGCGTCAACCCGGTCAGCGGACTGGATTGGAGCGCGCATATCCAGCCCGAATGGGTCGGTCAGGCCATAGCTGTTCTGATGGGCAAAAAGGGCGATCCGTTTCGCGGCACCGACTTTTCGCTGAAAACGCCAGAAGGGCGCAGCCTCGCCGGACTACCACCGCTTTAAACTATTGCGCGGCGCCCGGATCTGCGCACGCCGCGTTTACGCTTTACCCCCGGCACATGGGAGAGTGCACAGGTGGCGTACCGCCTGCGCCCTGCCAAAAATCACCGTAAACCTCTATAAAAGCGCAGTTAACCGCCAAAATTCGAACCCGTTAAACAAATGGCAGGTAATAATCGCGCACGTCGTCCACCGACTTGTCCTTGAGTCGCTTCCATTCGTCCTGTTTGAGGAAGATAACCGCATCGCAGATATCTTTCCCCACCGCCATACGCAGGGGTTTGTCCTTGTCCAGCGCATCCAGCGCCCGGTCCAGAGCCGAAGCCACATGGCGCGTGGCCCGCACGTTCTCCAGCCCATCCAGATCCTCAGCCGCAGGCAACTCATAGCCCTGCTCGACCCCAAGCAGCGCCGCCTGCAAAACGGCGGACACGGCAAGGTACGGGTTGGTCGCGCAATCCGCCATCCGATGCTCCAGCCGTGCCGATTTGGGGGACGTCACGCAGGACCGCGTGGTGACCAGCCGGTGATCATCGGCCCAATTCGCCCAATACCCTGCCATCGATGCAGGTCCCAACCGGTCGTAGCTGTTGACCGTCATGGCCAGCAGCCCCGCCAGCCCTTCGTGGTGGTGGATCAAACCTGCCATGCAGCCCTTGGCCACGTCCGATAGTGCACCATCCGGTGCGATGACGTTTGCACCACTTTGATCTGTAAAGCTGAAATTGATGTGCATGCCCGAGCCGCCCCGATCCGGGATCGGCTTGGGCAGGAATGTGAGCAGCAGGCCCAGTTTCGCGGCGACCTCACGCGCCATGGTCTTGAACAGAAAGGCGCTGTCGCAGGCGGCGACCGCGTCATCGAACCCCATGGTCAACTCGAACTGACCGCTGTCGTATTCGCCGTTCATGCTCTCGGTCTGAAGGCCTGCCTGTTCTGCCGTGGCCCAAAGCGCGTTCATCAACCCCGCCGGATCGTTCTGCGGGCCGGTGCCATAGACGAAGGCGCCGGGCGTGTCATACGGGGTCCAGACCCCATCGGCATCCTGTTGAAAAACATAGGCTTCCATCTCGATCCCTACCTTTGGTGTCAGCCCTTTGGACTGCCATGCGGCCACCGTGGCCTGCAGCCGTCCGCGCGCGCACAGGGCAAAGGGGGCGCCCTCGGAGTGCAGCGTTCCCAGCGCAATCTCGGTGTCCGCTTGCCAATCAGGTCGACGCGCATCTTCCAACACCAACTCCATATCCGGGATGCCATCGAACACGCCCGCGCCCGGTACCGGGATCAGGTCACGGTCAAACGTCGTGCCGAATACGCCACGTGCAAAGCCGACTTTACCACCAGCGGCCAGGGTGGCTGGAACATATTTGCCGCGCGGCAGGTTCAGAAGGTCACAAAACAGAACTCGGGTGCGTTGGGTCATCGGCTTCACTTCCGGGTTGGGCGCAGGATCAGCGATTTGACCCCACAGATAAAATTGGAACGGGTCCATGTGGGGGGCTGCACGGCCTCGAGCGCGGAGACCTTGCCCGCCAGTTCCTGCAACACCGCGCGGACCTCCAGCTTGGCCAGCCACATGCCCAGACAGACATGCGGACCGCCCTGCCCGAAGGCGATGTGGCGATTGGGGCTCCGGTCCAGCCGCGCGGCGTGCGGGGCGTCGAACACCCTCTCGTCCCGGTTGCCCGACACGAACCACATCAGCACCTTGTCGCCTTCTCTGATCCTCCGCCCATGCATCTCGACATCCCGTGTCGCGGTGCGGCGGAAATGCAAAGTGGGCGAGGCAAGGCGAATGAATTCATCCGCGCAGGTGTCCCAGACGGTACCGGATTGAAGCTGGCCTAGAAGATCCTTGTTCTGACTCAATAGCCAAAGCGCCATGGCGATGGAATAGCGCGTGGTGTCGTTCCCTGCCGCCACTAGCAGGCAAAAGAAGTTCTTGAAATCTTGCCCCTGAATCGCCCCACCTTCGGCGCGCAGCACGCGGGCTAGGATACCACTGTCGTGCACTTCGCACACGCCGCCAAGGATCCGTTCAGCATAGTCATATAGTTCCACGCCCGCCGGAGAGCGGAAGGGCATCATCGCATAGGCATCGGTGTTGACCTTGTCGATCACTGTTTTGGTAAAGTCAGGGTCAGTATTGCCGATCAACGCGTCGCCGCGTTCGACCAGCCAGTCAAGATCGCTGTCGGGCACCCCGAGGATGCGGCCCAGCATCAGCATAGGCAGGCGCTTGGCGATCAGGCCGACGGCATCGAATTCGTCCTGCTCCAGCGCCTCGGCCACCACATCGCGGGCGAGCTCGCGGATCAGCGGCTCAAAACCTGCCATCACCGGCTTGGCAAAGGCCGGGTTGACCACGCGGCGGGTGGCGGTGTGTTCCGGGGGGTCGGTTTCCTGAAACGTGCGGCGGGCAAGGTATTCTTCGCGGCTCTGATCCTCGATCCTTATACCTTGCGCGCTGGAAAAGGTGCTCGGGTCCTTCTGCGCCGACATGATATCGGCGTAACGGGAGAGCGACCAAAACCCCTTGTCCGTTCCATACGCCTCTGTCCAATGAACGGGGGCAGTGTCGCGCATCTGGTTGAACGTGCCATGGGGCACGCCGTCAATGAAACTGTCATGATCGGCAAGGTTCTTCATGGCGTGCCTCCGAAATGGCGCGTGGCCCATTGGGCGAATATGGGGCCGTCGTTCCGTGCGCCCAGTGTCGCCTCTGTTTCTGCGATCTGGGCCATGGTCAGGATCGGTTTGGTATAGTCCAGCACGCAACGCATGAACGGGTCGGTAAATTCGGGGTGGGCTTGCGTGGTCAGAATGTGATCCCCCTTGGAAAAGCCTGCGAACTTGCACCTGTCCGAGGTGGCATAGGGCGCGCAGCCCTCGGGCAAGCGTGTCACAGCGTCGTGGTGGAATTGGTAGAGGTTCAGCGTTTGGGTCCGAGGCGTCATGCAGGGCAATTCCCGCGTGATGCGCACCGGTTCGATCCCGACATTCCAGTCCTGGCGTTCGACCTGCCCGCCCAAGGCCATCGCAACGGCTTGATGGCCGAAACAGGCCCCGAGCAGGGGTTTGCGGGCTGCGTCACAGGCGCGGATGAAGTCATATAGCGAAGGCAGAAATGCCAGATCGTCAAGCACGCTCAGTGGCGACCCGGTGATCAGGTAGGCGTCCTGTTCATCCGCATCCGCCGGCACTTCGCCCCCGATCGTCATGTAAACGCGATAGGTGAACCGCTGGTCCTGCGCATCGAACAGATCGCGAAACCGATGCGCGTCATCGGGAAAGGCGTCGCCCACCTCGACCGAACGGTCGTGGTTCACTTGCAGGATGCCGAGTTTGAGGCGGGTCATATCAGTACCTTGAAAGCGGGCGGCCCGAAAGCCGCCCGACCGGGATCAGCGACCGAGGATCGCGTTGATTTCAGCGGACTTGGCGCGGTCGGCCTCGATGCGCGCCTGCGCCTCTTCCTGACCCTGCCAATAGACGGCGGCCCCGGTTTCGGCCATCAGCGCCTGTGCTTCGTCCGACGCCATGGTCTTGGCCGCCACTTCGGCGATGGTGTCGATCACCTCTTGCGGCGTGCCCTTGGTCACGAACAGCCCGTTCCACAACTCGATATCGTTGACACCGGCCTGCGCGGCCACGGTTTCGACCCCGTCCAGCTTGGCGATCGGGTTGGCACCGATATTACCCAGCACGTTGATCTCACCCAGACAGGGTTCGATCAGGGCCAGCGTGGTGTTGATGACGTCCGCGTCGCCGGATGACAGGGTGTTGCAATCCAGCAGGTCGAATGCACTGTCATCGGCAAACTCGAACCCCATCTTGACAGCAGCCGCCATGGACACGGCGGTGGGCGTCAAACCAGCACCGAAATGGCCCAGAACGACATCGTTGTCTTTCGCATATTCCGCAAGCTCCGCCATGTTGGAATAGGGCGCATCACCGCTCGCGGCCAGCACGAAGGGGTAGGTCAGAAAAATGCCCACGGGGACAAAGCTGTCTTCCTCGATGCCGATGTCGATCTTGGGGCCGACGATCGGCACGCCGATCACGAAGGATCCGATCACCGACCCGTCATTGGGGGCATTCAGCACCTCCAAAGCGCCGGGAAACGGCCCGTCCCCTCCGCCGGGGCGGTTGACCACGGATGCGGGCTGGCCTGTCGCCTCGGCCATGTCGGCGGCGATCATGCGCGTCAGGATGTCCTCGAAATCGCCCGGAGGCCATGGAACGATGAACTGCACCGGGCCTGTAGGGTATTCCGCCAATGCGGGGCCGGTAAGGGCGGCAAGCGCGAAGGCGACGGATGTCAAAAGCTTTTTCATGTGTACTCTCCCTGAGTTTATCTTTGCTTTTGGTTAGTGTTCGAACCTGCGCGTGCGCAGGCTGGTGAAGATCGTCACACCGATCACGATCAGGATGACGACAAAAAGGGTGCCGGAGACGGGGCGGTTGACCAGATCGTAGACGGTTCTGATTTGTCCCGATCCGGCGGTCAGTTTTTCGATCATGATCGACCCCAGCACGAGGCCCAGCACGATCGGCACCAGCGGCCAGTCAAGACGACGCAGGATGAAGCCAAGAAACCCGAACCCGGCGGCGAACATGCAGTCGGTGAATGAATTGCGGATCGAGAACACACCGACAAAGGCAAGAATGAGGATGAAGGCCCCGAGCAGGCGGTTGGGGATATAAATAATCCGCGCTATGTGCCGGGTGGAGACCAACAGCGTGATCACTACCAGCACGTTGATGATCAGAAGCGCGATGAACAGTGAAAACAGGAAGTCGGAGTTGTTCTCGAATATGTCCGGGCCCGGTTTGATGCCCGCGTCGAAGAAGACGACCATCATCATCGCAGTCAGCGCCTCACCCGGCACACCCAGCGCCAAGAGCGGCACCATGGCGGCCGCTGGTACGGCGTTGTTCGAAGCTTCGGACGCGATCAGCCCGTCCGGTGCACCGCGCCCGAATTTGCCGGGTTCCTTTGAGATCGTGCGCGCGGTCGAGTAGCTGAAAAACTGCGCCACAAACTCCCCCACGCCCGGGATGATGCCCATGACCGTGCCATAGCCTGCGCTGATGAACGCCACGCTCTTGTATCGCCCCAACTCGCCGAAACCGCGCAACAACCCGCCGCGTAGCCGCGCCTCGGGCGGATCGGCGTCCTTGCCGGTCAGCAGAAACAGGGCTTGGGACAGGGCAAAGATGCCGACGATCACCACGATCAGGTTGAATCCTGCAAAGAGGTAGTCGATGTCGAAGGTGTAGCGGTCGATCTGCCTTGTCGTCTGCCGACCCACCAGAGAAATCAGGAACCCAAGGCCGAACAGCAGCGCCGCGATCCCCATGGTCTTGCGATGCGCTGCGATTAGTAGCACCGCGCCCAAAGCGGCGGCCATGAAGATATCGCGCTGTCCGAACAGCGCCCCCAGATCGCGTAGGTAGGGACCGAACAGGATCAGGGCGCTCAGCCCCAGCAGGATGGAAAAGCAGCCCCCGAAGAATGACGCGGCATAGGCCAGCGACAGCGCCCGCCCCGCCTCGCCCCGGCGCGTCATGGCGTAGCCGTCATAAGTGGTCAGCGCGTTGACCGGCGTGCCGGGCGTGTTGATCAGGATGGCCGGGATCGCACCGCCATACATCGACGATCCATAAACGCCCAGCAGCAGAACAAGGCTGACCAGATCGTCCAGAAACACAGTGGCAGGCAACAGGATCGCGATGGCGATGGCGGGTCCGATGCCGGGAACCGCCCCGATGGCCAGCCCTCCCACCGACCCGATCAGCATCGCCGCCACGACGGGCCAACTGGCGAGGTTTTCGATGCCGAGCCAAAGAGCCTCCATCCTAGAACCACACCTGCATGAAGGTTTCCCAGCGCTGCGGCAGTTGGTCGTATAACCAGATGTTCACTGGCGTGCGGATCTGCAGGCCTGTCCGGAACACCAGCACGATGACAAAGCTGGCCGCGAGACAGATGCTCATCCAGCGCAACCCTCGATAGCCCAGACGCCATGGCAGAGCGGTGCCCAGAAGTAGAGTGGCACAAAGGTAGCCGAGTACGGGTACAAGTGCGGTGTAGACCACAAACCAGCCGACAAATTCGAGCGCACGCAGCCACTGCATCACCTCGTAAGCCATGCCGGTGGGCTGTTTGAAACGAACGCGCCATGCCTGTGCGCGTGCGGCCCCCCACAGGTTCCACAGCGCAGCGGGCACCAGCACCGAAAGGCATATCATCGGCGCAGTCCAGCTTTGCTTGAGGATGCGGCCCAAGCGGTCAGTACGCCCCTCGGGCGACGTGACACCAAACTGGTCCATCCAGTAGCGCGCCATGTTGGCAGGCAGTTTTCGATCCTCCCACCCCGTCTGGGTGAAGAAAAACACAAGAAAGAACAGCGCCAAAGCTGCCATGAACACGGAAAACACCAGATCCCCCCGGCCCCGGCGAAAGTCGTTCACATCCTCGACGTTGATCTTGCGCGCTGGCGGGCAAGCGCTGGAAAATTCCCGCGCTGTCATGGCTGAGCGCAGCGGACCCTGCCGTATCGCGCTGCTGTGCGCTCGGGCTGCGGTCCGGCTTTTCACACCGCCGCCATAGCCTTGAGGCCCGTTTCAGTCGCCGACAGGATTTTGCGGATATGGCTTACGTCAACCACCAACGGCGGCGACAGGATCACGTTGTTGCCCGACACGCGCACCATCACGCCGTCCTCGTAGGCGGTCTGCTGGAACACAAGCGGCAATGCCTTGCTCACCGGGGCCTTGCTGGCCCGGTCGCTGACCAGTTCGATGGCGCACATCAACCCTTCGCCACGCACGTCGCCGATCAGGTCGTGGCGGGTGGCAAGTTCCTCAAGCCCCGCCTTCAGTTCCGCGCCGCGTGCCCCTGCATTTTCCCACGGACGGATGCGCATGGTTTCGTGCATGGTTGCAACGGCGGCTGCGGCCCCCACGGGATGCCCGGAATAGGTATAACCCATGTCAACCGACCCGGCCCCGCTGCGGTCATCCTCGAACACCGACGCCACACGGTCCGAGATCATAACGGCACCAAACGGGAAATACCCGTTGGTGATCGCCTTGGCCGTACACATCAGGTCGGGCTGCACCCCCCAGTGACGCGACCCCGATTGCGTGCCGAGCCGGCCAAAGGCGGTGATCACCTCGTCCGCGATCAGCAGCACGCCATGCTTGTCGCAGATGTCGCGCACCATCGGCATAAAACCGGGATGCGGCGGGATCACACCACCCGCGCCCAAAACAGGCTCCATGATAAAGGCCGCGACCGTGTTAGCCCCCTGAAAGGCGATCTCGCGTTCAAGCATCGCGGCACTCAGCCGAGCCAGTTCCTCGTCCGTATCGACGCCAAACGGGTTGCGATACAGGTAGGGTCCGGGAATGTGGAAGCAGCCAGCCAACAGTGGCTCGTACGCATTGCGGAACTTGGCGTTGCCGTTGATTGACGCACCACCGAAATGCGTGCCGTGATAGCCTTTTTCCAGGCTGATGAACTTGGTTCGCGTCCCTTCGCCCCGGATGCGGTGGTACTGGCGGGCGAATTTCAGCGCGATTTCGATGCTGTCCGAGCCGCCCGAGGTGAAGAAGCTGCGCGTCATCCCATCGGGGGCGAAGAAATCGGCCAGCAGGTCGGCAAGTTCGATGGCCTTGTCGTTGGTGGTGCCGCGAAAGGTCGAATAATAGGGCAACGCGTCAAGCTGTGCGGCAATCGCGGCCTTCACGGGGTCACTGGAGTAGCCGAGGTTCACGTTCCAAAGACCGCCGACCGCGTCAATGCTGCGATGGCCATCGACATCAGTGATATGCACCCCCTCGCCACCCGTCAGGATGGTGGGCGGATTGGCGATGCTGTCTGCGGGATGCGCCATGGGGTGCCAGAACTGGCGGGCGTTCTTTTCCTTGAGGAAGTTGCTGTCTTTCATGACACGGCCCTTTCGCGGCTCGGGGTCCAGATCGCCTGTACATCCGGCGGAACTGCGCCGCCCATGGCCTCACATATGCTACGCCCGGCCAGCATCAGCAGCCCGGCAAGGCGGGTTTCGGCCTCGGCCCCGCCACGCCCTGTGGGATAGGCGATAGAGCAGGTGGCAAACGGGCGATGCGCCGCGTCAAACAGCGGGATGGCAACCGACGAAACACCCAGACGCAGCGCGTCACGGTTGCGTGCGTAGCCGCGCCGCGTGATCGCCTCAAGTTCGCTGACCAGCGTGGCCCTGTCAGGGGCCGCTGCACCGGGGACCCAGTTGCGCTGATCGCCCAACGCGCGATCCAATACCGCGGTCGGGGAAAACGCCAGAAACGCCTTGCCCGACGCCGTGGCGAACAGCGGCGGTAGCCCATAGGCATCAAAGCTGACGCGCACAGGGTGGTCATGCTGTTCGGCGTGGTACACATCGACAAGGTCAAAGCCGCGCAGGCGACTGATATGCACAAGTTCGCCCGCTGCCCGGCTCAGCCCGTCAACAACACTGCGTACCATCTCGACCTCCGGCACGGTGCGTGCGCGCATCCCCGCCAGCCGCGTCAGGGCCGGGCCAAGTCGATAGGCGCGCGACTCGGCATCTTGTTCGAGGTAGCCTGCCTGTTCCAGAGCAACGAGGTGGCGATGCACCGTCGCTTTGTCCCGTCCGGTCAGGCGCTGCACGTCCGACAGGCCCAGGGCGGGCTGCGCCTCCGAGAACAGATCAAGAAGTCCGAGTGCTTTTGCGATGGTCGACATGAGGTACAGCTTGACGCACCTCTTTTCTCCTTGCAATATATTTTTGCATCCATCGGTTCAATATTTGAACCATCATAACGGACCAACAATGACCGATTTTGACCGCAACCTCGCGACACTCGGCCCGCACCTCGCAAAGGTGGAGCGAACGGGCATCCTGAACCACATCGCAGGCAAGGCTGTACCGGCTGCGGCGGACACTTGGTTCGACACCACCTCGCCTGTGGACGACAGCCAGATCGCCCGCGTCGCGCGCAGTAATGCCGCGGATGTGGATGCGGCAGCCCAAGCTGCCAAAATGGCGTTCCCGGCGTGGCGCGACATGGCCGCAAGCGACCGCAAGGCCATCCTGCACGCCATCGCCGACGGGATCGAAGCGCGCGCCGAGGAAATCGCCCTGTGCGAGTGCTGGGACACCGGCCAGGCCCTGCGCTTCATGTCCAAGGCAGCGCTGCGCGGCGCGGCCAACTTCCGCTTCTTCGCCGACCGCGCGCCCTCGGCCCGCGACGGGCAGGCGTTGCCTTCGCCCACGCTGATGAACATCACAACGCGTGTGCCGCTTGGCCCGGTCGGGGTGATCACGCCGTGGAACACGCCCTTCATGCTGTCCACATGGAAAATCGCACCGGCGCTGGCCGCAGGCTGCACTGTGGTGCACAAACCGGCCGAGTTCAGCCCGTGGACGGCGCGCATCCTGCTCGAGATCGCAGAGGAGGCAGGCCTGCCGCCCGGGGTCTGGAACCTCGTGAACGGGATGGGTGAAGAAGCGGGCAAGGCCCTGACCGAACACCCCGACATCCGTGCCATCGCCTTTGTCGGCGAATCCGCGACCGGCTCGGCGATCATGGCGCAGGCGGCCCCGACACTGAAACGGGTGCACTTCGAACTCGGGGGCAAGAACCCGGTGGTGGTGTTCGACGATGCTGACCTCGACTCGGCCCTCGATGCGGCCATCTTCATGATCTATTCGCTCAACGGCGAACGCTGCACATCGTCCTCTCGCCTATTGGTGCAGGACACCATCGCAGACGATTTCGAGGCTAAACTCGCCGCCCGCGCCAAGTCGATCAATGTCGGCCACCCGCTGGACCCGACCACGGAAGTCGGCCCGCTGATCCACGAAATACATCGCACAAAGGTCATGGCCAGCTTCGACACCGCCCGCAGCGAAGGGGCAACCATCGCCGCCGGGGGCACGCGCGTCGGTGAGGTCGGGCAATACGTCGCCCCCACCCTGTTCACAAACGCCACCAACGACATGCAGATCGCACAACAGGAAATCTTCGGCCCCGTACTCACCTCCATCCGTTTCTCAACCGAGGAGGAAGCGCTGAAGCTGGCCAACGACACGCCCTACGGGTTGACGGGTTATGTCTGGACGTCGGACATCACGCGGGCCATGCGCTTCACCAACGGGCTCGAGGCCGGGATGATCTGGGTCAATTCGGCCAATGTGCGCCACCTGCCGACCCCGTTCGGCGGCATGAAAGCCAGCGGGATCGGACGCGACGGCGGGGACTGGAGTTTTGAATTCTACATGGACCAGAAACATATCGGAATCGCCACGGGGGATCCCAAAATTCCAAAACTGGGCGCGTGATTCGTCTTTGGGTCAGAAATACCTTCGGGGAGTTTGAGGGGCAGACAGCCCCTCAACCAAGAAAATGAACCGCGTGCGGCGCGAGCCGCCCCTTTTGACAGGACCGCAACCCATGGCTATCCCAGCGCCCGTGCTTTACCCACCCTTCAACATCGTGAGGCTCAGTCACGTAGAATACCGGGTAACGGACCTTGCAGCGTCGCGGGCGTTCTACGTGGATACGCTCGGGCTGCATGTCACCCACGAGGATGCAGGCATCATCTACCTACGCGCGATGGAAGAACGTGGACACCACTGCATGATCCTGACCCAAGGCGACACGGCGCACGTGGCGCGGCTGGGGTTCAAACTCTACGACCACCCGGACCTCGACAAGGCAGCCGACTGGTTCACATCCCAAAACCTGCCGACCGAATGGATCACCCGCCCGTTCATGGGCCGCGTCCTGCAAACCCGCGATCCCTGGGGCGTCCCGCTGGAATTCTATGTCGACATGGAGCGTCTGCCGACCATCGCGCAGAAATACGCGCTTTATCGCGGGGTGAAACCGTTGCGGATCGACCACTTCAACCTGTTCTCGCCGGACGTGGACGGAGCGGTGACCTTCTATACGCAAATGGGATTCCGCACGACGGAATACACCGAAGATGCGGAGACGGGCAAAACATGGGCCGCATGGATGCACCGCAAGGGGGGCGTGCACGATATCGCCTTTACCAACGGGGTCGGACCACGCCTGCACCACTCGGCCTTCTGGGTGCCGACCCCGCTCAACATCATCGACCTGCTCGACCTGATGAGCACGACAGGCTACCGCGAGAACATCGAACGGGGCCCCGGACGGCATGGCATTTCCAACGCCTTTTTCCTGTATGTCCGCGACCCGGACGGGCACCGGATCGAAATCTACTGCTCGGACTACCAGACCGTGGACCCCGATCACGAACCGATCAAATGGGACCTCAAGGACCCGCAACGCCAGACGCTCTGGGGCGCGCCAGCCCCGCGCAGCTGGTTCGAGGAAGGCAGCCTTTTCGAAGACGTCGCCACAAGCGCCCCCCTTCTCAAAGCCCAGCCCATCGTGGCACCCTGAGCGGGCGAACGACACGTCCGCCTTACCTAAGGCGCTCCTCTGGGTGCGCCATCCCCGAAAGGACACGCCATGAGCTGGGATAATTTCGCCAAGCACGCAAAGGTCGCCGCCGACTGGGGTGCGACTTACCACAAGACAATCCGCGACCGCCCCGTGCGCGCCCAGACCAAACCGGGGGATATCGCGGCACAACTCGATGCGACCGCGCCCGAAACCGGCACCGACCTTGCCGCCATCATGGCCGACTTCGAGACCATCGTGATGCCCGGTATCACCCACTGGCAGCACCCCCGCTTCTTTGCCTATTTCAACTCCAACGCCGCCCCGGCCTCTGTGCTTGCCGAATTCCTGGCCGCGATCATCGCGCCGCAATGCATGCTCTGGCAGACCTCTCCAGCGGCGACCGAGATGGAGACGCGGATGATGGACTGGCTGCGCCAAGGGCTTGGCCTGCCGGACGGCTATGAGGGCGTCATTCAGGACAGCGCCTCTTCGGCCACCCTTGCCGCCGTTCTTACCATGCGCGAACGCGCACTGAACTTCCGCGGCAATATCGAAGGACTGCATGGGCAACCCCAACTGCGCATCTACTGTTCGGATCAGGTCCACACCTCCATCGACCGCGCCATCTGGGTCGCGGGCATCGGGCAGGACAATCTGGTCAAGATCCGCACCACGGGCGATCTGCGCGCGCTGGACCCGCTGGACCTCGAGGCCGCCATTGCCGAAGACAAACAGGCCGGTCGCATTCCCGCAGGCATCATCGCCGCCACCGGGGCCACGGGAATGGGCGCCTGCGATGACCTCGAGGCTGTGGCCGCCATCGCCCGCGAACACGACCTTTACACGCATCTGGACGCCGCTTGGGCCGGAACCGCGATGATCTGCCCCGAGTTCCGAACCCTCTGGGCCGGCGCCGATCAGTTCGACAGCATCGTCTTCAACCCGCACAAATGGCTAGGGGCGCAGTTTGACTGCGCCGCCCATTTCCTGCGCGACCCCGACCTGTTGCGCCAGACCCTCGCCATCCGGCCCGAATACCTGAAAACGCACGGGACCGAGGACATCACCGACTATTCCGAATGGTCGATCCCTCTGGGTCGCCGCTTTCGCGCGCTCAAGCTGTGGTTCCTGATGCGCCATTACGGCATGGAAGGGTTGCGCACCCGCATCCGCAACCATGTCGCGTGGAGCCAATCCCTGTGCGACCGGCTGCGCGCCGAGGGTGACTTCGAGATCGTGACGGAACCGATCCTGTCGCTCTGGACCTTCAAGCGCAAAGGTGCCTCGGACCGTGACACCCAGGAACTGGTGGACGCCATCAACAATGACGGACGCATCTACCTGACCCAGACCATCGTCGACGGCCAGAAGGTGATCCGCTTTCAGGCCGGCCAGTTCGATTGCGAAGAACGCGACTTCGACACCGCCTTTGACACCATAACCGAGATTGCGAGGCGGGCATGAAACTTGCGACCTACACGACCCAAGGGGCCACCTATTACGGGGCGGTGACCGAAGAGGGCATGATCCCCCTGTCTCCAAATTTCGCCCACTGGCCCACATTACGTGAGGTGATCGCGGGCGACGGCCTGCACGCGCTGGCCAAGGCTGCCGAAGGGCGCACACCCACCCATACTGACGTCGTCTATAAAATCCCCGTCCCCAACCCGGAAAAGATCATCTGCGTCGGCGTGAACTTTCCCGACCGCAATGCCGAGTACAAAGACGGTCAGGACGCACCGCCCAACATGTCCCTGTTCCCACGTTTTCCGCGCAGCTTTACCGGGCACAATCAGGCGGTGATGCGCCCTCGTGAAAGCCACCAACTGGACTACGAAGGCGAGATCGCCATCGTGATCGGCAAGGGCGGGCGCCGCATCGCCGAGGCGGAAGCCCATGACCACATCGCTGCCCTTACCTTGTGCAACGAAGGGACCATTCGCGACTGGGTTCGCCATGCGAAATTCAACGTGACCCAAGGAAAGAATTGGGATGCCTCAGGCGCGATGGGGCCCTGGCTTGTCCCGTTCACTGCTGCGGCCCAATTGGATGATGTGCACCTTACAACGCGCGTGAACGGTGAGCTCAGGCAGGACGACCGCACCTCGCGCATGTTGTTCCCCATCCGCCGCCAGATCGCCTATATCTCGACCTTCACCACCCTTGTGCCCGGTGACATCATCGTGACCGGCACGCCCACGGGGGCGGGTGCGCGGTTCGATCCCCCGAAATTCCTGACACCCGGCGACGTGATCGAGGTCAGCGCAACCGGCATAGGCACCTTGCGCTGCGAGGTTGCAGATGAGACCTGAGGAGCACCGGGCCGCCGCACTCGCCCTGATCGAGGCGGAAGAGACCAGAGAGCAGATCGGCCTACTCTCGATCACCTACCCCGAGATCACGATGAACGATGCCTATGCCATCCAGAGAAAGGTCGTCGAGGCCAAGATCACGGCAGGCGATCCGGTTGTCGGCTGGAAGATCGGGCTGACCAGCCGCGCCATGCAGCAGGCGCTGAACATCGACATCCCCGACAGCGGCGTTCTGACCCGGTCAATGCAGTTCGAAACCGGGGCGACCATTCCCGATGGCCGCTTTATCCAGCCGAGGATCGAGGCGGAAATCGCCTTTGTCATGAAGTCGGCAATCGGGGGAAGGCATGTGACGCGCGAGGATGTTCTGGCGGCGACCGACCATGTCGCGCCCGCCCTCGAAATCCTCGACACGCGCATCGTGCGCCGCGACTCCAAAAGCGGGCAGACACGAAACGTGTTCGACACCATCGCGGACAATGCCGCCAATGCGGGCATCGTTCTGGGCACTGCCCGCCATGCGCCTGAAAACCTGCGCTGGGTCGGGGCCATTGTCAGCGTGAACGACACGGTCGCGGAAACCGGTCTTGGGGCCGGTGTGTTGAACGATCCTGTGGAAAGCGTGGTTTGGCTGGCGCGGCGGATGGCGCAGTACGGCAACGTTATCAAGCCCGGTCAGGTGATCCTGTCGGGCAGCTTTATCCGACCTGTGGAGTGCCCATCCGGCACGCGCATCCACGCGGATTTCGGCGATTTCGGCGAGGTCTCCCTCAGCTTCGACTAAAGGTCCGGGCTACGCCGTGCCGACCGCCAGATAGCGCGCGCAGCCTTGCAACGCGGAGGCGTCGTCGGTCAACAGATACGTCGGAATATTGGCCAGACGGCCCCCGAACCACCGTTCATCCTGCAGAGGGGCCAAGGCCAAAGCGCGGGTATCACCGTTCAGCAAAGTGCGCGCGAGGCTGCCGTTGAAATAGATGCCGCCCTCGGGCAAGTAGAGATACGCGATTTCGCGCACGAGGGCCCCAAGGGCGCGCGCGGCGATATCCAGCGTTTCGCTGCCACCCTCTGCCGCCTCGACATCCTCGGGGGTACAGTCATTACCGGTGCGCAGCTTGTGCAGTTTCGCAAGTCCTCGCCCTGACAGCAAATGTTCAACCGTATCAAAGGCATCCTGTTTGCCCAAGGCGTCCGCCACGATCGCCTCGACCGAATGGGGCAGACGTGCATGGCCCATTTCCGCGGAAAACACGATGCCCGAGGGGCGATTCGTAAGTGCCACGTTGAACCCCGTGCCAAGGCCCACAACGATGGCCTGCGGCTCGTCCGGGGACGGCGTGCCGCCCAGATGCGTCAGGGAGGTGTCGGGCAGGACGCAGATGGCATGGCCCAACGCCTCAAGGTCGTTAAGCAGGTGTACGCTGGCCAGCGAAAGTTCCTTGGCCAGCACCTTGGCGTCAAAGTGCCAGTTGCGGTTGGTCAACTCCCCCTCGCCTTTGCCGACCGGGCCGGCGATAGCGATGGCAGCCGAGGCCAGCAGCGGTTGGTCCGCGATGTAGCCACCGGCCAGTTCGGCGAAACTGCCGAAATCCTCGTTGCGAAACCGGCGCACGGAGTCGGGGCGCACTCCGCTTGCATCCGCAAGGGCAAGACGGCAGTTCGTGCCACCCACATCGGCCACCAAGTGCAGCATTGCAGCGCCTTCACGCATGGATCACCTCATTATTTGTCTTGCCCGTACGGGCCGTCAGGGTCGTATTCACCTTGGGCGTATCACGGGAATCGACCGGAATGCCAATACCCACGCGCCCTTCAATGCCTGTTGGGCCCTGCCGTGCGCATGATTTTTCGCAGGCAAGGCGGTAAAGGCGGCATTCGCCGGCTCAACGATCCACGGGCAGACCACTTGGAACGATTTGCGGGACACCCAGTGCGCCGCGCAGGCTTTGCGGATCGGTCAGGGCCTCGAGAAAGGCGAGGATATCGCCAATCTCGTCGTCACTCAGGTCTTGCGGCGCAAGCTCATTTGCCGCTGCGATCGCCTCGATTTCGGCCGGGTCATTGATGACACGCAGGTCGTTCGCATCAAAACCGGGCATGACCGCCTGATCGACGTCATAGGCGCGCAAGGACGCGACCGGATCAAGGTGATGACGCACAACTCCTTCAAGCGTTGCATAGGCACCGGCATGGCCATAAGGGGCCGTTTGCGCGATATTCCGCAGGGGTGGGGTGCGGAATGCATACGCGTCCTCGGCCCGGCCTGTCACGCGCATGCGCCCGGTATCGCGGGCATGGCTTTCGAACCGCGCGGCCTTGCCCGGCCCAATCTGCGGCATGGCAATGGCGTGAAACTGATGGTCGGTCTGGAACCGGCCAGCATGGCAGTCCGAACACCTCGCACTGCCGTAAAACAGCTCCATGCCGCGCATGGCAGCAGGCTCCATTTCTGTTCCATTGCGCAGGTACAAATCGAACGGGCTGGCAACGCCGCGCCATTCAAAATCAATAAAGGCCGCAATCGCATCCGAGATGTCCGTGAAAGCGATGGGTTCAAGCCCGATCACCGCATTGAAACGATTCCGATATTCGGGAATGGCCGCGACCCGCGCGGCCAGAATGTCCCACGCCCCTCCCGCACCCGTCAGCACACCCTGCCGCACGGCACGGGCCACCTCGTTTTCGGCGTAATGCCCGGCCATCTCGTCCGGGGATAGGACGGGGAACATGGATTGCGCGGACAGCGCAGAGGCGAATCCGCTTTCCATATCCGCGCCAAGAGGCGTCCGAATGCCCGAAGAGCGGGTTGCGTCTTCCTCAAGGCGTCCATCATGGAAGAACACGGTGAATTCGGATGCACCAAGGTTGAACAAGGGCGGCGCATTGCGCGGAATCCGCTGTTCAGGCAGGTTGTCTGCATCCACCGCACGATCCGGCCCAAGCCCTTTGCCGCCATCACCGATCCCAAGGGACACCCCGTCTCCCGTGGCAAATTTCGGATGATGGCATGTGGCGCAGGATACGGTTTGCGACCCCGACAGGACCGGGTCGTAAAACAGCAATCGGCCCAGTTCTATTTGGGCACTCGGATGATCGGAAAAGACCGGTTCGTCATAAGGCAGGTCGCCAGCCCAAAGCGGCCCAGCGATCAACCCGAACAGACCTGCCTTAAACGAAGCGCGAGACATAATTCTCCAATATCTCCTGCCGACCGGAGCGTGGCTGCGGGTCGATCCCGTGGCCCAGAACACGCTCGGAAATGGTGGCCAGATCGCTTTTCAGCATCTCTTGCGCCGATTTGCGATCCCATGCGGCGTAACGATCCTTGAGTGCGTCCTCAAGGCCACCATCCTCGATCATCGCCGCCGCAGCTTTCAATCCGCGCGCGCAAATGTCCATGGCGCCCACATGACCAGCAATCAAATCCTCGGCATCAAGGCTTTGGCGACGCAGCTTGGCATCGAAATTCGTTCCCCCCGACCCAAGGCCGCCAGCCTTGAGTATGTGGTAGTAGCACAGCGCGACTTCGGGCACGTTGTTGGGGAACTGGTCGGTGTCCCAGCCCGACTGGTAATCGTTGCGGTTCATATCGATCGACCCCAGCATCCCTTCGGAGGCCGCCACGGCGATCTCGTGCTCGAACGAATGTCCGGCTAGGATGGCGTGCCCCTGCTCAAGGTTCAGCTTGACCTCTTTTTCCAGCCCGTATTTGCGCAGAAATCCGATGCAGGTGGCGGCATCGTAGTCATATTGATGTTTGGACGGTTCCTGCGGCTTGGGTTCGACAAGGATCTGACCCTTGAAGCCGATCTTGTGCTTGTACTCGACCACCATGTTCAGGAACGCACCCATATGGTCCAGTTCACGCCCCATATCGGTGTTGAGAAGGGTCTCGTAGCCCTCGCGACCGCCCCACAGAACATAGTTTTCGCCGCCCAGTTTCATGGTCGCATCCATGCAGGACTTCACCGTAGCCGCGGCATAGGCGAACACGTCCGGGTCAGGGTTGGTCGACGCGCCCGACATCCAGCGGCGGTGCGAGAACATGTTGGCCGTTCCCCACAGGCAGCCAACCTGGCTGCCCTCCATCTTTTCCAGAAAGTAATCGGTGATCTCGTTCAACCGGTCGATGGATTCAGACAGCGTCGCGCCTTCGGGGCGCACATCAGCGTCGTGCCAGCAGAAATAGGGCACGCCAAGCCGCTCGAACATCTCGAACGCCACATCGGCCTTGATTTTGGCCCGGCCCATATCATCCTGCGGGTGCCACGGGCGGATGAAGGTCTGTCCGCCGAATGGGTCGCCACCTTCCCAAGCGAAAGAGTGCCAATAGGCGACTGCGAACCGCAGGTGGTCCTCCATCCGCTTGCCCATGATCTTTTCGTCCGGGTTGTAGTGTCGGAAGGCCATCGGGTTGGTGCTGTCGGGACCCTCGAATGTAGCGGGTGGGACGGCGTCGAAGAATCCTGTGGTCATGGCATGGCTTTCAAAGTTGGATAGGCGGCGGCAAAGCCGCGATAGGTATCGTCATAGGCCTGCACGAGGTCAGGCTGAGGCGAAATGGTATCCGCAATCGGGGGCTTGGTCATGACGGCGGCGGGGTCCGCTCCGGTCACGCCGCACATGGCGATGCGCGCCGCACCAAGGGCCGCGCCGAATGCTCCGCCGTCAACCCGTTCCAACGGTATGTTAAGCACGGTGGCCAGCATCGCGGACCAGTGGTCCGACTGGCTTCCGCCGCCGATGACAAGGGCCGACTCCAGCCGGGCTCCGGTCACCTTCAGCGCCTCGAAGCTGTCGCGCAGTGCAAACGCGACTCCGGCCATGACGGCACGGGTCAGGTCGGTTGCGTCGCTGCCAACGTCAAGCCCGGTGAAGCCGCCACGCACCTGCGCGTCATTATGCGGGGTACGTTCGCCGGACAGGTATGGATAGAATTTGACCAAACCGGGTGCCTGCAATGTCTTCCCCAGTGCACCGGCCAACGCTCCAGCACCTTGCCCGGTGATACGCGACAGCCAATTCAGACTGTCCGTTGCTGCCAGTACAACACCCATCTGGTACCAGCGGCCCGGAACCGCGTGGCAGAACGTGTGCACGGCACTTTCGGCGAGTGGCGCATAGCTGTTGCGCCCCGCCAGAACAACGCCCGATGTGCCAAGCGAAACAAACCCCTGTCCTTCCCCCAGTGCACCCACGCCACAGGCTGCGACCGCATTGTCGGCACCCCCGGCAACTACTTTGCAGCCCGAAGGCAAACCCAGATCAGCACGGGCGGCCTGCACCTCGCCCACGACATCTGTCCCTTCCAGCAGGTCCGGCATCTGGGCGAGCGTCATACCGCCAAGAGCCAACAAGTCGTCGGACCACGCACGCGTGCCGACATCCAGCCAGGCGGTGCCTGCGGCATCCGACATCTCGGTCACATGGCGTCCGGTCAGCCACCAGACGACATAATCCTTTGGCAGCATCACCTTGGCCACACTGGAAAATATCTCGGGTTCCTGTTCCGCCACCCAAGCCAACTTTGGGGCAGTAAAGCCGGGAAAAACGATGTTACCGCTGATCGCGCGCGCCCGTGGATCGGCATCGATCCGGGCGGCTTGTGCATGGCTGCGCGTGTCGTTCCACAGAATACAGGGGCGCAGAACCTGCCCGTCCTCATCGACCAGAACTGCCCCGTGCATATGCCCGGACAAGGCCAGACCCTTCACCGCACCGTACGCATCCGGATGCTCCGACTTGAGCTGGGCCAATGCGCTCTGGATCCCGCCAATCCAGTCCGCAGGGTCCTGTTCGCTCCACCCCGGCCCCGGATTGGACACGGTGTAGCTGGCATCAGCACTGCCAAGCGCGCGGCCATCACCGTTCATCAGCAACGCCTTTACACCGGACGTGCCCAAATCAAGCCCTAGAAACATCATGGTCCTCCACGCCGCGCACCCTTGCCCGCATGCATGAGAATGTCAATTTCGACGCGCACCTCAACCTCGGGTGCAAACGGCTGCAAAGTCCATCTTGTCTGATTCCAAAAAAATCCGCACCGGAGGTTCCCGCACTTTCCGCCAGCGCCCACCGGCGATATAGAAGCGCGAAAGCTGACAGGAGCCCATCATGACCTTCAACCGTGATATCAAGATCGCCCCGTCGATCCTTGCCGCCGATTTCGCCAGTTTCGGCGCGGAATGTGCGGCGGTCGAGGCCGAAGGTGCAGACTGGATCCACGTGGATGTGATGGACGGTCATTTCGTGCCAAACATCACATTCGGACCCGCCACCTGCGCCGCAATCAGGCCCCATATCAAGGGCGTTATGGACGTGCACCTGATGATCACACCGGTCGACCCCTATATCGACGCCTTCGCCGCCGCGGGCGCGGACATCCTGACCGCGCATGTTGAGGCGGGACCGCATATTCACCGGACCCTGCAGGCGATCCGGGGCGCGGGCATGAAGGCCGGAGTCGCGCTGAACCCCGGCACCCCGGCAAGCGCGGTGGCGGATCTGATGGACATGATCGACCTGGTCTGCGTGATGACAGTGAATCCGGGTTTTGGCGGTCAGAAATTCATCGACATGACGACCAAGATCGCATCCTTGCGAGACATGATCGGTGACCGGCCCGTTCATATCGAGATAGACGGCGGGATCGATCCAACCACCGCGCCGCTGGTCACGCGCGCAGGGGCGGACGTTCTGGTGGCAGGTTCCGCGGTTTTCCGGGGCGGGTCCGTCAGCAACCCAGGTCCATACGGCGAAAACATTCGCGCCATCCGCGACGCCGCCAAAGGCGTCTGGACGTAATCGTTCTCTGACGCACAGAACGGGCAAAAAAACGTCGCGTTTTTGGCACCTGTACCCGCGCGCGCCTTGTTTTCCGCGTTGGAAAACTGCCGGAGTACGCTTCGCACTCAGCCTACGTTAGCCACTCCGCGAAACTGTCGACCAGCTTGTGCTTGAGGATCTTGCCTGTTGGCGCGGCAGGCAGCACATCGGCAAACACATAAACCGCTGGGCGCTTGTACCCGGCCAGACGGTTCGCAACAAACGCGCGCAACGTCGCCTCATCCAGACCAGACCCTTTGGCCGGTTGGACAAAGGCCAGCACCTCCTCGTCCCCGTCCTTGCGCCGTCCCACAACAGCGGCCTGCACGACGTCCGGGTGATCGTTCAGCGCCGCTTCGACCTCGGGCGGGTACACGTTGAACCCGCCGTGAATGATCAACTCCTTGCTGCGTCCGACGATATGCAACCGCCCCGTGTCGTCTATGCGTCCCAGATCGCCCGTCCGCAACCAGCCATCGCCGCCAAGCACCGCCTGTGTCGCCTCTGGATTAAGGAAATACCCTTTCATCACATGCGGGCCCCGCGTCAGCACCTCGCCCATGCCATCTCCGCCGCCCGGAACATCCTCGTCGATCGCAATCTCCACCCCGGGCAGGGGCGGGCCGACGGACGTGTCGGGTTCACCCATCATGTTTCGCGTCGCGGCAGCCCCCGCCGTGCTTTCGGTCAAGCCATACCCGTTCTGGATGGCCACGCCATAAAACGCCTCCGCCTTGCGCTTCCAAGCCGGATCAAGTGGGGCCGCGCCGGACGAGACGAACCGCAGCGTGTCAGAACCCAGCCGCTCGAGCCCCTGCGCGCGGGCATGCGCCATCAGCAGCGCATGCATCTGCGGCACGCCGGAAAACAGGGTGATGCCATTGCGCAATCCGTCAAAAACTGCCGCAACCTCAAACCGCGGGATCAGACGCACGGTCGCCCCTGCATGCACTGACGCCACGACGATCGAACACAAGCCGAACACATGGGTCGTGGGCAAGACTCCATAGATCAGATCCTTCGGCGTCATCCCGCGAAACCTGGCCGACGTCGCGCCGCCGAACAGCACGTTGCCATGGGTCAGCATCACGCCCTTGGGGTCGCCCGTGGTCCCCGTCGTGTAAAGGATCACGGCGACATCCTTGCTGCTCTCAATGGTTGTCCCTTCGAGGCACCTGAGGTCAAGCGCGCCCCAAGCGCCCGTCACAGGCGTTGCCCCCAGCCGCGTCGCATGGCTGGCTGCATCTGGCGAGACAGCAGACGTGAAGAACACTGCGCGTGGCCCTGCATGGGCAATCACCTTGTTGATTTCGGGCACGCTCTGTCGGGCATTGACGGGCACGGCGATCGCCTGAACCATCCACGCCGCGAACAGCACAGCAACAGCCGCAGTACAGTTTTCCGAGATGCACAGGACGCGGTCGCCCGCCCCCACGCCGCGATCCCGTAGTACGGCCGCCAAAGCATCCACGGCGGCCCCAAGGTCGTCATAGGTCCACGCCGCGCCAGTCGCATCCTCAAGCGCAAGCGCGTCGGGTCGGGCGCGTCGCTGCGCTATCAATAGGTCGTGGACCGAGGCTAAACGCCCCATCACCCGAAATCCGGGGGGCGTTTTTCAAGGAACGCTGCGATGCCCTCTGCGGCCTCCGGCCCGCCTGCGGCGTGCGCCATCGCGTCGCGCTCGGCATCCAGCTGGGCCGCTTCGCTTTGGTCATAGGCGCTGGCGACAAGCGTGCGAATGGCCGATTGCGCGTTGCGCGGACCAGCGGCCAGCGCGTCGGCGATAACATGCGCCTCTGACAGGACAAGCTCTCCGGGCGCTGCGACGTTGACAACACCGAGCGACACCAGCCGGTCGGCGGACAAGGGCCGTGCCAGCAAACACATCTCCATCGCCAGTGGACGGGGCAAAAGTCGTGCAAGGGATGCGGTCAGCCCGGCATCGGGAACCAGCCCGGCCTTGACATAGGCAGCGATGAACATGGCGTCGTTTTCGGCCACGATGAAATCGCAGGCCAGCGCCAGAGACGCGCCTGCCCCCGCCGCACCCCCTTTGACGGCAGCGATCACAGGCACAGGGCAGGCGCGCAAGGCGCGCACCAGATCGTGCAAATCATCCACCTTTTCACGCCGCGCGGTCTCATCCAACGTGCGCCGTTCGATAAGCACGTTCAGATCGCCCCCCGCACAGAAAAAATCGCCCTCGGAGGTCAGGATCACGGCGCGGATGCGCGGATCGCTCGCCTGTTCCATTGCCTGCGCAATCACATCGTAAAGTTCGGGCGTCAGCGCCCCGCGCTTAGCGGCGTTGCCGTTCCATATGATCAGGCGGTCGCCCGCATCCTCCAGCCGCGCGCTCATGACTTCACCCTCTTGTAAACCCCGGTCGAGGTGGCAAGCACCGTGCCTTCGTTATCGGTCAACACCCCCTCGGCAAAAACAGTCGAATATCCACCACCCGCAATACTGCCCGTCGCGGTCACGCGCCCACGCTTTGCCGGGGCAAGGTATTGGGTGGTCATCGAGAGGGTCATGAATCGGGTCTGCCCCGCCGCATCACCCGTCAGGGACGCAGCAAATCCCATTGCATTGTCGAGCATGCAGGACATGATGCCGCCATGCAGCCCTCCGTGACGGTTTGTGTGCCGGTCACCGATCTCCAGATGACACTGCGCCGTTCCGTCGCCCGCCGTAATGTCCACCACATAGCCCAACAGCGTTTGCGCGCCGGTTTCGTCCCGGATGATCCCCGTGGCTTCAGGCAGCTGAGAGGGCAATGAACCGCTCCAGATGATAGTCCGTGTCGCCGAACCGATGATCGGCCATGACGATCCGCTTTGCGATATGGGCCAGTTCGTATTCCTGAGTCATGGCGATGCCGCCATGCATCTGGATCGCTTCCTCTGCCACAAGACGTCCGATGCGGCCGATCAGGTTCTTTGTTGCGGAGAGATGCAGATCGCAATCATCCTCGTCGAGGTTCCCGGCGGCATTGATCACCGCACTGCGCGCCTGCTCCAACTCGATCAGCAGATCGGCCATGCGGTGGGCCAGCGCCTGAAACGTACCGATGGGCCGCCCGAACTGCTTGCGCGTCATCAGGTAATCCTTGGTCAGGGCCGTGGCCGTCTCCATCGCGCCCAGCGTCTCGGCACTTAGGGCGACGATAGCAAGGTTTGCCGCCGCCTCGTAGTCCTTCAGCGTCAGGCCCAGGGGTTCCGCACGCGTGTTTTCCAGCGTGACTTCGGCCGCGCGTCCGCCCGCCAGCAAGGGATAGCCGAGGATGTCGAGGCCCTGCGCATCGCTTGCCACCAGATAGAGCGCAATGTCGTCCTCGTCGCGGGCGGAAACGATCAGGTGGTCCGCAGCCTCCGCGTTCATGACCACGGCCTTGCGCCCGGTCAGCCTGTTTCCATCCGCTTTGGTATGGACATGGTCGACATCATAGCGCCCACCGGGTTCGCCATGCGCAACGGCAAGGTGCAAAGCACCTGCAATGACCTCTTCGACCATATCTAGCTTGCCCGCCGCAGCCAGCAGCCGCCCGCCCATCAGGACCGAGTCGAGCACGGGTTCAACAACGCCGGCGCGCCCCAACTCTTCGAACACAACGGCGATGTCGAAACCCGCTCCGCCAAAGCCGCCCTGCTCTTCGGTGAACAGCGCACCAAGTACGCCAAGTTCAGCCAGTTCCGCCCAGATGTCGGGTGACATGCCCGCATCGGAGTCCAGAATGCTGTTGCGCACCTTTGTCGTGTACTTGTCGCGCAGATAGCGGCGCAGGGTATCCTGCAACATCTGGCGTTCTTCGGTCAGGTTAAAGTTCATGCGCCGCCACCCATTGTTACCTTGGCAATAATGCCGCGCTGGATTTCGTTCGATCCGCCAAAGATCGACAGTTTGCGGTTATTGAAATACTGCGCGGCCACCGGGCCTGCATCGTTAGGATCGGGGATCGCGTCGTTGGCCCCCTCCACCGCCTCAGAGGCGAACGGCATGGCATAGGGTCCAGCCGCGCGTCGGGCCAAATCATTGATTTCCTGACGGATGATCGACCCCTTGACCTTGAGCATCGATGCCTCCAACCCGGGCGCGCCACCTGCCGCCGCCTGAGAAACGATGCGCAGGTTCGATGTCGCCATCGCCCGCATGTCGATTTCCACCTGTGCCACGCGGGCGGCGAAATGTGGGTTCTGGATCAGCGGTTTGCCATTGTGCGACTCAGCCCGCGCAAGGCGCTTGACCGCCGCCAGCGCCGCCAGGCTCGCCCCGACCCCGCCAAGGCCCGTGCGTTCGTGGGTCAGCAGGTACTTGGCATAGGTCCAGCCCTTGTTTTCCTCGCCCACAAGGTTTTCGGCAGGCACTTTCACGTCCGTGAACCAGACCTCGTTCACCTCGGGGCTGCCATCGAGCAGAATAATCGGGCGCACTTCGACACCGGGGCTGTCCATGTCGATCAGCAGAAACGATATCCCCTCTTGCTGCTTTACATCCGGGTCCGTACGCACAAGGCAGAAGATCATGTTGGCGTGCTGGCCCAGTGTCGTCCAAGTCTTTTGACCGTTGACGATATAATGGTCGCCATTCCGCACGGCCCGGGTCTTGAGCGAAGCAAGGTCAGACCCGGCACCGGGTTCGGAATAACCCTGGCACCACCAGTCGCTGCCATCCAGAATGCGAGGCAACCAATGATCCTGCTGCGCCTTGCTGCCGAATTTCTGCAAGACAGGCCCCAGCATCGACAACCCGAAGGGCACGATGCGCGGGGCATGGGCGGCGGCAGCCTCCACGTCGTATATGTGGCGCTGCACCGCGCTCCATTCCGCCCCGCCAAAGGCTTTGGGCCAGTTCTGCGCCAACCAGCCGCGGGCGTTCAGGATGGCATGCCAACGCTCCATATCGTCCTTGGTCAACTCGCGACCCATGCGCACCTTGTCGGCAATATCCTTTGGCAACTCGTCGCGTAAAAAGGCGCGCATTTCATCGCGAAAGGCCAACTCGTCCGGGGAATAGCTCAGGTCCATGGCTCACACCTCCTTGTTCAAATCATCGAATGTACGGCCCGCCGCCACCAGCTCTTGCAGCAGCGGCGCGGGTTGCCAGAAAAAGTCGTCTTCCTCAGCGTATGTCTTTATGTCGGCGAGCAATCCCGTCAGTCCTTCCATATCCGCCCATTTCAGCGGACCGCCACGGTAGCGCGGGAAGCCATAGCCGAACAGAAGCGTCATATCGACGTCCAGCGGGCGGCGCGCGATGCCCTCGCCCACGACCTTGGCGGCCTCGTTGACCATCGACGCCATGTAGCGGCGCACGATTTCATCGGCGGTAAAGCTGCGCGGCGTGATGCCTTGCGTGGCCCGCTCAGCCTCGATCAGCGGCATCACATCGGGGTTGGGCACGCGGGCCTTGGGACCGGCGGCATAGTCGTAATACCCCTTGCCGGTCTTCTGGCCGAAATGCCCGGCCTCGCATAGCTCGTCTGCATAGCTTGAATTCCGCGCACGCGGGTCCAGCCCCTCGGCCCGCTTGCGCTTGCGCACGGCCCAGCCGATATCGAGACCGGCAAGGTCGGCCACGGCGAACGGCCCCATGGCAAAGCCGAAATCCTCAAGTGCGGCGTCGATCTCGTAAGGGGACGCGCCATCGAGGATCATGTGATCCGCGCAAGTCCGGTAGGTCGACAGGATGCGGTTGCCGATGAACCCGTCACAGACCCCCGCACGCACCGACACCTTGCCCAGTGCCTTGCCAAGAGCAAAGCCCGTCGCGGCAACGTCCAGCCTCGTCTGGTCCGCCACCACCACTTCCAGCAGTTTCATCACATGCGCGGGCGAGAAAAAGTGCAGACCCAGCACATCGCCGGGACGGGAGGTGCGCGCCGCAATTTCGTTGATGTCGAGGTAGGAGGTATTAGACGCCAGCACGGCACCCGGCTTGCAGACGCGATCCAGTTCGGCAAACACGGTTTTCTTGACCTCCAAGTCCTCGAACACCGCCTCGATCGCCAGATCGACCTCACCCAAAGCGTCGTAATCTGTTACCACCTGCAACGATTGCGTCAGGATGGCCTCGTGCTGATCCGCGCTGATCTTGCCCCGCTTCAAGGCGCCGGCCAGATTGCCCGCGATCCGGCCACGCGCGGCCTCACCGGCCTCTGCGGACATTTCCAGCAGATGCACCCGCAGGCCAGCCAACAAGGCCGCCGTGGCGATCCCTGCGCCCATCGTGCCGCCGCCGATCACCCCGATATGGTCCAACGGGCGTGGTTCGACCCCTTTGAGTTCCGGCAGATTGCTCACCGCACGTTCCGAGAAAAAAGCGTGGATCATCCCCGCGCGCTGGTCGGTCTGCATCAGGTCGAAAAAGATCTTGCGTTCGGCCTTCAGTCCGTCGGCAAAGTCGTTCTCAAAGGCGGCCTGAATCGCCCGCACGCACCACGCGGGCGAAATCTGCCCCTTTGAACGGGCCAGCGTCGCGTCAAATGCTACGTCCCAGTCGATCGCTTCGGGCAAGGGCAACTCGCTTACCGCGCGCCGTCCACGCCCTTCGGCCAGCAGTTTCTCGACATAGGCAATCCCGTTCCGGGCCTGATCACCCTCCTGCACCACGTCGATGATGCCCAGTTCATGGGCTTGCTTCGCACCGATCTGTCGGCCCGTGGTCATCACGTCCAGCGCCGCCTCGACCCCCGTCAGACGGGGCAGGCGCTGTGTGCCGCCCGCACCGGGGATCAGACCCAGATGCACCTCGGGCAGACCAACACGCGCCGAAGGAACGGCGATCCGGTAGTGACACCCCAAAGCGATCTCAAGCCCACCCCCCAGGCTCACCCCATGCATCGACGCGACCACCAGCAACGGTGACGCCTCGATCCGGTTGATCAGATCGGGCAGGTAAGGCTCAAGCGGCGGCTTGCCGAATTCGGTTATGTCAGCACCCGCAAAGAACGCGCGGCCCTCGCCCACGATCAACACTGCGCGCACGCCCTCGTCGGTCTCGGCACGATCCATGCCGTCCCACAAACCTTGCCGAACAGCCTGACTCAGTGCGTTTACGGGAGGGTTGCGCACGGTCAGAACGGCGATGTCGCCCTCACGGGAATAGGCAATCTTGTCGCTCATGGGGCCTCCGCTGTTGATGGGTGCGGGCAAGGCTCCTCTCCTTGCCGCGCCGGTGTCAGCCTAAGTCAGAACAGCAAAAGGGCAAGCCCCCCGCGTGACAGACGCAACGTCTCCTGCTTGTCTGATTTAAAGAATCGCCCCGGAGGGCCGGGCAGAGGCAAGCGCGCGCCCTATACCTCTCGCCGATAGATGAAACACCGCCCCGGCACTGCGCCGTCAGGCAAGGGTTGTTCCACAAGATCGTCGAAATACATTCGGTCCGATGACACCATCAACCCGCCTACGGCCAAAAGCGGCGCGATCAGGGGCGAGACATCGCGGGCAAAGATATCGTTCTTTTCCGCGTTGTGCCCGCCAAGATCGGCATGCACCAGCGCCGCCGATGGCCCAAAACGCGCCAGCGCCTGTGGCAGCGTATCGAACACGTCCCCCAGCAAAACCATGTCTTCGGGTGGCGTGCTATCCGGATGCGAGGCAACAGCGCGCTCGAACACAAAGATATCGCGACCGGGCATGATATGACGCATGTGGTGATAAGTGCGCCCATTTCCCAGACCCAGTTCGAACACCGGGCCCGTCATGTCGGCAGTCAAATGTGCGGCATGGTCCAGACAGGCGCGCTGGGACACCATGCGGTCCACGAACAGATCAAGGCGGCTTTGGCTCATCGACGAATTCCTCTGGTTTTTCCTTTAGATGGGGCACAACGTCACAAATGTGTAGGAACAATTGAAACATTACCGGTGTATGGACCTATCAGTCGGAATCGGGTTGACTGCCCATCGGCAAGCAAGTGCGACAAAGGATTGTAAATGCCCCCACTGCTGAGCGTCGAAAACCTGTCTATCGGCTTTGGGTCGGCCCCTCCGGTCGTGGCCGGCGTAAGCTTTTCCGTTCAGGCAGGCGAAACGTTGGCCCTTGTGGGGGAAAGCGGGTCGGGAAAGACGTTGACCTGCCGGTCCATACTGCGGATTCTGCCGGGCACCGCCCAATTGCGCAGCGGGTCGATTGAATTTGGAACGGGTGCATCACGCACCGACCTCCTCAAAATCACGAAGGCTGAAATGCGCGAGGTCCGTGGCGACGCGATTTCCATGATTTTTCAAGAGCCTATGCGCTCTCTTTCCCCGCTCCACCGGATTGGCAACCAAGTTAGCGAAGTGCTGACCCTGCACCGCGACATGAGTCGGGCCGAGGCCAAGCGCGACGTGCTCTCCACCTTCGAACGGGTCGGGTTCGCCGATCCCGAACGCGCCTTTCGCGCCTATCCGTTCGAGATGTCGGGGGGCATGCGCCAACGGGCCATGATCGCCATGGCCATGGTTGCCAAGCCTGACCTGCTGATCGCGGATGAACCGACCACGGCGCTGGACGTTACCACGCAGGCGCAGGTGCTGGGCCTGATGAAGGATCTGCAACGCGACACCGGCATGGCGATGATCCTGGTGACCCACGATCTGGGCGTTGTCGCCAACATGGCCGATCACGTTGTAGTCATGAACAAGGGCCACGTGATGGAAAGCGGCCCGGCTGCCGCCGTTCTGGGCGATCCGGGCCATGGATATACCCAGAAACTCTTTGCCGCGGCACCAATGATCCCGACGGTCGCCAAACCGTCCGCCCCGATCCAGGAAAACGATGTCATCCTTGAACTGGAATCGGTGTCCAAAACCTATTCCGTTCGCGCCGGCGGCTGGCGCGAACGCAAGCTGGTTCATGCCTGTCGCGATGTGTCGTTGAAGCTGCCGCGCGGCAAGACGCTGGCCGTGGTCGGCGAAAGCGGGTCGGGCAAGACGACCTGCGCGCGCATCGCCCTTGGGGCCGAGGTGCCCGATCCCGGATCGCGCGTGCTGTTTCGACCCCAAGCCGGTGCCGAACCAATCTGCGTCAACGACCTCAGCCGCGCCCAGAAGGTCGCCTTTCAACGGCAAGCCCAAATGGTGTTTCAGGACCCTTATTCGTCCCTGTCTCCCCGCATGCGCGTGCAGGAGGCGTTGACCGAACCGATGGAAATCCACGGGATCGGCAGCAAGGCCGAACGCCGGGACAAGGCCGCTGAAATGCTGCGCTGGGTGGGGCTGAACCCGGATATGCTCAAGCGCTATCCACACGCCTTTTCAGGTGGCCAGCGCCAGCGTCTGTCGATCGCGCGCGCGTTGACACTCGATCCGGTGTTACTGGTGTGTGACGAACCAACCTCGGCCCTTGATGTGTCGGTGCAGGAACAGATCCTGATCTTGCTCGAGCGCATCCGCGATGGCATGGGTCTGAGCTACCTGTTCATCAGCCATGATCTGGCGGTCGTGGCGCGCATTGCCGACGAAGTGGCTGTGATGCGTCAGGGAGTCGTGGTCGAACAGGCAACGCCCGATACGCTGTTCTATGCCCCGCGCCACCCCTACACAAAGGCGCTGATCGCAGCGCAGCCCGAACCCGACCTTAGCCGCCCAATCGACCTTGCGCAGGTCGCCCAAGGGGCCGGATCGCCCAGCGGCTGGTCCGAAGAATTCCGTTTCGAGGGGCTTGATGCTCCCGACCTCATCCAGATTGAACCCGGACACAAGGTACGATGCCATGTTTAACCGAGTAGCTGCCATTATTGTGGCGGGGGTATTGGCCCTACCGGCCCTAGCCCAACCCATCGTGACAGAAAGCGCGTTCTGGGCGGATGAAGTCGCCAAGGGCCAGATGGACCCGGCGATTGAGCGTATTCCAGACACGCCCCTGATCGTCGATCTGGCCGCAAAGGGGCGTGAATTCGGCACGCAAGGCGGCACGCTGCGCACCATGGTCACGCGGTCCAAGGACGTGCGCCAAATGGTGGTCTATGGCTATGCCCGCCTCGTCGGCTATGATGAAATGTACCGCCTGCGCCCCGACATCCTGCGCGATTTCGAGGTCGAGGATGGCCGGGTCTTTACCCTGCACCTGCGGCCCGGGCACCGCTGGTCGGATGGGTCGCCCTTCACCTCGGAAGACTTCCGCTACTGGTGGGAAAACGTGGCCCTGAACCCCGAGCTGAGCCCGAACGGCCCGCCCGAGATCATGCGTGTCGGCGACAGTGTCGGCACCATGTCATTTCCCGACGAACACACGGTCGTCGTCCGGTTTCCCCAGCCCAGCCCAATGTTCATCCAGATGCTTGCGATGGCGGCACCACCGTTCATCTTTCGTCCGTCGCATTATCTCAAACAATTTCATGTCGACTTCAACACGCCAGAGGCGATGGAGGCGATGATCGACGCCAAACGCGTGCGCAGCTGGGCTCCATTGCATAACAAAATGGACAATATGTACCAGTTCGACAACGCCGAGCTGCCGACCCTGCAGCCGTGGATGGTTGCCAGTGGCAGTTCGTCCCGGCAGTTGTTCATCCGCAACCCCTACTTCCACCGGGTCGATACGCGCGGCACGCAACTTCCCTATATCGACGTGGTCGAAATGGGCATTGTCGGTGGCGGGCTGGTCGCAGCCAAATCCAACGCGGGCGAGGCGGATTTGCAGGCCCGCGGCCTTGATTTCCGCGACGTATCCATCCTGAAAAAAGGCGAGGCGGATGGCGCTGCCTATCGCACCTACCTTTGGTCCAACGGGGCGGCGAGCCAGATCGCGATCTATCCCAACCTCAACTTTGCCGACCCGGTCTGGCGCGCCGTGATGCGCGATGCCCGGTTCCGGCGCGCTCTGTCGCTGGGCATAGACCGTCGGATGATCAACCGCGCACTCTATTTCGGGCTCGGGAAAGAGGGCGGAATGACCGCATTGCCGCGCAGCCCTTTCTTTGACCCCAAGAACCTGACCAAATGGGCGATCTACGATCCCGATACGGCAAATGCCATGCTTGATGACATGGGCCTGACTGCGCGCAACAAGGCCGGTATCCGCCTGCTGCCTGACGGGCGCCCTATGGAATTCGTGATCGAAACGGCGGGCGAGCGGCAGGAAGTGGAAAATGCGCTGGCCATCATCACGGACACGTGGCGCGATCTGGGCATCAAGCTGATCATGCGCCCGCTTGATCGTGACATCTTGCGCAACCGCGTCTTTTCGGGCGTGACCATGGCCGCTGTCTGGTACGGCTGGGACAATGGCATCCCGCAGCCGTTCACTCCGCCAGACTATCTGGCGCCCACGGATCAGGTCTTCTTTGCCTGGCCGAAATGGGGGCAGTATTACCAGACGCGCGGCGCAGCAGGCGAACCAGTGGACATGCCGGAGGCGCAACGCCTCATGGACCTTTATGACGCGTGGCGCCGCACGAACAAAGAGCCGGAACGCGCCCGCATCTGGCGCGAAATGCTGGCCATTCATGCGGAACAGCAATTTGGCATCGGCATCCTGTCCGAGGCGCCCCAGCCCATCGTCGTCGGCGACCGCCTGCGCAATGTGCCGGAAGTCGGTATGTGGGCGTGGGACCCGGGCGCACATTTCGGGGTGCACCGAATGGACGAGTTCTTTTTCGCCGATGACAAACAGATCGCGCAGGTTCTGGAATGATGTTTGTCCGTTATGCGGCGTGGCGTCTGGTGACGATGCTGCTGACGCTTGCCGTGGTGTCGGTGCTGGTGTTCATCATCATCAACCTGCCGCCGGGCGACTACCTGTCCAACCAGATCGCAGAGTTACGCGCGACAGGACAAGCCGAAGGTGTGGCCAAGGCTGAATTCCTGCGCACCGAATATGCGCTCGACCGCCCCTTGTGGCAGCAATATCTGATCTGGGTCGGCGCGATCCCCGGCCCCAACGGCTTTTCAGGCCTTTTACAGGGCGATTTCGGCTGGTCCTTTGAATTCGATGCGCCCGTGGCCGAGATCGTAGGTGACGCGCTTTGGCTGACGGTACTGGTGAACCTCGCCGCTGTGCTGTTCGTCTATCTTGTCGCGCTGCCTTTGGGCGTTATCGCTGCTGCTCGCTCTTCGACATGGGTCGACTACACCACCGCCTTCATCGGCTACCTTGGCCTCGCCACGCCCAACTTTCTGTTGGCGCTGATGCTGTTCTATTACGGGCACAAATATCTCGGCCTGCCTATCGGCGGATTGATGAACCCGGAGTTCGAAGGCGAACCGATGTCGCTCGCCAAAGTTCAATCCATCCTGATCCACCTGATCGTGCCCACCTTTGTGATCGGCACCTCGGGCGCGGCTGGCATGATGCAGCGCCTGCGCGCCAACATGCTGGATGAGCTGTCGAAACCCTACGTCGAAACAGCCATGGCCAAGGGGCTTGCCCCGCGCCGCCTGCTGACGAAATACCCGCTGCGCATGGCCTTCAATCCATTCGTGGCGGATATCGGCAACCTGCTACCAGCTATGGTGTCCGGGTCGGTGCTGGTGTCCGTGGTGCTGGGCCTGCAAACCATCGGCCCGGCCTTGTTGACCGCCCTCAAATCGCAGGATCAGTTCCTGGCCGCCTTCGTGTTGATGTTCGTGGCCTTGTTGACCCTGATCGGCACAATGATTTCCGACCTCTTGCTGGTGCTGCTCGATCCGCGCATCCGCTACGGCGCCAGAGAAGGATAGCAGATGAGCACCCTGCCCGATGGCCGCTATATCGACGACGCGCCTTACGATCCGAATGTGGACCTGTCCGCGCTCGACCGCAGCGACATGGACGCGCCCAACTGGGTGCTTGTCTGGCGCAAGTTTCGCAAACACCGGTTGGGCCTGATCTCGGGCATCTTCCTGTTTCTGGCCTACCTCGCGATCCCGTTTGCCGGGTTCTTTTCGCCCTATACGCCCAATGAGCGCAGCGCCGACTTTCTTTACCACCCGCCGCAAGCGATCCGGCTGTGGCACGAAGGCGACTTCATCGGTCCCTTCGTCTATCCGACCGAGGCCTACGCCGATCTCGAAAACTATCGCTGGACCTATACGACCGACCGAACGCGGCCGATGCCGCTGCAGTTTTTCTGCGAAAAGTCGCCTTACAAGCTATTCGGCGTCATTCCGAGCACGACCCACCTGTTTTGCGCCCCGGAAGGTGCAACAGTGTTCCTGTTTGGCTCGGACCGGCTGGGGCGCGACGTATTCTCGCGCATCTCCTACGGCGCGCAACTTTCGCTGACCGTAGGGCTGATCGGGATCACCGTGTCCTTCATCCTTGGCATCGGGTTCGGGGCGATTGCGGGCTATTTCGGGGGTGTGACTGACTGGGTGGTGAACCGCGCGATTGAGATCCTGCGCAGCCTGCCCGAACTGCCGCTTTGGCTGGCGTTGTCAGCGGCAGTGCCGTCGAATTGGGGGCCTGTGTCAGTATTCTTCATCATCTCGATCATCCTAGGGCTTCTGGATTGGCCGGGGCTGGCGCGTGCGGTGCGAAGTAAGTTCCTCTCGTTGAGAGAGGAGGAATACGTGCGCGCAGCAGAGATGATGGGGGCAAAGCCTGGCCGGGTGATCCGTCGGCACCTGCTGCCCAACTTCATGTCGCACCTCATCGCCTCGGCGACACTGTCGATCCCGGCGATGATCCTCGGGGAAACGGCGCTATCTTTCCTTGGCCTTGGGTTGCGCGCGCCAGCGGTGTCATGGGGTGTGATGCTGAACGACGCGCAGAACCTCGCAAGCATCGAAATCTACCCGTGGACAGCGATCCCGATGCTTCCGATCATCATCGTGGTGCTGGCATTCAACTTCCTTGGCGACGGACTGCGCGACAGTCTGGACCCTTACACAAGCTAAGCCGATGGCGGCTTAAAACCCGCCTTACGTCGATCGGTGGGGTGAAACCCCACTTTACCCTTTGCGGCGCGGGGGTTGCGCGCCACCCTGACCCGCAGCCGCCGCACGGCGGGCCTGATTTTTCTTGCTGTTCCACTTTGCTTTCTTGGGCGCGCCGGGGGCTGCCTCCGGCTTATGGCGTGGCTTTTTTGGCGCACTCACACTGCCATCCTGAACCGCCTTTTCCATGGTACTCGGGGCTTTGGAGAACGGCTTTTTCGCACCCGGTTTCCCAGTGGGTCTGGCATAGGGCTTGGCCCCCGGCTTAGGCTTGCGCGGTTTGGGGGTCGAGGTGTCGTTCCAGTCGATCGGAGCGGCATCATTTCGTGGTTTACGCGCAGGTGCGGTGTCTGGGTCCCAGACCTTTTTGGCCGAAGGTTTGCCCGCAGGCTTGGGCGCATCGGCAAAGCCGCGCTTGGGCTTGTCTGCATAGTCACGCTTGGGCTTATCGTCATAAGCACGCGCTGGTTTGTCCGCATACTCGCGTTTGGGCTTACCGCCAGGCTTGGCATCAAAGCGCGGTTTTGGCTGGCTGGCAGCGGCGGGCACCTCGGCCAAACGAGTGACCGTCGCCCCGCCTTCGATCTGCATCGCATCTCCAAGGGCCGCGACAAACGCATCGGCGCTGCTTTCTTTCAACTCCACATAGGACATGTCGTTCTGAATGCGGATCGCCCCGATGTCGTCCTTGGTGATGTCACCAGCATTGCACATCATTGGCAGCAAACGGCGCACTTCGACACCTTGATCGCGCCCGCCGGTGACCGAAAACCAGACGCTTGGACCAAAGGGAACAAATGCCTTGGGCGCACTGTCCTTGGCCGCCACGTCCGACAGATCCTCGGGCGAGGTGTGGCGCAACCCGTGGATGCGCAGCAGGGCAGCAGCCAGCTGATCGGGGCTGAAGGTTGCGACCAGCTTGGCGACCATGTCGCTTTCGTTCTCCGTGATCTCATCCGTCCACATCGGATCGTCAAGCAGGCGGATTTCATCCTGCGCGCGCACATCGTCAGCCGAGGGCGCATCGCCCCATTCCGCATCCACCTGCGCACCTTTCAGGATGCGGCTTGCCTTGGCACGCACCTTGGCCGTGACGATCAGCACGCTTGTGCCCTTGCGACCCGCACGCCCGGTGCGGCCCGAGCGGTGCAGCAGGGTTTCATGGTTGCTTGGCAGTTCGGCATGGACAACCAGATCGAGGTTGGGCAGGTCGATCCCCCGCGCCGCTACGTCCGTCGCCACGCAGACCCGCGCCCGCCCGTCGCGCATCGCCTGCAAAGCGTTGGTACGTTCAGATTGCGTCAGCTCGCCCGACAGCGCCACCACGGGAAAGCCCCGGTTGGACAGGCGCGTGGTGACCCGGTTGACCATGGCGCGGGTGTTGCAGAACACGATCGCGTTGGGCGCCTCGTGAAAGCGCAGGATGTTGATGATCGCGTTTTCGGCGTCGTGGTTGGCGACAGTGACGGCCTGATATGTGATATCGGCATGCTGCTTGTCGCCGCTCGTGGTGGCGATGCGCACCGCGTCCTTCTGATAGGTCTTGGCGAGCTTGGCGATGGCCGCTGGCACAGTGGCCGAGAACATGAGGGTGCGACGGCTCTCGGGGCAGTTCCCCAAAATGAACTCAAGATCTTCGCGAAAACCGAGGTCCAGCATCTCATCCGCCTCGTCCAGCACCACACCGCGGATGGACGACAGGTCGATGGACCCGCGCATGATGTGATCGCGCAAGCGGCCCGGCGTGGCGACGACGATGTGGGCGCCGCGGGCAAGAGCGCGTTTTTCGTCGCGCATGTCCATGCCGCCAACGCAAGACGCCATGACCACGCCCGTTTCGCCATAAAGCCAGCCAAGTTCGCGTTTGACCTGCATCGCCAACTCGCGCGTTGGTGCGATCACCAGCGCCAAAGGGGCATCAGCCATCTGAAAAAGCGGTTCACCCCCCAGCAGTGTCGGGCCTAGGGCCAGACCAAAGCCGACCGTCTTGCCCGAGCCCGTCTGGGCCGACACCAGCAGGTCCGATCCCACCAGATCGGGGTCGGTCACGGCGGTCTGCACGGGGGTAAGGTCGGTGTAGCCGCGGGCGGTCAATGCGGTCTGAAGAGGCGTAATCACGGGGTCGGGTCCTAACAAAGCAAGGGCGCTGGTCGATACCAGTCACCAAGCCTGCGCGCCTATGCCCTTTGCCGGGCGATGTCGAGGGGCTTTATCGGTCGTCGCCGTCCGCCACCCCGCCTTCCATCATCTCTTCCTCGATCGATGCACGTCCGGCGGCAGACACAGCTTTACGTTCGTCATCGCTCAACTCATCGGCTTTTTTGCCGTCGGCAAGGCGCACCGTGACTTCTCGATGGGCGAACTTGATGCCCTCACGCTCGAACAGGGCGCGGATGTCCTCGTAGACTTTTTTGCGCACCAGCCACTGATCGCCGGGCTTGGTCATGAACTTGACCCGGATGATCATCGCCGAATCCTGCATTTCGATCACGCCTTGCGACTTCAGCGGCTGGATGAAGTTGTCGCCGATCACCGGATCGTCCAACAACTCAACACCCAGCTTCTTGATCAGCTTGCGCACCTTTTCCACGTCCGTGTCATAGGTCACGCGCAACGGCAGTTTCATGATGACCCAGTCGCGGGAATAGTTGGTCAGCACCTGAATCTCGCCGAATGGCATGGTGTGCAGAGCACCCAAATGGTGGCGCAACTGGAACGATCGCACGCTGATCTTCTCGACCGTTCCCTTGACCCCGCCCACGTCGATATATTCGCCCCGCCGGAATGCATCGTCGAACAGGAAAAACGCCCCCGAAAAGATATCGCGCACAAGGCTTTGGCTGCCAAAGCCCACGGCGACGCCGATGATGCCCGCACCGGCGAACAGCGGGCCGACATTCACGCCCAGCTCCATCAGGGTGATCAGGAAAATGGTCACCACGATCAGCACCAGCACGAAATTGCGGAACAGCGGCAACAGCGTGGCCAGACGCGAGGCACTGGACCCGCCACCTTCATCGCCCAACTCGCCCTCTTCCATGTCGCCCTGTTCCTCGGCGATCTTCTGGTCGATCCAGATGCGAAAGGCGTAATAGGCGATGTAGCCCAGAAAGATGATGACGATGACGTCCAGCAGGCGGTCGGCCGCGCTGTCGGTCACGATGCCGACACCGGGGCTCCACATGCCGATAAAGGCATAGGACCCGGCAACAAAGGCGATGATGCCCGCGATGCGCTGTGCCAGTTGCTGGAAGGTGGTCAGCGACCCGCCCGGCGGGCCAAGGACCTCGCGGTGTGGCACGTCCTCGTCCTGTTCAGGTTCCTGCTTGCGCTCCTCGACCATCCGGGCGCGTGAAAAACCGCGTTCGACATAGAAATTGAGCACACCATACACCACGATGATGGTGGTCAGGATCAACCACCCCCCGACAAGCAACGGCACGACGTTCGGATCGCCAATGACAAGGTGATAGGTCTGATTGGCCCAGGCAAAGACGAAAAAGGCGATGCTGACCGGGGCCCACAACCGGGAAAGCGTGCGCAACAGCCATGTCGCGGCCTCGGGCCGTGTACCGTTCAGGATCGCGTTGGTGACGGCGCGCCAGTTGAACACCACGATGGCAATGCTTTGCAGCATCACGAAAAAGGACAGCAGCGAATAAAGGAAAACGTAGACTTCAAGGTTCAGGCCCAATTCGCGGATCCAGATGCCGAACAGGATCGTGGACAGGCCCATAGTGGTGCCCACGGTCAGCCAGCGATACAGGCTCTTGGCATCCCGGTCCGTCATCAGCGGAATGCGGTACTGGGTCAGGAACGGGGACAGGATCATGCGCCACGTGCTTGTGACGATGCGGATCAGGAAATAGGCGATATTGATCAGCGTCGCTGTGAATTGCAGCGCGGCGTCTTCGAGGGGGCCGAAGATGATCGACCCCAAGATAAACGCCACGAGTATGGAAATCACGATGCCGATTGCGCCCATAAGAAAGCGGAACAACAGGAACGGCATCTTTTCGGAATAGCCCTGAGGATCGGATTTGATACGCCCGACGACGAAATTCTTGACGATGCGTTTGCCGTATATCTCGTTCTGGAAAAGGACGCCGATGCCCAGAAACAGCAGGCTCCAGCCCAGAACCTTGAGGTAGGCCAGCATCGTGCCGTCGGGGCTGCTGGCGCGCAGGATATATATCACCTCGTTGAAGGCGACGGGCAGGTTCAAAAGCCGGTCCGTCAAGGCCGCCCGAAAAGCTACCGCGTCGTCCTGTATGGCCATCAGGGTGCTGCCCATGTCCTGCGACTGGGTCCCGGTGTCCTCCGACTCGCCGATTTCGCTCAGCACGCGCCCGTTGCTGTCGATCACGATGACGCTTACGCCGTTTTCGGCAGCCGCGCGCATCACGTCGTCGATCTGGGATGTGCTTTCGGCCTCTTGCGATGGCAGCAGACTGCCCAGACCCTGCGCCTGCACCGGTTGCGGCAACAGCGCAGCCGCCGATATCACGGCGGCAACGAACAGCATCCACAGCGTTATTGTCTTCATGTCCCGTGTGTCCCGTCCCAAGGCTGATGAACGCTAAGCCAGCGACACATCAAAGACAATTGTGTGTGCGCGAAAGTGAAGCGGCTTTTTTTGCAATGTGCCGCATTCCGTGTCATAGCGCGAACAAGGCGCGGCGTTGCGGGGCATCAGCCCAGCATCTGGAGTGCATTTGCGGTATGGCCCTTGGCTTGGGAAAGTGGTGGGCTGTGGTATACGGACCAAAGGGATTCTCTGAGCATCTGAATGAAGATGGCCGGAGAGAACGGGAATAAGACGACGGCGATGGGCTCTTCCACTCTTGCGACACCGGGTCTGTCCGGCCAGCGCCCACGGCGCGTCGTGCTGTACAGCCACGATACGTTCGGTCTGGGCCACTTGCGGCGCAGCCGGGCGCTGGCCTCGGCCCTGACCCAATCGGGCACGGTTGGCTCGGCCATCATCCTGACCGGCAGCCCCGTTGCGGGGCGATTTACCTTTCCGCGCGCGGTCGACCACGTACGCCTGCCCGGCGTCAAGAAACTGGCCGATGGCAGCTATGTCAGCCAGAACTCTGGCATGGATCTCGAATCCACGACTTCCCTGCGCGAAGGGCTGATCAATTCGACCATCGCGCAATATGATCCCGACCTGTTTATCGTGGACAAGGAACCGACCGGGTTCCGGGGCGAGTTGTTGCCGACGCTGAAAACCCTGACAAAAACCGGGCGTACGCGCATCGTTCTGGGCCTGCGCGATGTTCTTGATGAGCCCGAAGTTCTTGCCAGCGAGTGGCACCGCAAGGGCGCGCTGGAGGCAACCGAGAATTTCTATGACGAATTGTGGGTCTACGGCCCGAAATCCGTCTATGACCCGACCGCAGGCCTGCCCCTGTCGGATGCAGTGCGGGCGCGCACCGTCTGGACGGGTTATTTGCGCCGCGCCATCATCGACCCGGCGGATGTGCCTGACACGCCCTATATCCTCGTCACCCCCGGCGGCGGCGGCGATGGCGCGGCGATGGTCGACCTGGTGCTCAGGGCGTACGAACAGGACCCGGACCTTGGCCCCCATGCTGTGCTGGTCTACGGCCCGTTCCTGTCCGGCGACACCCGCGACGGGTTCGAGGCCCGTGTGGCGGCCCTGTGCGGCCGCGTCACTGCAACCGGTTTCGACAGCCGCATCGAAGCGCTGTTCGCGGGCGCGCAGGGTGTCATCTGCATGGGCGGGTACAACACGTTTTGCGAGGTGCTTTCATTTGACCAGCGCGCCGTGATCGTGCCCCGCACCAAGCCGCGCCTTGAACAGTGGATCCGCGCAAACCGGGCCGAGGAACTGGGGCTGGTGCGCAATTTGGACGAATTCCGCGACGGCCTGACCCCGCAGTCCATGATCGCAGCCATTCGCGGCCTGCCCTCGCAACAGCGCCCGTCACAAGCCGGGGCGGATGGTCTGCTGGACGGGTTGGATGTTGTGATCGACCGCGCCCGGCGTTTGATGAGCGCCGCCCTCAGCAACGCAGCCGAATGATGCACCCTACGCCGCGCCTTGCGGTGGCGGTCAAGGGCTGGCCCCGCCTGTCCGAGACGTTCATCGCCCAGGAACTGCTCGCGCTTGAGCGTGCAGGCCTCGACTTCGCCATCTGGTCGCTGCGCCACCCCACGGATGCCAAAACGCATCCGTTGCACGACGAGTTGCGGGCGCACGTGCACTACCTGCCTGAATATCTGCATGATGAACCGTTGCGGGTACTGCGCGGCCTGCTATCGGCCTTCATGCGCCCCGGCATCTGGGGAACGTTGCGCCAATTCATCCGCGACCTGATGCGCGACGTCTCCCGGAATCGGGTGCGCCGGTTCGGTCAGGCCTGCGTCATGGCACGCGAACTGCCCGAAGGCACGCAGACGATCTATGCCCATTTTCTGCACACGCCCTCTTCGGTCGCGCGCTACACGGCGGGGCTGCGCGGCATCCCCTGGGCATTTTCGGCCCATGCCAAGGATATCTGGACCTCGCCCGAATGGGAGCTGCGCGAAAAGCTGGACGACCTCACCAATGGTGCCGCCTACGGGGCGACCTGCACGGCGTTCGGGGCGGACCACCTCAAAAGCTTGGCTGCCACCACCCCGGTTGATCTGATCTATCACGGACTTGACCTCGGCCGCTTTCCCGCGCCGCCAAAGCGCAAGCTGCGCGCAGTGGACGATCCCTTTGCTCTGATCTCCGTCGGCCGACTCGTTGAAAAGAAGGGCTATGACCGGCTGCTTGACGCGCTTGCCCTGCTGCCGCTCGACATCGACTGGCAATTCACCCACATCGGGGGCGGTACGCTTGATGCGCCGATGCGCGCCCGCGCCGATGCGCTTGGGATCAGCGCACGGATCAAATGGCGCGGGGCCTGCGATCAGCCCGAGGTGATCGCGGCCATGCGCGCCGCTGACCTTTTCGTCCTGCCCAGCCGCATCGCGGCGGACGGGGACCGCGACGGTCTGCCCAATGTGCTGATGGAGGCCGCGAGCCAGAAGCTGGCGATACTGTCTACGCCCGTCTCGGCCATCCCCGAATTCATCGACACAGGCGTGCACGGAATTCTGTGCGACGATAGCCCCGCTACGCTCGCCGCGGAAATCGTGCGTCTTGCCAAGACCCCGGATCTTGGGCCCAAACTGGCCGAGGCAGCGCATGCCCGGCTGCACGCCGACTTCACCATGCAACCGGGCATCGACCGCCTTGCCCAGCACCTGCGCGCGGTGATGGGCTCATGAGTGTTGCCTTCTACGCCCCCCTGAAACCCGCAGATCACCCAGTTCCATCGGGGGACCGCGCTATGGCGCGCGCGCTTATCGCGGCACTGGAACTTGCCGGGCACACGGTTCACACCGCTTCCAACCTGCGTCTTTATGACGGACAGGGCGGCGCCGATATACAGAACACCCTTATGGCAGCCGCACAGGCGGAAATCACCCGCCTCCTCGCCTCCGATCAGGCGACGGACTGGCGGATCTGGGTGACCTACCACAACTATTACAAGGCCCCCGACCTGATCGGCCCTACCGTGGCGCGCGCGTTGAACATCCCCTACCTGCAGGTCGAAAGCACGCGCGCGCGCAAACGCCTGACAGGGCCATGGGCGCAATTTGCAAAAGCTGCAGAGGCGGCCAGTGACGCCGCCCACACAATCTTCTACCTGACCCATCGTGACGCCGAAACGCTGCGCCGTGACGCGCCAAATGGTCAGAACCTGATCCATTTGTCCCCGTTTCTGGCGCGTGCCGACCTGCCGACGGCAAGCACGCTTGTCGGGCCGATGCTGACTGTTGCAATGATGCGGGATGGGGACAAACTGGCGTCCTACGACTTGATAGCCCAAACTCTCGGTGCTCTGCCCGAGGCCCTGAACTGGCATCTGAACATCGCGGGGGATGGCCCAGCGCGGGCCGACGTGGCGACCCTTATGGGCCCCTTCGCCGCCAACGTCACCTTTCTGGGTGCGCTCAACGCTCACGAGTTGTCGGACCAATATGCGAACGCCAGCCTGCTGCTCTGGCCCGGCGTGAACGAGGCGTTTGGCTTGACCTATCTCGAAGGGCAGGCCGCAGGGATTCCGGTTGTCGCACAGGACCGCCCCGGCGTGCGTGACGTGGTATACTGCCCCCTTGCAGCCACCGCCGACGGACCGGCCGCCTTGGCCGCAGAGGTTGTGGCACTTGCCACGGATGCGAGCTTGCGCCGCGCGGTAGGTACGATGGCCCGTACCAAGGTCAGCGCGGCACATCTGCTCGGCGCTGCCGCCACCACGCTCGGCAAGACGATCGGGGCACTGAAATGATCCGCCTCGCCCTTTTGCGACACGGGCATACCGCGTGGAACCGGGCCGGGCGGATTCAGGGACGCACGGACATTCCGCTGGACAATGATGCGCGGGCGCATCTGGGCGCGCTCCGCCTGCCCGATGACTGGTCGGATGCCGACCTCGTGGCCAGCCCACTGTCGCGCGCGATGGAAACGGCCAAACTGGTCGCCGGGCGCGATGCCCGACCCGAACCCGCCCTGATCGAGATGGACTGGGGCGCATGGGAGGGGGCGCAGGGCCGCGCGCTTCGCGGCGACCCCGGTTCCGGCTTTCGCGACATCGAACACTGGGGCTGGGACTACCGCACGCCCGACGGCGAGGGGCCAGCCGATTTGCGCGCCCGCTTGCGTCCTTGGGCCCGACGCCTGCGCGGCGACACAGTCGCCGTCTGCCATATCGGAGTGATGCGCGTGCTGATGGCATTGGCAACGGGCTGGGATTTCGATGGCCCCGCCCCGTTCCAGATCAAGCGAGACCGCCTGTTCATCCTGCATATCGACGACGCACGATGGACCGCCCTGCCCACGCCGGAACGGCTGCTAAGCGGAAACGCATCATGAAGGTCATGATCCTTGTCACCCACTTGCTCGGCACCGGGCATCTGGCGCGGGCGCTGACGATCGGGCGCGCCTTTGTTCAGGCCGGCGACGAGGTCACGGTTGTCAGCGGCGGCAAACCGGTGCCTCATTTGGACACGAACGGGCTTAACCTGATCCAACTGCCCGCAGTGCAGTCCAATGGCACGGATTTCACCACCCTCCTTGCCGGGGATAGCAGCGTAGCTGCGACAGATTTCATGCTGGCACGCCGCGATCGGGTGCTTGGTGCGTTGGCCGCAACGGCCCCGGACGTGTTGATCACAGAACTGTTTCCCTTCGGACGCCGCATTCTGCGCGACGAATTCCGTGCGGTGCTTCAGGCCGCCCATGCCATGTCACCCCGGCCCCTGATCCTGTCGTCGATCCGCGATATCCTGGCACCGCCCAGCAAACCCGCCAAGGCGACCTTTGCCGATGATATGGTCGGGCAGTTCTATGACGGCGTTCTGGTGCATTCAGACCCGGACGTCGTTGCGCTGGACCTCTCTTGGCCCGTGTCGGATGTATTGGCGCAACGCTTGCACTACACAGGGTTCGTTGCCCCGCCAGCACCCATCCAGACCGGGGTTCCGAGAGGTGGTGTCCTGGTCAGTGCGGGCGGGGGCAGCGTTGGGGATGGCGTCTTCGCCGCTGCCATCGAAGCCGCCACAGCTACGCCTGAGACCGACTGGATGTTTCTGGTCGGGGGGCAGGACGAAAGGCGGCACGCACTTGCAGTCAATGCGCCGCCGAACGTCCGTATTGAAGCGCCGCGTGCGGATTTCCGTGCCTTGCTGCAAGGCGCCCAAGCTTCTGTGTCGATGTGCGGATACAACACGGCGTTGGATGTCTTGCAGACGGGTGTGCCTGCCGTCCTGGTCCCGTTTGATGACGGCGGTGAAGTCGAACAAGGTCTGCGCGCCGATGCGCTAAGCACGCAAGCCGCTATTGCGGTCTTGCGTCAGGACGAACTTGATGGCCCTGCTTTGGTGACCGCTTTGCGGGATGTGCAGAACGCTCAGCCGCGTGCACCGCGTAGCATTGGAATGAACGGCGCCGCGCGAACGGTTGAGGTCGTGCGCGACTTGTGTGCAAGGAAGGCGGTATGAGAGCCGACTGGACACCGATGCGACACGCCCTTGCTGCCTGCCGGGGGGACAAAGTGGCCATACCCTTTTGGTGGCGCGACGACGATGCGACTGAGCCGACACTGGCTCTTGATCGACTGGCGGAGCTTTCAACGCAGCGCGGCCTTCCCATCCATCTTGCCACCATTCCCGCCAAAGCGGGCGAAGCCATTGCCCGGCACATCGACCCGGATCGTCTGATTCCAGTGGTGCACGGCTGGGCGCATGCCGACCACAGCGCGGACGGCTATAAGAAGAACGAATTTCTGACCCCACGCGCCGACGCCGTGAAAGAAACAGGGCTGGCCTTGGCCCATATGAAGTCGCTTTTTGGCCCGGGGTTGAGGACGATGTTCGTCCCCCCATGGAATCGGATTGCAAGCGACGTGATCGCGGCCTTGCCGGGACAAGGCTACACCGCCCTGTCCACGTTCCTGCCTCGTCTTGCGCCCGAGGCTGTAGGCGGACTGGCCCAAATCAACACTCATATCGACCCGATCGATTGGAGAGGCAGCCGTGACCTCGTTATGCCCGACCGGCTGATCGCCATCACGGCCCGTCACCTTGAAGCAAGACGCCTGCGGCAAGAAGACAGTCATGAACCTTTTGGCCTGCTGACGCACCACCTTGTCCACAGCGAAGCGATCTGGACATTTGCATCCGCCTTTGTCGCAGAAATGCTGGACGGCGGAGCGACCCCTTGGATCATGGAGAACCCAAATTGAGCAGACTCGAATCCATGCGCCGGCGGCTCAGCGCGCAAATCGACGGGATCAACTGGGCCGCCGATTTGATCAAGGACATCCCCGGAGACGTGCTGGAAATGGGTCTTGGCAACGGCCGGACCTATGACCACCTGCGTCAGGAAATCGACAACCGGCGCATTTGGGTGATTGATCGCGTGCTGAAACCACATCCCAGCTGCGTGCCACCGGCCGAAAATTTCCTGCAAGGCGAAGCGCAGGACATGTTGCGCGAACTCGCCAACCGGAAAATCAGTATGGCGCTGGCCCATTATGACTTTGGCCACGGGATCAAGGAAATGGATGTCGCAGAAGGGGCTGCACTCAGCCCGTACATCGCCGCGGTTATGGCGCCCAACGGTCTGGTGCTGTCCCAACAACCACTTGTGGGGTTCGATCAGATCACGGGTCCTGACACGGTCGACCCCGAACGCTACCTGTTTTACCGCGCACCGTCTCACGACAGCTGATGCATCACGTTCGCAGCGAACCTGTTGTCATACCCAGACACAACACCATAAACTATACGTGATTCAAGGTCGCACAGAAGCGGCCAATTCAAAGGGAGTACTTTGATGAACCTGCTCAAGACAGCGGCACTGGCTGCCGCAGCGATCACAATGGCAAGCGTCGCCTTCGCTGCCCCGTTGAAACTGAAACCTGCAAGCCCGCAACCTTCTGGCCTGAAATCCGGGTTGGCGGTGAAGTACGCCTATCCGCTCGACGTCAAAAACATCAGCCAGGCCGAGCGTTATCTAAAGGAGGGCAAGGCCGGGAAGCCTCTCAAAGGGCTTGATTACCGCGATACCGCACCGGGTGAAAAAACGCTGACATCGACGCAGGTCGAACACGTGGCAGCGGCGATTACGGGCTACGTGAAATTCGACAGCCCCGGTACCTACACAATCGACTTCCTCACCAATGACGGTCTGGATGCGCGGATCGGAGGGCAGCAAGTCGGGTATTTCGACGGGCGCCAGACCTGCCGGGAAACGGACGCTGTTCAGGTCGAAGTGCCGCAAGCGGGCTGGTACCCGGTTGACATCACCTATTTCCAGCGTGTCGGGACGGCGTGCCTGCACATGCGGGCGGGCAAGGGCGCGCCGGACTGGATGCCCAACGCGGCCTTTGGCTACAAGTAATCCTTTGCATGGCGCATTGTGGGGAGGTCCGAACAGACCTCCCTTTTTTGCGCCCTTCGCACCCCTGCGGGCTGCTCAAACCGCGCAAGACTTGCAAAAAGGCGTGGCGGGCAGCAGGTCCAGACGGGCGTCCGAGATCTGCTCACCACACGTGACGCAAGCGCCATAAGTCCCCGCCGCGACCCGCGCGAGCGCCGCGTCGATGCGGATCACTTCGTTCCACTCGGCATGTCCCAAAGCCTCCAGCACCTCGTCACCCTGGCGTTCGGACGCGCGATCTTCCACATCCGGAGTCGCAGGAGCGTCCAGCTGCTGTTCGATCTCTGACATGTCACCCACCAATTCGCTGCGGCGGGCCAATAGGGCCTGTTTGCGACTTTCGATGTTCACGGCTGTCCTCCTGTTCTGCACGACCAGAACGATGCGGCAATTGGGGACGCAACGCCTTGACCTCGATCAACTGCGCGTCGGAAATGTGAGGGGTTGAAAAAGCGAAAGGCGCCAGCGGATCGGACCGAAGTCCTTTCACATCTGACGCCTTCTTGAACCTATCATCCCCCCAGAGGGCGAATTGGGCCCAGCTTGCTCGGGGCGTTGCCACCCGTCACCGAAGTGTACGGTCCAAAGACCCCACGCTCCCCGCATCAACCCTGCGATACCGCCCTTTCGCCACGACCCTTTCGGGCCCACACGATCCGACCTGCATCCAGTGACCCGTTGCGGCAGTCGCTGGGTGTCACCACCCGTCTCCTGCATCCCGTTGCCACCGTGGCCTTTGCGTCCACCGCTTTGTTCGTAAGAACCCTGCGCCGGTGAATTGAAGGTGCGCCTTTCGCCCGAGTCGTGCAAAGGAAAAATGACGTTTGGATGAAATTTCTTGGGGATAAGCTGTTGATATACATGGGTTATCTGCAGTGGATAAGTCGGGGATAACCGCGGATTATCGAATAATGGCGGTGACTTGCGATGGGTCAGATTTGGTTCCGTATGTGACGGGATCGTGACGCTCGAATAAAAAGGCCAGGCACGTAAGGGATGTGCCTGGCAAGGTGGTGTTCAGGTGAGTGGTGTCAGTCTTTCTTGCCCGCGTCGGCGGATTTGCCATTGGTGGCATCGGGTTTCTTGCCGTTGCCACGGGCCTCGCCGAGGGTCTTTGCAGAGGTCACGGTTTCCGCACCCACGTTCTCACCGGGCGTATCGGTGCCGGACTGGTCGTGGTCCTTGGCGAATGCGCCGGACGCAAGCGCGATGGACAGGGCAGCGGTGGCGATGAGTTTGGTCGGGGTCATAACGGGGTCGTCCTTGGTTATGTAAAGGAGACACGGATGGGGG
>CAYGPT010000002.1:0-178769 GCA_964351755.1 uncultured Rhodobacterales bacterium | reverse complement strand
TGAAATCGACGTAATAGGTCAGCATCTTGCGGTCGGGGCGGACCATGCCGGTCAGCTTTACCTCGCCCACACCCAGCGCATAGCCGCGCCCCTGCCAGCCGCGCCAGCCCAGGTTGAAGCCGGTGAGTTGCCACAACCCGTCCAGACCCAGACAGCCGGGCATGATCGGATTGCCCGGGAAATGGCAGTCAAAGAACCAAAGGTCGGGGGTGACGTCAAATTCTGCCACGATGTGCCCCTTGCCATGCGCTCCGCCATCGCCCGAGACATCCGTGATCCTGTCCATCATGAGCATCGGCGGTTCGGGCAATTGCGCGTTTCCGGGGCCAAACAGCTCGCCACGGGCGCATTTCAGCAAGCCCTCTTTGTCAAAGCTTGTCGGGTAATCTGCCATGGTGGCCTCATCTTTGCGCGCATCTGTTCCGGTCTGTCCGGTTCTGGCCCCTCTAGCATCGCGTGGACGGACTGCGCAAGTGCGGGGCAGGTGGGCCATGCGGTGCCTACTTGTGTTGCGCCAGCGGGTTGAGGCAGGGTGGCGCGATGAAACATATCCTTGATCTTGACACCTACCCTTTGGATCAGCCCGGCACTGCCGGCTGGGATGCACTGGTCGTGCGTGCCAAGGCGGGGCTGGAACGCGCCGGCTTGTTCGATTTTGCAGGCTTCATGCGGCCCGAAGCGCTGGCCAACACGCTGGCCCATGTGCATCCGCTGATGGCGTCGGAGTCATTTCATAACAGCCGCTGGCACAACATATATTTCAAGGACGATGTGCCCGGACTGGCGCCAGACGCGCCGGCCCTGCAAAAGGTCGAGACGGCCAATCACACGCTCTGCCATGACCAGTTGCGCGGTACGGCACTTGATGCCCTGTACCAGTGGCCCGAATTCGCCATCTTTCTGGCCGCTGTCATGGACCGGCCTGCGCTTTATGTCATGGATGATGCGCTGGCGGGGATCAACGTGTTGGAATACCGCTCGGGCGAGGCGCTGAACTGGCATTTTGACCGCTCTATATTCACGACCACGCTGTTGTTGCAGGAACCAAGCGAAGGCGGCGTGTTCGAATATGCCAAGGACCTGCGCAGCGATACCAACCCGAACCACGCAGGCATCGCCGACCTGCTGACCGGGCGGATAGACCCTGTGCGCCTTCCGCAGACGGCTGGTACGCTCAATGTCTTTCTGGGGGTCAACACGGCGCATCGGGTTTCCACCGTACGAGGGGTGCAGTCCCGCATCGTGGCGGTGTTGTCGCATTACGACACGCCCGGTCGCCGCTTCAGCGCGTCCGAACAAATGGGTTTCTTCGGGCGTGTGGCATAACGCGCAACGACCTTTTACAATTGAATTGCGCCTGTTTCGCCCTTTATAAGCAAGGACAGGAATAAAGGATCGGCATGCAACAGGATCAACACGAGGTCGGAACGACGTGGCTTGCAGGCGCAGGCCTGCGCCCGACGCGCCAGCGCGTGACCCTGGCCGCCCTGCTGATCGGGGATGGCCAGCATCGCCACGTGACTGCGGAAAGCCTTTTCGAGGCGGCCAAAGCGCAAGGCGAAGCCGTGTCGCTGGCGACCGTCTACAACACCCTGCGTGCGTTCTGTGACGCCGGACTGATGCAGGAAGTGACGGTGGACGGATCGAAAAGCTATTTCGACACCAACACCCATGACCATCCGCATTTCTTCTGGGAAGACGATGCGCGGCTGACCGACGCGCCCTCTGACCAGCTGGTCATCGCGCAACTGCCCGACGCACCCGCAGGCGCGGAAATCGCCTCCGTCGACGTCGTGATCCGGCTGCGCCGCAAAAGCTGACCGCATGAACCATGTCACAGCCGACGACGCCGCGACCTATCAGCGCGACGGTGTCGTGCTGATCCGTGGCCTGTTCGCCGATCACGTCGAAACCCTGCGCGCAGGTGTGGCGCGCAACATGGGCGAACCGGGGCCCTATGCCTCGACCAATGACCGCAAGGGGGAAACCGGCCTCTTCTTCGACGACTATTGCAACTGGCAACGTATCCCGGAATTCCGCGAAGTGGCCCATGCCCCCCACGTGGCCGAGGCAGCGGCGACGCTGATGGGCTCCCAATCGGTGCAACTGTTCCACGATCATGTGCTGGTCAAGGAACCGGGCACGTCGATGGCGACGCCCTGGCATCAGGACGGGCCCTATTACTTCGTGCAAGGGGCGCACACGGTCAGCTTCTGGTCCCCGCTCGATCCCGTGACCACGGCCACCCTGCGCTGCGTGGCCGGATCGCACCGCTGGCCCAAGGACGTGGTGCCGACGCGCTGGGTGTCCGAGGCTGCTTTCTTCGAAGGCGACTACATCCCCGTGCCCGATCCCGAGGCCGAAGGCATGCGCATCGTCGAATTCGAGATGGAGCCGGGCGACGCCGTCGCCTTCCACTTCCGCACCCTGCACGGCGCAAGGGGCAACCACAGCACCGCCCGCCGCCGCGCCTTTTCGCTGCAGCTTGTGGGGGACGACGCACGCTATGTCACGCGCCCGGGGCCGACCTCGCCCCCCTTTCCGGGGCACGGGATGGTCGAGGGCCAGCGCCTGCGCGAGGATTGGTTTCCGGTTTTGCGGTGAATGCCTGCTTTGCGGGACATTATCGCCGTTCGGCTCAGCTAGCTTCCTCTTGGCGCTCCGGCAGTCGTCGCTTTTGAAAACCGGTTCTCGATTGTTCGAAACCTGCACTCTCGTAGAATGACAAGGTGGCGGGCCGTGTCGATCCCGTACTCAGCATGACTTTGTAGCATTCATGGCTCCACGCGCGTTCACACGCCGCATCCAGAATCGCCTTGCCAAGCCCCTTTCCTCGGTGGTCAGGATGCGTAACCACATTTTCAATTACCGCATAAGGCCTCCCACCCCTTGATAAATTTGGAACTACGATGAGTGTGCATGTCGTCAAAGCTTCACCGTCAATCTCACCCAAAAGCACAGCACTGCCTTCAATCAGGCAAATCTTTGAGATGTTCACTTTCGCTAGTTCGAGCGGGCATCTTTTGTTGTCAGATGACAGAAAATCATAGAGCGTCAGCAACGCCTCAGCGTCATCGGCGGATGCAGCGCGTGTTCGGATATCACGGTTCATGCCGCAATTTTAGATGGGTTTCTGCGACTGCACAATCTTGCAATTTGGGCTCAAACCCGCCCTTCGCTGCATTATCGCCGCCGTCCGACCCACGCAGTTTGCGCCGCCTTCCAACACCCGAGACGACATCGCGCCCGCCCCGTGGATGCGGTTTGTGTGCAGCCCAAGCTGTACTTCAGCAAGGGGCCGCACCCCTTTGACAGCCGCTTAACCGCTCAAACCGGACAGCCTTCGCGACCGATCAGCAATACCGCTCCGGCCCTTCCCATTGCGCCTCCGTATATCGGTCGCCATGCGCCCAGCCCACCGGCAGAACCGCTTCGATCCGGGCCAGATCGTCCGCGCTCAACTCGATCTCCGTCCCCTTGATCAACTCCGACAGATGATTGAGGTTCTTGGTCCCCGGGATCGGCAGCACGTGGTCGCCTTGCGCGATCAGCCACGCGATGGCCAGTGCCGCCGCAGGCCACCCCATCTCGGTCGCCAGCGCGCGAAAGCGGTCCGTGGCCGCGATGTTGGCGCTGTAATTCGGCTCCATGAAACGCGGATTGTTTTTGGTAAAGGCCATGGATTGCCCGCGTTCATAGCTGAACGGCGCATCCGTCAGGAACGCCCGCCCGACCGGGGAAAAGGCCACCAGCGTGGTGTCAAGCTCCGCGCAGCTCTGCACCAGTCCCAGTTCGGGCAGGCGCGTCGACAGGGAGTATTCCGACTGCACGGCCGCCACGGGACATTCGGTAGACACCCGGCGCAGGGTCGAGGGCGCGATTTCGGACAGGCCCACCGCGCGTGTCTTGCCACTGTCGATCAGCGCCTTCAGGGTGCCGCCAAGGTCCTCGGGGCTGTGCGCGCGGTCATAGCGGTGGACATAGAACAGATCGACATGATCGACGCCCAGACGGGTCAGGCTGGCATCGAGGCAGGCCGACAGGTAGTCGGGATCGTTGTTGAACCGCCGCTCGGCCTTGCCGGTGATCCCGGCCTTGGTCGCGATGTGCATGTCCGCGCGGGCACCAGGGGTGGCGGCCAGCCATGTGCCGATGATCTCTTCGCTGCGCCCGTTGCCGTAGACGTTCGAGGTGTCGATATGGCAGACCCCCGCCGCGCGGCAGGCGTTAAGTACGGCGTGGCTTTCGGCCTCGGTCGCATCGCCGTAGATCCCGGCGAATGACATCGCACCCAGCCCGAATTGCGACACCGTCGGGCCGTCGGCCCCGAATTTCATCGTTTTCATGCGTGCTGGTCCTGACCCGTCTGAATTTATTGGTGTTTGGCCTCTAGAACCATTGCCCTGGTTCCATGAGCCCCAGATCGAGCAACTGGCGCGAATGCCATTCGAACTGCGCCGAGTTGTGCCATTTGAACGTGTCGATTTCAAAAGTGCTGCCGGGGTTGAGCTTGAGCGCCTTGGCAGTGCGGAACGAACATATGGCAGATGTCAGGTTGTGGTGCCATTTGCAGGAATAAGTGTTGTATTCCTCGTCGTTGAAGGTGTGATCGGGGTTCAGCTTCAGGCCCGGCTTGGTCTTGAACAGCGCGATCCGGTCAATCTTGCGACGCAGCGCGGGCACGTGTTCTTCGTATCGCCAGCGCAGGCCACCAAAGAAATCCAACTGTCGCTCCTTGGGGTGCCCCTTGGCATCCGGCCGCGCCAATGCGTAGTAGCCAGAACGGTCCAGATGCGCCCGGTCCAGCGCGACGGCGTTAGGGTATTCCCACAGATCATCCGCGTAAAGGTCGATCACGTAGGTCAACATTGCATCGCGCCGCTCTTCCGTATGAAAGCCCAGCATTTCGCCAACTGTTCGTGTCTCGCAAAACGGGTGGAACAGGTATTCGGCGTTGTAGCAGTAATACATCCACGTCCCTGATGGCAGCGCGCGAATAACCTGGTTTACCGCCCACTCCATCGCGCCGACGGCTGACATGTCGTAATCGACCCGGATCACTGTGTCGACAAGGTCGCGGGGCAGGTCGAAATCGGCAGGCATGCAGGCGATGACATGTTTGAACCCGGCCTGCTGGTTGTGGCGCAGAGTTGTATCTACCTCAACTTCGTCTTCTACCAATACCAGTGACACCGGCCCTTTCCGGGGCACGGCTTTGGGGTCTTTGACGAAACTGGTCAGGCTGTCAAACTGCATATCGTCCATATCTTTGCCACTTCGCCCTTTAATTCGGTTAATATGCGATGCATTGCAAGAGAGTGGGTCCACTGGTACATCGCCCACCTGTTCTTTCTTATGCTCGGATGCCGCTATGACGACGCCCAAAAAGCTGTTCATCAAGACCTATGGCTGCCAGATGAACGTCTATGACAGCGAACGCATGGCCGAGGCACTGGGCGGGCAGGGCTATGTGGAAACGGCCACGCCGGACGATGCAGACATGATCCTGCTCAACACTTGCCATATCCGCGAAAAGGCCGCTGAAAAGGTCTATTCCGAATTGGGACGGCTCAAGGCGTTCAAGGTGGACAGACCAGACCTCAAGATCGGGGTGGCCGGTTGCGTGGCACAAGCCGAAGGGGCCGAGATCATGCGCCGCCAGCCCGCCGTCGATCTGGTTGTGGGTCCGCAAAGCTATCACCGCCTGCCCGAAATGGAAGCGCGCCTGCAACATGGAGAAAAGGCGCTGGATACCGATTTTCCCGAAGAGGACAAGTTCGAGCGCCTCAAGTCCCGCCCAAAGGCTGCGCGCGGCCCCAGCGCCTTCCTGACGGTGCAGGAAGGCTGCGACAAGTTCTGCGCCTTCTGCGTGGTGCCCTACACGCGCGGGGCCGAAGTCAGCCGCCCGGTTGCGCGCATTCTGGAAGAGGCGCGTGATCTGGTCGAGCGCGGCGTGCGCGAAATCACCCTTTTGGGTCAAAACGTGAATGCCTATCACGGGGTCGGACCGGACGGATCGGACTATACGCTGGCCAGGCTGATCTGGGATCTGGACCGCATCGACGGGTTGGAGCGGATCCGCTTCACCACCTCGCATCCCAACGACATGAGCGACGATCTGATCGAGGCGCATGGCACCTGTGCCAAGCTGATGCCTTATCTGCATCTTCCCGTGCAATCGGGCAGTGACCGCATTCTGAAACGAATGAACCGCAGCCACACCGCCGAAAGTTATCTGCGCCTGATCGAACGCATCCGCGCCGCCCGTCCCGACATCGTGCTATCGGGCGATTTCATCGTAGGTTTCCCCGAAGAAACCGAAGCGGATTTCCAGGCCACACTCGCCCTGATCGAGGCGGTGAATTACGGCTATGCCTATTCTTTCAAGTACTCGACCCGCCCGGGCACGCCTGCGGCTGAACGCGCGCAGGTGGACGCCGCCGAAGCTGATGAGAGGCTGCAACGGGTGCAGGCGTTGATCACGCGCCAGCAGCAGGCCGTCCAGCAATCCATGGTGGGGCGCACCGTCAGCGTGCTGTTCGAAAAACCGGGGCGCCAGCCCGGCCAGATGGTGGGCAAAAGCGAATATCTGCATGCAGTGCACGTGACAGGAAACGTGGCTGTCGGTGACATCGCCCAAGTCAGAATCGTCGGTTCCGGGCGCAACTCACTTGCAGGTGCGCTGGTCTGAAGGGCCATATTTGGTGCAAACGTGTCTAAAATCCCCCGAACTTTTGGTAACTAGCGCGAAAATAGGCACAATATGTGGTAAAAACGGGTTCACAGACCGTTAAAATTTGCCTAACGTTTAAGACAGTGTGGCATGGGTCGGTCTCGTTACAACGTGTTGTCGATCCCTGCGGGGGACCAACAAAAAAGGGACAGAGCTGTGGTGAATTTGTTTTCCCGAACAGTAAAGAAGCTTCTGACCACGGCGGCTGTCACCGCTGTGGCATTGACATCTCTGATCGCCTCAGACGCGTCAGCGCAGGCTTTCGGCCAGACGCGATCGCAACAGGGGCGTGACGGTGGCCAATACATACCGACGATCTGGGTAGACCCGGACGGGTGCGAACACTGGGTCATGGATGACGGCGCCGAGGGCTATATGACGCCGCACGTCAACCGCAAGGGCATCCCGGTCTGCCGCAGGGGCAACCTGTGCGGCGTGATGCAGACCGACCAGTTCTTTGCCACCGACAGCTACCGCATCCATGCGGGCGGCAAACAGCGTCTGGCGCAGTTCTTCCAGAACTCGACCGCGACCAGCTTCATTATCGTGGGTCACACGGACAGCCGCGCCAGCGACGCGTACAACATGCGTCTGTCGCTGAACCGGGCCAACGCCGTGGCCGCCGTGGCGCAAGCCTCCGGCGCGCGGATCGCCGATGTGCGGGGGCTGGGCGAACGGGTTCCGGCAGCGGCCAACAACACCGCACAAGGCATGGCCAAGAACCGCCGTGTCGAAATCATCTGCATTCAGTAAGGGACGCGTATCATGAGCAAGTTGAAATTCGTCCCCCTTCTGATCGGAGCGCTGGGCGTGTCTGCCTGCGGCGACGGGTATCCGGCGGACAAGACCATCGACCGCGGGTTCGACAGGAAAGACCTCAGCCAGCTTCAGGCGGGCATCTGGGTTGATCCCAACGGTTGCGATCACTGGATCATCGACGACGGTGTCGAGGGTTATCTCTCCGCCCGTCTCGACCCCTATGGAAAGCCGGTCTGTTCCGGCGTGGCACAGCCCACCCAAACAGTTGGCGACTTCAAAGGTGGGTCCCGCGTTCGTGACCCTAACTAAAGCCCGCAGTCATATCGCGGATCAGGCCGGAGCGTTGCGCACGCTCCGGCCTTTTTTGTTGCAATTGTGCGAAATCAGCCCGGAGGCCGTTGCGCCCGTCACCGGAACTTGCAACGCTTTGACAACACCGACTCGAGGAGCAGGTCTTGACCCTAGATCAACCGCCAAAAGAAGTGGTTCTTGAATTTCCCGACAACCGATTGCTGATTGACCTGTGTGGACCCTATGACGGGCATCTCGCGGCCATCGAATCCGCTCTCGAAGTACAGATCGTCCGGCGTGGCAACGTGTTGGCTGTGTTGGGCGAAGAAGGCGCACAGGCGCGGGCCCGGGACGTGCTGAACGCGCTCTACCTGCGGCTTGAGGCGGGCAAAGGGGTCGAACCCGGTGACGTGGACCGCGAATTGCGCATGGGTGGGTCCGAAGCGGGCACTGGCAGCCAATCGGGTGACCAGCTTGAAATGCCCGTCGGCAACCGGATCGAGATCAAGACTCGCAAGAAACTGGTCGAGCCACGCACCGCCGCGCAAAAGGCTTACGTGCAATCGCTGTTCGATCATGAAATGGCCTTTGGCATCGGCCCGGCGGGTACGGGCAAGACCTATCTGGCGGTGGCCGTGGGCGTGTCCATGTTCATCTCGGGCCATGTGGACCGGATCGTCCTGTGCCGTCCTGCCGTTGAAGCGGGTGAACGGCTCGGCTTTCTGCCCGGCACTCAAGAGGAAAAGGTCGATCCCTACATGCAGCCGCTTTATGACGCGCTGAACGACTTTCTTCCGGGCAAGCAACTGGCCAAGCTGAAAGAGGACAAGGCGATCGAGATTGCACCGCTGGCCTTCATGCGCGGGCGTACGCTGTCGCGCGCGTTCGTGGTGCTGGACGAGGCACAGAATGCCACGACCATGCAGATGAAGATGTTCCTCACCCGCCTCGGCGAAGGCTCGCGAATGGTAATCACCGGAGACCGCACGCAGGTGGACTTGCCACGCGGCGTGCCGTCGGGGCTTGCGGATGCAGAACGGCTGCTGAAATCGGTGCCCAAGATCGGGTTCAACTATTTCACATCGAAGGACGTGGTTCGCCACCCGCTTGTCGCGGCGATCATCGAGGCCTATGAGGCGGACACAGAGAGCTCCTGAGCTTCTCTGATTTAGAAAAATACCGGGGGTCCGGGGGCTGGCCCCCGGTTCAGACATCTGCCACATGATATCGACATCCTGATCGAAGACGACCGCTGGCAGGCGTTCGACATTGACACACTTGCCCGGACGGCGATCACTTCAGTGCTGGATCACCTGTCCATCACCTCCGCCGAACTGTCGCTGCTGGCCTGTGATGACGCACGCATCGCGGCACTGAACGCCGACTTCCGTGACAAACCGATCGCGACCAACGTGCTTAGCTGGCCCGAAGAGGATCTGAGCCCGGATTTGGCTGGCGACGCGCCGCGCGCCCCGACATCCGACCCGGGTGGCGCCTTCGGTCTGGGCGACATCGCCATCGCCTATGACACCTGTGCGCGCGAAGCCGCCGAGCAGGGCAAGCCGATGGTGGACCATGTGACGCACCTGATCGTTCATGGCACTTTGCATTTGTTGGGATATGACCATATCCGTGACCAAGATGCCGCGGTCATGGAAGCCATTGAGGTCAAACTACTTGGCATCATGGGGGTGCCTGACCCATATTAGGGCGGATCGACTCGGCCCCGCACAAGGGGCTGTGTAACTGGACAGGAGCCAATGGGCGAAAACGACGGATCGTCTGACGCGGCGCAACGCGCGCAGTCAGGCAATGACACGGACCAACCTTCTCAATCCGGCGGATTCTTTGCGCGCGTTATAGGCGCGCTCAGCCCGTCCGAAACCCCCGAGGAAGATGACGCTCCCAAGAACCCGCGTCCGCAAAGCCACGGGATCATGAACCTGCGCCGCATGCGGGTCGAAGATGTCGCCGTTCCCATGGCCGATATCACGGCTGTTCCGGACACGATCAGTCTTGATGAGCTGGTCGCGGTCTTCAAGGAGAGCGGTCTGACCCGCCTGCCGGTATTCGAGGGCACGCTGGACACGCCGCTTGGATTTGCCCACCTCAAGGACATCGCGCTGAACCACGGCTTCAACGGCGATGGTCACGATTTCGACCTACGCGCGCAGCTGCGCCCGCTGCTGTTCGTGCCACCTTCGATGACCATTGGCGTGTTGCTGACCAAGATGCAGACCGAGCGCCGTCACATGGCGCTGGTGATCGACGAATATGGTGGCGTGGACGGCCTTGTTACTATCGAAGATCTGATCGAACAGGTCGTGGGCGAGATCGAGGATGAACACGACGTCGATGACGACGCCTATTTCACCCGCGAAAAGTCCGGCTGTTACCTCGCGCTGGCCAAGACCCCTCTTGAGGAATTCGAGCAAGAGGTTGGCATATCCCTGACAACCCATGACGACGTGGACGAGGAAGAGATCGAAACCCTTGGCGGTCTGGTGTTCATGCTGGCGGGTCGCGTGCCTGCGCGCGGTGAAGTGGTTCAGCACCCCGACGGCCCGGAATTCGAAGTGATCGACGCCGACCCGCGCCGTATCAAACGCCTGCGCGTCCGCCTGACGGGGCGGGACGCCGCCGAATGAGGCTTGGCGCGGTGCGTCTCGCGGACGTGCCGCCTTGGGGGCAGGTCGCATTGGCGGTGCTTGCGGGCGCGGTCGGGGCGCTGGCCCATGCGCCGTTCGACGTCGCCCCGGCTATTCTTGTCCCGCTTGTTACGGGGTTTGTCCTGTTGACCTGCGCAGCAACCCCGCGCGCGGCTTTGGCGAATGGCTGGGCGCTTGGCTTTGGCTATTTCGCACTGACCCTTACTTGGATTATCGAACCGTTTCAGGTGGACGCCGCGACAACCGGCTGGATGGCCCCCTTCGCCCTCGTTTTGCTGGCGCTTTTGCTTGGCAGTTTCTGGGCAGGTGCGCTGGGCACGGCACGCTGGTTGGGCGGTGGTGGTGTGGCGCTGACCGTGGCCTGGGCCGGGGCCGAGATGCTGCGCGCCTATTTGTTCACCGGGTTTCCATGGGCGAGCCCGCCTCAGGTCCTCGTGGACGGATTGGCTGGACAGGGGCTTGCCTGGATGGGACCGCACGGTGTCATGCTGGTCATGCTCGTGCCGGTCGCCATCATCGCGCGCAACAAGCGGCTCGCAGTTTCGGGTGCATCGGCGGTTATGGCTGTGGCGGTGATGCTTGTGCCGCCGATCGCGCCAGACAGTGATGTGACGCCTTACTCTGTCCGTCTTGTCCAGCCCAACGCACCGCAGACCGAAAAATGGGACCCCGATCGCATCCCGATCTTCGTCAATCGCCAGATCGACTTTACCGCTGCCGAAGGCACGCCAGACTTGATCATCTGGCCCGAAACCGCGCTGCCCTACCTCGCCGAGAACGCGCAGGTCGTGTTTGACGTCATCGCAGACGCTGCGCGCGGAGCGCCGGTCGTGCTGGGCATTCAGCGGCGGGAAGAGCGCGACTATTTCAACAGCCTCGTGGTGCTCGACCCGCAGGGACAGGTGGCCCAGACATATGACAAGCACCACCTCGTGCCCTTCGGGGAATACATGCCCGCAGAATGGCTGTTTCGCCGTATCAATGTCGGCGGATTGGCCGCGCGCGCCGAAGGCGGCTATGCCTCTGGGCCGGGTCCGCAGCTGCTGGGTTTCGGAGCGATCGGCAACGCGTTGCCGCTGATCTGCTATGAGGCGGTCTTTGCCCATGACGTGGGGCAAGCCCCGTCGCGTCCCGCCTTCCTGATGCAACTGACCAATGACGCATGGTTCGGCGCACGTTCGGGCCCGCAACAGCACCTCGCACAGGCACGGATGCGGGCCATCGAACAGGGCCTGCCGATGGTGCGCGCGGCCAATACCGGCATTTCAGCGGTGATCGACCCAAAGGGGCGCATTACCGCCGCGCTTGCATTGAATACTGCCGGTTTTCTGGACGCGACCCTGCCCGCGCCGGGGGCTGCAACCCTTTATGCACGCACTGGCGATCTGCCTGCGCTGCTGATCCTGTCGATGCTGCTGATCCTGCTGGTGTTGCGTCGCTTGCGCGCCGCTCGTGCGCTTGGCATTGACGCGCCGGAATCAGGCGCGTAAGTGCGTTCGAACCTGTCACAACGGCTTCCTGACGTGACAGATGAAACTTGAATGGAGCAATCATGTCCCGTCAGAATTATACTTTCACCTCGGAGTCCGTGTCTGAGGGTCACCCCGACAAGGTTTGTGACCGCATTTCCGACGCCGTGCTTGATGCGTTTCTTGCCGAGGAACCTGAAGCGCGGGTCGCTTGCGAAACTTTCGCCACCACCAACCGGGTCGTGATCGGCGGAGAGGTGGGCCTGAGCGATCAGGACAAGCTGCACGACTACATGGGCCGCATTGACGAGATCGCGCGCGCCTGCATCAAGGACATCGGATACGAGCAGGACAAGTTCCACTGGAACACCTGCGAGGTGACGAACCTGCTGCACGAACAGTCCGCCCATATTGCGCAAGGCGTGGATGCAGCGGGCAACAAGGACGAAGGGGCGGGCGATCAGGGCATCATGTTCGGCTTTGCTACCAATGAGACGCCGGAGCTTATGCCTGCGCCCATCCACTATGCCCATGCGATCCTGCGCCGGCTGGCAGAGGTGCGCAAGGATGGGACCGAGCCCACCTTGGGTCCGGATGCAAAATCTCAACTGTCCGTCATTTACCGCGGTGGGAAGCCGGTTGGAATTTCGTCGCTTGTGCTGTCGACCCAGCATCTGGACGAGTCGCTGACCAGCGCTGACATCCGCGCGATCGTGGCACCCTACATCGCGCAAGTGCTGCCCGATGGCTGGCTGACGGATGAGACCGTGTGGCACGTGAACCCAACCGGCAAATTCGTGATTGGTGGCCCGGATGGCGATGCAGGTCTGACCGGGCGGAAGATCATCGTGGACACTTACGGCGGTGCGGCCCCGCACGGGGGCGGTGCATTCTCCGGTAAGGATCCGACGAAGGTGGACCGCTCGGCGGCCTATGCCGCGCGCTACCTTGCCAAGAATGTTGTGGCCGCCGGTTTGGCGGATAAATGCACAATCCAGCTTAGTTATGCCATCGGTGTGTCGAAACCGCTGTCGATTTACTGCGACACGTTCGGCACGGGCGAGGTCGAGAACGCCGCCATCGAGGCTGCGGTGGCCACGGCGATGGACCTGACTCCACGCGGCATCCGCGAGCATCTGTCGCTGAACCGGCCGATCTATCAGCGCACCGCAGCCTATGGGCATTTCGGGCGCGCACCCGAAACGGATGGCGGTTTCAGCTGGGAACGGACGGATCTGGCGGATGTGTTGACATCCCAGCTTTGATCACCGAAGGGTGCTTGGCATTTGAAAAGCGGCTGACCTAGCCTTTCGTCATATCACGAAAGGAGAGGCCTCATGACCCGGCACCCGCTGTACCGCCTGTTGATTTGTGTCCTGTTCAGCGGGGTCGCGACCTCGATCGCCGCGCAGGACCAGATCGAACCCACATCCGAGCCACCCATGACCCTGCAGCGCATGGGAGACATAATTCGCGCCATCGACCCCGATGCTGTGGCGGCAGGCAATGCGATCCAGTTCACCATCGACGACATCCCGCTGGTCGTGATTGCGGATACCGGCGCGGACAGGATGCGGGCGATGGTACCGATCCGGTCGGCCGAAGGTCTGGATGTGCAGGAGCTGATGCGTCTGATGCAGGCGAATTTCGACACCGCGCTGGATGCACGTTATGCGGTCGCGCAGGGCAGGCTGTGGGGCGTGTTCATCCATCCGCTCAGCCCGCTGGAAAAGGACCAGTTGCTGTCCGGGTTCATTCAGACGATCAACATCGCGCGCACCTATGGGCAGACCTATTCGGGCGGTGCCACCGTTTTTGGGGGAGGGGATTCCAACGGGATTTACCAAGAGTTGCTCAAGGAATTGCAAGACCTGGGCGAGGACATCTGATCAAAAGGAGCGGGCTGTCGCCCGCACACGATTCATGCGCGCTGACGCGCGGACGAGGGGCCAGCCCCTCGCGCTCCCCGAGGTATTTCCAACCCAAAGAAACGAAATGCGCCCCCGACGATTGCGCATCGGGGGCGTCTTCGGGTGCGGACATCGGCGCCTCCGCCTGTACCGCTCTTAACTGTTGGCAGGTTATCCCTAATTTTTTCTGAATGTCTTTGGGTCAAAAATACCTCGGGGTGTGTGAGGGGCTGGCCCCTCGCTGCGCGTCAGCGCCAAAGAGTCGTGCGCGGGCTCTTGCCCGCTCTGCAGGATCGCGCGCGAGCACTTGCCATGGTGTGCGCGCGCCTGTATACGCCCGCACGTCGCCAAGGTGTAAACACCGCGCAAGACATCGAGATGAGCAGGGTCGGAACTCTCCGGCCCTCTTTGTTTTGTTGCAGCACCTGACCAATGAAACCGATCCAGACCGGCGGAGACAACCGCGCGGCCCGTCAAAAACAGATATAGTTAGGAAAACGACGCCACATGGCTGATAAATTGATGGAGGAATTCGAAGCCCTCCTTGAAGAAAGCTTCGAAATGGACACACCCGAGGAAGGGTCTGTCGTCAAAGGCAAAGTGCTCGCGATCGAAGCGGGTCAGGCCATTATCGACGTCGGCTACAAGATGGAAGGTCGCGTCGACCTCAAAGAATTCGCAAATCCCGGAGAAGCCCCCGACATCGCCGTTGGCGACGAGGTCGAAGTCTTTCTGCGCTCAGCCGAAAATGCCAAGGGCGAAGCCGTCATTTCCCGTGAAATGGCCCGCCGTGAAGAAGCCTGGGATCGTCTGGAAACAGCCTATGCCGGTGAGGCCCGCGTCGAAGGCGCGATCTTTGGTCGCGTCAAAGGTGGCTTTACCGTCGATCTGGGCGGCGCCGTTGCGTTCCTGCCCGGCTCTCAGGTCGATGTGCGCCCCGTGCGTGACGCTGGTCCGCTGATGGGTCTTAAACAGCCCTTCCAGATCCTCAAAATGGACCGTCGCCGTGGCAACATCGTCGTGTCGCGTCGTGCCATCCTTGAAGAATCCCGCGCCGAACAGCGCGCCGAAGTCATCGGCAACCTGACCGAAGGTCAGAATGTCGACGGCGTCGTCAAGAACATCACAGAATACGGCGCGTTCGTCGATCTGGGTGGTGTTGACGGCCTGCTGCACGTCACTGACATGGCGTGGCGTCGTGTGAACCATCCGTCGGAAATCCTGACGATTGGCGAGACGATCAAGGTGCAGGTCATCAAGATCAACAAGGATACGCACCGCATTTCCCTGGGTATGAAACAGCTGCAGGAGGATCCATGGGATCTGGTTGCCGCCAAGTACCCGCTGGAATCCACCCACACGGGCCGCGTGACCAACATCACCGATTACGGCGCCTTTGTGGAACTGGAACCCGGTGTCGAGGGCCTTGTCCACGTATCCGAAATGTCCTGGACCAAGAAGAACGTGCACCCCGGCAAGATCGTGTCCACCTCGCAAGAGGTCGAAGTCATGGTTCTGGAAATCGACGGCGCCAAGCGCCGCGTGTCCTTGGGCCTGAAACAGACCATGCGCAATCCGTGGGAAGTGTTTGCAGAAACGCACCCCGAGGGCACCGAAGTCGAAGGCGAAGTCAAGAACATCACCGAATTCGGTCTGTTCGTCGGCTTGCCGGGCGACATCGACGGCATGGTGCACCTGTCCGACCTCAGCTGGGACCAGCGCGGCGAGGAAGCCATCCAGGATTACCGCAAGGGCGACATGGTCCACGCGGTCGTGTCCGAAGTGGACGTCGAGAAAGAGCGGATTTCGCTCTCGATCAAGGCCGTGGGTGGGGACAAGTTCTCCGAAGCGGTTGGCGGTGTGAAGCGCGGTTCGATCGTGACTGTCGAAGTGACGGCGATCGAGGACGGTGGCGTCGAAGTGGAATATGAGGGCATGAAGTCCTTCATCCGCCGCTCTGATCTGTCCCGTGATCGTGCCGAACAGCGCCCCGAGCGGTTCTCGGTCGGTGACAAGGTGGATGTGCGCATTACCAACATCGACAGCAAGACCCGTCGTCTGGGTGTGTCCATCAAGGCGCGCGAGATTGCAGAAGAGAAAGAGGCCGTCGAACAGTATGGCTCCTCGGACTCCGGTGCATCGCTTGGTGATATCCTTGGTGCGGCGCTGAAGACCGACGACTAGTCCGACCCGGTCAAACCGAAATGAAAAAAAGCCCCGCACTTCACTGTGCGGGGCTATTGCTTTTTCTGCTTATCGCGACTTGGAAGCGATACGTGCCTTTGAGGCAGATCGCGTTCAGGTTCACGTCGTTCCCCACATCTCCGATACCGTTGAATTCGTGATTAAGACATCCGCCGCCGATGCCGTGGTAACGCCCACCCGGTAGTCGTATCCGATGCCCACGGCATAGCTTGTGTCGTCGCCATCGAACCCGTCGAACACTGTGCCGACGCTGTCGAAATTGGCGTGTGCAACGCCAACGCTACCACACAACAACCCGTTGCCTAATTCGCGACTGACGATCAGTTTGCGACGCGCGATATCTTCAAATGCCGCGCTGTCGTCAGAGGTGGCGTTCGAGACCGTGAAGTCGGCAAAGTCGGACTGGAATTCCGGCCCGATACAATAGCCGCTGTTCAGCGTGAAAAGGTAGCCCGCCGTGAACCCGCCGATGACTTGGTTGTCATCAAGGTCGCCCGAGCCTACCCCTGTATCTACGTCGAATTCACTATGGGAAAAGCCCTGTTGCGCACCGACACAGGCGCCTTCCCGGAATGGCGCTATCGAAAGGGGGCCAGTTAGACTACGAGCGCAGCAGGCTCAGGTCCAGCAGCATATGCCGCGCCTGAAACGGACAACATCTGAAGCGCGATGGTCATTGGTCTGATCATGTCAAGTTTCTTCTTTATCCAAGCTCATCTGCGTAACAATTAGGCCGCTTCCGTGAGTGGAGGGTACAACCATAGATTACTACACAGCGAACTAAACTGATTGGTTTGGAAGTCCATACGCGATTCCGGCAGTCGCCGTTTCGTGCCGACTCCGAACGGGTGATCGACTAGCGTCGAGTGACCGAACGCCCCAATCCGTGATCAGTTCCCGAGGCCGCAGGTTTTGTTCCGCCGCCCATTGTCGGCAACATAACGGGGGCCGAATCAACAATCCGCCCGATTGCGGTTGCTACTTGAAGTTGGGCGGATCGAGCCCACATGCGGGCGCAAATGACGGGCACGGGGCAGATTTGACGACCTTTCAGGCGGTAAAAACCCGCTTAGACCAAAGGCTTCCTATTCACGCGCGGCATTATTGTTCCTATAGTCGAGTGTGAAAAAACAAGAAGGCGAAGCATCGCTTCGGGGGGAATTGCCATGATCCGGTCAGAGCTGATACTAAAGATCGCCGACGAAAACCCACACCTTTATCAGCGAGACGTCGAGCGGATCGTGAACACGATATTCGACGAGGTGACCAACGCGATGGCGCGCGGTGACCGGGTCGAGCTGCGTGGCTTTGGTGCGTTCTCGGTCAAAAAGCGTGATGCGCGAGTAGGTCGCAATCCTCGCACCGGCGAAACCGTTGACGTAGAGGAAAAGCACGTGCCCTTCTTCAAGACCGGCAAGTTGCTGCGTGATCGTCTGAACGGGAAGGCGTGATGAGCTATATCCGCTATGCCTGCATCGCGATCTTTGCGATTGCGCTGATCGCTGTGGCGCTGGCCAATCGGGGTGCGGTGACGCTCAAGCTGTTGCCGGACGAAATCGCAGGTCTGTTTGCCATGGCACCGACCGTGCAATTGCCTCTGTTCCTGGTGATTTTTGGCGGCATCGTTGTAGGTCTTTTGGTTGGGTTCGTCTGGGAGTGGATGCGCGAACATGCGGTCCGTGCCGAAAATGCGCACAATGCCCGCGAAGTGCGTCGCTTGCAGCGCGAAGTCAAACGCATGCGATCCGAAAAGCACGAAGGTCAGGACGAAGTGCTGGCTCTGCTGGACGAAGCCGGCTAAGCCCGCCCCATGACCCCGGTCTCCGTCAAGATCTGCGGCCTTAGCCGCCCCGAAGACGTTTCTGCGGCTGCGGAGGCGGGCGCCACATATGTGGGGTTCGTGTTCTTCGAAAAGTCGCCGCGCAACATCAGCTTTGAAACCGCCCATGCGCTTGCCATCGAGGTGCCGCCGGGGATCGCCAAGGTTGCGCTTATGGTCAATCCCGATGATGCGTTCCTGGACCGACTGACGGCAGAGGTCCCCATAGACATCCTTCAATTGCACGGGTCGGAAAGCCCCGACCGGGTGGCGGATATCAAGGCCCGCTACGGCTTGCCGGTGATGAAGGTCGTGGGCGTGGCGGAGGAAAGCGATTTGCCTGCACTGGACACCTATGCGCGGGTGGCGGACCAGATTCTGGTTGAAACCAAACCGCCGAAAGGTGCGGACCGGCCCGGCGGCAATGGCGTGGCCTTTGACTGGCGGCTGGTGGCGGGGCGTCGCTGGTCCGTTCCGTGGATGCTGGCCGGTGGGCTTACTGTCGAGACTGTCGCGGAGGCCGTGCGCACCAGCGGAACCCGGCAAGTCGATGTGAGTTCGGGCGTGGAAAGCGCGCCGGGCGTCAAGGACGCGGAATTGATCCGGGCCTTTGTTGCAGCCGCCAATACGCCATGACCGTCACGTTCCGAGTGGCGCAGGCCAGTGATGTCGTCGCCGTCCTGGCCCTGTTGCGGGACGACGTGTTGGGGGCCACGCGCGAAGGGCAGGGAATGGATGTCTATCTGTCAGCGTTTGAACGTATGAGACAGGAAGACAACAACGATCTGATCGTCGGCGAATCAGATGGACGGATCGTGGCCACCTACCAACTGACCTTCATCAGCGGGCTGTCGCTGGGGGCGAGCCGCCGGGCACAGATTGAATCCGTACGGGTCGTCGGCGACCTGCGTGGCCATGGCATAGGCGAGGCGATGATCGCGGATGCCGAAGCCCGTTCCCGTGCTGCAGGCTGCACCCTGATGCAACTGACCATGAACAAAAGCCGCACCCAAACCGACCGTTTCTACCAGCGCCTCGGCTTTACCCCTTCGCATATCGGGTATAAACGCGAACTGACCTGAACGCGCGAGGGCCTTATGGCAAACGACCTATTCAACTCTTTCATGACCGGCCCCGACGAAAACGGGCGTTTCGGCGATTTTGGCGGACGGTTCGTTTCCGAAACGCTTATGCCGCTGATCCTGAGCCTTGAAGAAGAATATGAAAACGCCAAGACGGACGAGTCATTCTGGGCCGAGATGGATTTCCTTTGGAAACACTACGTTGGCCGCCCCAGCCCGCTCTATCATGCTGAACGGCTGACCGAACATCTTGGCGGCGCCAAAGTGTACATGAAACGGGATGAGCTGAACCACACCGGCGCGCACAAGATCAACAACGTGCTGGGGCAGATTATCCTCGCCCGCCGTATGGGCAAAACGCGCATCATCGCCGAAACCGGCGCGGGCCAGCATGGCGTTGCAACGGCCACGGTCTGTGCGAAATTCGGGCTGAAATGTGTTGTGTACATGGGGGCCCATGACGTCGAACGCCAGGCGCCCAACGTCTTTCGCATGAAGCTGTTGGGGGCCGAGGTGGTGCCGGTGACGTCCGGGCGCGGCACGCTCAAGGACGCGATGAACGACGCGCTGCGCGACTGGGTCACGAACGTGCGCGACACCTTCTATTGCATCGGCACCGTCGCTGGCCCGCATCCGTACCCGGCCATGGTCCGCGATTTCCAGTCGATTATCGGCAAGGAAGTGCGCGAACAGATGGTCGCGGCCGAGGGTCGTTTCCCCGACTCCATCATCGCCGCCATCGGTGGCGGGTCCAACGCGATGGGCCTGTTCTATCCCTTTCTTGACGACAAGGAAGTCGCGATCATCGGGGTCGAGGCAGGCGGCAAGGGCGTCAACGAAAAGATGGAGCATTGCGCCTCCCTCACCGGTGGCCGCCCCGGCGTGCTGCACGGCAACCGCACCTACCTGTTGCAGGACGACGACGGGCAGATTCTCGAAGGGTTTTCGATCTCTGCCGGGCTCGATTATCCAGGCATCGGGCCGGAACATGCTTGGCTGCATGACATTGGCCGTGCGCAATACGTGTCGATCACCGATGTCGAGGCGCTTGAAGCGTTCAAATTGTGCTGCGAGCTGGAAGGCATCATTCCCGCACTTGAACCCAGCCACGCATTGGCCCACGTGATGAAGATTGCGCCCGAGCTACCAAGCGATCACATCATCTGCATGAATATGTGCGGACGGGGCGACAAGGATATCTTTACGGTGGCTCGTGCGCTTGGGTTTGACATGGGCGAATTCGCCTGAACGGCGCGTAAACTTCGGTTTATCCCTCTACCCTTGAGGTTGAAAACGCTTGGCATAAACCTCTGGGAAATGGTTTCATTGGGCGTCTGACGTCTGACTGGTTTCCGGGCCGCCCTTGTCGGTGGCCGGTTTCTTAACCAGACAAAGGACGTGTCAATGAAACGCCAAGCCATAGCCGCACTCGCGGTGACAATCATCCTGACGGGGGCCGCTCAAGCCCAAAGCTTTTCCGACCGATTGATCGACCAATTCTCGGAGCAGGGGTTCACCCGGGTAGAAATCAAGAACGGCCCGACCCAGACCAAGGTCGAAGCCATCAGAGGGACCGAGAAAGTCGAGGTGATCTATGATCGCGCCACTGGTCAGATCATCAAGCAGGAAAACGAAACGGTTCGCGCGGGCGAAGATCAGCGCCCCGGGGTCGAAGTGCGTAACCGCAACCGCGACTTCGTCGACTCCAGTACCCGTGGGGGCCGGGACGATGATGACGACGATGATGACCGCAGTGGCCGAGACGACGACGACCGCGATGATGACCGTGACGACGACCGCGATGACGACCGTGATGACGACCATGGCGATGATCATGATGATGATCATGATGACGACCACGGTGACGACAGCGGCCACGGCGGTCGAGGAGACAGTGATGGTGATGACAGCTCGGATGATTGATCCGTCTGTTGCGGGCGGCGCGTTATGATGCGCCACCGTACCACAAGGCTGGGCTCTGCGTTGCGGCGCGGGGCCCTTGCAGCCGTGTTCGGAATAGCCACGTCCGTCGCCGTGGCGGCCGGACCAACCGAAGACAACATCGTATCGCAATTAAGACAACAAGGCTTTCGCGACATCGAAATCTCCCGGACCTTTCTGGGACGCAGCCGCATCGTTGCCAAATCCGATGACGTGATCCGCGAAATCATCGTGAACCGGGCGACGGGTGAAATCCTGCGCGATTACTGGCGAAATCTGGGTAAGGGCAGTGGAACAGGCATTTTTGATCCCGGTGCGCAAGCGAACGGATCAGGTGGATATTCTGACGACGATTACGACGACGATGATGATCGTGACGACGATGATGATCGGGATGACGATGATGATCGGGATGACGACCGGGACGACGATAACGACCGTGATGACGATCGCAGTGGCAGCAACAGCGGCTCGGGTGGTGGAGATGACGATGACTGAGGTTGTGCCTCGGTCAGTTGCTGGCACGCGAACGGCGCGGCGTCGGCACTGGATCGCCGCAATCGTGATCATCCAGAGCTTATGTGCCGCGGTTTTCTTGTGGGATATCATCGCCAGCATCATCGGTTTACGCACCACGCCGATCAGTTGGCGTGTGCGTGAAATGATTGAAATCGCCGCTGCTCTTGGCCTGATCCTTGGCGTGGTGTCGGGGGCGATCATGTTACGGCGTGTTCAACGCCGCTCGGCCCATGTGGAAAGCCAATTGCGCGCCGCCTCGGGCGCATTTTCCGAACTGATCGAGGACAAGTTCGATGAATGGGCACTGACCCCGTCCGAACGTGACGTGGCCCTTTTCGCCATCAAGGGGCTGAGCACACAGGACATCGCCGCGATGCGCGACGTGTCCGAGGGCACGATCAAGGCACAGACCAACGCGATCTACCGCAAAGCGGGCGTGTCCGGACGCCCGCAATTGCTGAGCCTGTTCATAGACGACCTGATGGGCGGCCCGCTGAGTTAGGTCGCGTAGTCCCGCAACACCTCAAGTGACACGATGTCGAGGGCGCGTTTGTGCGTCGCATGCAGATTGACTTGCGGCGCGCAGCCCTCGTCATGGGCTTGTAGGAAGCGCGCCGCGCACAGACACCAGCTGTCGCCCGGATTCAGACCGACAAAGCCGAATTCCGGGCGCGGTGTGGACAAGTCATTGCCGACATATTTGGAAAAGGCGAGGAATTCGGCCGTCATAACCGCACAAACCGTGTGGCTGCCTTGATCCGCAGCACAGGTATTGCAATGCCCGTCCCGGAAAAACCCGGTCACCGGGTCTGTGCCGCAGACGGTCAATTCGGTGCCCAATACGTTTACGCTGTCTTCGGGATCCATGTGCTTACTCTTGGGTTGCCGACACGATCTGGCGGAACATGTCGATGTTGCGGTCTGTCACGCCGTCCTCGCGAAAATGGCGGTCTGCGCCAGTGCTGACGATCACAACGCCTGCTTTCTGATCAATATAAAGGTACTGGCCATAGATTCCACGCCCGTAAAACTCTGCGTCATGTGCGCCAACCGGAATCCACCACTGGTAACCATACCCGGTCTCGCCCGGTGCGGTGCGTGCACTGGCCGAAGTCGAGGTGGCGATCCAATCCGCAGGTATGATCTGTTGTCCCTGCCACTCACCGTTTTGCAGGATCATCTGGCCAAAGCGCGCGTAGTCGCGCGTGGTGATGTTGAGCCCGCCCAGAACAAAGGCGACGCCGACACCGTCAGTCAGGTAGTATGGTTCGTGCTCCAGACCCAGCGGCTGAATGATCTTTTCCGACATCAGTTCGAAAATATCTCTGCCCGTTGCGCCACGTGCCACCATACCAACCACATGGGTGTCGATCGAGGTGTACTGCCACGCGTCTCCCGGCGCCGCAAAGCTTTCTGTGAGATCAGCAGCGAACTTGTCCATACTGCCGCCTAGGGCAATAATGCGGCCCATCTTGTTGATATCACTGTTATAATCCAAATAATCCTCGTCGAATGTGATGCCGCTCGACATTTGCAATACGTTCAGGACAGTTGCGCCATCATAGGCCCCGCCTGCCAGCATTGGCGCGTATTTCGTGACCGGATCGTCAAGGGAATCTATCGCGCCTTCCTCGACCAGAACGCCGAAAAGCGCGGACAGATAGCTTTTGGCGACGGACCAGCCGATGCGGCGGTCGCTGGCGTCGGTGTCATGGTAATAGGCCTCGTGCACGATCTGACCGTCCTTGAGAACAAGCGCAGATGTGGCGGTACGCTCAGTGACCCAACGTTCATATGCGTCGGGCATTTCCATGGGCTGGCCGACAGGAAGTGTACTGACTGGGTTATCCCCCTTGGGGATAAATCTGTGGAGGAAAATGGCATCCATATTGGAAAAATTCGATATGATGCGGTCTTCACTGAACAGAGAGTTCACGGCAAGGAGTCTCGTGATCTCTTCCCGCTTCCAGAATCCGACCAAAAGTGCGGCAATTATCAACACAAAGCCCACTCTTGCCATCCATTTCAGTACATTGCGCATGTTTGATCCCCCGCTGCCGTCAGTTATCCATAGCAATGTTGTGTGGGGCTGTCAGCCTGCCCAGTTGATCCAGCGCCCGTGAAAATCGGCACGTCCCAGATCAAGGGTCAGGTCGCCGGGCCAAAGCCGTAGGGTCAGGGCCGCCCCGATTTTGCCCGTGGTGTCGCCATCAGTTTCCATCCGCATCCACGCAAGGGGGGTATCCGGGGTCGCCCGTGCGCCCGCCGCTTCGATCATCGCGGTGCCGCGGGCCTGTGATTCAGCCGGGAAATACTGCCATGCGACGGTGTGCTGGATGATGTGCATGTGACCTTCAGGTGCTGCTTCAAGGCGCTGGGACAACCACCTGATTGCGTCCGATTTTTCCACCTTTGCATCTGTCACGGAAGCTGCTGCGCGGGTGAGAGCAAGTCTGTGGGGTTGGTCGGGCCACAGGTATGCGGTGAGCCGCAGAAGGTTGTCGGAGTCACGTGGATTCAATGGGTTCAGGTCGCATCCTAACCTATCCACAACCTGTGGATAAGCTGCGGGAGGTTCAGCGCCTGTCCACTCTGGCGTTAGGGTCAAAACGGCGTCTTTTGGGCCGTGAATCTGCCTTCCCGTATCCAGTGAAAACCGGTCCCACATCAGATTCAATCCACCGCTCGCTCCAAGCTCGGACAACACGATGGGACGGTCGAAATGGGACATAGCCATATGAGCCATCGCGATCAACGCTGCGCTGCGCCGCACCTCGTTTGTCTGGGGCGGGCTTTGTGTCCAGTCGATCAAAAAATCCTGGTTCGTTTTCAATGTCTGTAGAACAGTATGTTCAAGTGTTGCATCATCTACGTCATGGGGCGGATAGACCGCGCACAGCGCTACATCGCGCTGCTGAAGGACCAGCGCATGCAAGCCCCCCGCGACCCGCAAAGGCAAGGAATGACCTGCCGGGCCGATGTCGCCCTGATACGCCGCCATCTTGTGCCCAAGCGCGCTGTCCGCGTCCCAGTGTTCGGCAAGGATACCCAGAAGGCGCCCCATGAAGGGCGATCCCATGCGTGCACAGGTGCCGGCCTGATCGCGGAACGCGCGCGTGAGGCTCACTTGAATCGGTCCATCAGTTTTTGCAGGGCAGAGCGTTTGTCCTCGTGCTCAGCCGGTTCCGCGGCGAGCTCTGGCGGCGCTTGTTTTTTCTCCGAGGTGCTTGATCGGGGCGGGGCAACGCGCAGCGCCACCGCGTTCATGAACTTGGGCCCATCCCCGACGGCCAGATGGGGCGCGCCGTCCGAACAGCCGCGCAGCACATCGTCCAACCACCTCTCATCCGCCTTGGGAAAGTCGTGCAGAACGTATCCCGGCACCGCATCCTTGTGACCGGGATGGCCAACACCCAGTCGCACCCGGGCATAATCGGGACCGATATGGGCATGGACCGATCGCAATCCGTTGTGCCCCGCATGCCCGCCACCGAATTTCCAGCGCACTTTGCCGGGGGCCAGGTCGATTTCGTCGTGCAGTACAATGACATCCTCGGGCTCCAGCTTGTGAAACCGCATCGCGGCTCCGACGCTGTCACCGGATTTGTTCATGAAGGTTTCTGGTTTCAGCAGCACGGCGCGGTCCGACCCGAACCGCCCTTCGGATACCACCCCCTGATGTTTGTGCTTCCAGGGTGCAAAGCCGTGATCCTCTGCGATCCGGTCCAGCGCCATGAAACCGATATTGTGCCGGTTGCGGGCATATTTCGCACCCGGATTGCCAAGGCCGACGATCAGTTTCATGGACATTCCTCCGCCCGGTTTCTGCTGCGCAGCATAGGGCGAGGGCAGTGTGTGAACAAGGACCGCACGCCGGGCAGGCCATCTGGCCGCATATCTTTGCGCGGTTCTGCGGGACACGCACCTGCCGGTTCAAGCCATGCGTAATTTGCATAGCGACTATGGTTTGCACCTCGCCCCGATCAGGCACATGTGTTGGGCACGGCGATGATGCCGTGCAGTAAGAAAGAATAAAGAAATGACGACGCAACACTCCTTCGAGACGCCTGACCAAGCCGCGATCGAACGGCACATTGCTCAGGCGCGCCAGATGCGCAGCGAATATATGGCACGTTCGGTGAAGGCCGGATTTGCACACCTGCGCGCCCTTTTCGCGCACAAGGGAACAGCCGCGAAAACGGCATGAAACACCCATGCGCCCGCCGCCTTGCCCGCAAGGGCAGGATGACGACGGGCCGCATCAATCGAAATGAAAGCCGTGGCAGGTCGATACCTGCCAAAAAAAGAAAGACGCATATTAAATGACATATCAAGACATCCTTCCCGCACGTCCGATGCAATCCCTGTTTGAAGCGATGCATCGCCTGAAAGCAGACATGGCAGAACACCGTCGCAGCCGGGCGACCTACACACGGGTTTTCGGCGAGCTGTCGGCGATGACGAACCGCGAACTGGCCGATATCGGCATCGCGCGCTCGGACATCGAGCGGATCGCGACCGAGGCCGCATCGGACTACTGAACCGACGCACAGACACTCACAGAAAGCCAAGCGCGCCCCCGGTCGGACCGGCGGGCGCGCCTTTCGTTTCAGACCCAAAGGCAGCTCACGCGAAAAAGGCCGCCCCGGATCGGAGCGGCCTTGGACTGAAAACAGACGGTTTGAAAGGGCCTTATGCCTCTTCGGTCTGCTCTGTGGCTGGCACTTCGACGCCTGCATCGTCTTCGCCTTCGTCCTCATCGTCAGCGGCGCGCAGGCCGGACGGAGCGGAGATGTTTGCGATGACAAAGTCGCGGTCGATGGTCGGCTTGGCCCCTTCGGGCAACTTGACCGACGAAATGGTGACAGAGTCGCCGATTTCGCATTCCGATACGTCGATGGTGATGTGATCGGGGATGTCGCCGGCGGTCACAACCAGTTCTACTTCGGGGCGCATCAGGGTCAGTACGCCGCCTTTTTTCAGACCGGGCGATACATCTTCGCCTTCCACGTCAACACTGATGAACAGGTTGATCTTGGTGGTCCGCTTGAGGCGCATGAAGTCAACATGCGTCGGCAGGTCCTTGACCACGTCACGCTGCACGTCGCGGCAGATTACGCGGACATCGTCGTGACCTTCGACCTTCATGTTGAACAGAGTCGATTTGAACCGGCCCGCGCGCAGCATTTTCAGCAGCTTGTTAAAGGGCAGATTGATGGGCAGCGGATCTGTGTCGCCACCAAAAACAATCCCCGGAACCATGCCATCGCGGCGTGCCTGACGAGCGGCGCCCTTGCCTGTCCCCGTCCGTTCCAGAGCTTCGAGATCAGGAATCTCTCCAGCCATGATATTTCTCCAATGTTAGGGCGGGATGCCTCCAAGGCTGTCACCCCGCGTGAAGTGCGCGCTATAGACCGCTTTTGCGGGCTTGAAAAGTGAAAATGCAGCGGCGATTGGGCTGGACGGGGCAGGGGCATCCTGTATGCCGTGCCTCATGCAATTGACCCGTGATCTTTTCGCCTCGCGCCGTGCCTTGGCCGGTTTTGCCGTCATCGGGATTGGCTGGGCCAGTTTTTCGGCGCAGATGCCGGTGATCAAGACGCAGGTGGGTGTCGGGGACGGGTTCTGGGGCACTTTGATTCTGCTGGGGTCCATCGGTGCGTTGATGGCAATGTGGCTGGCGCCGCTGGTTTATCGGTTGATCGGCGCGTGGGCGTTGATTGCCGGGGTCGCCGTTATGATCGTCGGCTTTTTGATGACCGGTGTTGCGCAGGGTCCCGTGGTTGTGGGGCTGGGTCTGTTTCTGGCTGCCGCCGGGTCGGGCGTAACGGATGTACTGGCCAACGCCGAGGTCAGCGAGGCCGAGGCCGAGACAGGGCGCAGCTTGATGAACCTAAACCACGGGCTGTTTTCGGTGGCCTATGCCGTCGCTGCCATCACCGTGGGGGCGGCGCGCGAGGCGGCGTTCGGTCCGTTCGCGATCTTTGTGGGCATGGGCGTGGTTGTGGCTGCGTTGACCATCTGGATGAAGCTGCCGGACCGGCGGATGCGGGAGGACGAGAGCGGCGTGGTCGAAGGCATGCCGTATGCCCTTGTCTGGGTCGGCGGCCTTGTGGTGCTGGCCGCCTTTCTGGGTGAGGCCGCGTCGGAGGGCTGGTCGGCCCTGCATGTCGAGCGGACATTGGGCGGTGGCCCGGCTGAAGGCGCGCTTGGTCCGGCCCTGCTGGCCACGGGTATGGCAGTGGGGCGTTTGGGTGCGCATGTGTTTGGTGCCGCGTGGCCCCCGTTACGGGTGATGATCCTTGCGTCTTGCCTTGCCGGTATCGGACTGGCGCTGGCAGGTGCCGCGCCGACCATCGGGATCGCGTATGTTGGTTTGCTTCTGGGTGGGCTGGGCGTGTCGGTTGTCGCGCCGCTTGCACTGGGACTGGTCGGTCAGGCCGTGGCCCCGCGACATCGTTTGGCGGCCATCTCGCAGTCGGCAGCTTTGGGCTATGCCGCGTTTTTTCTGGGACCTGTGGTCATGGGCTATGTGTCCGAGGGGTTCGGATTGCGCGTATCGTTCTATGTAATAGGGGCGGTGATGCTCGTGGTTGCGGCGGTCTTGCTGCCCACATGGGCGCGGATGATCGCAGGACGAAGCATTGCTAGGAGCACGGAATCAAGGCTGTAGGCCGCCGGGCCAGCGGACCTGCTGAAGGCATGCATTTGGCATGCCCTGCCCGCCGGGCTGCCACTACGTTGGCGTCAGCCCTGCGCCTCCGCGTCTCAGGCAAATGCGCACCGTAAAGTGCGTCGCCCGACCGGTGTCGCGGCATCCCGCAGGCACCCGCTGGCCCGGCTTGCGCATGTTTACTGCCGCCAGCGGCCTTCAAAATCCTCGGGCACAAGCAGGTTGTGCCGCCCCAGATTGGCGATATTCGTCTCGCCGCACAGCGCCATCGTCGTATCCAGCTCTTTGTGAATTACTTCGAGCGCGCGGGTGACGCCCTGCTGGCCCATCGCACCAAGGCCGTAGATGAAGGCGCGCCCGATATAGGTGCCCTTGGCGCCCATCGCGACGGCCTTGAGCACATCCTGACCCGAGCGGATACCGCCGTCGATATGGACTTCGATCTCGTCGCCCACGGCGTCGAGTATGCTGGGCAGCATGCGGATCGAACTGAGCGCACCGTCAAGCTGCCGCCCGCCGTGGTTGGACACGACAATCGCATCTGCCCCGACCTTGAGCGCCATGCGTGCGTCCTCTGCATCCAGAATGCCTTTGAGGATGACCTTGCCGCCCCATTTCTTCTTTATTTCGGCGACCTTGTCCCAGTCGAGTGAAGGATCAAAGGATTCCGCAGCCCACACTGACAGCGACGAGGGGTCGGAGATACCTTTGACGTGGCCGATGATATTGCCGAACTCGCGCCGCTTGGCGCTCATCATCTCGATCCCCCAGGCCCACTTGGTGGCGAGGTTGGCCATGGTCTTGAGGGTCAGCTTGGGCGGGGTCGACAACCCATTCTTGATGTCCATGTGCCGCTGGCCGAGGATTTGCAGATCAAGCGTGATCACGAGGGCCGAGCATTTGGCATCCTTGGCCCGCTGGATCAGGTTGTCAACGAACTCGGTGTCCTTCATCATGTAAAGCTGGAACCAGAACGGTTTGGAGGTGGCGCCCGCGACATCCTCGATCGAGTTGATCGACATTGTGGACAATGTGAAGGGGACGCCGAATTTCTCTGCTGCCCTTGCCGCCTTCATCTCGCCGTCCGCGTGCTGCATGCCGGTGATGCCGACGGGGGCCAGGGCGACGGGCATCGACACGTCTTCGCCGATCATATGGCCCGCAGTGCTGCGTCCGCGCATATCCACGGCGACGCGCTGGCGCAGCCGAATCTGATCGTAGTCAGTGACGTTTTCGCGAAAGGTCTGTTCGGTCCAACTGCCGGATTCGCAGTAATCATAGAACATTTTCGGCACGCGCCTTTTGTAGATGCGCTTCAAATCTTCGATGTTGGTGATAACGGGCACGTGCAAACCTCGCATATTGGTCAGGTTTCATTACCAATTCGGACTGTTGGGATCAATTTATTTTTTGATTTCAAGATTTGGTGCGATATAGCACTTGTTTAGTGCGGTATGGGACTATATGTCCGCTTGTAGTACGATATTGAACCATATTGGAGAAACCCATGACCCTCACCCGTCGCAAGACCCTTGCCCTTATTGGCGGGGGCACCGTTTTTGCCGCCACGGCCGCCGCCGCCGGATTCGTCGCCACCCGCACCCCGCATACGGCCCTTGCGCCATGGGACATGGCGGGCAGTTATGGCGATGCGCGCCTTGACGCGATGAGCTTTGGCCTGCTGGCCCCCAACCCGCACAATCGCCAGCCGTGGGAGGTGGAACTGGACGGCGACGATGGCTTTGTCGTGTGGCGTGACAAGGCGCGCGACTTGCCCGTGACGGACCCGTACGGGCGGCAATTGACCATCGGAATGGGCTGTTTTCTGGACCTGACGCGCATGGCGGCGGCACAGGCGGGATACGAGATGCAAAGCGATCTGTTCCCGGATGGCCCCGACGGACCCGTTGCGCGCTGCAAACTGGTGGCGGGGGGTGCGCCCGATCCGCTCTTTGCCCACGTCATGCAGCGGCGCAGTCATAAGGAAGGGTTTGAGGTGCGCGCCGTCAGCGCGGATGCGGCCAAGGTCCTGACCGCATATGCCGCCCTGTACCTTGGCGGGGATCAGACCGAGCGGTTGCGCGAGATCGCCCATGAGGCGTGGATGATCGAAGCGAGCACGCCGGATGCCTGGCAGGAAAGCATCGACCTGTTGCGCATCGGCAAGGCCGAGATCAACGCGCAGCCCGACGGGATCGACGCGGGGGGGCCGTTTCTGGAGTCCCTTGCGATGGTGGGTCTGTTCAACCGCGAAGCGGCGTCGGACCTGAGCAATCCGGGCACACAAGGCGCCATTCAGGACACGGCGGACGCCATTCTGGGCGCACCTGCCTTTGTGGTGCAGACCAGCAATGGCAATACGCGGAAGGATCAGATCGCGATGGGCGCGCAGTGGCTGCGCCTGAACCTTGCCGCGACCGGCGCGGGGCTGGCGCTGCGCCCCGTCAGTCAGGCCTTGCAGGAATATCCCGAAGTTGCGGGTCCCTACGAAGCGATCCACGCGGAATTCGCCCGGCCCGGCGAGACGGTTCAAATGCTGGGATTGTTGGGATACGGTGCGCTTACGCCGCGCACGCCGCGCTGGCCGCTTGAGGCCCGAAGACTGGATGCATGACCCAACTCCCGCCGTTTTCTTTGAAGTGTTCAACGAAATCGGCATCATCGAACAACTCAGCCGCGCCATCCTTGAGGCGCGGCTGCCGCACGGGTTGATCGCCCCTCATTTTACCGTGCTGAACCATCTTGTGCGGGTCGCGGACGGGCGCACGCCCATCGACATGGCCCGCGCGTTTCAGGTGCCCAAGACCTCGATGACCCATACGTTGAAGGGGCTGGAGGCGCATGGGCTGGTGGATTTGCGCCCCAACGCCGAGGACGGGCGGTCCAAACGTGTCTGGCTGACCGAAAAGGGTCGTCAATTGCGCGCTGACACCATTGCCGCGCTGGGTGTGGATTTTACCAAGCTGGCCGAGGATTTCGATGTCGCGCGCCTGCACGCCATCCGCCCGGTGTTGAGCGATCTGCGCATCATCATGGACAAGGCCCGCGATCCCTGAGTAGGAACGGCGCAAAAGCAAGTGCGCCTTGCGTGCCATTGCCCTGCCGCGCCTTGCGCGCTAAACGCCGCGCCATGACCAAACGCCCGTATCGCAATTTCTACGGCCGTCTCAAGGGCAAGACCCTGAAAGACAGTCAGAAGACCTATCTGGCCGAGGATCTGGATGCCTTGTCGCCCGGTCTTGTGTCCTGGGAGGATAACCCCACACGCACTCCGCTCGATCTGGATTCCCTGTTTGGTGGTCGGCCCGTCTGGCTGGAGGTCGGTTTTGGCGGCGGTGAGCATCTGGTGCATCAGGCCCGCGAAAATCCGGATGTCGGGATTATCGGGGCGGAGCCCTACATAAACGGTGTCGCCATGTTGCTGGGCAAGATCCGGCGCGCAGGTGTCGATAATCTGGCCGTGCATCCGGGTGATGCCCGCGATTTGATGGATGTACTGCCTGCCGCCAGCATCTCGCGCGCGTTCTTGCTGTATCCCGATCCCTGGCCCAAGGCTCGTCACCACCGCCGCCGGTTCGTGACGCCGGAACACCTTGAGCCTTTGGCTCGGGTGATGAAGGCGGGCGCGGTTTTGCGCGTCGCGACAGATATTCCCGATTACGTCCGCCAGACGCTGGAAGAGGTGCCGAAGGCCGGGTTCGAGTGGTTGGCCGAGCGTGCCGGAGACTGGCGCACGCCATGGACAGACTGGATCAGCACGCGCTATGAGCAAAAGGCCCTGCGTGAGGGCCGTGTCCCCCATTATCTGACCTTTCGCCGGACAGGTTAGGGCGGGTGGGGGCTCTGCCCCGCTGCGCTTCAACGCGGTAATTTCGGCGAGAAGAAACATGCGATGCGCGCGGCGGTCTGGACGGAGCTTGCGCGCCGGGGTAGGTGTGCGCCGAACCAATTGATGCGAGCGTAAACATGTCCAGCCACGGTGTTCCGATCCCCATGACTTCTGCCGCCTGTGGCCCGCTGAGCGGCACGGCGAACGTGCCGGGTGACAAGTCGATTTCGCACCGTGCGTTGATCCTTGGAGCCTTGTCGGTGGGCGAGACGACGATCACCGGCTTGCTGGAAGGGCAGGATGTGCTGGACACCGCTCGCGCGATGCGCGCCCTAGGGGCCGACGTCATTGATCATGGCGGTGGCAACTGGTCCGTGCATGGTGTGGGCGTGGGCGGGTTTGCAGAGCCGGACCAGGTCATCGATTGCGGCAATTCCGGCACCGGCGTGCGGTTGATTATGGGTGCAATGGCCACATCGCCGATCAGTGCGACTTTTACAGGGGATGCCAGTCTCAACAAACGGCCCATGGCGCGGGTTACCGATCCACTGGCCTTGTTCGGATGCCAGGCTGTAGGGCGTACCGGTGGGCGCTTGCCCATGACGTTGGTGGGTGCCGCTGATCCCGTCCCTGTGCGCTACGCCGTGCCTGTGCCTTCGGCGCAAGTGAAATCGGCTGTTTTGCTGGCAGGCCTCAACGCCCCCGGGCAGACGGTTGTGATCGAGGCCGAAGCGACGCGCGATCACACCGAGCGGATGCTGGCGGGCTTTGGCGCAGAGATCAGTACCGAGGTGACGGACGAGGGCCGTGTCATCACCCTGAAGGGGCGTCCCGAGTTGACGCCGCAGCATATCGACGTGCCGCGCGATCCGTCCTCGGCTGCCTTTCCGGTCTGTGCGGCGTTGATCGTGCCTGGATCGGATGTGTTGGTGCCCACCATTGGGCTAAACCCGACCCGCGCGGGGCTGTTCACCACGCTGCGCGAGATGGGCGCGGATTTGAGCTATGAAAATGAGCGCGAAGAGGGGGGCGAGCCTGTGGCGGACCTGCGCGCGCGGTTTTCGCCGGACCTGAAGGGGATCGAGGTACCTGCGGCCCGCGCCGCCAGCATGATCGACGAATATCCCGTCTTGTCTGTTGTGGCTGCCTTTGCCAGTGGCGTTACGCATATGCCGGGGGTCAAGGAATTGCGGGTCAAGGAAAGCGACCGGATCGATGCCATGGCGACAGGGCTGCGCGCCGCAGGCGTCACGGTCGAGGATGGCCCCGATTGGTGGAACGTGACCGGTCTAGGCCATGGTCATGTGCCGGGGGGGGCGACCTGTGCCAGCCATCTGGATCATCGGATCGCCATGTCTTTTCTCGTCATGGGTATGGCGACGCAAAGGCCGATGTCAGTAGACGACGCCGGCCCTATCTCAACGTCGTTTCCGGTTTTCGAGCCGCTGATGGGGCAATTGGGTGCGCAGGTGCGCCGGGACAACGGCTGATATGGGGACCGCACCTTTCACCGTGGCTATTGATGGCCCCGCCGCCGCAGGCAAGGGCACCATCGGGCGCGCTGTCGCCGAGCGGTTTGGCCTTGCGCATCTGGACACCGGACTGCTGTACCGTGCCGTGGGCGCGCAGGTGTTGACCGGGGTCGACCCGATTGCTGCGGCGCACGCGCTGAACGCCCATGCTTTGGAAAGCGACGCCTTGCGCACTGCTGCCGTCGCTGAGGCGGCCAGCAAGGTCGCCGCCATACCAGAGGTCCGTGCCGCATTGCTGGATTTTCAGCGCGCCTTTGCCCGAAGGGCAGGCGGGGCAGTTCTGGACGGGCGCGACATTTGTACCGTTATTTGTCCACAGGCCGAGGTCAAGATGTTCGTCACGGCGACCCCGGAAGTACGCGCGCAGCGTCGCTTTGCCGAGCTGACGGAGCGGGGTCACGTCCCTGAATTTGAAGACGTTCTGTCGGATGTGAAGCTGCGCGATGCACGCGACAGCGAACGTGCTTCAGCCCCTTTGAAACCATCAGAGGATGCCCATGTGCTGGACACCACCGAAATGGGGATCGAAGCGGCAGTGTCGGCAGCGATATCTATCGTGGAGGCGGCCCGGCGCGCTTAGGCCGCGTGTGCGCCGTCTGACAGGGTTTTGACAAAGGCGAGGATGTCCGCTGCGCTGTCGCCAGCGGCGATGCGGCTGACAATGGCCGAACCGACCACGGCCCCGTCCGCGACGGACGCGATGGCGCGCGACTTTTCGGGCGTATTGATGCCAAAGCCCACGATCACGGGCAGGTCGGTCGCCGCCTTTATGCGCGCAACTTCAGGGCCCACGTCCGTGGCTTCGGCTTCGGCTGAGCCGGTGATCCCGGTGATCGACACGTAATAGACAAAGCCGGACGTGTTTTGCAGCACGCGGGGCAGGCGCTTGACATCTGTTGTGGGCGTCGCAAGGCGGATGAAATTTAGGCCCGCCGCCTGCGCGGGTATGCAAAGTTCGGCATCTTCCTCGGGGGGTAGATCCACCACGATAAGACCATCGATGCCAGCCGCCTTGGCGTCTGCAAGGAACCGGTCCACGCCGCGCGAATAGATCGGGTTGTAATAGCCCATCAGCACGATGGGCGTCGTGTCGTCGGCCTCGCGAAAGGCACGGGCCATGTCAAGCGTCCGCTCAAGCGTCATTCCCGCCTCAAGCGCGCGTTGCCCGGCCAGCTGGATCGTCGGGCCATCGGCCATTGGATCGGTAAAGGGCAGGCCCAATTCGATCACATCCACCCCAGCACCCGGCAACCCTTTGACCACCTCAAGCGAGCGGTCGTAATCGGGGTCGCCTGCCATCACATAGGCAACAAAGGCTTTGCGTCCCTGCGCGGTCAGGTCTGCGAATTTGGCGTCGATGCGGGTGGTCATGGCAGTCTCCGAATTGGTCCTGTTTCACCTGCCTCAGAGGCGGACGAAAGGCAAGCACCCTTGCGTCCGAGCCATAAGGATCGCGGCGTTTGACGCGGCCTTGCGCCTGTGCGCGGTCCTGCTAGAAGCGGCGCAGCGTCAGCAAGGGGAACGTCATGGGTTTTAAAATGGGAATCGTGGGGCTGCCGAATGTGGGCAAATCGACCCTGTTCAACGCATTGACAAAAACGGCCGCTGCGCAAGCCGCCAACTTTCCGTTCTGCACGATCGAGCCCAATGTGGGCGAGGTCGCTGTGCCTGACGCCCGTCTGGACAAGCTGGCGGCGATCGCCTCCTCCAAATCCATCATCCCGACCCGAATGACGTTCGTTGATATCGCGGGCCTTGTCAAAGGGGCGTCCAAGGGCGAGGGCCTTGGCAATCAGTTTCTGGCCAACATCCGCGAAGTCGATGCCATCGCCCATGTGCTGCGCTGTTTCGAGGACGGCGATGTGACCCATGTTGAGGGGCGCGTTGACCCCGTCGCCGATGCCGAGACGATCGAGACTGAATTGATGCTGGCCGATATCGAAAGCATCGAAAAGCGCCTGCAGAACATCGTGCGCAAGGTGCGTGGCGGGGACAAGGACGCGGTTCAGCAGGAACGCTTGTTGCGCGCAGCGTTGGCTGTGTTGGAAGAGGGTCAGCCCGCCCGCGTCGTGGATGTGGACGCCGAGGACCAACGCGCGTGGAACATGCTGCAACTGCTGACCACGAAACCTGTGCTGTATGTCTGCAATGTGGGCGAGGCGGAAGCCGCCGACGGCAATGCGCTTTCGGCTGCCGTCGCGGCGATGGCCGAGGCGCAGGGCAATGCCCACGTGGTCATCTCGGCCCAGATCGAGGAAGAAATCAGCCAGCTGGAACCGGACGAGGCGCAGATGTTTCTGGAAGAGATGGGGCTGGCCGAAGCCGGTCTGGATCGATTGATCCGGGCAGGTTACGAGTTGCTGCACCTGGAGACGTATTTCACCGTCGGCCCGAAAGAGGCGCGCGCCTGGACGATCAAATCCGGCACCTCCGCGCCCAAGGCGGCGGGTGTGATCCACGGGGATTTCGAAAAGGGGTTCATCCGGGCCGAAACCATCGCCTACGACGATTTCGTTGCCTTGGGAGGCGAGCAGGCGTCAAAGGACGCCGGCAAGATGCGGGCCGAAGGTAAGGGCTATGTGGTCAAGGACGGGGACGTGCTGCACTTCCTGTTCAACACGTGATGCGCACGCTGCGATCTGCTGCGTTCGGCGCTTTGCTGGCAAACCTTGCGCTGCTGTCAGGGGCCGCACATGCCGCGGATTTTGTCGATAGCCGCGCGCGCTCCAGCGTGCAGATGGTCGAACGGGATGCGGCCTCTCCGCGGATCGGCGGGCGCGACCTGTTGGCGATCCTGCGCAAGTCGGCAGCGGCGCAAGACTTGCGGATCACGCCGGAGTTTTCCTATTCCAACAGCTACGGGCTGGAAGGGCTGAGCCAAACGTTCACAACCCCGACAGGGCGACTCGGACGTCTGGACGTGCTGGCCAGTACCCCTGCCACCAAGCGGCAGAAACAGGTCATCACGATCAGCTTGACTCTGACCAGACCGCGCATGCTGTCGCCTGACGAAGCCGAGATGATCGACGCCATCGTGCGCGCAACTGTCAGTGCACTGCCCGCATTCCAGATCAAACGCATCAAAAACTAGGGGCCGGGGCTGTCCGGCGCCACAGGGGACAAACGGCTTTCAATCTCTGCGTTTCTGGTCTTGCCCTCCTGAAACCACATCGTTAGACGGGTCGGCGGAGACGTGGCCGAGTGGTCGAAGGCGCTCCCCTGCTAAGGGAGTAGGCCCGGAAGGGTCTCGAGGGTTCGAATCCCTTCGTCTCCGCCACCTACATTTACATTCTAGCACTTCAGCTAACGCGCATTGCGACCTGCTGCTCCCAAGTCGCGGCGAGCCGGTGTCGGCGCTGTAAAAGTCGTTTCTCGCGCACTTACCCAGCTTGAACCGTTCGCATCCGGTGCGCACAGACACGCTTTTTGCACCCTCGCTCAAACCTTGGCGAAGTCTTCCATTGGGGGGCAGGTGCAGGACAGGTTCCTGTCGCCCCAAACGTTGTCGACCCGGTTGACGGGGGGCCAGTATTTGTCCACCCGGAACGACCCGGTCGGAAAGCAACCTCGTTCGCGGGAATAGGGGCGGTCCCAGTCCTTGACCAGATCCTCCATCGTGTGCGGAGCGTTTTTCAGGGGGTTGTTTTCCGGGTCGATCTTGCCCTCTTCTATCTCGCGGATTTCGTCCCGAATGCCTAGCATCGCATCGCAAAAGCGGTCCAGTTCGGCCTTGGTTTCGGATTCGGTTGGCTCGATCATCAGCGTGCCCGCTACGGGCCATGACATCGTGGGCGCATGGAACCCGCAGTCGGCCAAGCGTTTGGCAATATCGTCCACCGAAATGTGGGCGGTGTCCATATAGGGGCGGGTGTCGATGATGCACTCGTGCGCCACGCGCCCCGTTGGCCCTTTGTAAAGCACGTCGAACGCCCCTTCGAGCCGCTTGGCGATGTAGTTGGCGTTCAGGATCGCCACACGGGTGGCCTGCGTCAGCCCTTCGCCGCCCATCATCAGGCAGTAGGCCCACGAGATCGGCAGAAGGGAGGGAGAGCCGAAGGCCGCCGCACTCACCGCGCCCGTCCCGCCGTCGGGATCGCCCGGCAAGTGCGGGGTCAGGTGGTCCTTGACCCCGATCGGGCCCATGCCCGGCCCGCCGCCGCCGTGGGGGATACAAAAGGTCTTGTGCAGGTTGAGGTGGCTCACGTCCCCGCCCAGATCGCCCGGACGGCTCAGGCCGACCATCGCGTTCATGTTGGCCCCGTCGATATAGACCTGACCGCCCGCCTCGTGGGTGATCCTGCAGACGTCGATCACGGTTTCCTCGAACACTCCGTGGGTCGAGGGGTAAGTGATCATGCAGGCCGCCAGATTGTCCCTGTGCGTGTCGACCTTGGCGCGGAAATCATCGAGGTCGATGTCGCCGTTGCCTGCGGATTTCACCGCCACGACCTTCCATCCGACCATCTGGGCCGAGGCTGGGTTGGTGCCATGCGCGCTCATCGGGATAAGGCAGATGTTGCGGTGGCCCTGATCGTTCGCACGGTGCCAGCCTGCGATGGTCAGCAGGCCCGCATATTCCCCCTGCGCCCCCGAATTGGGCTGCATGGAGATCGCGTCATAGCCGGTGATATCGCAAAGCTTTGCGGACAGGTCCTCGATCATCTCGGCATACCCTGCGGCCTGATCCTTGGGACAGTAGGGGTGCAGCAGCGAGAATTCCGGCCATGTGACCGGCATCATCTCGGCCGCCGAATTCAGTTTCATCGTACAGGACCCCAGCGGGATCATCGCCCGGTCCAGCGCCAAATCGCGATCCGCCAGACGGCGCATGTAGCGCATCATCTCGGTTTCGGCCCGGTTCATGTGAAAGATCGGGTGGGTAAGGTAATCGCTTGTTCGGATGAGTTTTTCCGGCATGTGGTAGTGTGGCGTGTAATCCTTATCCTCGCGGTCGATCCCGAAAGCGCGCCAGACCTGTTCGATGGTTTCGGGGCGTGTGCGTTCATCCAGCGTGATGCCGATCGCTGTTTTGCCCACTGCGCGCAGGTTGATCCCCTCATCCACCGCGGATTTGATCACCGCTGATTGCAGCGGCCCCACATCGACCGTGATCGTGTCGAAAAAGGTCGCCGGGCGCACGTCAAAGCCTGCCTGTTTCAACCCTTCAGCCAGACGCGCTGTTTTGCGGTGGATGCGCTGTGCGATGGCCTTGAGGCCCTTGGGGCCGTGGAACACGGCATAGAACCCCGCCATTACCGCCAGCAGCGCCTGCGCTGTGCAGACGTTCGATGTCGCCTTTTCGCGGCGGATGTGCTGTTCGCGCGTTTGCAGGGACAGCCGATAGGCGCGGTTGCCGTGGCTGTCGACGGACACCCCCACGATGCGGCCCGGCATGTTGCGGGCATAGGCGGCCTTGGTCGCCATGTAGGCCGCGTGCGGGCCGCCATAGCCGATGGGCACCCCGAACCTTTGGGTCGATCCGACGGCGATGTCCGCCCCCATCGCGCCGGGTTCCTTGAGCAGCGTCAGCGACAGCGGATCGGCCGACATGATCCCGATTGCGCCCTGTTCGTGCAGCCCCGCGATCAGGTCGGTGAAGTCGCGGATGTGCCCGTAGGTCCCCGGATACTGGAAAATGGCCCCAAACACTGCAGAGGGGTCGAGGTCATCAGGCGCGCCCACAGTGATTTCGATACCCAGCGGTGCGGCGCGGGTTTTCATCACCGCAATGTTCTGGGGGTGGCAGTTCTCATCGACGAAAAAGCCCGTCACCTTCGATTTGCTGACGCGCTGGGCCATGGTCATCGCCTCGGCGCAGGCCGTTGCTTCGTCCAGCAGCGAGGCATTCGCGATTTCGAGCCCCGTGAGGTCGGACACCATGGTCTGAAAGTTCAACAGTGCCTCGAGTCGGCCTTGGCTGATTTCCGGCTGATAGGGGGTGTATGCCGTATACCACGCCGGGTTCTCAAGGATGTTGCGCTGGATGGCGGGCGGCGTAACGGTCCCGTGATAGCCTTGCCCGATGAGCGAGGTCAGGACCTTGTTCTTCGACGCGGTTTTGCGCATGTGGTGCAGCAATTCGCTTTCGGACTTGGCCTTGCCGAAATCAAGCGGTTCTTTCTGCCGGATATTGGCCGGCAGTGTGTCGTCAATCAGCGCATTGAGGTCCTTTGCCCCCACGACTTCCAGCATCTGTGCCATTTCTTCGGGCGAGGGTCCGATATGGCGGCGGTTGGCGAAATCGTATGGCAGGTAGTCGGTGGGTTCGAAAGGCATGCAAATCCCCTCAGGAAGTCAGTGCGGTATAGGCGGCTTCGTCCAGCAGTTCGTCAAGCTGTGATGGGTCAGACGGCGCGATCTTGAAAAACCAGCCGTCCCCGACGGGATCGCTGTTGGCAAGGCTCGGATCGTCCGCAAGTGCGGTGTTCACTTCGACGATTTCGCCGTCGATGGGGGCGAGGATGTCCGAGGCCGCCTTGACGCTTTCGATCACGACGATTTCGTCGTCCTTGACAACGGTCGTGCCTTCTTCGGGCAGTTCGACAAAGACAAGATCGCCCAGTTGGGTGACGGCGTGTTCGGTAATGCCTACGACATACAGGTCGCCTTCGGGCCGCAGCCATTCGTGTTCTTCGGTGTACTTCATGGAGTTTCCTTTTGATCAGCGTTTGAAATTGGCAGGTGTGAAGGGCAGTTTTGTGACGGTGAGTGGTTGGCGTTTGCCGCGCAGCTCGCCATAGATCGTGGTGCCGGGCTTGGCGTAAGAAATCGTGACGTATCCCATGGCGATTGGCCCCCCGACACTCGGTCCGAACCCGCCCGAAGTGATTGACCCTATGGGTTTTTCGGCCTCTTCATCTTCGAACAACTGGACGCCTTCGCGCATTGGAGCGCGCCCATCGGGCAGCAATCCCACACGTTTGCGCGGCGCGCCGTCCTCCAGTTGGCGCAGAATGCGTTCTGCTCCCGGAAATCCACCCGCGCGCGTGTTGCCCACGCGGCGCACTTTTTGAATGGCCCAGGCAAGGCCCGCTTCGATCGGGGTGGTCATGGTGTCAATGTCATGGCCGTAAAGGCACAGCCCTGCCTCAAGTCGCAAACTGTCGCGCGCGCCCAAGCCGATGGGTTCGACGTCAGGATGATCCAGCAGGGTCTGGGCAATGGCCGTCGCTGCATCGGAAGGCACCGAAATCTCGTACCCGTCCTCACCAGTATAACCCGACCGGGACACCCATGCCTCCACCCCGCTCAACTCCAGCGTGGCAACATCCATGAATGCCATCTGTGCCGCCCGGGGATCCAGTGCTGACAGGACCTGTTCGGCACTCGGGCCTTGCACAGCGATCAGCGCGCGGTCGGTGACTTCGGTCACGATCAATCCCGGTGCAAGTGCTTCCTTCATACGGTCGATATCGGCATCCTTGCAGGCGGCATTGACCACGACGAACACATGATCGCCGCGGTTGGCCAGCATCAGGTCATCTTCGATTCCGCCATCGTGATTGGTAAAAAATCCATAGCGCTGGCGCTGCGCTCCCAGCCCTAGAATATCGACAGGAATAAGGTTCTCCAGACCGCGCGCCACCGCTTCGTAACTGGAACCCCCTACAATGACCTGACCCATGTGGCTGACATCGAACAACCCGGCCTTGGCGCGGGTGTGCAAATGTTCCTTCATCACGCCGAGCGGATATTGCACGGGCATGTCGTACCCGGCGAACGACACCATCTTGGCCCCCAGTGCGACATGCAGGTCGTAAAGCGGAGTGCGTTTCAAGTCTGCCATGCTGCAGTCGCCTTCTTAAAGCCGACGGGATTTGAAATAAATCTCTCGGCACCTTCTTTGAACGCGAAGCATACGCCTGCGCATCGGTGCCTCCTCTGTCCTTGGTGCCTGAGATCATTATCCCGTCGGCGGATGCGTCTGCATCACTCTCCAGAGTCTAATCGCCAGCCGCTGGTCCTGTGGCCTGAGAGTTTCCGAGGCAGTTGCTCCTTCGGCACCGATTGTCCGGTTCTCCCAACGGCAGGTGGTGGGTATTTGGTAATGGAAATCTCGCGCAAGCGGCAAGTGGAATTTGATACTTGTCCCCCGGTTTGTTCGATCGGGCGATGCAAGTGCCGGGCACAATCGTCGGTGTGCTCCTTTCGCAGGTGATATGGAACATGCTCTGACCGCGCGGGTCGCTGTTGCGTCCGCTGGGCATTTGGCGAAACCCGACCGACATGCTGTCTAGCTTAAGCGTGACAGTATGGCCTGTGTATCAAGGGTGCCGACTGTGCCCGCCATGCGCCCTCTGTCCCCCGACAGGCGCGTTCTGACGAACGCATCCGCGACATGCCCCGGCGCCTGCCGGATCAGGATCGAGGTGGTCAGCAGAAAGGCGGTGCGTTCCACGAACCAACGGGCCTCGGCTTGGGGCGGCTGGCCCGCCCATTGCGCGCGGTGGGATTGCAGCGCGGTATCGTAAACTCTGTCCTGCCCAAGCGCCTCATCGAGTTCACGGTTCAGCGCATCCATCGCTGCGGGTTCCTTGGCCAGCGTGCGCAACACATCTAGGCAGATGATGTTGCCAGACCCCTCCCAGATGCCGTTCAGCGGGGCCTCGCGGTAAAGCAACGGCAGGGGGGTATCCTCAATATAGCCCATGCCGCCAAGCACCTCCATCGCCTCGCCCACCACCAGCGGGCACAGCTTGTTCGCCAAAAACTTGGCAAGGGCGACGCCGATGCGCGCGAAAGCGCGGTCTTCTTCGCTGTCTCCGTCAAAGGCCTGGGCGACGCGCATTCCCAAAGCAAGCGATCCTTCCCAATCCAGCGTGAGGTCGGCCAGCACCGTGCGCATAAGCGGCTGGTCGATCAGGGTCTTCTGAAACGCCGTGCGGTGTGACACCCAGTGATAGGCCTCGGCCAGCGCGGCGCGCATCAAGCCAGCGGGGGCAATCGCGGTATCAAGCCGCGTGTGGTGCACCATTTCGAGGATGGTCTGAATGCCGCGCCCCGCCTCACCGATCTGGTGGGCATAGGCGCGCTGGTATTCGATCTCGGCAGAGGCGTTGGAGCGGTTGCCAAGCTTGTCCTTCAGCCGCTGGATATGGATGTGGTTGCGCCCATCCTCAAGCCAGCGTGGGACAAGAAAACAAGTAAGGCCGCCTGGCGCCTGTGCCAGCGTCAGAAATGCATCCGACATTGGCGCTGAGCAGAACCATTTGTGCCCCCTCAGCCGCCATCCGGCCCCATCGGCCTCGGCCCGCGTGGTGTTGGCGCGCACGTCCGAGCCGCCCTGCTTTTCTGTCATGGCCATGCCAATGGTCGCGCCATTTTTTTCGCTAATCGGTCTGACAGTCGGATCATATGTGCGCGACACCGCCTTTGATCGCCAGATATCGGGGATACCTTCGGCAGCCGTCAGGACCGGGACCGACGCGTAGGTCATAGTCAGCGGGCAGCAATGCCCCGGTTCGACCTGACTGGCAAGGTAGACCATGGCGGCGTGCGTGGAATGACCGCCGGGTGCGCCGTCCCAGGCGGTGGCTGAATATCCGGCCTTTACGGACAGTTCCATGAAATCGTGGTAGGCGGGGTGAAAGCGCACCTCGTCCAGTCGTCGCCCTGCCGAGTCGAACAACTCCAGCTCCGGCTTGTTCCGATTGGCCTGCCGTGCGGCGGCGCGCATCTTGGCAGTTCCAAGGGTTTTGGCATAACCGCGCAGAGTGTCATCTTGTGCACCCGTTTGGGAGACAACTTCGCGCAGGACAGGATCGTCAGCCCACAGATCGCAATCCCCACGGCTGCCCGGCTGGTTGTAAACCTCGTGCGTGCCCAGGTCCGACTGCGGTGGTGAATGTGTCATCAAAGCCTCGTTGGGCGGCGGTATCTGGCGCGTCACCCGTGCTGTGCACGCGTGTCTGTCACGCGGTCTGATATGGCGCTGCAGGTCGCCCGACCTGCATTACCCCGACAGTTTGGCCAAATCTTGCGACAAGGCGCGCGCATCCGCGATGCTTTGCCGGAGGGCGGCCAATCGGGCTGCATCGGTGTTGCCCGTTGGCTGGGACACAAGCACCGCGTTGATCCGGTTGGAGGTCGCAGCATCCGTGCTACGCAATGCATTGCGCTGGTTGACGATGGTCACTTTCAGCCGCGCCAGTTCGGATTCTGCCCCGCTGATCTGCGCGGCAAGATCTGCGTTGCGCGCGCGCGATGCCGCCACTTGTGCCTCATCCGCATCGATCTGGGCCTGATAGGTGCCGGTGGTGATGCCCGACACGCCATTGAAAAACCCGCCATCCGCCGGGTCCGTGCTGGTCGTGCAGGCGGCAAGGCCCGCACAGGTCAGAATGATCGTCCCTTTGATCGCCATTGCGCAGCCTTTCATAGCGATTGAGCCAAGTCGTTGGCCACGGCCTTCATTTCGGCAATACGGTTCGCCATATCCTGAAGTTGCGGGTCGATCGGGGCGGCTTCGTCATTGCGACGTTTGGTGAGGTCGCGCGCCGCAGTGAATTCCTCTTGCCGTTTGGTGGCACCATCAATGGCCAATTGCATCTGGGACAGGTTGCTGTTGGCCTCTGCAGTTTCGCGGGCCAGGTCCTGCGGCGTGGCGGCACCCTGAGCGGCCCTGAGGCGCACGGCGGCCAGATCCTGTTTCTGCACCGCAAGGGCTGCGTTCATCGCCGCAAGAGTCGCCTGCATTTCCTCGGCGTGACGATCCAGATCGGTTTGGATTTGTTTCAGCCGTCGCCCGCGCAGCGTGTATTTGCGCTGCACAAAGGCGACGTAGGTGCCCGCGGCCGCGCCGGCCCCGGCTCCGATCGTGATGCCGGCGCCGACATCATCGCTGCCGCCAATGCTGAGGCCGATCAGACCGCCGGCAGCGCCACCCGCTGCAGCACCTTCCAGAATGGTCCTTTGCATCGCCTTGGCCGCGCGGCGCAATTCCTTTTCCTGTTCCGTGTCACCCTGCACAAGCTGCGCGCTGGCGGTCTGTGTGGTGGTGCCACTGTCACACGCGCTTAGGACGATACTGAAAATCGACAGGGCTGCTGCTATCCCTGAGACATTAAATCTGCGAGCCATTTATAACTTCCTTTTGTGTTCTCTTCACTTTGCGCCAGATGACGCAGAAAAATCGAGGCATTTTCGTTCAGTTTTTGCCCGGCACTGCCCAATTCGCGCCCCTGATCAGTGCCGCCCAAAAGGGCAAGTGTTGCATCATCGGGAAAGAAGGCCGAGGATTCCAAAAGAATATCATCGTAATATGTACGCGTCTGATCCAGTCGGCGCAGCACGACCCCTTGCGAACGCTGGATTTCATTGATGTCCCGGCGCGCCTGTTCGACAAGCGGCGTGGCGTCAGGATTTGTCTTTGCGATCTCCTCCATTTGCGCCAGCGCGTCCTGCGAGATTTTCAGCGTGCGCTGGATGCCCCGGAGGGCGACCAGATCGGTGCGCAACTGCTGCAGGGTCGTTGCGGCCAGAAACATCGAAATACGCGCGGCGTCGGTATAAATCTGCTCTTCGCTCAGCGTGGATGGATCTGGCAGGCGCTGTTGATACAGGCGCAAACCGCGGCTGACATTGTTGCCATCGCTTAATCCCAACGCATGCAAAGCCGATGCGAGTTTGTCGATATTGGCGGCCGCGATCAGTTGGTCTGGTTCGGCGGATTGCGCTAACCGGGCCGATGACTTGAGCGCGACAATTCTGTCTTCGGCGAATTGTCTGAAAAGGCCATCGGGGTACGCTTTCAAATAACCTTCGAAGGCGGCCACATCCAGACTGCCCGAGATTTGCCGCCAGCGTGTCAACTCGTCGACCTGAGCATCCGCAATAAGTTGCGTCGGCGCGGCAGGGTTGAAGCTGTGCTCGCCCAGTACGGCCTCTTCGACCCAGGGAATCTGGCGCCCATCTGTTTCAAGCACCACCTCTTGGCGCACCCGGCCCAGCATCAGGCGGGCATCCAGTCCGGGCGTCGCGACATGTTTGAGCAGGGCCGAGGTATAAACCGAATTGTCCCCCAACCCGTCATAGGCGACGTTGCCTGGATCAGTGGCATAGGCGATCAACAGTCCTGCACCGCCGCTTTCGCGCACAAGGCCCGGACGAACCGTGCCATTGTTGGCGAAGGGATTGTTGCGACATGCATCCAGAATGATAATACCGATGGCGGGGGCTGCGCGGTTCATGGCGTCGCGAATGTCGCTCATCAACAGCGACGCGCGGCGCAGCGCGCCCAACTCCCCCCCGGAAAAATCAATGCCGACCAGATGGTTTTCACCGCCGATCTGCACCCCGTGGCCCGCGTAATAGAATACCGCCATCTCGGCGCCGGTCGCGGCAAGTTCGAAGTCCTGCAAAGCCTGCGTCATCGTGGCGGAGTCTGCGTCGCGCACCTCGATCACGGAGAATTCAAGGTCCCTCAACGCAACGCCCAAAGCCGTGACATCATTGACCGGATTACGCAATTCCATGTCTGGCGTCGCATAGGCCGAATTCCCAACCAGCAATGCAACACGTTCAGCCACTGCCGCATGGGGCAGCACCAGCAGCATGCACAACGCGCAAATCAGGCAGCAGAGTCTTGGTGTCATGACATCACACTAGCACCGTTTTGCGATCCTGTAGAAACGCTTTGCATCAAAAGGGCGGTATCCCGCAGAAAAGAGCCGACGGCGGTGCGCCATTTGCGCCAAGTGGGCGCAGGCAGACAAAACTATACGCATCCCGCCGTGGTCGATAAAGTGGAAAAATATACCTTTTAATCAATTGTTTGAGCTTTTCAGCCCCTAATTTTGAGGTGCGCACCTCAAAAATCTCTGGACGTGAGGTGCGCACCTCATCTAGCGTTTCAGTTGTCTGAATGACGATTCGGCGACTTCAAGAACAGCCGATTGAAAACTGGGAGGAACAACCATGAAGAATACGAAACTGGCATCCGTCAGTGCGCTGAGCCTTGCCGTCGCGTCGCTTGCGAACAGCGCTCAGGCCGAAGACCTCACGCTGTGCTGGGCCGCCTGGGATCCGGCCAACGCGCTGGTCGAACTCAGCAAGGAATTCGAGGCCGAATCCGGTCACACCATGAGCTTTGAGTTCATCCCGTGGCCCAACTTTGCCGACCGCATGCTGAACGAACTGAACTCGGGCGGCAAGCTGTGCGACCTGCTGATCGGCGACAGCCAGTGGATCGGCGGCGGGGCCGAAAACGGCCATTACGTCAAGCTGAACGACTTCTTCGACGCCGAGGGCATTTCGATGTCCGATTTCGCGGACGCCACCGTTTACGCCTACTCCACATGGCCCAAGGGCACGCCGAACTACTATGCGCTGCCTGCCATGGGGGATGCGAACGGCTGGTTCTACCGCAAGGACTGGTTCGCGCGCGACGACATCAAGGCCGCCTACAAGGAAGCCACCGGCGAGGAACTGCGCGAGCCGCAAAGCCAGAAGGAACTGCTGCAGATCGCGCAATTCTTCCAGGGCCGCGAGATTGACGGGCAGACCGTCTATGGTGCGTCGATCTTTACCGAGCGCGGGTCCGAAGGCATCACGATGGGCGTCACATCGGCGCTGTATCCGTGGGGGTTCAAGTACGAAAACACGCCCGGGTCCTATGACATGGACGGTGCCGTGAACTCACCCGAAGCGGTCGAGGCGCTGGAATTCTACAAGGAATTCTACGAAACCGCGACACCTCCGGGCTATACGAACTCGTATATGGGTGAATCGCTGGACGCGTTCAAATCCGGTCAGGTTGCCATGGCGATGAACTGGTTCGCCTTCTTCCCCGGCCTTTACGCGGACCCGGCCACCGGCGGGGACAAGATCGACTTTTTCGTGAACCCGCCGCAGAACGTGGCAGGCTCCACCTTGGGCGGGCAGGGGATTTCGGTCGTCGCCTACTCAGACAAGCAGGACGCAGCGCTTGAGTACATCAAGTGGTTCGCCCAACCCGCAGTGCAGGCCAAATGGTGGTCGCTGGGCGGCTATTCGGCGCACAATTCGGTCCTGAACGATCCAGGCTTCAAGGACAGCGCGCCCTTTGCCGGTGACTTCCTCGAAGCGATGGGGTCGGTGCAGGATTTCTGGCAAGAGCCGGCCTATGCCGAACTTTTGCTGGCGATGCAAAAACGTCTGCATGACTACGTGGTTGCCGATCAGGGCACTGCGCAGGAAGCGCTGGACAAGCTGGTCGAGGACTGGACCGAAGTCTTTGAAGACGAAGGCAAGCTCTGAGTCGAAACCGGGGTGGGCAAATTGCCCACCCTCCTCCCAATCATCTGCCCCAAGCGTAGGGTGGGCAATCTGCCCACCTTCCCGGAAAGACGTGCCCGATGACAGACACTCCCGTCACCCGCGCCGCAGCCGCCACACCTCCCCGCGTCGCGCGCAAGATCAAGGGCCTCAGCGATCGCGCCATCGCGTGGATTTTTGTTGCACCGACCATCTTTCTTCTGCTTGCCATCAACATCTTTCCGCTGATCTGGACGATCAACCTCAGCTTTACCAATTTTCGCGCCAACCGGCTGAACCGTGACGTCGAGTATATCGGCCTGCGCAATTACGAGCGGATACTGACGGACAGCGACATCTGGCTGAACATGCAGGCCACGGCGCATTTCCTGTTCTGGACGATCTTCTTCCAGGTGCTGATCGGGTTCGCGCTTGCGTACCTCATCAACAAGAAATTCAAGGGCAACGATCTGTGGACCACGATCATCGTGCTGCCCATGATGCTCAGCCCGGCGGTCGTGGGCAACTTCTGGAAGTTCCTCTACCAGCCGCAGATTGGCCTGTTCAACTACATCGTCGCCTTCTTCACCGGCAAGGACCCGTCCAGTTTCGAAATGCTGGGAAGCGTTCAACTTGCCCCTTGGTCCATCGTCATCGTGGACACGTGGATGTGGACGCCTTTCGTGATGCTGATCTGCCTTGCCGGGCTGCGCTCAATCCCCGACTACATCTACGAAGCGGCCGAGATTGACCGCGCCTCAAAGCTGCGCCAATTCTTTACCATCACGATCCCCATGGTGCTGCCCTTCCTGATGCTCGCTGTGCTGTTCCGCGGGATCGAGAACTTCAAGATGTTCGATCTCGTGGTGCAACTGACCGGCGGGGGCCCGGGGTCCACCACCGAACTCACCTCGATCAACCTCAAGCGCGAAGCGTTCGAGAAATGGCGCACAGGCTACGCGTCGGCCTATGCCATCATCCTGTTCGTTACGGTCTTCGGCCTCGCCTCGATATACGTCAAGGCCCTGAACAAGGTCAAAGAACGGTGACTTGGTCCATGCTTCTTTTCGTCACAAATACTCTCTGGGGGGCGCGGCAGCGCGGGGGGCAGACTGCCCCCCTCCCAACTCCGACAGCCCATAGGGAGGCTTGGTCATGAGCAGTTATTCCGTCACCGAACCGTCCAAAGGGTCAAAGTGGTTCGCAGGCACATTGGTCATCCTCTATGCCCTGATCACCATGGTGCCGCTGGCCTGGATCATGCTGACCGGGTTCAAGTCGCCTGCGGATGCGATCAGCTACCCGCCAAAGGTGCTGTTCGAGCCGACGCTCGAAGGCTACGTGAACCTGTTCACCACCCGCACACGGCAAACGCCGGAATTCCTCGAAGCGAATCCGCCAGAGACCTGGTACGAGGAGATCGTGCGCCAATATGACATGGTGATCGCGGGCCCATCAAAATTCGGCGAACGGTTCCTTAATTCGGTCATTATCGGCTTCGGCTCGACCTTCCTGAGCATCTTTCTTGGCACGTTGGCGGCTTACGCGTTCTCACGCTTCAAGATACCCTTGGCGGACGACCTGCTGTTCTTCATTCTCAGTACACGGATGATGCCGCCCATCGCGGTCGCGATCCCCATCTTCCTGATGTACCGGCAACTGGGGCTGAGCGACACACATCTGGGCATGATCTTGCTCTATACAGGCGTCAACATCAGCCTCGCCGTCTGGCTGCTCAAGGGCTTCATCGACGAAATCCCGCTGGAATACGAAGAGGCGGCGCTGATCGACGGCTATACCCGGTTTCAGGCGTTCTACAAGGTAGTGCTGCCGCAGGCGGCCACGGGGATCGCCTCGACCGCCATCTTCTGCCTGATTTTTGCGTGGAACGAATACGCCTTTGCGGTCCTGCTGACCTCCGGCACGGCGCAGACAGCGCCGCCCTTTATCCCCACGATCATCGGTGTGGGCGGTCTGGACTGGCCCGCCGTTGCGGCAGGGGCCACGATCTTCCTGTTGCCGGTCATGATCTTTACCATCCTGCTGCGCAAACACCTGCTGCGGGGCATTACATTCGGAGCGGTGCGCAAATGAGCAACTTTTTCACCGGACTCATGCGTCTCAAACGCGGCCCCTGGGAGATGCTGGCCAGCATCCTGATCGGCCTTGGCGTGTTCATGCTGATGCAGCCCTTTGTGCTTTGGGCCTACACCTATTCTTTCATCACGACGCTTGTGGGCACCGTCATGTTCATCATCGTGTCCCACTTCAAGGACTGACCCCGTGGCCCAGATCATCATCAAGAACATCCGCAAGGATTTCGGCGACTTCAACGCGGTCAAGGAAAGCAGCTTTACCATCGAGGATGGCGAGTTCTTCATGCTGCTCGGGCCCTCGGGCTGCGGCAAGACGACGACGCTGCGCATGATCGCGGGGCTGGAACTGCCCACCAGCGGGGAAATCTACCTCGACGGAGAGGAGGTCAGCCAGAAACCCGCCAGCCAGCGCGACATTGCTTTCGTGTTCCAGATGTTCGCACTCTACCCGCATCTCAACGTCTACAAGAACCTCAGCTATCCACTGGTCTCGCAAGGCATGCCGCGCGCGCAGGTGCGCGCCAAGGTGGACGAGGTGGCGGGCATCCTTGGCATTCAGAACATCCTGAAACGCCCTGTGGGCGGCTTGTCGGGCGGCGACCGTCAGCGCGTCGCACTTGGCCGTGCCATCGTGCGCGACCCCAAGGCTTTCATGATGGACGAACCGCTCGGCGCGCTCGACGCGGAATTCCGCGAACACATGGCCGAGGAGTTGCGCGCCCTGCACGACCGCATGAACGCCACGACCGTTTACGTCACCCACGACCAACTCGAGGCGATGCAGATGGGCGACAAGATCGTGGTGATGAACAACGCCGTGGTCGAACAGTTCGGCACTCCCCAGCAAATCTATGACAAGCCCGCGACCATGTTCGTTGCCGACTTCATCGGCTCGCCTTCGATGAACTTTTTGCGCTTTGACGGGGCGGTGGCCGAAAACGCGGACAAGGTCACGCTCAGCGGGCAGGACCAAGGCATCCCGCGCCAGATCGACGGGGCCTCGGGCAAGCTGGTGTTCGGTGTGCGCCCCGAGCACATCACCCTGTCCGACAGTGGCGCCTATCGGGCCGAGGTGACGGCGACCGAATACCTCGGCACTACACAGATCGTCACGCTCGACACCGCCAATGGTGAGGTCAAGGCGCGCATCGACAGCGCACAGGTGGCCAGGGTGGGCGAAAAGGTGGGGCTGAGCTTCAATCCCGGCACCATCACCCTGTTTGACGAGGCCACGGGCCGCGCCCTTCGGTCCGAACTGAACGACGAGGTTCTGGCCCATGGCTGAGGTGATCCTGAAGAACCTGACCAAGTCCTTTGGCGCGGATGTGGGTATCGCCGACATTTCCATGACCATTCCGGACGGGGCCTTTGTCGTGCTGCTGGGACCGACGGGCGCGGGCAAGACGACGACGCTGCGCCTGATCGCGGGGCTGGAAAAGGCGGACAGGGGCGAGGTCTGGATCGGCGGTCGCAATGTCGGGGGGCTGACGCCCGCGCAGCGCGACGTGGCAATGGTGTTCCAGCAATACTCGCTTTATCCCCACCTGAGTGTACGGGACAACCTGGCCTTTCCACTGAAATCCCCGATCCTAAGGACACCCCCGGACGAGATCGAACGGAAAGTGGCCGAAGTCGCCAGCGTCCTGCAAATCGGGCACAAGCTCGACAACAAGGCCACCGCCCTTTCGGGGGGTGAGATGCAGCGTGTCTCCATTGGGCGCGCGCTGGTGCGCGACCCGTCGATCTACCTGATGGACGAACCGCTGTCCTCGCTTGATGCCAAGCTGCGCACCGACCTGCGGGTCGAACTCAAGCGCATTCAGGCGAGTCTTGGCGCCACCCTGCTTTACGTCACCCACGACCAGATCGAGGCGATGACCATGGCCACCCATGTGGGCGTTCTGAACGAAGGGTGGCTGGTGCAGTTCGGCACCCCGCGCGAGATTTACGAGAACCCCAATTCGCTATATGTCGCCTCCCGCCTTGGCCTGCCGCGCATCAACATCGTGCCGGCCGGCCTGTTCGGCGGGATGCCAGACGGGGTTACCCATATCGGCATGCGCCCCGAACATATCGCCCAAGGGTCCGGGCAGGACGCCGAGGTCAAGCGGGTCGAACATCTGGGTGATCAGGCCCGCCTGCACCTTAACCTCAAGGGCCATGCGATCACCACCATAGCGGACCCCCATACAACCTACACACCCGGCGCACAGATCAAGATCGCGCCCAGGAACCCTCTGTGCTTCGACGCGCAGGGCAAGCGGATTACCTGAGAAAGGACCAGAGCGATGAGCCAATTCACCAATGCCAAGGATACACTGGTCACCGACGCCATTGATGGACTTTTGGAAACCTCCGGCGGCGCACTAGTCCGGCTGGACGGCTATCCGCATATCAAGGTGGTGTGCCGCGCGGACTGGGACAAATCGAAGGTCGCGCTAATTTCCGGCGGCGGATCGGGGCACGAACCGGCCCATGCCGGGTTTGTTGGCGCAGGCATGCTGACGGCGGCGGTATGTGGAGAGGTCTTTGCCTCTCCTTCCGTCGATGCGGTGCTGGCCGGAATTCTGGCGGTGACCGGAGAAGCGGGGTGTTTGCTGATCGTCAAGAATTACACGGGGGATCGGTTGAACTTTGGCCTTGCGGCGGAACGCGCCCGTGCCTTCGGCCTCAAGGTGGCGATGGTGGTGGTAGATGACGACATCGCCCTGCCGGACCTGCCGCAGCCGCGCGGGGTGGCAGGCACACTGTTCGTACACAAGATCGCAGGTGATCTGGCGGAAAATGGCGCGAATCTGGACACCGTACGCCAAGCTGCTGATGCGACGATCGCCAACATGGCCTCCATCGGGATGTCGCTGGACACTTGCACAGTACCCGGTTCGGCCAAGGAAGACCGCATTCCCGCAGGCAAGGCCGAACTTGGGCTGGGCATTCATGGCGAGGCGGGGGTGGAACAGGTCAGTTTCGAGAGCGCGAAAACCGCAATGGCGATGGTGTTGCACAAGCTTTCCAGCCGTATCGTTGCGGGCTCGCATGTGGCGATCCTGAACAACCTCGGCTCGACCACGCCGCTGGAAATGTCCGTGCTGGCGCATGAATTGGCCCATTCGGACAAGGCGGCCAACATCAAACATATCATCGGGCCTGCGCCGCTGATGACATCGCTGGACATGCACGGGTTTTCCGTCTCGGTCCTGCCGGTTGATGCGGCGACGGCCGGACATCTGGCCGCGCCCGTCGCTTTGCCCGCATGGCCGGGGATGAAGGATATCGGGCCCGTTCTGACGCGCCCGCTGCCCGACGGGCTGAGCCCGATCCAGCCCATTCCGTCTGCAAACGAAAAAACGGCAAGTGTTATTTCGAAATGCTGCGACCTGCTGATCGACGCCGAACGGGACTTGAATACGCTCGACGCCAAGTCGGGCGATGGCGACACGGGCAGCACCTTGGCGACGGCCGCGCGCGCGCTCAAAGGGGCGCTTTCCCGAATGCCGCTGGCCGATCACACGCAACTTTTCCGCGCGGTCAGCAACGAACTCAGCCAGACCATGGGGGGCTCGTCCGGCGTGATCCTCGCCATCTTCTTCGGCGCGACAGGGGATGCCTGCGCCAATGGCAAGCCTACGGCCAAGGCGCTGATGGTCGGGCTTGAGCGGATCAGCCAAGTGGGTGGCGCCAGCCTTGGGGATCGCACGATGATCGACGCGCTGGACCCTGCGTTGCGCGCGCTTGGCGATGGGGTCGGTGCGGCGGCCAAGGCGGCGCGTGCGGGCGCGGATCAAACGGCAGCGATGGGACGAGCCAAGGCGGGGCGCGCCTCCTACGTGCCCGAAGAGAACCTGATCGGACATAACGACCCCGGCGCCGAAGCCGTCGCGCGCCTGTTCGAAGGGCTGGCCAAGGCGATGTAAGTACGTAAAAGGGCGCGATGAAGCAGGAACCGAACACCACAACCAACCCGACCATCAACGACATCGCCCGTGTCGCCGAGGTCAGCCTTGCGACCGTCGACAGGGTTCTGAACGCACGCCCCGGTGTGCGCGAGGTGACGGTTAAGAAGGTGCATAGGGCGATTGCGGAATTGGGTTATGTGCGCGACACGGCTGCGGCCAATCTGGCACGGGGTCGGGTCTATCACTTTAACTTTATTCTGCCGTCCAACGACAACGAATTTATCTCGCTCCTCGAAGCGCAGATCGACCAGTTGAACCTTGGCCTGCGTCATGAACGCACCAAGCTCAGCTTTCTGCGCGTGGCGGCCTTTGACCCTATAGCGCTTGCGGATGCCATCAACGGGATCGACCCCGGCCAAGTGGATGGAGTGGCCATCTTCGGTCCCGAAACACCCTCTGTGCGGGACTCTATCGCGCATCTCAAGGCGAACGGGGTTACCGTGGTGTCATTGGTCGCCGACATCCCCAGTTCCGAGCGGGACAATTACGTGGGCGTGGACAACGTCGCGGCGGGGCGCACGGCCGCACAGTTGCTGGGCCGTTTTCTGGGCGATGCGCGGGGCAAGGTGCTGGTCCTGACAGGGTCGATGCTGGCGCGCGACCACTTGGAACGCCGGCTCGGCTTTGACGAGACGATGGCGCGGGATTTCCCGCATCTCGACATTCTCGCCTCGCTCGAGGGGCGCGATGATCCCGACCTTATCCAACGCCTGCTGCCCGATGCGTTGCAGGACAATCCCGATGTGATCGGCATCTATTCCTCGGCTGCGGGCAATGACGGCTTGCTGCGTCATTTCGCGACCCACAAACCGTTGCGCCGTCCCGTTGTGGTGGCGCATGAATTGACGCCTTTGTCGCGCAAAGCGTTGCAGGACGGCATATTCGATGCGGTGATCAGTCAGGACGCTGGCCACCTTGTGCGCAGCGCAGTGCGGATCATGCGCGCCAACAGCGACCAGATGCCGATCAACCTTGCACAGGAACGCATCCGCATCGACATCTATCTAAAGGAAAACATGCCGCCCTGAGGCGGTATCGGATTTGGGAGGATCAAAAAAATGAAAACCATCAAGGGCCCGGCACTGTTTCTGGCGCAATTCGCGGGCGACGACGCCCCGTTCAACTCGTGGGATGCCATTACCAAATGGGCGGCGGATTGCGGATACAAGGGCGTGCAGGTGCCCAGCTGGGATGCGCGCCTGTTCGATCTGGGCAAGGCGGCGGAGTCAAAGACCTATTGCGATGACTTCAAGGGTCAGGCGATGGCCAACGGGGTCGAGGTGACCGAGCTTTCGACCCACCTTCAGGGCCAGCTTGTCGCGGTGCATCCGGCCTATGACGCGGCCTTTGACGGCTTTGCCGACCCCTCCGTGCGCGGCAACCCGTCGGCGCGCCAGGAATGGGCCGTCGATCAGGTGAAAAAGGCGATTTCCGCCTCGGCCAATATGGGGATCAAGGCGCACGCCACGTTCTCAGGTGCGCTGGCCTGGCCCTATATCTACCCTTGGCCGCAGCGCCCCGCCGGGCTGGTCGAGACGGCTTTTGACGAATTGGCCCGACGCTGGCGTCCGATCCTCGATCATGCGGAGGACAATGACGTCAACATCTGCTACGAAATCCACCCCGGAGAAGATCTACACGACGGCGTCACTTTCGAGATGTTTCTGGAACGGCTCGACAATCACGCGCGCTGCAACATGCTGTACGACCCGTCTCACTACGTGCTGCAATGCCTTGATTATATGGACAATATCGACATCTACGCTGATCGGATCAAGATGTTCCACGTCAAGGATGCCGAGTTCAACCCGACGGGGCGGCAGGGTGTCTATTCCGGCTACCAGCCTTGGGTGGACCGCGCCGGGCGCTTCCGTAGCCTTGGCGACGGGCAAGTGGATTTCGCCGCGATCTTTTCCAAGATGGCGGCCAATGACTTCGACGGCTGGGCCGTCGTGGAATGGGAATGCTGCCTGAAACACCCCGAGGACGGCGCGCGCGAGGGGGCGCAGTTCGTTAAGGATCACATCATTCGCGTGACCGAACGCGCGTTCGACGATTTTGCTGACGGTGGCACGGATGAGGCGGCGAACCGCAAGATGCTGGGCATTGACTGATCCGGCGCGCGGGGTGGCTGCCCGGCCCTTCGGGGAGAGTTTTTTTGGCAAGATGAAGATTGATCGGCAGGTGCTGTGACCTTGGGAGGACTGAAGAGATGACACGTATCAGGCTGGGTATGGTGGGCGGTGGCAACGACGCCTTTATCGGCGGGGTGCACCGCATCGCGTCGCGCATTGATGATCGATTCGAACTGGTGGCGGGGGCCTTGTCCTCGACCCCGGAAAAAGCGCGCGCCTCGGGTGAGGCGCTGGGATTGCCGCGCATCTATGACGACTTCAAGGCGATGGCGATCCGCGAGGCGCGCCTCAAGAACGGAATCGAGGCGGTCAGCATCGTCACCCCTAACCACGTCCATTACGCCGCAGCGCGGGAGTTTTTGAAGCGTGGGATACACGTGATCTGTGACAAGCCGCTGACCTCCACCCTGGCCGACGCCAAGAAACTGGTGAAGGCCGCCGAAAGCGCGGATGCGTTGTTCATCCTGACCCACAACTACACCGGCTATCCCATGGTCCGCCAGGCGCGCGAGATGGTGGCGAACGGGGACATCGGCACCATCCGCGTCGTGCAGGTCGAATACCCGCAGGACTGGCTGACGCAGGAGCAAAGCTTCAAACAGGCCGAATGGCGTACCGATCCGGCGCGGTCAGGCGCGGGTGGGTCCACCGGGGATATCGGCACCCATGCCCACAACCTTGCCTGTTTCATCACCGGGTTGCGGGTGCAAAGCCTTGCCGCCGATCTGGATGCTTTCGTTCCCGGTCGGCAGGTCGATGACAACGGCCACGTGATGCTGCGCTTTGAAGGCGGGGCCAAGGGGATGTTGTGGTGCTCGCAGGTCGCCCCAGGCAATGAAAATGCGCTGCGCATTCGCATCTATGGCGACAAGGGCGGGCTGGAATGGGCGCAGGAGGATCCGAACTATCTGTGGCACACCCCCTTTGGCGCGCCCAAGCGCCTGATCACCCGAAACGGGGCCGGGGCAGGGGATGCCGCCACCCGGGTCAGCCGGATTCCTCCCGGACATCCAGAGGGCTATCTGGAAGGGTTTGCCAATATCTACAGCGAAGCGGCGGATGCGATTGAAGCGCGGCGGGCTGGAACAGATGTGTCTGGCGACGTGATCTATCCGACTGTTCAGGATGGGTTGCGCGGTGTCGAATTTGTCGACGCCTGTGTGCGCTCGTCCAAACGAAATGCGGCGTGGGTGACGCTCTAGCCTCTGATTCTGACGGGCTTGCAGGTGCGCGCCGCCAACGGCGTTGACAGGTACGGTACAGCGCTGCAAGATTAATGCACCGTCGGTTCATATAGTGAACCGACGGGCGGCATGAGGACCACCCGCCATGATCGACCAACTTCGGATTGATGCGCTTCGCCATACCCCCGTGCCTGTCGGTCGGCATATCATCGACGGGCAGACCTGCGCGTCGGCGGAAGGCGGGGTGCTGGACGTGATCTCGCCCATCGATGGGTCGATTCTGACGCAGATCGCCGCCGGTCAGGCGGGCGATGTCGACCGGGCGGTGCGCGCCGCGCGCGCGGCGTTCGAGGACACGCGCTGGTCCGGCCTTGCCCCCATGGTGCGGGGCCGCATCCTGCAACGCATTGCCGATGCGATCGAGGCAGAGGCCGACGCCCTTGCCGTTCTGGGCGTGCGCGACAACGGGACCGAGATTTCCATGGCCATCAAGGCCGAACCTGGCAGCGCGGCGGGCACGTTCCGCTATTACGGCGAGTTGTGCGGCAAGGAGTATGGGCAAATTGCCCCAACCGCTCCAGGCACGCTCGGTTTGGTGCACCACGAACCTGTCGGTGTGATCGGGACCATCGTGCCGTGGAATTTTCCGTTGATGATAGGCGCGTGGAAAATCGCTGCTGCCTTGGCGGCTGGGAATACGGTTGTGCTGAAACCTGCCGAGATGGCGTCGCTTTCGCTGCTGCGCTTGGTCGAGATTTGCCACGAGGCGGGTCTGCCGGACGGCGTGCTGAACGTGGTCACCGGGACCGGGCCGGATGCGGGTGCGTCGCTGGCCCTGCACATGGATGTGGATGTACTGGCCTTTACCGGGTCAGGCGGGGTCGGGCGCAAATTGTTGGAATATGCGGCCCGGTCGAACCTGAAACGGGTCTATCTGGAACTGGGGGGCAAGTCGCCAAACGTTGTCTTTACCGATGCGGGCGATCTGGACCGCGCCGCGACCGTCGCCGCAGGTGGCATTTTTCGCAACAGTGGGCAGGTTTGCGTTGCGGCCTCGCGCTTGCTGGTCGAACGGTCGATCCACGCCGATTTCGTGGCTGCGGTCATGGAAAAGGCGGCGGCGATGCGGGTCGGTGACCCGCTGGACCTGTCCACCAATGCAGGGGCCATCGTGTCCGAAACGCAGATGAACAGCGTCCTGACCGCCTGCGACAAGGCCATCGCAGAGGGCGCGGAGCTGCGCATGGGCGGCACGAGGATCGCCGCCGAGACGGGCGGCTACTACATCGGGCCGACCCTGTTCGACAACGCGCCCCAATCCAGCGCCCTCGTGCAGCACGAAATCTTCGGCCCCGTTCTGGCCGTGCAGCCCTTTGACACCGAGGACGAGGCGGTGGCCCTTGCCAACGGCACCTCATACGGCCTGTCCGCAGCCGTCTTTACCCGCGATATCAGTCGTGCACACCGGATGGTGTCGCGCCTGCGCGCCGGGGTGGTGCACGTGAACACCTATGGCGGCTCCGACATCTCTGTCCCCTTGGCCGGGGTCGGACAATCGGGCAACGGGCATGACAAGTCCCCCCACGCACTCGACAAGTTCCGCAACCTCAAGACCGCGTGGATACAGCTATGACCAAGACGATCCTGATCATCGGCACCTACGACACCAAGGATGAGGAACTGCATTACGTGGCTGATCGTATCCGCGCCCACGGCGGCGCGGTGCTGAGCATGGATGTGAGCGTGCTGGGCGACCCGTCACGGCCCACCGACATTTCCAAACATGAAGTGGCCGAGGCGGCGGGGTCGTCTATCAAGGCCGCAATAGATAGCGATGACGAAAACACGGCGATGCAGATCATGGCGCGGGGTGCGGCGCTGCTGTGTACGCAACTGCACAGCGCGGGGCGCATCGACGGGATGATCGCGCTTGGGGGGACCATGGGCACCGACCTTGCACTGGATTGTGCGCAGGCGCTGCCGATGGGGGTGCCGAAATACATCGTCTCGACCGTCTCCTTCTCTCCGCTGATTTCGCCGGACCGGTTGTCGCCCGACATCCAGATGATCCTCTGGGCCGGGGGGCTTTATGGTCTGAATTCGGTCTGCAAGTCGTCGCTTTCACAGGCGGCGGGTGCGGTTTTGGGTGCGGCAAAGGCGGTTGACCCCCCCCGTGCAACGCGGCCCGTGATCGGGATGACCAGCCTTGGCTCGTCCTGCCTGTCCTACATGAAGCTTCTGCGCGAACCGTTGAACGAGCGCGGTTTTGAAGTGGCGGTGTTCCATGCCACGGGCATGGGCGGCATGGCGTTCGAGGCGCTGGCACGGCAAGGCTATTTCGCCGCTGTGATGGACTTTGCACTGCCTGAGATCAGCAACCTGATGGTCGGATCAGTCGTCAACTCAGGCCCCGACCGGTTGAAAGGCGCCGGCGCAACGGGCACGCCACAGATCGTGGCACCGGGCTGTGCCGACCTGATCGACTTTGCCGGTTGGCAGGACATTCCGGCCCAGTTTGCCGACCGCCCCTTTCACGCGCACAACCGGCTGATCAAATCCTCAGCCCTCAGCGGGAATGAACGGCGCGCGCTGGTGCGGGACGTGGTTGCGCGGCTGGAAACGGCCAAGGGTCCGGTGCATGTGCTGATGCCCAAAGGTGGAGTCGAGGAATGGGACCGCGAGGGCGACGCGGCCCACGATCCTGAGGCCTTGGCCGCGATGGTGGACGAGATGGGCAAGGCGGTGACGGACCCCATCAAGCTGTCGATGCTGGACTGCCACATCAACGATGCTGAGTTTGCCGACGCAGCCCTGAATGTACTGGACGGCTGGATCGAAGATGGCACCGTTGCGGTGTCGTCCTGACGCACCTGCGTTTGACAAAGCCACCCAAACCGTGATCCTGACTGCCGCGTGATATTGATACCAACGCACACGTCAGGACACGCACCATGCACAAGCTGGTCGACCTCGATCATCCGTTCTTTGCACCAGCATGGCGACGTCATCTGACTGTGGCAGTCTGCGTGGCCTGGGGATGTTTTGAACTTTATATGGGCGCGATGTTCTGGGCGGTTCTTGTGCTTGGGCTGGGCGCGCTTGCGCAGTGGCAATTCACGCGGATCGACTGGTCGAAATATGATGATCGCCAGTAGTCACTGCACAGTGCATGGCACGGGCGGCAACGCTGTGCGGGCAAACCCGTCTGATCAATGTCATGCTAACGAAATCGCGCGTATCAACGCGCACACCACCAGTGCCGCGCGCCAACCTGACCAATCGCACCCGCCATTGCCCTCACCTGACGCCGGTCGACGCAATCCGATTGGATGCTCATGAAACATCTGGTGCTGGCCGCCGAACGCGAGGCACAGATGGTGTCGGCCTTTGCCAGACTGATCATCATCAGCATAGCTTTTGTGATATTTGTCGCTGCTGGCGGCATCGAACTGCCCGTGGCCCCGGTGGTTCTGACGTACCTGCTGTCCTATGCGGTTGTTTCGATGGCATCTGCGGTGTTTGCCCTCAAACGGTTCTTTATCCCTTGGGTGAGTTTGGTCTTTACCGCGATTGACGGAATTTCTCTGGCCTTGCTGATCGGGTTTGCCTTGCGGATCACCGGGTCTCCGCTGGCATTTCATGGTGCGATACCGGGCTTTGTCTTTATCTTCTCGATCCTGATCCTTGCCACGATGCGCTACACGGTTGGCCCGACGCTTGTCGCGTTTATCAGCTTTGCGGGAACGTGGGCCGTGTTCTCGCTGGTCATAGAGACCGGGATCGAAAGCGGCGCATTCAAGGCGGCAACAGCCACCGATCCAAATTTCTTTTTCGGTACGGTCCAGAACGTCGCCCGCTGGGGGTTTCTCGCCATAGCGACCAGCCTGAGCCTGTTGGCTGTGGTGCGGCGGCGCAAGACGCTCGAAGCCGCCATCGTCGCGGCCAACAAGACTGCGAACCTGTCGCGCTACCTGCCGGACCGGGTCGCAAGCGTTGTCGCTGATCAGGGGATAGATGCACTTGCCTCTGGCCAGCAGCAGAACGCTACAGTGCTGTTCGTTGATATTCGGGGGTTTACGGGCCTGTCCGAACAGTTGACGCCTGCCGAGTTGGGCGCGTTTCTGAGTGAATTCAGGTCGATCGTTTCGCGCGAGGTCGACGCGCATCGGGGCATTGTCGACAAGTTCATCGGCGATGCGGTCATGTGTGTCTTTGGCGTGCCCGACCGGCAATCGGGCAGTGAAAGGAGCGGCCTGCTATGTGCCATCGCCATACGCGAGCGGATTGCCACCTTGAACACAGAACGGCGCGTCCGCGGCCAGCCAGACATCGAGGTCACGATAGGCGTTCATTGCGGTGATGTGTTCGCGGGGGCTGTCGGGACGCCGGATCGCATGGAGTTTACGGTTCTGGGTGATACGGTGAACATTGCCGCACGTTTGCAAGAGGCGGCCAAGAAAACGGACGCGGGCCTTGTCGTGTCCCAGCGGCTTCTTGACAGGGCGGGTCAGCCAAGCGTCGACCCAAAGGCGTGGACGCCGATGAGCACGGGTTCGATCAGAGGGCGCAAGGGCACCGTTGCATTGTCCGAATACATAGGTGTTTCCGAGGTTTGAGCCTAGCGAAACATTGGCGGCCTTGCGTCCAGCCAAGCACCATCCTGCTTGCCTGACTGCGCCACCGCATGCACGGCCGCCATCGAGCGCAAGCCGTCTTCGGCGCGCGGGTAGAGGTTGGCGGCAGGGTCCATCGCGCGACCTTCCTTGCGCGCGCGGATTGCCTCGGCCAGATCTGCGTAGATGTTCGCAAAGGCCAGCGGCATCCCTTCCGCATGGCCGATGGTGACCCGGCTGGTGCGGTCGGCTTCGGGGGACAGGCCCACCTCGCCCCGCTCGATCACCTGAAGGCGCTGTCCCAGTGGCATATAGTACAGCTGGTTGGGCTGTTCCTGGCTCCAGCGCAGCCCACCTGTTTCGCCGAACACCTGAAGGCCCAGCCCATGTTGCCGCCCGATGGCCACGGACGAGGTCCAGAGCCGCCCGACCGCCCCGCCATCCATGCGGAAGTTGACCATCGCGTCGTCCTCCAGCGTACGCGAGGCGATGCAGGACACGGTGTCAGCGGACAGGTTCGTCACCTCTTGCCCCGTGACGAAACTGGCCATGTGCAGCGCATGAATGCCGCAATCGGCGAACTGGGCTGAAACACCTGCCTGTGCGGGATCATAGCGCCAGCGCACTCGCGGGTTGTCGGCGTCGGCGGCATCGGCATGGTGACCATGGGCGAATTCGGCAACCACAAGGCGCACCTTGCCAATGTCCCCACGCGCGACCATCGCGCGCATGTGGCGGACCAGCGAATAGCCGGAATAGCCGTAGTTGACCGCACAGATATTGCCGGTCTCGCGCGCAATGGCGACAATCTCTTCGCCTTCTTCGACGCTCATTGTCATGGGCTTTTCACAGAGTACATTGAACCCGGCTTGCAGATAGGCCTTGGTGATCTGGTAATGGGTGGCGTTGGGGGTGGCTACGGTGACCAGATCAATGCGGTCGGCCCGCGCGCTCTCGCCCTCAAGCATCTCTTGCCACGAGCCATAGGCGCGATCGGCCAGACCAAGGGTCTTGCCGAAGGCGCGCCCCTCTTCGGGACGGTGATCCAGCGCGCCTGCGGTGAAGTCGAACAAACCGTCCAGACGTGCGCCCAGGCGGTGGGCCGGGCCGATCTGGCTGCCCTCGCCCCCGCCGATCATTCCCCATTGCAGCTTGGTCATGTTACGTCTCCCGTAGGGTGGGATTCAGCCCACCGATCCTGTCAAAATCCGATAGAGCGCAAGTAGTCCCGGTTCGCCCGCGCGTCCGCCAGCGGGGATGTGTCGTCTGCAGGGTCGCAATCCTGTTCCACCGTGCACCAGCCCTGAAACCCGTAATCCAGCAAAATCTGGCGGACGCTGGCAAAATCCACGTCCCCCTCGCCCAGATTGCAGAAAATCCCTTGGGCACAGGCGTCATAGAACCCCGTGCGGCTGGCGATCACGTCCGCCTTTACCGCCGGGTCGATATCCTTGAAATGCATGTAACTGATGCGCCCGATGTGACGGCGCATGAAGGCGACGGGATCGAAACCTGCATAGGAATGATGCCCGGTGTCGAAACAGATGTTCAGGATGCTTGCGTCGACTTCGTCCAGCAGATGCTCCAGCTCGGGTTCGAAGTCGATGAACCCGGCGGCATGGGCGTGGATGCCCACGGTCAGCCCGTATTCCTCGGTCCCCATTCGCGCCACGGTCGCGACCCGGTCGCGAAAGGCGGACCATTCGGAATCGTCCATCTGCTCGGCCTCGGTCGCGCGGCCTGCAGTGGGTGCGCGGCGCTCGGAAATAGAGTCGATCAGCACCAGATGTTGCGCGCCATGGGCGACCAGTGCCTTGCACGTGCGCAGGCTGGCATCCATCACTTCGTCCCATTTGGCGGGGTCGTGAAAAGGGCGGAACACCACTCCGCCCACCAGTTCTTGTTTGAACTCGTCCAGTGCCGCGCGCAACGGGCCCGGGTCCTCGGGCATAAAGCCGATGGGACCCAGTTCGATCCCGCCATAACCGGCTTGCGCGTTTTCCTGCAATACGCGCCGCCAGTCGGGATTGCGCGGATCGTCCGCGAATTCGACACCCCATGAACAAGGGGCGTTAGCGATCTTGATCATGATCATGCCTTTTCAAAAGTCAGCCACGCTCACCCAGGCGCCCGTGCGCGACGATGCAAGGCTGGCCTCAACCACCTGACTGACGGCCAGACCTTCGGCGAATGTGGGCCAGACGGGTTGTCCGGTGTGGATCGCGGTCAGGAAATCCTTGGCCTCGATGATGATCTGGTCCTGATAGCCGGTGCCATGACCCGGTCCCTGACAAAAGGGCAGAAAGTCGGGATGCGCAGGCCCCGTCAGGATCTTGCGAAAGCCTCGCTCGGCCTCCGGCCCCTCGGCAAGGTAAAGCCAAAGGGCGTTCTGATCCTCTCCATCGAAGCGGATCGCGCCCTTTGTGCCATATATATCATAGGCATAGCCCATTTTGCGCCCGGTCGCGACGCGGCTGACAAAAATCGAGCCATGCGCGCCGGAAGCAAAGCGCAGGGTAAGGTAGGCCTGATCGTCATTTGTCACGGCCACCCCGCCGCGATTGGCGTGGACTGTCTCGACCAGCGCGGACACCGCCGTGATAGGCCCCATCAGCGCGTGTGCACAGTTGATCGGGTGTGGGGCCAGATCGCCCATGCAGCCGAACGCATCCCCGCTGGTGCGCCAGTTGGCGGGTGTTTCAGGGTCCGACAGAAAATCCTCGGTCATCTCGCCTCGAAAGGAGGTGACGGAGCCGATGCGCCCTTCGGCCAGCAACACGCGTGCATATTGCGTCGCGGGCGTCCGGATATAATTGAAGCCGATCATGTTGGCCACGCCGGCGGCTTCGGCAGCAGCCACCATCTCGCGGGCATGTTCCGAAGTTTCGGCCAGCGGCTTTTCGCACAACACCGGCTTGCCAAGCGCAAATGCGGCCAGCGCGATGTCGCGGTGCGTGTCCTGTGGCGAGGCGATCACAACCGCCTCCACCTTTGGGTTTTCCACCAACGCGCGCCAGTCCCCGGTCGCGCTGGCAAAGCCATAGGCGGCGCGGTAGCGTTCGGCTGATGCAGGCGTGCTTGCGCAGATCATCTCCAGACGCGGGCGTAGGGCTGTGTCGAAAACAGAGGCCACAGCACCAAATGCGACGCTGTGCGCCTTGCCCATATAGCCGCCGCCGACAATGCCGATCCCGATTTCAGACATCCGCGACCCTTTGATATTGTGTTGCAACAGATTGCGAGGTTGTTATCGTTATCATTTGTTACGGGTCAACGTCGAATCTTGCGCCGCGGGCGATTGTACCAAGGCAAGGGCTGTGGTCGGCATCTGCGGTTTGCTGGGAATCGCCTTGAACGCGAAAGGATGCGCATCATGGTCCTCATGGACGGGATCAAGGCCAACACTTTCGTCATTGTGGGGCGCGCGGGCATCGACTTTTTCACGGACGTGGGCGTGCGGGCCGAGGATGCGGAGCGGCTGAGCGTCGATCTGGGCGGTTCGGCGGCCAACATCGGCGCTGGCATCTGCAAGCTTGGGGGCAAGGCAGCCCTTGTCACGTCCGTGTCCGACGATGCGGTGGGCAGCTATTGCACAACACGTCTGGGCCATTACGGGGTCGACACCACCTATGTCAAACGGGTGGGCGGCGAAGCGCGCAACTCGCTGGCATTTTACGAAAGCGTTCTGGAGGGACACCGCAACGTCATCTATCGCAACGGCGCGGCGGATTTTCAGATGACAGAGGCGGATGTCGAGGCGGTCGATTATGCCCGCTTTGGCGCTTTGATCACCGCGGGCACCGTCTTTGCGGCTGAACCCTCGCGAAGTGCCGCATTCCGAGCCTTTGATCTGGCCAAGGCAGTGGGCCTGCCGATCATCTTTGATGTGGATTACCGCCCCTATTCCTGGCCCTCGCCACAGGTGGCGTCGGATGTGCTCAGCCGTGCGGCAGCGGCGTCGGACATGATCGTCGGGAATGATGAGGAGTTCGGATTCATGGCCGGCGGCATGGAAAAGGGTTTGGCAAAGGCGCGCCACCTGTCCGAAACCTCTGCCACGCTCGTGATTTACAAGCGGGGCGAAGACGGGGCAATCACCTTTGCCGATGGCAAGCAAATCACGACGGGCACTTACCCCGTCACCGCCGTCAAGCCGGTCGGGGCGGGCGATGCGTTCATGGCGGGGCTGTTGACTGGCATCGCGCTGGGTCTGGAGGTTCAACCCGCACTTCTGCGCGGATCGGCCTGCGCCGCCATCACCGTCAGCAAACCGGGCTGCGCCCCCGCCATGCCGGACGCCGAAGAGTTGACCGCCTTCCTTGCCGAACACCCCGGCCCAACACAGCCCATTTAGAAAGGTCCGCCCATGCACATCGCCCCTTATGACAACCGGAACAAACCTATCGTGGATGTCGATGACCCGACGGTGCCGCTGACCTATTTCAACATCGTCAAGCTGACCAAGGGACAGGCGTTCGAATATCGCGTGCAGGGTTACGAGACCTGCGTCGTGCCTGCCACCGGGACCGTGGATGTCAGCGTGGAGGGGTTCAAGGCAACCGCCATCGGCGGGCGCGGCGTCGATGTCTGGGATGGTGAGCCGGAGGGGGTCTATGTACCGACCGGGGCGCGGGCCGAGATGGCGTGTACATCAGACACGGCAGAGGTGTTCGTTGCAGGCGCGCGGTATGACAAAGTGCTTGATCCATTCGCCGTGCGTTCGGATGAACTGGATCTTGTGCAATACGGCTCGGACGATACGAAAACCCACCGCAAGATCAAGCATATCCTTGGCACCAAGTATCACGACAGGGTGGGTCGCTTGCTGGTGTCGGAACTGTTCACCGTGGGGCAGGGCGGATGGTCGGGCTTTCCAAGCCACAAGCATGACACCGACCGGCTTCCCGTCGAAACACGCCACGACGAAACCTATAACTTCCGCTTTCGTCCAAGCCACGGCAGCGGTGTGCAGATGTTGCAGCGCGAAGAGGGCAAAGCGGGCGATGCCTATCACATCGTCGACGGCTCTACGATTTGTCTGGATGCGGGTTATCACCCTTGTGCCGTGCTGCCGGGATACGAGATGTATTACTTCACCATTCTGGGCGGGCTGAGCCAACGCAGCCTTGTGCAATTTTTTCAGCCTTCGCACGCGGATCAGATAGAAACCATTCCGGGGATCAAGGACATGATTGCCAAGTTCAAATGACCCTTGCCACTCTGGCCGAAGTGCTGGCCCCCGCGCGGGCCGACGGATACGCCGTGGCCGGGCTGGTCTGTCTGGGCTGGGAGGACATGCGCGCCTATGTGGCGGCGGCCGAGTCCGAGGGCTGCCCGGTCGTTCTGCAAGCAGGGCCAGGGTGCCGGGCGCATATCCCACTGCCCGTGCTGGGCGCCATGTTCCGCCATCTGGCCGAGGGCGCGTCGGTTCCGGTGGTTGCGCATCTGGATCACGGCTATTCGCTTGAGGAATGCAGACAGGCGATCGAGGCTGGTTTTACCTCGGTCATGTTTGATGGGTCGCGCAAGTCCTTGGCCCAGAACATCGACGAAACGGCGGCCATTGTGCAGATGGCCCATGCCGCAGGCGTGTCTTGCGAGGGCGAGATTGGGTTCGTCGGGTATGCGCAAGGTCAAGCCTCTGCCGGGACCGACCCGGAGGAAGCGCAGGCGTTTGCCCGAGAAACGGGCGTGGATGCAATGGCGGTCTCGGTGGGCAATGTGCATCTGCAGACCGACCAGACCGGCGGGCTGGACATGGACCGCATCGCGGCCATTCAGGCGCTGACGGATGTGGCGCTGGTGATCCACGGTGGCTCTGGCGTGCCTGCGGCGCAGCGCCTTCTTCTGGCGACGACCACCAACATCTGCAAGTTCAACATCGGCACCGAATTACGTCAGGCCTTTGGCCACGCGCTGCGGGCCACCGTGAACAAACACCCGGAACGGTTCGACCGCAACGAGATCCTGCAAGACACCCATGACCCGCTGGTGGCCGCAACACTGGCCGTATTGCGGACCATGCGTGGCTAGGCGTCGCAGACGGGCGCGTGGGATGTCGTGAAACGAACAGCACAAGTGCCGCGCGCGCTGAAGGCTGAGGCAAAGGCCCATACCCTTCAGGACGCCCATGGATTTCACGGATATCGCACGCTTCACCCTTGGTCCCTGTTCGGTGCCGAACGATGCGCTGGATATGGCCGCGACTCTGCTGATCGACACGCTTGGCGTCGGGGCAGGGGCGGCCGATCTGCAATCCGGGCGCATCGCGCGTGATCATGCGGTGCGCTTTCTGAGAGCCGGGCAAGTCGGCGACAGTGCCACGCTGCTGTTCGACGGGCGCAGCACCTCGATCCCCGGTGCGGCCTTTGCGCTAGCCACTCAGATCGACAACCTTGATGCCCATGACGGCTACAACCCGACCAAGGGACATATTGGCTGTGCTGTCGTGCCTGCTTTGTGCGCCTTTGCGGAACACATGCCGGACCTGACGGCGCGGGAGGCGCTGATTTCGTTGGCGATGTCCTATGAAGTGGCCGCGCGCGCCGCGATCACGCTGCATGCCACGGTCAGCGACTATCACACCTCGGGGGCCTGGAACGCCCTTGGCGTTGCGGCGCTTGGCTGCCGGATGCGGGATATGGACCGGACAATGTTGCGCCACGCCCTTGGCATTGCCGAATATCACGGACCGCGCAGCCAGATGATGCGCGAAATCGCCACCCCCACAATGCTGCATGACGGCTCGGGCATGGGCGCGCTGGTGGGCTGCATGGCGACGCTGATGGCCCAAGATGGGTTCGAAGGCGCGCCCGCCATCACGGTCGAGGCCCCGGAGGCCGCGCCGCATTGGTCCGATCTGGGTCAGAACTGGACGATCACGCAGAACTACATCAAACCCTATCCGATCTGCCGCTGGGCCCATGCGGCGCTGGATGCGCTTGGCGCGCTGGTCGATGCGCATGGCCTCACCGCTGATGACGTCACCGCGGTCCGGGTGAACACCTTTGCTCAGGCCGCTGAGCTTTTTCCTGGCATTCCCGATACCACATCGCAGGCGCAATACAGTCTTGCCTTTGCGCTGGCTGCTCGGCTGGTGCACGGGCGCATCGGTCCTGAGCACGTGTCGGGCGCGGGACTGCAGGACGCGGCTGTCGCCGCCATCCTGCCCCGCATCACCATTGCCGAAGACGCGCGCCATTCGTCCCGTTTCCCCCTCGGGCGATGGTCGGATGTCAGGCTGACCCTGAACGACGGCCGCGTGGTCGAGTCCGGTGATGTGCATGCGCGTGGCGGGCCTGAAAGCCCCATGGCCCTTGCGGAGGTTGAGGCCAAGTTCCACGCCATGTCCGGTAGATTGAAGGACAGCCGAAAGAGCGCGATCTGGGCGATGCGTGCGCGGCTGCAAGAACCGGATGTGCCATTTTCCGACCTGCTGGAGTTGCTGCATCCGGGCGTTGACGCCCCCTGATTTGACCCGCACCGGCGCACCTGTGATGATGGGACGCACTGGCACAAGGACCCACATCATGCAGATCAACCGCCTAGATCACGTCAACCTGCGCACCACTCAACTGGATCAAATGATTGACTGGTACGTGGATGTTCTGGGCCTCCACAACGGGCCGCGGCCCGATTTCGGCTTTCCGGGGGCATGGCTTTATGCGGGGGATGCGGCGGTGGTGCATCTGGTGGGCATCGACGGCGATCCCGGCACAGGGTCCGAAACCGCGCTGAAGCTTGAGCATTTCGCGCTGACGGCGACGGGGGCTGAGACGTTTGAGTCGCGTCTGGCCGCGCGCGGCGAGACCTTTCGCAAGACGGGGATCGCCGAACTTGGTGTTACTGCGTTCAACGTCTGGGACCCCGATGGCAACCATATCCACGTTGATTTCAAAGGCGAATCCTGACGGTAGGCAGGGTAATGCCGAGGGTCGAAATTAATTCCGACTAAAACGATAAGGATACTTGCGGCGCGCGGCAAAATAGTATCTGAGTGTTTTTGTAAACAAATCGACCAGGAGTCACCATGTCACGCCCCAATCCTTTCCTGACCGCTGTATTTGCCACGACATTTGTGGCCTTTGGCCCCCTTGCCGCCGTAGCCGAAGGTGAGCTGAACCTTTATTCCTCGCGCCATTACGACACGGACGAGCGACTTTATTCCGATTTCACCGAAGCCACCGGCATCACCATCAACCGGATCGAAGGCAACGCGGATGAGTTGATCGCCCGGATGCAGGCCGAAGGGGCAAACTCGCCCGCCGACATCCTGCTGACCGTGGACACCTCGCGCCTTGAGCGGGCCAAAGAGGCCGGTGTGCTGCAATCGGTGGACAGCGACGTGCTTGAGGCGCGCATCCCCGGCTATCTGCAGGACAGCGAAAACCAGTGGTTCGGGTTCAGCCAACGCGCACGCATCATCTTTTACGACAAGACCCGCGTATCCAACCCGCCCCAGACCTATACAGCCCTTGCCGACCCTGCCTATGAGGGGATGGTCTGCCACCGCTCCTCTACCAACGAATACTCGCAAACATTGCTGGCCTCGGTCATCGAACATGTAGGCGAAGACGCAGCGCGCGACTGGGCGCAGGGTGTGGTGAACAACTTTGCCCGCAAGCCCCAGGGCGGTGATACCGATCAGTTGCGGGGCCTCGTGTCGGGTGAATGCGACATCTCGATCTCGAACACCTATTATTTCGCTCGCTCTATCCGCACGGAAGTCGACGGGCTGCCTGCGGACGCGCGCGCCGGTATCGGCTGGGTGTTTCCATCCCAGAACGCCGAAGGCGCGCATATGAACCTGTCAGGCGGCGGTGTGGCGGCCAACGCGCCGAACCGCGACAATGCGGTGCGCTTTCTGGAATACCTCGCCAGCGATCAGGCGCAGCAATATTTTTCGGCTGGGAACGATGAATACCCGGCGGTGCCCGGTGTCGGGCTCAGCCCTTCGGTCGCGGCATTGGGTCTGTTCAAGCCTGATGATGTCGATCTGAGTGCCGTGGCCAAGAATATCGCCACAGCGCAAAAAATCTTTAACGAGGTGGGCTGGCAGTAGTTCGTTTTGTCCAGTGCAAGGACAACAAAGGCCCGAAGGTATATCCTTCGGGCCTTTTCTGTTCACTGTGCGCCGAAACAGACGTGCAAGACGGACGGGTTTACCGGGACAGGGTCCGCGCGATATCTTCTGACAGGGCCAGCAGGACCTGCGATTGCGCTGCGGCGACCGACCCAAAGCCGGGTTCTGCCAGGGGACTCGTATAGCTAAAGCTTTGCACCGTGTTGCGGAAGCGTGCCGCATCGCCGCCGACGAAATATTGCCCGCGCAGGCGGAACACCCCGTCGCCACCCGCAATCATCTCCTCCACGCGCACCTCGACCACGGCGTCGGGCAGGTCGACAAATGGCCAAGGGTCCGGCCCGACAACGGCAGACAGAATGGAGTTCAGGTGCCGCGTGATCGTCAGCGTCGCGGCGCGATCGGGCAGATCGGCCCACAGGATGTCGCCCTCGGTCACGATCACGCCTTCCGGGCTTTGGATCGCGATTTCTTCGGCGGCTGCATAGGTTGGCAGCGAAACGGTGCGCACCATGACGGAACTGACACTGGCATTCCGCCGCAGGTCCGATTGCAGCGGTACCAGATCGACGCGGTTGGTCGGCCCCGAACATGCGGCAAGAGCAGCGGTGGCAACCAGTGCCAGCAGAAATGGCTTCATCATCGGATTTATCGTCCTGTCAAAAGAGAGCTTGGGTTGCGCTGGATCGCGCGGGCCAGCGCGGTCACCGCGTCAGCGGCGGCCTGAATATCCCGCAACGTGGCAGCAGTATCCGTGACAAAGCGCCCGCGATCACCATAGACGGCAGCCACGCTGTTAAGGGTATTGGCCAGCCGCGTCGCCTGCGTCGACAGGGCGGGCAGTCCTTCGGCCGCCGTTTCTATCGCTTGCGCGGCTTGCGAGGCAGAGGCGAGGGCCGCGTTCACGTTTTCCACCGCGCCGCCTTCGCGGACTTCGGACAAGAGCAGGTCGATTTCACGCAGTGACGCGTTGATCGTGGCGGGCAAGTCCTTTGTGTCCTGCGCCGAAATGAAGGTTTCGATCCCATCCAGCGTAGAAGTGGCCTGGGTGATCAGCGCATCGACCTCGACCGCATTTGCCTTTCTTGCCAGCGCTTCGATTTCGGCGGTGATCTGAGGCAGGTTTTCTGTGGCGGTCTGCAACTGGGTAACCAGATCCATCGCACGCTCCGTAAGTTCGGGCAGGTCCTGTACCGAAGTCTCGACCGAACGGGCGGCGTTGCTGGTGGCCGCAAGGGCCGCATTCAGGTTCTCGACCGCGCCCCCTGTGCGGACATCCGCGACCAGCGTGCGCACTTCGTCCAGTGCTTCGTTCACGCTGCCGGGCAGGGCGGCCACGTCGTCGCTGGCGACAAGCGCGTCGATGCTGGTCAGGGTTGCGGTCGTCTGTTCAAGCAGGGCCTCAAGCTCAAGGGCGTTGGTCTTGGCGGCCAGCGCCTCGATTTCGGCGATGACCTGTGGCAGGGCAGATGTAGTTTCATCCAGGCCCGCGACGAACGTGTCCGTGGTTTCAAGCGTCGTACGGATCGCACCGACCAGATCGGCTTGGGCCGCATCATCCACGATCACGGCGATATCGGCCACGACCTGTTCGATACCCGCCAGCGTGGATTGCAACGCCTCGGGTGTGTTCTGCACCCCTTCCGAGCCGATGATGGCGCGGACATCCGCCAAAATCGCCAACAATTCTTCGGGCGCGGCGCGCAGGTCGCCGTCCGTGGCCAGCGTTTCGATGCTGGCCATCAGGTCGATGGCCCCCTGCATCAACTCCTCGATCGGCAGGTCATTGATGCGCGACAGAACCCCTTCGGCTGTGGCGGCGACGTCGGATATTTCGGAATCGGTGGTCGGGATAATCGGGAAGGGGTCGCGCGCAACGTCCAGCGCCGCTTCGGGCGCGTCCGCAACTTCGATCAACTCGATATCCAGCGCGCCCGTAAGCAGATTGCCCGTCACCAGCCGAGCCCGCAGCCCCTGTGCCACGAAGTCGGCCAGAATGGTCAGCGCATCCTCTTGTGACGCGTCTTCGCCAATCCCGATGCGGGTCGGCGACAGTTCCAGCGTTGTACGCAGGCGCACGGTGGGGCCAGTCGCGTCGTCTACCACGATCGCGTTGATCGCGCTGACCTCGCCCACACGAACTCCACGGAATTTCACCGCGGATCCGGCGGCCAGCCCGTTGACCGACTCATCGAACAGGATGCCGACCCGCAGGACCGCCGTGTCGGGGCGTTCGAACAGGCTTTCGCGGGCGGCTGTTTCGCTGTCAAAGATGTCAAAGACATCCGGCCCAGGGGTCTGGCCTATCGGGTCCCCGCCCGACACAACCGTGTCAAAAGCGATCCCGCCTTCGATCAGCGACGCAATGCTGTCCACGTTCAGGGCCAGACCGCTTGCGCCAACGGACACGCTGAACCCAGACGTGTCCCAAAAGCGCGTATTGGTGGTGACGTAGCGGACGTATTCCTGTTGGATAAAGGCTGCGGCGATGACGCCGGGTCCATCGGGGTTGATGACCGGGTTGTCGATAAAGCCGACCTTCAGCCCCCGGTGCAGGATCGGCGCGCCGCGCGCAAGGGACACGCCACTGGGTGCTCGGAACAGGATTTCAACGCCTTCCTCGTTCGAGGCGAGCAGCGGGGCCGTTTCCAGTCCGGTAAAGCTGTCTTGCGCAGATTCAGCCTCGCGATCCCATTTGCCGGCGATATAGACTCCCGACAGAACGGTATCGAGGCCAGTAACACCGCGCAGCGTCACGTCGGGCCGCACGACCCAGAACTGTGCGTCGTCGTCAAGGTAAGGCACAATGCCCTGATCCATGCGGGCGTGGACGACGACAACTTCAAGATCGTCGGTAAAGTCCACTTTTTCGACCAGACCGACGTTTATGTCGCGGTACTTGATCACCGTTTCTTTGGTGATGCCTGATCCGTTTTCAAAGGTGATTTCGATCAGTACGCCGCGATCCTGATAGGTGCGATAGGCGACGGACAGGATGACGATCAGCGCCAGAACCGGAACAATCCAAATCCACGAAAAGCGGCCCGGCCCGGCGTCGGGTGTGCGCACGTCAAGTGGCGCGGGTGTCGGAGTGTCAGTCATTCGGGATCAACCCTGTTTGCGTCCCAGATCATCCGGGGGTCAAAGCTCTGAGCGGAAAGCATGGTAAACACAACCGACAAAGCAAAATTGGCGGCGGCGATCCCGGGATTGATCGACGCCACCGCGTCAAGCTGGACCAATGCGGACAGGATCGCCACTACGAAAACGTCGATCATCGACCATCGGCCAATGAACTCCACCGCCTCGAACAGGCGGTGCCTTTGGTGCTTTTTCAGAGCGGATTTGCGTTGCACCGAGATCGCGAGGTACGCGATGGCGGCGAACTTCCAGACCGGGATCACGATCGAAGCGACAAAGACGATGGCTGCAATCCCAAAGGACCCGTAATGGATCAGGTCAACGACACCGCCGATGATCGTGCTTTGGGAATTTTCGACCAGGGTATTGGTGATCAGCATCGGATAGATGTTGGCCGGGATAAAGGTGATGATGCCCGCGATCAACCACGCCCAGACCTTTTGCAGGCTGTCGGGTTTGCGGCTGTGCAGGACGGAATCGCACCGCCTGCAGCGCACGTCCGTTTGCACGTGCACCTGTCCGCAATGGTGGCATCCGATCAGCCCGGCCTCGCGGGCGGTCGTCAGCCCTTCGATGTGTCCAGCATGCGCCAAATCGAATACCTGCAGATCAGCGTGTCCTGAAAGAAGGTCAGGATCACAAGAACGGTAAAGGCCCAGAATGCCGGGCCGAATGAGATGGTGGCAAGTCCCGCGACCTTTACCAGCGCCACGGATGTGCCCACGATAAAGATTTCAGCCATCGACCAGGGCCGAAGCCGTTCGGCCAGTGCAAAGGATTGCCGCGAAAGCGCCCGTGGTCTTCGGTTCAGCACCAGCGGCGTGACAGCCGTGATGATCGCCCCCAGCCGCAGCAGCGGCAAAAGGACAATGAATCCGGCAACCGCAACGGCAAGCGGCATCGTAAACGTGTCCGAAAATGCCATTACCGCTGACAAGACCGTGGTGCTGTTGGCCTGCCCGCTGACCGACAAGTCCAGAAATGGAAAGCTGACGGCTGCGATCATCAGAACAAAGGATGCCAACGCCAGGCTGAGCACACTCGCGATCGACGAAGCGCGCTCACGGTTCATTACGGCACCGCATTGTGCACAGTGGGCGCGCGCGCCTTCGGTCAAGGCGGCGTTGACATGCAAGGTGTCGCAATGGGGGCAGGCAACTAGGTCTTCGAGCGGGGGCACAGATACACATTTCCTCGGGCACAAGAGCAACACCATATAGCGCTTGGGGGAAAGTTACCATGCAGACCCCGCAGTCCGGACCGGTCACGCTTTTGTGCGGTGCCCAATGCTTGATCAAGCCATCCTTTTTTCGAATACGACAGCGTTTTTTATTCCGGGGATCATTCAAGATATCTTGCAGTGCCAACGCTGCTTGCATCGTCGTTCCAGCAAGAATTGGCATCAAAGGTCAGACTGCATGCTTAAATGATGATACGGCTGAAGCGGCGTAGCAGTTCAGGGGCCGTATATCATCCCTGTGACACGCAAATGCACGTCGACATGGACGTTGGCGTAACAGCGCCAGATGATGACCGGCCCTCGCCGCCTCAGGCTTTGAAAAACCTCGCTGGCGATCCTCTCATGAGCGATGATCAGCTTAGTGAACGAATGCCATCGCCCGAAAACATGGCCGTAAGTGTGAGCCTGACAAATTTCATTCAAGCGCTTGCCGACCCGTTCAAAGCGAGCGTCACGAGCAGTTCGGCAAAAGCATCGACCACAGAAAACCCGGGCGGCCTGCGCGGCGCGTCGACTTCTTTGCCGCCGGAACAAACGGGTCAACCCGGCAATGAAGGGCCGGCGGAGGTTTCTGACCAGCACGGAACGCTGCCGGGCACGTGTCCGCGGGCGGCACATAGAAGAGCAGCGAGGAGCCCGCAGCCCAACGCCTCCGTTTCCCGCCTATCGCGGCGGACCACCTTAGTGGAGGTGGATCAACGCTGCGAGTCGCAATGCCAAAAAAACAGGACCAATGCGCTTGGTTCTGTCGTAGGCCACCCAGTGCCAAATGAAAAAAATTCATCCGAATGACATTGGACCGTTACACAAACAGTCACACTCCGAGGTGCGATTTCATTCACCTTGGGGGTTACCATGACGCGCACTTTGTCAACCGTTGCCGCTGTGCTGATGGCCAGCACCGCGTTCACCGCACCGGCCTTTTCCGATACTATCACCATCGACCTTTGGTCACGCGCTGACCGCTCCGGTCCCTTGCGGGCAGGAAATATCGTTGCTGCCGCCGACCAGTTGAACCGCACCTTCGAAGCAGCCGGGTCGGATACGCGGGTAGAGATCAATCTGATCGAAACCAATGCCGCAGGCTTTGACGCGGACGCGCTTGACCTGCTCAAGGCCCATTCCGTGGGCGAGACGCCCGATATCGTCGTCGCCGCCCACGAATGGATCGGATCTTTTGTCGAGGCGGGCCTTGCCGCCAATCTCGAAGACCACATCGCCCAGAACGAGGCGATGTATGCCGACATGATCCCGGAACTCTGGACATCTGTGATGTACAAGGGCGAGCGTTATGGCATCCCGCAGGATTCCGAAATCCGCATGTTCTTTGTCAACAACGACATCTTGCGCGCCGCAGGGTACGACCAGTCCTTTATCAGCGCGCTGCCTGCGCGTGTCGAATCCGGTGACTTCACCATGTTCGACTGGTGCGATCTGGCTGCCGATACCGTGGAAAAGGGCGCTGCCAAGATCGGCTGGGTGCACCGCCCAAATGTCGGCCCCGATTTCCAGATGGCCATGGCAAGTTTTGGCATCGACATCTACAACGATGAAGAGGCCAAGTTGCAGATCACCAAGCAGGGTCTGACCGACTATTACGGCTGGCTGAAATACTGCGTCGACAACGGCTCGCTTCCCGGCGACATGACGACCTATAGCTGGGACAGCACCCATGCCGCGTTCCGTGGCGGGGATGCATTGGGCAAGTTCCACGGCATCTGGAATGTCGGCGCGCAGATGGAGGCCTTTGGCCTGAGCAATTCAGATGAGTATTTCGACAAGCTGACGTGGATCCATGCCCCGGCCGGAGAAAAGGGCGGCGAACCAAAGAACCTCAGCCACCCGATCGTCTATGTCGTGGGCGATACCGAGAACAAGGATCTTGCCGCCCAACTGGTCGCCATGGCCTCACAACACGTGCCAAACACCGCTCATGCGGTCGGCACCAACCACACGCCGATCAACCACGGTCAGGTCGCAATGCCCGAATTCGTTGAGAAGGGCTGGGCGCTTATCGCGGGCACGCCGATGCTGAAATATGCCGAGTTCATGCCCAACCACGCCAAGATCGGCCAATACAACGCCATCACCTTTACTGGCGTGCAAGCGGTCGAAACCGGCGAGATGAGCCCCGAGGAAGCGGCCGAGATGGTCATCGAAGAGCTTGAAGTCGAGCTGGGCGATGACGTGATCATCCTCGATTGATGCAAAGGACGGACCGGGCGGCGCGCTGCCCGGTCCACCCCTGCCTATGACATCCGCCAGCATCCGCCAAGCCACCAATGCGCTGCTCTTTCTGGGGCCTGCCAGCCTGTTTCTGGTCTGTCTGCTGCTGATCCCGATCATTGTCGATCTTGTGGTGGCGTTCACGGACATGAACCAGACGGTCAGGGTGGGCGAATTCACCACCGAACAGTTCGACAAACTGGTCAAGGCCGAGCCGGAGGCGCTGCTCGGGTTCGAGCTACGCGGTACATTCTATCGTGCCCTCAGCCTGTCTGCAGTCTACGTCATGTGCACGCTGGCGATCTTCAACGTGACTTTCGCCCTGATCCTTGCCTTGACCACCACGGCTCTGCCGGACTGGTTGGGCGGGCTCTACCGCGCTGTTTGGCTGATGCCGCGCATGGCGCCATCGGTGGTCTATGGGTTGTTGTGGATTTGGGTTGTTGACCCGACCGACCGTGGGTTGCTGAACCAGATCCTGCTGTTTTTCGGTGCGGCTCCGATCAACATGAAGCTGGATGCGCCACTGACGCTTGTCATCTTTGCCAACGGCTTCATCGGGGCATCACTTGGCATGCTGATCCTGACCTCTGCCATCCGGTCCATCCCACAGCACCTGTTTCATGCCGCCCGCGCGGATGGGGCCAGAAGCCTTAGCATCGTGCGCCATATCGTGCTGCCCGCACTGCGCTGGCCGCTGAGTTACATCACCGTGTTCCAGTCACTGTCGCTGCTGGTCAGCTTTGAATACATCTTTCTCATCATGGGGCCTGCGCGGTCGACCATGACGATGTCGATGCTGGCCTATACCAAGACACTGGCCCCCGGAATTGGGGCAGGACAGTATGCTTATGGTGCGGCGATCACCCTGATCCTGATCGTCATCGGCATGGTGACGGCGTTGCTGCTTTATCGGTTGACCAACATGAAACGCCTGCTGACCCGACCCCGGATCGAGGTGCAGTGATGGTGGCGGTCGACTGGACCACGCTGGCCGCAAGGTCGCGGCGGCATCGGCGGATCAAGGGTGCGGCCCTGATTGCGTTTCTCTCGCTCGTGTCCGTGCCGGTGGTTCTGCCATTTTTCTGGGTGGTTGTGATTTCGTTTTCCGCCCGCACCGGCGGCGTCGAGTCGGCGGTGCTCTGGCGCGCCTGTGCGGTGCTGGTGCCTGCCGTCTTTGCCTATGGTGTGGCGCACGTGCGTCTGTCGCGAAGCCTGCACCGCCTTTGGGCTGGCTTGGGAATTCTGGCGCTGACGGTGCTGGGCCTGTGGCTGGTTGTTGGGTCAGAATTGCACCTGAGCAATTACCGCTTCCTGATCAACCCCAACCTTATCGAGGATATTCGCGGTGCGGGCACCGTTGGTGGGCAGTTCCCCTGGGTCTGGACAGCCTTCGGCAACTCGCTGCTCGTGGCGCTCTGTTCGACCGCGCTCAAGGTCACGGTGGCGACGCTGGCGGGCTACTACATCTCGCGCTTCCAGTTTCGGGGCCGCAACGGCTTCCTGCAGGGGCTGTTGATCATCGAGGTGTTTCACCCCTGGATGCTGACCATTCCCATCTTTCTGGTGATGTTCTGGGTGGGGTTGCTGAACACCCTGGTCGGTCCGATCCTGGTGCTGACGGCCATTGGTCTGCCGTTCTTCATCTTCATCATGAAGGGGTTCTTTGACGCCGTGCCGTGGGACATCGAAATGTCCGCCATGGCCGATGGGGCCACGCGCAGGCAGGCGTTTTACATGGTCGTATTGCCGCAGGTGCGCCCCGGCCTGATCGCGGTTGGCGTGCTGGGCTTCATCACCGGGTGGGAAGAGTACGTGTTCGTCACGGCCTTGCGCACCGGCAATTCATACTGGGTGATGTCCACCTATCTTTACTACGTGGCCGAGGATGTGATGGGCGTCGACTACGGCCTCGTGGCGGCTGTGTCGGTGTTCTACATGATCCCGTCGCTGGCTCTTTACCTCGCCTGCCAACGCTATCTGACGCAAATGACACTGGGGGGCATCAAGGGCTGATGGCTGAGGTTGAACTGAGTAATCTGCGTAAAGAATGGGACACCGCGACTGCGGTGGACGATGTGTCGATCAAGATCGAGAACGGCGAGTTTCTGGCGATCCTCGGCCCTTCGGGCTGCGGCAAATCCACGACGCTGTTCTTGCTGGCGGGAGTCTATCTGCCCACATCCGGCGACATCTTGTTCGACGGCGCACGCGTGAATGATGTGGAGGCGCGGATGCGCAATGTGGGCATCGTGTTCCAGTCCTATGCGCTTTATCCCAACATGAGCGTGCTGCAGAACATCCTGTTTCCGACGCGTTTCCAGAAGACCGACGATGCGCTGGCGCGCGCGCACGAAATGGCCGAGTTGGTGCAAATCTCGGACCTGTTGCAGCGCCGCCCGTCCGAGCTGTCGGGTGGGCAGCAACAGCGCGTCGCACTGGCCCGTGCGCTGATCAAGCGGCCAAACCTGCTGTTGCTGGACGAACCCCTATCCAACCTCGATGCGACGCTGCGCCTGACCATGCGGGCCGAGATTCGACGCATCACCCGTGACCTTGGTGTAACGACGATCCTTGTCACCCATGACCAGCTCGAGGCGACGACGATGGCGGATCGGGTCATGTGCATGAATGCGGGCCGGATCGAACAGGTCGGCAGCGCCGGCGACCTGTACCTGCGGCCGGACACGCTGTTTGTTGCGGGTTTCATAGGCGCGCCGCCGATCAACCTGATCCCGGCGGATCGCACCGTCCTGTCCCTGCCGGAGGCTGCCCACACGGTCGGCCTGCGCCCCGAGGCGTTGCGGGCCAGCGAGGCCGGAATGCCTGCTGCGATCCTCAGCGTCGAACCGATGGGGCGCGAGGCGATGATGACTGCAGACAGTCCACTGGGCACGCTTCGCTTTATCGAGGCGACGACGCAGCCCACATGGCGGCCCCGCGATCTGATGCATCTGACATTCGACAGTCACGACACGATTGTGTTCGACGCGAATGGCAAGCGTATTCCGGACGCCCATGCAACACTGAAGGACGCCGCCTATGCGTGATCCGATCCGCAGGACAACGGCTCAAATGCTCCCGCCGACTCAGGACGAACGCGATGCCGCCGCCAAGGGCGCACGCTCTGTGCTCGAACACGCCCGGTATCTGACAACCTGGGACTGTCTCGGCAGCATCGAAGTGGTTCAGCCCAAGCCTGCCGACCTGCCCGCGCAGGTGACCGTAGCCGCCTGGAACATCGAACGCTGCAAACGCGTCGGCGACAGCGCTGACCTGCTGGGTGCGAGCGGTGCGGATATCGTTCTGGCGACTGAGGTGGATTGGGGCATGGCCCGTTCTGGCCAGCAGCACACCACCCGCGATCTGGCACAGGCCCTTGGCCTTGGCTATGCCTTTGGGGTCGAGTTTGTCGAGTTTGGTACGGGAGACGCCTATGAAACGGACCTTTTCAGTGACGTCCCCAATGATTGCGGGTTGCATGGCAATGCAATCCTGTCTCGCTATCCCATCGAAAACGCGCGGCTTTTGCCGCTCGACGACTCGGGCGCGTGGTTCATCGGGTCCCCCAAGAGTGACGGCCAGTTCCGCATCGGCGGGCGGATGGCAATGGGTGTGCAGATCGGCGGGATCACCTTTGTCTCGGTCCACTACGAAAGCGAAAGCGACGCTGCGGGGCGTGCTGTGCAAACCCGCCGCATGCTTGACCTGATCGCAGCGGAGTACGGTGATGGGCCGTGCGTGATCGGTGGCGATCTGAACACCGCCGGGTTTGCACAGGCGGGCCTCACCGGTGTGGAAACGATTGAGAATCCGGCAGTTGTGGAACCCAGTTTCGCCGCCTTTGCCGACGCAGGATTTTCATGGGACCAAAGCAACTCTGCTGGCATTACCACGCGTGCGGCCCCCGGCAAAACGGTGCGCTATCCGCTGCAAAAACTCGACTGGTTGTTTGTGCGCGGCCTAACCGCCTCGGACCCCGAAATTCACCCGGCGATCAGTACGCGCGGCGCGTATCTGTCGGATCACGAGTTGATCACTGCGAAAGTCAGCCGATGACGCCGAAACTGGTCTGCCATCGTGGGGCAAGCCTATGGGCCCCGGAAAATACCTTTGCTGCCGCCGATTTGGCGCTGGACATGGGCGGCCATGTTATCGAACTCGATGTGCGCGAATGTGCGGATGGGGTGCTGTATGTGCTGCATGACCGCGCGGTGGATCGCACGACGGACGGCACCGGCCTGATCGAACACATGCGTGCCGCACAGGTCGATGCTCTCGACGCCGGGCGCTGGTTCGCGCCTGAATTCGAGGGCCAGCGCATCCCGCGTTTTGACGCCTACATGAACCACCTGAGGGCGCGCGGGGCCGGGGCTTATGTTGAGATCAAATGGTGTACACCCGATACCGCCGCTGCGATCTTGCGCGAAACCGGGATGACCGAGCACGCGTTCTGCTTTTCCTTCAAACCCGAGATGCGCGCGGGCATGCGTGCCGCAGCCCCCGAGTTGCGCCAGATGATCACCCTGTCGATTGCGCGCAACATGGGCGTAGCGCGCGCGCTGCACGGGGCGGACATGATCGAGCTTGCCGAGGATGAACTGTGCCCGCCAGTCGTTGAGGCCGCGAGGGCGGCGGGTCTGGACGTGATGGGCTACAGCGAAAGCGATGACCGGACGGTGTTCCACAAGATGTGTGGCCTCGGCGTCGATTACATCAACCACGACCAACTCGACGTCAGCCTGAGTGTCCTGGAGGAACAGACATGAAATGCGTGACCTACAACATCCAGTACGGGCTTGGGCAGGATGGCACCTTCAATCTGCCGCGTATCGCCGCCGAGATCGAAGATGCCGACATTATCGCCTTGCAGGAGGTTGATCGGTTCTGGGCGCGCTCTGGTATGGTGGACGGCCCTGAAATACTTGCCCAACACCTGCCGCGCCACCACTGGGTGTTTGGGGCCAACCTCGACATGGATGCCAGCATCGACGATGGGGCCCGCATTACCGCGCGGCGCAAGCAATTCGGCACCATGATCCTGAGCCGCTGGCCCGTCCTGTCCTCGCGCAACCACCTGTTGCCGAAATGGGGGGACCGGCAGTTTCACTCGATCCAGCAGGGGATGCTGGAGGCGGTGATCAACACGCCCCTCGGGCCGATCCGTGTCTATTCCGCCCATCTCAGCCACTTGTGCACTGACACGAGGATGCCGCAGGTCGAACGGATCAAGCAGATCATTGCCGCCGCTCCGGCCGAGGGCGGGGCCTGGTGCGGCGGCCACCCGGACCCAGCGGCCGGTTGGACCGAAGAACAGGAGCCGCCGATGCCACGGGACGTGATCTTGATGGGGGATATGAATTTTACTGCGCAAATGCCCGATTATGCGGCTCTGATCGGCCCGATAGCGCCCCGTTTCGGTCGCCTGACCAATCGGGACGGGCTTCTGGATGCATGGGTTCTGGCGGGACATGCAGAGACGGCGGGCAAGACGTTGGCAGGATCCGATGCGCGGATCGACTACTGCTTTGTCTCGGCCAGTCTGGCGGACCGGGTGGACAAGGTCTGGGTGGACGATACCGCGACCGGGTCGGATCACTGGCCGGTCTGGACAGAATTTTTGACCAGTTGAACCAGCGTCGGGGCGGACTGTCATATTATGGTGATCTTGCCGTCTTATCCACAATTCATCCGAATGAATTCGAGGCGATATGACGACTAAGGATTGGACCACCATCCGCGATACCCTTGCCGATGACATCTTGAGCGGTGAATTGCAACCGGGCGACCGGATTCCGACCGAACCGGAGTTGGTGGCTCGGTTTGGTGCGGGCCGCCATTCGGTGCGCCGTGCGGTCGCGGCATTGGCCAAGCAGGGCAAGCTGAGCGTTGAACAGGGGCGGGGCACCTTTGTCGGCGCGCCGCAGATGCTGCACTATGAGCTGGGAAAGCGCACCCGGTTGCGCAAAAGCCTTGACGGACAAGGCGTTGATGTCTCTCGCGAGCTTCTGGACGCAGACATCATCGCAGCGCCCGACTTTGTCAGAGACGCCTTGCTTCTGGACGCAGGCGCGCAGGTTAGCCATGCGCGTCGGATCACCAACGCCAACGGCGTGCCGATTGCCTTTGGTGCTGCATTTCACAGCGTTGATCGGTTCCCCGGTTTTCTTGATCGCCGCGCGGTCTTTGGATCGGTGACCGAAACGTACAGGTCCTACGGGATCGAGGATTACATCCGTGCCGAAACCACGCTGCAGTCACGTCAGGCGCGCCCCGACGAGGCCAAGGCGTTGCGCCAGCATCCCGATCTCTCCGTGACTGTTATCCGGGCGATTGATGCCCTGACCGATGGCACGCCGATTTCGTTTTCTGAGGTCATCTGGGCCGCTTCACGGGTCAAATTCAGCATTCTGAGCGGCGAAGATGACTGATCACGCGCAGCTTTTGTCGGTTCTCGCGCGGACTGATGCCGGACGACTGAAGGCCTTTGCAGAGCCTTTGATGGCCGATCTGGGCGCAGTTGACGTTTTGCAAAGCCGCACTGGGCTAGTGATGCTGCCGATGCGCGATACCGCGGGCGGCACCGCCTTCCATCTGGGCGAAGTGCTGATGAGCGAAGCACATATCAGCGCAAGGGGCATCGAAGGATACGGCATGCGCCGGGGCCGCGACCTTGAAGCGGCGATGGCCATGGCGCTGGTTGACTTGGCTGTGGCTTCAGGGGTCAACGTCGAGGGCTGTCACGCCTTTTGCGAAGAGGAGGCCGTTCGGCAGGCCAACGAAGATCACGAGACACTGCGCCGGGTTGAGGCAACGCGCGTGGATATGGAGACGTTCTGATGCTCGAAACCCCGCTGCCGGACGCCGCAGAAAAACGCGCCAACGCGACATTTGATGCGATCCTGTGGGCGCTCAGCCGTCCGGGCCTGCCACGCCAGTTGCCCGAAGTCGGCGAGGGCGCGCTGATCGGAGCGCTGCTGGATCGCGAGTGCCAAGTTTATGCGAATTCCCCCCTTTTGATACCAGCCGTGCTCCAATCGGGTGCGCGGTTGGTTGAGATACCCGAGGCCGACCACGTTTTTCTGGGCAAGCTCACCGACCTCGACCTGTTGCGTCAGTGTCGTGTGGGGTCGGATCTTTACCCGGATGACGGGGCGACGGCGGTCGTGAGTGTCGTCATTGGGGTCGGTGTCACCCTGCGCCTGACTGGACCCGGTGTGGACGGTGCCGTCGAGGTGTCCATTGGTGGGTTGCCTGCGGGTTTCTGGAACCTTAGGGCGGACCTGCTGCGCTATCCCACGGGTTTTGATCTGCTGCTGCTGGACGGTGACCGGGTGATGGGTCTGCCCCGTTCAACCCATGTCGAGGTGCTTTGATGGCCTATGTCGCAACCCGTGGAGGCGAGCGCGCGATCGAACAGTCCGAGCGTCTGTTTCGCGAAGGAGTCGGCCGGATCGACGCGGCACGCGTGGCCGAACTCCGCGCGGCCTTGCCCTATCTCGTCGATCGGGTGATGGGCGAGGCGTCGCTTTGCGACGAAGACCTTGCCGCGCTGGCGCTGGCACAGACCGGGGGTGAACTCTACGAAGCGGTCCTTTTGCTGCGTGCGTGGCGCACAACGCAACCCCGGCTGGGTGTTGCCGCCCCTGTCGAGCAGGCGCAGCTGTTCACCCATCGCCGCATTTCGGCGGCGTTCAAGGACATCCCGGGTGGTCAGGTGCTGGGGCCGACGCTGGACTATTCGCACCGGGTGCTGGAGACGGATGTGCTGACGGGCACGCCCTTTGACCCTTTTCCCGTCGATCCCGCCGACGTTGCTGCCCCGGCGAATCAGCCGTCTGTCAGCGCGTGGCAGGCGGCGAATGATCTCGTTGACCTACCGAACCCGGTTGCAGAGACGGGCGAGGCGATTCCGGACGTCACGCGTGAACCGCTCCTGTTTCCAGCCAAGCGCGCACACACGTTGCAAAGCCTTGCGCGCGCCGAAACCGGCGGCGTGTTGGCCTTGGGATACGCGGCAATGCGCGGCTATGGGCAGGCGCACCCGACCGTGAACGAATTGCGGCTGGCCGAGGCCGAGGTCATGGTCAAGCACCCTCGGGGCACGGCGTTTTCCGCAGGTCGGGTGAAGGTGTCACAAGCCGAGGTCGTCTCAAAAAAAGGCAATAGACTGAGTCTGGGGTTCGGCGCGACATTGGGTTGGAACGAGGTCAAATGCATCTCTGCCGCGACGCTGGACCTCAATGCCAAAGGGGCTCAGAAAGGGTCGGCGACCGAAGAGGAGTTCTTTCTTTATCATACCGAAGGGGTCGAAGCGTCGGGCTTTTGTATCCATTTCAAGTTGCCCCATTATGTCACCTTCCAGTCCTCGCTCGACGCGATGCGCGATGCGCGTGCGCAACCGATCAATGAGCCTGCCGAATGACACTCGCAAGTCTCACAAAGCCTTGGGCCGCAATGAGCTACGGCTTTCTCGATGCGTCGGCCAAGCGCGAATTGCGGCGCAAGATGATCAAGGCGGTCTGCGTGCCGGGATGTCAGATGCCCTATGCCAGCCGCGAGGTGCCGATGGCGCGGGGCTGGGGGACAGGCGGTTTGCAGGTATCGCTGACGCTGATCCACCCGACGATGCGCGTCAAGGTGATCGATCAGGGTGCCGATGACAGCGTCAACGCGGCCTCGATCCGCAGGTTTCTCGCACGGGTGTCTGGGGCGCCGGTGACGCTTGATACGCTGGAAGCCGATCTGATCCAGTCGCGCCACCGCATCCCCGAAGAGATCCTGCGCGAGGATCAGGTGCTGGTCTTGCAAGTGCCCAACCCGGAGCCTTTGCGCCCGGTCCAGCCCAACATGTCCATTGCGCGTCAGATGCACGGGGACGCGGACTATTCGCGCATGTGGTTGCAGCTTTACGAACAGATCGTGCGGTCGGGTCGGGTGATGCAGGGGGCCAGTTACCCGTCGATGGTGAACGGACGGCATGTAATGACGCCCTCGCCCATCCCGCGCTGGGACGTGCCCAAGCTGCACATGGCGCACCACCTCACGATCCTGTCGGCGGGACGCGAGAAACGGATTTTCGCCGTACCGCCATATACGCGAGTGGAACCGCTGGTGTTTGACGATGTCCCCTACCGCGTCGAGGATCATGGCAAGCTGACCTGCTATCGGTCAGGGGCCACTGGGTACTTCATGAACGAAATCCCGCAAGCGGATGGCAGTTCGGCGTATGAGGTGTCCGACAGCGAATTCGGTGTCAAATCCATCCGCGCGCGGGATGGCGAGGGCGTAGATCCGGGCGAGACATGGTACCAGGATGGGGAGATGCGGCGATGACGCCCACTCTCGATCCCCCGCGCATCGTGACGGTCGAACCACTTGTCCAATTGCGCGGTGTGTCCAAATCCTATGGCCCGATTGTGGCCTTGCGCGATGTCGCGGCAACAGTCTATCCCGGCGAGGTGCTTGGTGTCGTCGGCGAAAGCGGGTCGGGTAAATCCACTCTGCTGCGCATGATGAATCTGGAGGAACGATCGGATGCGGGCAGCTACACCCTGAACCTGCCGGACATAGATGGGAACCTGTTCGATCTGGATCGTTTTGCCCGCAGGATGCTCTGCGCGACCCGTATCGGGATCGTGTATCAGAACCCACATCTGGGGCTGTTGATGAAGCATTCGAGTTCCGGAAATGTTGCCGAACGCTTGTTGATGGCTGGCGAACGTAGGTTCGCGGTACTCCGGGAAAAGGCAGGGCAAGCGCTCGCCGCCTCAGAATTCCCGCTGGAGCGGCTGGATGCGCCACCTATTGAACTGTCGGGTGGCATGCAGCAACGCGTGCAGCTGGCCAAGGCCATCGCGCTGGAACCGGCGCTGCTGCTGCTGGACGAGCCGACGACGGGACTCGATGTCAGCGTGCAGGCCCTCGTTCTCGACACGCTCAAACGGCTGCAACAGGAGCGCAAGATCACCATGGTCATCGTCAGCCACGACCTTGGTGTGATCCGCACGCTTGCCGACCGCGTCATGGTCATGCGCTGTGGCGAAGTCGTTGAGGCGGGGCTCGCAGACCAGATTTTCCAGGACCCGCAGCACGCCTATACCCAACAATTGGTGCATGCCAAGCTATGAGCCCGGTTCTGGACATACGCGGCCTGACCAAAGGCTTTACCATGCACCACCTCGGGCAGAGGGTGTCGGCCTTCGCCGACATCTCGTTCACCGTGAATGCCGGTGAGTTCGTGTTGCTCAAGGGCGCAAACGGGGCGGGCAAGTCAACGCTGCTGCGCACACTTTATCGCAGTTATCTGCCGCAGGCGGGGCAGGTGCTGTTTCGTTCCAATTACGGGATCATTGATCTGGTCCGTGCTGCGGACGTGGACATCACCCATCTGCGGCGCACCGAAATCGGCTTTGTCACCCAGTTCCTTGTGGCCCGGCCGCGCGTCAGTGCCGAGGCACTGGTTGCAGAGCCGTTGCGCCTTGCCGGAGTGGACGCGCAAGAGGCGCTGGAGACCGCGCGCCACCGGCTGCAGACCTTTGGGGTCAAGGAAAGTCTGTGGCCCGCATACCCGACCACGTTTTCAGGCGGTGAGCAGCAAAAGGTCAATCTGGCGCGCGCGCTGATCCGCCCAACGAAGTTGTTGTTGCTGGATGAACCGACCGCATCCCTTGATGCTTCCGCCCGCGTCGCGCTCGTAAAGCGGCTGGCAGACTTAAAGGCCGAAGGCACTGCGATGATTGGTGTGTTTCACCATCCCGGCGACGTGACCCACCTGATCGACCGGGTAATCGACCTGACCCCCGATGCCCACCAGCCAGAGGAGCGCGAAGATGTGGCTGTCTGACTTTTCCCTTGTCCTGCCCGATCGGGTACTGCCGCGCAGCTCGCTGCGCATCGAGGACGGGGTGATCGCCGAGATCGTCGAAGGCCCCGTTGCGGGCGGCGTTTCAGGTGCGGGGATGGAGCTGTTTCCCGGCTTCATCGACATGCATGGCGACATGATCGAACTGGAGCTGGAACCGCGCGCGAATGTCGATTTCCCAATGGAGGTGGCTTTGGCCCATCTCGACATGCGCCTTGCCACAAGCGGAGTGACGACAGCATACGCAGGCGTATCTTTTTCGCGCAGTGCACGAGAGGGCGAGCGGCGGTCATTCGAACACACCAGCCGTGTGATCCGGGAATTGCATGCGGCGCGAAACACCACCCGCGTCGATCACCGTATTCACGCCCGCTTTGACATCACATTCGACAATGCCGTTGGGGTTCTGGCCGACCTGTTGGCGGAAGAGCGCGTCGATCTGGTGTCCTTGATGGACCACACGCCGGGGCAGGGGCAGTATCGCAATCTGGAAATCCATATCAAGAACAAGGCGGCCCATTACGGCATCTCAGAAACCGAGGCGCGCCAGATGGTAAGTACGGCCATCGCGACCCGCTCGCGTCCGCAAGAGGTGTTGCTGGGCAACATGCATGCAGTGTCGCGCATGTGTCGCGACCGCGGTATTCCGCTGGCCAGCCATGATGACGACACGCGCGACAAGGCTAACTTGATGGCGGATCTGGGTGCGGTGATTGCAGAATTTCCTGTCACCATGGAGGCGGCGCTGGCCTGTGCGCAACGGGGTCTTATGGTGGCCATGGGTGCCCCGAACGCGATGCGTGGTCAAAGCTATTCCGGCAACCTGTCGGCGCGGGACGCGCATGCCGAGGGTCTGCTGCACATTCTGGCTGCCGATTATCACCCGGCCACGATCCTGCCAGCGATCCGCGCACTGGCGGCAACTGATCCCAACGGCCTCGCTGGTGCGACGCAACTCGCCACAACCAACCCCGCCCGGGCCCTTGGCCTGTCCGACCGTGGTAAGATCGACATCGGGAAACGGGCGGATCTGTCGATGGTGACCGACAACCGCGTGGTCGCAACACTGCGTGCAGGAGAGGTGATTTTCTCGAACGGCACGGTCCCGCTTGAGCTCCTTGCACAGGCACCACGCGCAAGTGTCAAGGAAGTGTTACGAACCGGTTAACTTGGTGTCACGCCGCGCGCCTAGCGTCTTCCGGGAAACATCCGGATGATTCTTTATGACCGCTGCCTTGACCCTTTCCGCCGTATCGCGCCAGTTCGGCGACACCCGCGCGGTAGACAACGTGACCTTGTCGATCGAAGCCGGGCAGTTTGTCGGGGTGATCGGACGCTCCGGCGCCGGAAAGTCCACCATGCTGCGCCTTATCAACCGCCTTATCGACCCCAGTTCGGGGTCGATTTCATTTGAGGGGGTGGACGTAACCGCACTGCGCGGCAAGGCCTTGCGCGACTGGCGACGATCCTGCGCGATGATCTTTCAGCAGTTCAATCTGGTGGACCGCCTGGACGTGTTGACCAATGTGCTGATCGGGCGGTTGTCAGAACATGGATTCGTGAGTTCCATGGCCATGCGCTTTACCGATGCGGAACGGGCCATGGCGATCGAAGCGCTCGACCGCTTCGACCTTGTTCCGCAAGCGCTGCAACGGGCGGGCACCCTGTCAGGTGGGCAACAGCAGCGGGTCGCCATTGCCAAGGCGTTGGTGCAGCAGCCGAAAATCATGCTGGCGGACGAACCCATCGCCTCGCTCGATCCGGCCAACGCGACGCTTGTCATGGACGGTTTGCGCCAGATCAACCGCGACAACGGCATCACTGTGCTGGTCAACCTGCACACTCTCGATACCGCACGCGCCTATTGCGACCGTATCGTCGCGATGCGGCGAGGCCGGGTGATGTTCGATGGCACCGCTACGCAACTGACCGACGATGTGGTGCGCGACATCTACGGGCTGGAAGGCCTGCAAGAGTTCAACGAAGCCGTCACCTCAACCTCAGTCCGGGTGGTGGCCTGATCCGACCAAACGCAATTCAGGAGGATTTTCCATGCGTTTTCTATCCACTACGGCGCTTATCGCGCTGATCGCAGGTCCGGCGTTCGCCGATTGGAAAAACGACTATCAGGTGCTGAAATTCGGCATACTGTCGGGCGAGAACGAACAGGACCGGCTTGAGCGCAACGAACCGCTGCGCGCGTTTCTCGAGGAAAAGCTGGGTGTTGAAGTCGAAATCTTTACCGCGGGCAATTACGATGGCGTGGTGCAGGCGCTGGCTGCCGACCAGATCGAAATCGCGCGCCTTGGCTCTTCGGCCTACGCCGCTGCCTATACTGCGACGAATGGCTCCGTAGTCCCTACGTTGACCACTTCGAACACGGATGGCTCGACCGGCTATTACTCGATCATCGCCACACGTTGCGACAGCGGTTATGAAACGCTGGCCGATCTCGAAGGCAAGACACTGGCCTTTGCCGATCCCGACAGCACATCGGGATATGCCGTACCTTTCTACAACCTCGTCCAGCAGGGTTTTGACCCCAAGGAATATTTTGGAGCTGTTCCTTTTTCGGGCAGCCACGAGGCCGGCGTGCAGGGCGTAGTCAACGGCACGTTCGATGCGGCAGCCACATGGCAAGACAACGATGTCAGCGGCGTCTACCAGCGTATGGTTGGCAAGGGCATGATCGAGGATGGCGTGGTGTGCGCGATCTGGGAAAGCCCGGAAATCACGTCCGGCCCCTGGACCTTCCGCAAGAATCTGCCCGAAGACCTGATCGAAGACGTGACTGCCGCGATCGAAAGCTTTCCCACGGAAGACTCCGAGGGCTATGCAACCTATGAAAGCATCGACCCCAAGGATGAGAACCCACCCGCTGGGTTTGTGCGTGTGAACCACGACCGTTATCAGTGGATCATCGACATGCGCGACTGGCTGCGCGAACAACGCCGCGCCGGGTAAGGCCAAACCGAAAGGCAGGCCGTGTTGGCCTGCCTTTCACCTGTTAGGGACAAGCCCATGGCCGTACTCAGCGATCCCACGATCAATACCGCCGGCGACGCCATCGCCTCGGTTTCGGAGTTCGAGGCGGCTTTTGCCCATCAGCGCCGACGCGCGCGGCGGGGCTGGGTAATCGGCACGGCCCTGTTTTTCATTTGCTTCCTGCTGACTGCGTGGATCGGCGACTTTTTCCGCGTGACGCAAATGACCATGCCGGATGGATCACGCGAATGGCGCTGGGTGCTGCCTGCCGGCCTGCCGCGATTGGGCGAATACGTCGCCAAAACGATCCCCGTGCTGCGATGGGACAGCCTGGGCGCGGACCTTGCCGAATGGTTCTGGCGATGGCGTGTCTGGCTTGAGTTGCTCGTCGAGACGGTCCTGATCGCCTACATGGCGACCCTGATGGGGGTGATCGGCGGGTTCATCCTTTCCTTTCCGGCGGCGCGCAACCTCAGCCCCAACACATGGGTGCTTTGGATCACCCGTCGCTATCTTGAAATCGCGCGCACTGTGCCCGATCTGGTCTGGGCATTGATCTTTGTCTTCTGCTTTTCCGTCGGACCCATGGCCGGGGTGCTGGCGATTGCCGCACATTCCACCGGAGCTTTGGGCAAACTATATTCCGAAGCGAACGAGAATATCGACATGCGGCCCCTCGAAGGGGTCAAGGCGGCAGGTGGCACGTGGTTCGACCAGATTCGCTATGGTGCGGTGCCGCAGGTGCTGCCCAACATCATCAGCTACACGCTGCTGCGGTTCGAGATCAACGTGCGGTCGTCGTCGATCATCGGATATGTCGGCGCTGGCGGTCTGGGACAGGAATTCCGAACCGCGATGAGTTTTCAGGAATACACCGACCTTTCGGCACTGTTCGTGATCATCTTCGTGACAGTGATGGTCATCGATTATGTTTCGGAAAAGCTGCGCCACCGCATCATTGGAATGCAGGAGTTTCGCCCATGACCCCCTCGCGCGACCAGATCGATGCCGCCAAGGCACGGGTGCCGTTGGCCTTTCGTGACCCGACACTTGTGCGGGCACGCAAGATCGCATCTTGGGCGCTTTTCATCCTGCTGTTCGCCTATTGCCTCTATGCATTCGATTTCAGCCCGGCGCGTATATGGACCGGGCTTGGGCGGTTTGGCACCGTCGTCGGCTTCATGTTCCCACCGCATGTCTGGGAAACGTGGGAGGAGTTCGCCGAAATCCTCAACGCTCTGGGCGAGACGCTGGCGATTGCCTTTCTGGGTACTGTGCTGGGCGCGGTCATCGCTTTTCCACTGTCGTTTTTCGGGGCCAAGAACATCAATCGCCTGAACTTTCTCCGGCTCGGCGTACGGCGCGGCTACGATGTGATCCGCGCGTTCGAGACGCTGATCCTTGCCCTGATCTTTATCCGCGCCTTCGGATTGGGGCCGCTGCCCGGCATCCTCGCCATTGCGGTGAGCGAGATCGGGACATTTGCCAAGTTGTTCTCCGAAGCGATCGAAAATACGTCCGAACGCCCGCTTGACGGGGTCAAGGCATCGGGCGGGTCGCGCCTGCAGCAGATCCAGTTTGGGATAATGCCGCAGGTCAATCCGGTGATGCTGTCGGTTCTGCTCTACAACTTCGAATCCAATGTCCGCTCGGGCACCATTCTTGGCATCGTCGGCGCAGGCGGCATCGGCTTTCTGCTGTCCGACCGCATCAGCGCCTACAAATGGGACGAGGCATGGTCGATCATCTTTCTGATCATCGCGATGGTTTATGTCATCGACTGGCTGTCCGGGTTGCTGCGGGCGCGGCTTATCGGTGAATCGGACCTTGCCAAGTGAGCGGGGCGGGATCGAAACACCACCTGTCCGAGGCACCGACCGTGCACCCCGAGGCCAGCGTGACCGATTGCGACCTTGGTGTCTGGACCGAAGTGGGTCGCGGCACCATGATGAAATCTTCGCAGATGGGGGATTATTCCTACATCACGCAGGATTGCCATGTGGTCTGGACCTCAATCGGCAAGTTCTGCTCGATCGCGAACGCGACCCGGCTCAACCCCGGCAACCATCCAACCTGGCGCGCTGTACAACACCATTCGGTTTACCGTTCCGAGACGTATGGGCTGGGCACCGACGACACCGATTTCTTTGAGTGGCGCAAGTCGGACTGGGTAACCATTGGACATGATGTCTGGATCGGGCACGGGGTAACGGTGACGGCGGGGGTGACCATCGGGACGGGCGCCGTGATCGGAGCGGGCGCGGTCGTCACCCGCGATGTCGATCCGTACACTGTCGTGGGCGGCGTCCCGGCGCGCGTCATCAAGCGGCGATTTTCCGAAGCGCAAGCCGAGGCGTTGCAGCGCATTGCGGTCTGGGACTGGTCGCGCGATAGTTACAGGGTGGCACCGCCTGATATCCGGGCGTTGTCGATTGATGGATTCATCGAAAAGTACGGGTAAGACGACCAGCATGGCGACCTTGGACAGAGTGGGTATTTTGGCGCGAGGCTCGATGCATGTCTGACAGCCAGCACCCAATTGTCAGCAACTCGATCGGGCCTGACATGGTGCAGACGCGCAGCGTTCATGGCCCAGGGCGGAGCAAAAAATCGCAAAGTCCGCGTCGCGACAGCACTTCATGAGCATCGATCCGTTCGGATCAACCGACACAGACGCGCCAGCCTTTGGGCGGACGAAGGTCTTTGACACTTCGTTTGTCATTCTTCTGAGCCTTGCCGCGCTCGCCGCCCTTGGCGTGGCATGGCGCGAGGGTCCGATGCGCGTGATCGAAATTGCGCTGGCCTATCTGGGCTTCCTCGCAGTGCTCGGCCCCAAGATCCTGTGCGGCTTTTTCATCGCCGCTTCTGTGCCGCTGCTGGTACCGCGCAAAACGCTGGTACAGTGGGTCGGGGCAAACAGCGGCGTGCGCGGGCTGATCGTCGCCAGCACCGCAGGGGCGTTGGTGCCGGGTGGTCCAATGATGATCTTTCCGCTTGCGGCAAGCTTTCGTGCGGCAGGTGCCACAACGGCGACGATCATCACCTTCATCACGGCGTGGAGCCTATACGGAATCAATCGCACAGTCATATGGGAGATGTCGTTTCTACATGCCGATTTCGTGGCCCTGCGCGTCGCGATATGCCTGCCCTTGCCGATCCTCGTGGGTTGGGTCGCGCAAAGGGTGCTGCCTTGAATATCGTGATCGGCACCGTGGTTCTGATGGCGCTTGCAGCTTGGGTCTGGCGCCGTCTGGGGACCGACGCGCGCCGCCAGGCGGCCTATGCCGGGGTTCTGCGCATGCTGCGTTTGAACCTGCCACGTCTCGTTGTGGCGCTAATCAGCGCCGGGCTGTTTGCCGAATTGCTGCCAGAGAGTCTTGTGCGTGCATATCTGGGTGACACAGCCGGTTTTAAGGGTCTGTTTTTGGGTGCTGCCCTCGGTGTGCTGACGCCGGGCGGGGCTTTCGTAAGCTTCGCTCTGGCGGCGGGCGCAATGCAGGCGGGGGCGGCGACCCCGGCGCTTGTCGCCTATATCGTGGCATGGGCGCTCTTGTCGCTGACCAAGGTGGTGGCCGAGGAGATGGCCTTTCTTGGCTGGCGCTTTGCCCTGATCCGCATGGCGATTGCGGCGCCCCTTCCGCTGATTGCGGGCAGCGTGGCCCTTTGGGTCACCTAACCTCTGGGGTCTGCTCCAATTCGATGATGTTTCCTTCTGGGTCGCGCACATACACGGCCAGAAGTGGCCGTTGTACATCGCCAAGATTCGTCACCTCGCCAAGAGCGCGCCCACCGGCCCGCAGAATGCTGGCATATGTCGCCTGAATGTCCGGGATTTCGAATGCCAGATGTCCGTATCCCGGCCGATCCACGGGAGGTTCCTCGGCTTGGAAAGCATCTGCATGCTGATGAATTTCAAGAAAGGGCGAGTCGTTGCCGGGAAAGGTCAGCCAGACCGAGTAGACACGCGCACGCGACAGTCCCATGCCTTTGTCGATGTCGTCGCCCCACAGTGTTGCGGGTGGTCTGCGTTCCGAACACCCAAAGACTGTCGTGTAGAATGTGGCCAGAGCATCCGCGTCTCGTGCGACGATGTTGATATGTTTGAGCCGCATTTCGTGTCAGCACGCCAACCCAAGATCGCGCAGAAAGGCAAACCCCTTGGGAATGTCGCCCTTGTTGCGCAACTCGAGCAGCAGATGTGGGGCAGAGGAGCAATCCGCCAAAGCATGAAACACCGCTGCCCATTCGATTTCGCCCTCACCCGGTGCCCAATGACGATCTGCGTGGCCGTCCACGTCCTGCAAATGCACATGGGCCAATTGCGCGCCGGCGTCCCGGACAAAATAGTCCACCGGCGGAGCGCCGGATGCGCGGCGGGCCAGTTGGGCGTGACCTGTGTCGATGGACAGCGCGATAGCCGAGCTGTCGAAACTGTCCACCATCGCGCGTCGCGTCGCAGGATCCACATCTTCGATGTTTTCGATGACGAGGGTGATGCCCGCAGCCTCGGCCCGCTTGACCACCGGATGGAGCACCATGTGGATACGGTCGAGTTTTTCCTGAACATAGTTGGGTGTGGCGAGGATGTTGTTCTGGTACCACAGCCGATACGGCGAATGCAGCACCATCTGGCGCGCGCCGATGGCCTGCGCCGCATCAAGCGCCTTCAAAAAACGCGCGGTGATGATTGGGCGCAGTTCGCCGTCCTTGTTGTCAATGTCGAGCCCTTCGAAGGGGCCATGGATGCCGATCCGACCCTGATGACCGGCCAGCGCGGTCGTGGCGGCGGCGATGCGGTCTTCGAACTCGACCGTCAGTGCCGCGTGGGTCATGAAATCCTGAATTTCGATGTCGCGCCCGCCTTCGAAAAGCCAGTCGCGGTGATACTTTACCTCGTTTGCGCGCAGGCACGCGCCAATCTTGAGCGGGGTCATCAGACTGCCTCCTTCCGGGTTCGGATAGACAGATAGTCCGCTAGTGCAACAGTCAGGCAAAGGTCGAACGGCACGTCATCCGGCCGCTTGCGCGCGGTAGGCGCAGCGCCCCGCCACCCATGTGCCACGGATCGCGGGTGTGTGTGCCTCGGGCCAGTCGACCAGTACCAGATCGGCCCGCTTGTCCACCGCGATCGCACCCCGGTCGCACAGGTTCATGGCTTTTGCCGGTCCCGCAGAGATCAGCGACCACAAGGCCGAGCGGTCGGCGCGCCGCTCTTGGTCAAGCCGCGCGACTGCGGCCAGCATGGCAGGATAGTAGTAGTCGGAGGCCAGAATGTCGCAATGGCCATCCTCGACCATGTCACCGGCGGAAAGCGATCCGATATGGCTGCCCCCGCGCACGGCGTTGGGTGCGCCGAAAATGATCATATCGCCCGCAATCCGCGCATCGTTGACCGGTTCCATGTTCATCGGAAATTCCGACGTACGCGCGCCTATGTCGCGATAGAATTGGCGCGTGCGGGCTTGCGTGTCATCATGGCTAAGCATCGGGATGCTTCGGGCTTGCGCCTTTGCGGCAACGTGGCGAATGGTTTCCACGACATCTGGCCTGCGCGACCAGACTCTTGCATTCAGTTTCATGAATTCGTTCAGGTCCAACCCCGCGCGCTGCGCGTGTTTGGCGTGCCGTTCATTGGCCAGACGCGGGTCGCACGGATCAACGCAGTCGAACTCCGGGTCATGTTCGAAAAGACGTTGCTGAATTGGCGTGTCAAAGCTGCGCATCGACATCGACAGGTGATCATTGAAGGCAAGCGATGGTTGAAGCTGAGCATCCATCGCCCAGTCCAGCAGGTCCAGCGCTTCGAAGGCAAAGGTTTCCCAGCGCAGTTGCACCCGGTTTTCGACCGTCAGGCGCGGGGCCAGATCGCGGATCGCCTGCATCATCTCGCGCCCTCGCTCGACACTGCGCAGGCCGGGCTCGTAGCTGAGGGTGATCGAGTGATACGTGGTCGCGATGCCGTTGGCCGCCAGTTGCCGATCGGTTTCCAGCACTGCCGTTTCCATTGGAAAGAACACGCCGGGGCGCGGCATCACCTGCCGCTCGAACGCGTCGCCATGAACGTCGATGAGGGCAGGGGCCAGGATCATGCCGCGCGCGTCGATCACCTTGCCCGTCGTGGGGCCGCCGATGGCCACGATGACGCCGTTCGAGACTGTGACAGATGTTTCGACGCACTCGCCCGGCAGATAGACCAGCGCACCTTCAAACGTGAATTCAGTCATGCCTAGAGACGTTCCATTATCAAATGCCAGTGGTAGGAGCCCGGCTTGTCATGCGCGCGGTCTTCCAGCCACCTGACTTCAAATCCCGAAAACAGTGCCAGCAGTTCGGCTCCCGAGCAGTAGCAGTGCGGATGCGCCTTGTCACCATCGCCACCATCGTCAAACACCCAAGTGTTGCGCGAAATTTCGCGCCCCGTGGCACGCGCAAGTTCATGGGGCAGGCGGCGGTTGGACAGCATGGTGCCCAGAAAGGTGCCGCCAGGCTTCAGCACCCGCCGGATCCCGGCAATGGTGCGCAGTACCACGTCCTCGTCACCGTGATAGATCACGTTCCAGCTAAGCACATGGTCAAAGCAGTGATCTTCAAAGGGCAAGGCGGTCATCGCCGCCTCGACCGTAACGACACTGCCCTCAGCGGCAATCGCGGACAGTCCGTCGGGGGCCGCATCCAGCGCTGTCACCTCGAACCCTTCGCGCGCCAGCCACAAGGCATGACGACCGACACCAGCCCCAAGGTCGAGGATGCGCGCGCCCGGTGCAAGTGACTGCGCCCACGTTATCACATCCGGTTCCGGGGTCAGCCACTTGCTGCCCGCCTCAATTCCCGCCCATTCGGCATTCCAGTGCTCGTGTGCTGTATCCGTTTTCAACGCTGCTCTCCGATGATCTTGCGGCGTACGACGACACCGATCTGTTCGATGACGATGACCACAACGGCGATCATCAGAATGACGGTCATTGCGGTCGGATAGTCGAACAGGTCAAACCCGACCTTCAGTTCGATACCAATTCCTCCTGCGCCGACAAGGCCGAGAATGGTCGAAGACCGCACCGCTTTTTCTACTGCAAACAGTGAAGTAGACACAAATGCCGGCATCGCCGCCGGGATTGTGGCACAGGCAACCACGTCGATCTTGCGCCCGCCGGTGGCTGTCAAAGCCTCGGACGGGCCTTTGTCGGTGCCTTCCATATCGTCTGCAAAGAAGCGTCCGCAAAAGCCGATCGTGTCCAGCATGATCGCGAGGACCCCGGCAAAGGGGCCCAAGCCCACCGCGACCACGAACACCAGCGCCCACGCGATGTCGGGCACTGCGCGGATGAATCCCAACAGGGTACGCACGGACTGGTTGACGATATTGCCCGCGATCAGCCCGCGTGCGGCCAGCAGGGCGACGGGCAGCGAGATGACGATGCCCAAGGCCGCGCCGGTAAAGGCGATCTGCAAAGTCTCGACCATTTTCCAGCTGAGGCGTGACAGATTGTGAGTCGACGGCGGCCAACTGCGCGACAGGAAGTCCGCCAGCGAAGGTGGCGCGCGCAGGATTTTTTCCACTGACCATCCAGCCCCGTCAAAGGCCCAGATCAGCAGTGCGATCCCAAGCGCATAGCCAATGAAAGACAGCGCAGACGGGCGTTCAAGGCGCGCGGGAACAGAGCTAGTCATAAAGGCCCCGCAGTTCGGCGGTGCTCAGTGACGCCGCCGTCGCGTCGAGTTTCAAACCACCCGCCGCCAGCCCCAGAATCCGGTCGCCGTAATTCAATGCATGTTCAATGTTGTGTGACGTGAACATAACCGTCACGCCATTATCGCGCACGAGATCGAAGAACAGGGCCATCACGTCCTCGCCTGCCGCGGGATCGAGCGAGGCGCAGGGTTCATCCGCAATCAGAAACCGTGGTTGTCCGACCAACGCGCGCGCGATAGCGACGCGCTGGGATTGCCCGCCTGACAGGCGGTCCGCCCGGCGCAACGCATACTCGGCCAATCCGACCTTTTCCAAGGCCAACATTGCAGCCGCGCGCGACTTTGCAGGAGCGAGCGCATGGCTCCAATGGCGCGGGCCCGGGTGCTGACCCAGCAGGCCTTGCACCACGTTTGACAGCACCGACATGCGCGGCACCAGGTTGTGTTTCTGGGAGACAAGCCCCGTCTGGGCGCGCAAGGCACGCATATCTTTTTCGCCGGCACCGGACAGCGACCGGCCCAAAAGCGTCACCGAGCCAGAAGTCACGGGGATCAGCCCCATCAGGCAGCGCAGCAATGTCGACTTGCCAGTGCCGTTCGCACCCACCAGCGCCACTGCCTCGCCGCGTGCAAGGCGAAAGCTAACATCCTCGAAAATGGGCGTGTTGCCAAAGCGCTTTGTCAGACCCTTCGCCTCGACATCACAAGGCGACACCGGGGCAAAGATCGCCCCGGTGTCCGACCGCACAACCGCGGTTGGCGGATTTTTTTGCAGAAGGTCACTCACCGATGAAATTGTCGAACTGCGGATAGCCCGCGTTGCGATACATCGACCGGACATAGTCATAAGCGCTGTCGTTGATGGCGACGAGGTCCATGCCGACATACTTGTCGTTTTCCTCGTGCGCGGTGATGCCTTTGATGATGGCGGCCTTGTTCTCGAGCACGGCGGTCTTGAAGGCCTCGGCTGCCGCTGCCGGGACATGCGCACCGACCATGATCATGTCGTTGGGCAGATCCCCGGACCGCGCGATCATGCGGAAAAACCCGTAGGGAAGGTCGGTTTCGCCGGCGCGCACGCCCATAAAGGTGCCCGCATTCATACCAATAGCTGCGACATCACCCGATTTCAGCGCCTCGAATGCGATGTTGCGTGACGTGTGGACCTTGTCGATGTCGTTGACTGGATCGATGCCGTAGTCCGCCAGCAACTGCATGGGGCACAGCATGTTCGAGGTCGAACCGATGTCACCAAACGCCACCTTCTTACCCTTGAGGTCGGCGGGCAGATTGATGCCACTGTCGGCACGCACAACAATAGTGCAATGATAATCGGGGCGGCCCAGACCAATCAGGGGCGTGGCCTCTGTCAGCTTGTTTATGACGACGTATTCCGCCGGGCCCGACACCACAAAATCAACATTTTCGCCGCGCAGTGATTCAGCGGCGGCGGTACGCGAGTTCACCGGGAAAAACTCGAACGTGTCGCCAGTTGCCGTTTCCAGCGCCTCCTTGAACGGGCCCCATTCAACCTGAAGGCGCTCCATGCCCTCCACGTCCGTGACGGCCAGTTTCCAGTTTTCGGCATGTGCGGCGAACGCTGTGGTGGCTGCAACGCCCAGGCCAAGCAGGATTGATTTGAAAGTCATGTCAGTCTCCAAGAAGAAAAATTCATACGAATGATTTCTTCCCGATAGGTGGAGTCAAATTTGTGACGGGATCGACAACGTTTTATGAATGTTCGCGGCTGGCATGCGTTTGGCCACCAATACAAAGTGGTTAGCGAATTCACGCCAACTGAAGTCATAGAGGAGTGGACAGACTACGCGCCCCCGGCATCGCAACGCCCCCAGCGCGTTGATGGCCATATCAAGGCTTTGGGCACCTGCAGATTCGAAGCCGTCGTCGATGAACAGCGTCGCTGCCAGACCACCACAGCACAGCCCCGGACACATAATGATCCGCGCCGTTAAGGTGGTCAAGTTTGAATGTAAGTGCATGATTGGCGTGGACTTCATCAGGCGATGAAGTCAGGGGCCGGCGGGCGACAGACCAGAGCGTTTTGCGATCTCTCGGTCGTGTAGTGTTTTCTTCATTCTTCGATTAGGATTGGAAGCCTCATCGCGTGTTGGGGCTCAAATCTCCAATTCGTTCAACAGACGGGATTTCGTCCAGATGTACCAGACCTAGGTCATCGAGAATGGAATAGGCCGACGGCACCACCAGCAATATCAACAACGTGGTTGCCAGCAGCCCAAATGCAATGGATGCCACCAGCGGGATCAGGATCTGCGCTTGCAAGCTGGTTTCAGTCAGGAGTGGCAGAACACCGACAATAGTTGTGACGGAGGTGAGCAGGATCGCCCGGAACCGGGCAAGAGCCGCTTTTGGCGCGGCGTCTGCGATGCTCGTTACGTCTGGTTCGTGTTCCGATTTGATAAAGTTCACCAGCAGGATCGAGTCATTGACCACGATTCCTGCAAGCGACACGAAGCCCAACATGCTTGGCAGTGACAGGTTCAATCCCAACGCCATGTGCCCGAACACAACGCCGATCAGCGCGAAGGGAATGATCACCATCACGACCACCGGCTCGACATAGCTGCGCAGTTGGAAACTGAGGACCAGGTAAACGCCGATCAGGCCCAGCAGAAGCCCCTTGACCATCGAGCCCATGGTGGTGGCGGCTTCGGCGTTCTGGCCCTGAATGACGATTCCCAGTCCGGGGTAACGCGCCAGCAGGTCCGGAGCGAATTGTGCCTCGGTGTCGCGCACGATTTCGTCGGCATTGGCGATGGCCGTATCAACGTCACCTGTCACGGTCACCGTTGGCACGCCGTTGATCTGTTGCATGACGGCATAGTCCTGCGCGGGCACAAGATCGGCCACCACGCCGAAAGGCACGAGACTTCCATTCGGAGCGAGAAGTGTAAAGTACTCAAGATCGCTCAGCGTGTCGCGATCGCGTGCCGAAAGACGCAGGTCGATTTCGTAGGCCTCGGCGCCAATACGTACTTCGCCTGCCTCGACTCCAAGGAAGCCAGCGCGCACCTGATCAGAGACGTCGCGTGCATCGAACCCGAGACCCGACGCGCCATCCCGCAGAACGATGCGAATTTCGGGGCGTCCCAGATCAAGGTCATCTGCAATGTTGAACGCCCCGCGATAGCGCGCGAGCCATGCCTGCAGATCATCAGCTGCCCTTTCCAGAACCGGGAAGTCGTCGTGTTGAAGGCGGATCTCGATCGCCCGCCCGGCGGGGCCGAAGGCGGGTTCTGTCAGGTTGAGGCTGCGCATGGCTGGTGCCACAGGCGCTTCGGCGCGCCACGCCGCGAGGACTTCATCCAATGTGACGCCGCGGGTCTCGGCCTCCAGAAGGTCTATCCGTGCCGTGGCGAGGTGCGGCCCGGTTGCGCCCGCATCGGGATTCTCGGCATAGGTGACCACCACTTGCCTTACAAGCGGCGCGCCGTCCGGGTTGCGCGGTGAAAGTGCGTCATTGACCCGGTCGAGCGCGGCCAGAACATAGGCCATCTCGGCTTGCGTTTGTGACACAGACGCGCCGGCGCGCAGTTCCAGACGCGCCTCGATCTGGTCGCCATCGATTTCGGGAAAGGCCTCGAACTTCAGATACCCCCCGGCCAGCATGGCGACGGATGACAGGAACAACAGAAGCGCAACCCCAAACGTCAGATATCTTTGGCTGACGGCGGCATGAACGACCGGGCTGATAATCCTGGATTTGACGACGTCGAGCCAGCGATCCGCGCGCCGCCTTTCTGTCGATCCGGCGTCATGGCCATGGCTGAGATGCGCGGGCAGGATCAGGAACGCCTCGACCAGCGACACCACAAGAACAAGTATCATGACAACCGGAATGACACGCAAAAGCTCTCCGAGGTCACCTTCGAGAAAGGCCAGTGATCCGAACACGACTGTTGTAGTGGCAAAGGAGGCCATGACGCCGGGCGCCACCTGCGTGACGCCCGCGATCGCGGCATCAATGGGTGAACGGCCCGCAGCGCGATGTGACGCTATGTTTTCCGCGATGACGATGGCGTCGTCCATCAGGATGCCGATGACGATCAACAGAGCGACCATGCTGAGCATATTGAGCGAATAGCCCATGGCTGACATAACCGCGATCGCGCCCAGAAAGGACACGGGCAGACCGGCGGAAATCCAGAACGCGGGGCGTAGGCCGAAAAACAGCCACATGGCACCAAAGACAAGTGCGAGACCCTGAAGCGCGTTCACCACCAGCATGGTCAGACGATCGACGAGAATGCTGGACGTATCCCCTGTGATGACAAGCTCGATCCCATCGGGCTGGCGCGCCTGCTCATCTGCGATGAATGCGCGCAAGGCGTCCATGACGCGCAAGGTGTCGTCGGTTGGTGTTTTGGTGATGTTCAGGAGGGCTGCGCGCTGTCCGCCGCGTGTTGTCAGGACTTCGGGGTCTTCGAATGTGTCGGTGATGGTGGCAATGTCCCCCAGACGCACTTCGCCGCCCGCGTCGTTCGAGACGATGACAATGCTGGCGTATTCGTGCAGGTTGCGGCGCTCCGCGGTCAGCCGCAGGAGCGTTGAACCAGTATCCGACGTCACCTCTCCGACCGGTTGATCGAGGTTTTGGCGTGATATGATCCCGGCCATGTCCGACAGGCTGATCCCGAGTTGCCGCATGGCCGCTTCGGGAATTTCGATGCGAATCTGATGATCGGAAAACCCGGCGACCTCGACGCGCGGGATTCCGCCCCACTGCATCATCCGCGCCTTGATCTCTTCGGCAAGCGCCTTGAGGTCTGACGCGTCGATATCCTGCCCAACGGTGACGGCCACTGTCGCCACCGGATCTATCCGGCCAAGTTGCACGATCACAGGCTCCTCGGCGGCATCCGGCAGATTGGTCAGCGCCCCGACCTCAGCCTCGATGTCGGAGGTGAACCGCTGGAAGTTCCGCCCTTGCGTCATTTCAGCCGTGACAAGCGCGAGGTTCTCGCGGGCGATGCAGATCACCTCCCGAGCATTTTCGACGCCATCGATGGCGTCTTCGATGGGCTGGCACACACTGCGCAACACCTCCGACGGTGTCGCACCGGGATAGGCTACCGAAATCTGAACGGTGCGCGGTTCGATCCGTGGAAAGGTTTCGCGCAGGAGCGAGGGCAAAGAGACGAGTCCGATCACAAGCAGGGCGACCATCATCAGGTTGGCCGCCGTCGGGTGTGTCGTGAAATAGCGGATCATTCCGAGCCTCCGGAGGCCTCTGAAGCAGATTGCGCGGAAATTGCTGCTGTCAGGCGCGATTCGATCTCGGAATCCTGTCGCGGCATCAGGGCCATGCCCGGAATGGCAGGAGATGGATCGCTGACAATCACCCGGCTGCCGGGGGCCAAACGCCCGCCCGCGATGATGGCAAGATCGTCCGTGGTAAACAGCACATCCACATCCTCAAAGCCAAGCCGCGTGTCGGGGTCCACGACCATCACCCGACCCTGATCGACGGCATATCGAGGGAGGACCATGATCCCATCCACGGCAGGTCCCAAAATCTCCACTTCGACAAACATCCCCTTGATAAGCGGCGGTCGCCTGCCGGGCTGTGCGGCGGCGTATGGGTCGGCAACCTTGACGAACACACCGATCGCGCGGGTTTGCGGATCAACGCCATCGGTGATCCGGTCCACCGTTGCCGCCCATTCCGGGTTGAATCCCTCGGCCGCGATGCGCACGCGTGCCTGAAGTGTTTCGAGCAATGGCGTGCCCAGTCCTCCGGTTTCGGTGTCTGTCTGCAGGCCGATAAGCCGTGACATCTGCGCCATCTGCCGCGGTGCAACCTGCGCCTCGATTTCTGCAGCCGCCACGCTGTCCAAAGTCCCCAGCCGCGCACCGGAACCGACAAATTCGCTGATATCCACATCGACTGCGGCGACGCGGCCATCGAATGGTGCGGTGATGCGTGTCCGCTCCAGGTCAAGCTCTGCCTGGTTCAGGGATGCCCGGGAAACAGCGAGCGATTGTTCAAGCGCCCCCCTTTGCGCCGGAACCAGATCCAACTGGTTCTGCAGCGATTGGACCGATGCTCGTTGCGCCAGAACAGAGCGTTCCTGCGCTTCGACCGAGACGCTGGAGACCGTGCCGCGTTCGGCCAGTTCTTGTTGTCGCGCCAACTCGCGATTGGACAGTTCAAGCGCTTGTTGTTCGATGGCCAAGGAGGCTTCGGTGGCTTTGGCGCTGGCATCGAGCTCTTCAATCTGGGCTGCCGCGCTGAGGATATTCGCCTCGGCCTGCGCCACCGCCAGGGCGTATTCCTCGTCTGCGATCCGCACCACTTCCTCGCCTTTCCGGATCACGCCGCCGCGTACGAAGTTCGGGTGAAGGTCTTCAATCCGCCCTCTCAATTGCGCCACAGCGTCCCAGCTGTGGATCGGTTGGACGGTTCCGAAGGACGTGACGCTGGGCACGAACCTCTGTGGCTGCACCTCGATGAAGGCGACCGGGATCTGGCGCTCGGTGATCTCGGCAGTCTCGGGTTGTGACCGGTTCGACGTTGCCCAGTAGACCAGGGCAAGGCCCAGAATTACCGGGGGCAGCACAAGCAGACGTTTCCAAATCGGCATCTATGGTCCTCTTTATTGTCATTGTCAGAGCCGCATCCTGTCGTCTGCGTATGCTGCTTGAATGCGACAGGACGGTCAAATCCTTGACTCAGAATGTTTGTGGTTTCACTCCGAGACCGAAAAGGAGGGGACTTGCGCGCTACCCTCTGCCCTGTTTTGCGTCATAGCGCCTTTCAGTTCTTCCAGCCGTTCTACCGCCTGTGCCTCGAAGTCTGACTGCGCTTCCGTTTCGTTTTGCATCGCAAGCTCGAACCAGGATCGTGCCAGCGTTGAATTCCGGTCCGCGCCAAAGCCAAGAGCGAGGTGGTATCCCGCATACTCGGCATATGTCCGGGCGTCCAAAGCCGTCAGCATGACAGCTGAACCGATGGCCAGATCACGTTCATCGCGCCCGTAGCCGACCCCAAGGCACACCTTGGCGATCCCAGCCATCTCTGCCGGGTCTTGGCCGGTCCGTTTGACAAATTCGGTTGCACCTTCGATCACATCGATTGCCGGGCTGTCCGAAACAGACGCCACCAACGAAACCAAGGCGGGCGCAAAGCCGACGCATTGCGCTTCGATCTGGGCCGGGGTGAAGCCCGTAACACCGGCGGCAAGCGCTTGGCTTTGGGCAATAGCGGCCTCTGTCGCGCTGCAAAACAGCGGTCTGAGCGCTTGATCCATGGTCAGTTCCGACGCCGATGCTTCGGGTTGCGCGCAAAACGCAGAAAGTCCCTGCTGGATGTCCGTTGTGCGAAAGCTTGGAATGACGCCGGACGGCTGTGGCGGAACACCGTCCCGAAGGATCAGAAGCAGCCCTTTGATCCCGTCAGGATGGGTGTTCGCGACCTGTAGTGCCTGAGCGCTGTTGGTTTGCGCGCCCTGATAGGCCGTCATCAGGAACTGCGCTTCAGTCTCGGCCAGTTGACCGGTCACGGGGTAGTCGAGATACGCCTGGTACGCTTCGATCGCACCACGTGTTTTCTGACCCATCAGTCCGTCGACCGGTCCGGCATCGAAGGTAAAGTAATTCAGCGCCGTCTGCGCCTGGCCGACCTTGGCCATCTCGGCAGGCGACGGGCGCGCCGCAATCTGCTGCTCGATCTGTGCGCGGGCTTGTCCCGACTGTTTCTGGACTTCGCTTTGGACCTTGTCCTGCAGTCGCTTCTTCAAGGGACCCTCGCGGGACTGAGCGACCGCAGGCGGAACCGCCAAAAGGGATACGGCGCAAAGTGAAAGCAGAAGGGAAGTGGCTCTTTGTGAAATCATGTGTTGCATCCAAACATTCTCTTGCTTGGGTTGAAAAAAATGCGCGCAACCCTCCGTGAGTGGTGTGTCTTGAAGACGAGGGCCGCGCGCCAAGTTCGGTTTATCCGCGCGCTTCAGCCATCTGTTGCATTTCTTCCTTGGTGAGGAAGCCGTCGCCATTGGCGTCGAGTCGATTGAACACCATGTCGTAGCGGCCCGATTTCCGGACCCGCTCCGCGCGTCCAAGTTTGTCCGCTGCATTGAGGTTGATCAGTGTTTCGAATTCCGAAGCGCTGATGGCGCCGTCGTCGTTACGGTCAGCCTCGATCACGTTCTCCAAGAGTTTTTGGCGGTCCGCAGAGGACATGTCCTGTGCCTGCGAGGCCTTCGGCACCGACAATCCGGCAAGGATTGCAACGACGAGAAAAATGGTTTTGGTCATGGTGTGGTCTCCTGTGACAAGTTGGTTTTGGAATTTTTCGCGGTCATCCCATCAGGGGCAGGCAACGATTGCCCCGGTCGCATCGATGCAGGTGACAGTGCGCGATCCGCCGGAACCGCGTTCATAGGTGCTGTCGACACTGGCCGACTGGCCCTCGTTCCCGGTGTAGGTTCCGTCCCGGTTGTAAGTGCCCTGATCGACGGACGCGGCACCGCTATAGGTCCCGTTCGTTCCCGCGGCATCTGTGGTGCGGTTGCCGGTCCATGCGCCATCGGCGTTGCGTTGCAAGACGCCTTGGCCGCTGAAGGAACGGTCCTGCCCGCTGATTTCGCTATTGAGCCGGCGCGAATAGGACCCGTCATCCTGCCATGTCGCGGCTCCACCACGGCAGGCCGTCGCGTTGACTCCGTTCGCGCATCTCCCGAACCCGGCGAGGCCATTACCGTTGCCATCGGATGCAAATCCACCACGTCTGAAGGCACCTTGCCCTTCACCGTTGAACACGCCTCCACGTGACCGCGCCGCGACACCATTCTCGCCGGCAGCGATGCCCTTGCGCACGAAAAGCCCGTCCGCAGAGGCCGGCATCGCGGAAATGCCCAGCATGAGAACGCTCAGGGTTGTAAGTAGAACTGACATCGGCGGACGCGCGGCGCGGCCTTTCCGATGCGTTGTCGTGAGACGATCCATCTTGATTTCTCCATCTTGGCCAAGCGAGCCTAATGCAAGGGCGCCGAGGCATGATTGCGATGGAGAGAATATGAAACACGAGGTTTGCACTCGTATTTCAGCAGCGTTTCATTGGAACGCTCTTTGTCGCTATCTATGTTTCAGTTTGTTGCAGGCTGATATTTTGGCGAAACACTTGGAAGATATGTTGCCGAATAACGATGCGCATTGAAAAGAAGGGCGGCGCGAGAGTGGGATGACGACGGAAGGGGCCAGCGGAGGGGCAAGCCAGATGACACGTGTCGCCGTGGTCGAAGACGACCATGAGATTCGCCAACTTGTCACCGACTATCTGACGCGTGAAGGATTTGATGTGGCAGGCTATGCCGATGGCAACGCCTTTGATCAAAACCTTGGGACGTTTCAGCCCGAAATTGTCGTTCTGGACCTTATGATGCCGGGCGAAGACGGGTTGTCGATCTGTCGCAGGATATCGCCGGGCCTCCCGGTCCTTGTACTCTCGGCGAAAGGCGAGGAGCTGGATCGGATCGTCGGTCTGGAAGTCGGCGCGGACGATTACCTGTCAAAACCGTTCAATCCGCGCGAACTTGTGGCACGTATCCGGGCGGTCTTGCGGCGCAGGGATCAAGTCCCGCCGACGGTCTTGCCAGCAGCACGCGTAGCCAGTGCCGAGGCTGGCAGCGATCAACACGGATCGGACCGTGAAATCCTGACGTTTGACGGTTGGACGCTGGACGTGGATGGCCGGCGTTTGTCCGACGCGTCAAACAGCGAGGTGCCGTTATCTTCCGGAGAGTTCGCCATGCTCACCGAGTTCGCCCGACGTCCGCACCGCATCCTGTCGCGCGAACTGCTGTTGGACTGGACACGCGGAGAAGCATGCGACACCTTCGACCGCGCCATTGATGTGCAACTGTCCCGTTTGCGAAAAAAGCTGGCGGATCGGGGCGGCAAGGGGTTGATTAAAACAATCCGGGGCGATGGATACCTGTTTTCCGCTGACGTGCAGCGCATCCGTAAGTCCCCGGCTTGACTGCCCGATGACAAGAGACCGCAAGAAAAAAAGGTTCTCGATTTCGAGAGCCCTGCAACAGATCGGTGTTCTCGGCTTTCGGGGCCTCATCCTGACTGTTTTGATCTTTGCTCTCCTGAATACCGCGTTCCTGATTGTCTTGAGCCAGATCAACTCGAACTTCGATCGTAGCCTGATTGCGCCTCCGATGGTGCGGCAGGCAGCGGCTGCCGCCGCGCTCATGGACCAGTTGGATGATCGTGGACGCGCCTTGGCACTCGCTGCAACAAATTCGAGTAGCCTCAGGATGACCCTGTCGCCGGACTTTTCCACGACACCACCGGTCGAGAATCCGATTGAGGTTTTTGTGCCTGTCATCGAAATCTACAAGGCGGTTCTGGGCGACAGGCCGTTCAGCGTTTACAGTCGGTCTTTTGATGGGCGACAGGTGCGCCGATCAACTTTTCTCAACGACGACCTGATCATTGTCATGCAACTGCGCGATGGCTCCGCGCTTGTCGTGGAAAGCGATGCGGAGTTTCAACGCAGTGTCGGGCTTTACGGCATTGGTCTGGTGATCGGCTTTTTAAGCCTGCTCATCACTGGTCTTATGGTCTGGGGCAGCGTGACCTACGCGAGGCCCCTGTCGCTTTTGGCACAGGCGTCGCAAAACTTTGTCAACGCGGTCAATACATCTTCGCCGCTGGAACCGTTGCCGGAAACCGGGCCAAAACCTGTGCGTGACCTCGCGGTCGCCATGAATACGGCTGGATCGAAGCTGGTCCGTCTGACCCTAGAACGCACGAACACGCTGGCGGCCGTCGCGCATGATCTTCGGACCTACCTAACGCGACTGCGGATGCGCAGCGAGCTGATCGAAGACGAAACACAAAAGCAAAAAAGCATTCGCGACATCGAAGAAATGACGCAACTGATCGAGGATACATTGTCGCTGGGCGAAGCGGTGGCCAAGCCTTCCCCGTCGGAATGCATTGATCTGGCGGCTTGGCTTGACGCATTCGTGGCGCATCGCGTGGAAGCAGGCGATCCAATCGAATTGAGGCTTCATGTGCAGGCATCGATCGTTGAGGTCGCACCGGCAGCACTTGCGCGCGCCTTGAACAACCTGATCGACAATGCCCTGCGATATGCAGGCGCGGCGGTTGTCGTGTTGCAGAGTGGAGGCGCGGGAGCAGTACATATCAGCGTCGAAGATGCAGGCCCCGGGGTGCCGGCCGAATTTCTCAGGGAAATGAGCGAGCCCTTTACGAGGTTGGAGACTTCGCGTTCGCGGGACACCGGTGGCGCGGGTCTGGGCTTGGCAATCGCGAAAGCCTTCGCTGAACAAATGGGCGGTGAGTTGTCCCTGAGCAACCGGAAGGGTGGAGGATTCCGTGCCCGGATCACCTTGCACTCGCCCGACGAAATCGAACCAACCGACGTGTGAGGCGGATCAGGTTCTGAACTTACTTCAAGATGGCCGGCTGAAACAGGTCGGTTCCAGCCGTCAAAACGGGTTTTTCAGTCTTTGATCCCGGAAGTAGGGCGGTCGCTGTTCTTTTCTGCGTTGATCGGCAGCTGCCGCACTGTCTTGCATGTGTAATTTCGAGTGGATCCAGAATTTGCGAATGCAACGCAAGTCGGCTGAACAGTGTCCGACTGCAGCACCGTGGCCAGATGCTGGATGGCCGCAATGGGCCGGATGCAGCCACTACGTATCCAACTTATCGATGGCCGACCCAACCGCGATCGTCGGTAAATGTGCGCGCTTTAGAGATTTTGGTGGGGCCGTAGCCTTTAGGCAAACTTTCCAAAGGGGCGAGTGGTCGCAGTGAGGCTGCGAAGAGTATGTTGGGCGTCCGGCCATCGGTGACAGGGCCTTGCACGGCCTGAATATGCGGATATGTCTCCTCCAGGATCGCCTGAACGCCGCGCGCCAAGGGGCCGTCCGGTTCATCTATGAGGTTCACGTAGAGCGGGCCATCCACAAGCGCTCTTAGCCGCGCGAATGTCTCGCGCGTGACCAAATGCGCAGGGACCGAACCGGAGGAAAACGCATCCATCACGGCCGCATCAAAACGCTGTTCTGTTTCGTTCAAAAAGACCCGTCCGTCAGCATGGACGATGCCCAGTTGTCCGCTTGTGTCTGCACCTTCAGCCACCTCATAGCCCGTCCGCTCGATCATCTCTGACGCGCGCGGCATGTGGATGCGCACGACATCTGTGACCAGAGGGTCAATCTCAACAGCCACCGCCTGCGCCAGTGGGCGTGAGCCGAGCAGCTTGGTTGGCAGCGTGTAGCCACCGCCACCAATGAACAGAACCGATGCCTGCGGCCCCAGGTCGCGATCCAAGCGCGCCCAGAGCCATTTGGTGTAGCTCAGGGCAAGTGTGACCGTGCCGTCGGCCCCCTCTACCTCGTCGATCCGCTCGGCCGCCTGCACTGTCCCGTCCGAGATGAGGTTTATTTCAGCGCCCCGTTGCACGACGTGCAAACAGGACAGACCGGATTCGTACTGGCAGGCCGGAGCCCCGGCGAGACCCGCAAAGGCAACGAGTCCAACTGCCGCGACCGTGACGGGAGGGGTGCCTGCCTGAGCACCGCGCACAAGGAACCGGCAAAGCAGCGCTACAGCCCCACAGGCGGCGAAAGTCGCCGTCGCGCCAATCAGGGGCAAAGTAACGAACCCGGCAAGGACCGCACCGAAAATCGCCCCGATCGACCCTGCGGCCAGTACAAAGCCCAAGGTTGACCCCTCACGCCCCGGACGTGCCTCGATGGCAATTTGCGCAAGCAAGGGCGACGGTAGTGTCACGAACACAGAGGCGGGGAAGAACACAAGCACCACGCTGAGCACCATGCCGCCAGTGCCACGCGCGCCCCATGTATAGAGCAGGCCAAGCAGTGTCGGCGATACCGCCATCAGCACCGCTGTCGCCACGAGCGCGCTGCGGATGTTGCGCAAAGCGATGGCACGGGGTCGTTCCGCAACAAGTCCTCCAAGCGCACTGCCAAAGGAAAATCCCCCAAGAACGGTTGCGATAACGGTCGTCCAGGTCAGCAGCGAGGTCCCAAAGAAGGGGGCGAGTACGCGCCCCGCAGCGATCTCGTAGGTCAGACCCACGGCGGATAGAACGAGAATGAGAGAGATTGTGGTTGAAAAACGGATGACGGCCTCCTTCATCTTTTCGGCGACACTCACCGTGTGTGACATAGCCGTCTTGTCCGGGAATTCCTGCCTGGAGGCAACTGAGCGTCCGAGCCCGCACCTGACGTCAGTTGAACAAGTCCATCCGCCTTTCCAAGCCTCAGGAAAGGGCTCTGGCAAAAAAATGTTATCTTTGGTTCAATCTGTTCGTCCAAAGTCGCCGAAATAATCCCCGGCGCAAGAAGCGTCGGGCGCATGCCGCGGGTCACCCAAGGCGGCGCGATGCCTCTGCGCTCCGCCGCGTCGGCGATGGTGGCGAAGTTATCCAAATCTGACATCCGCTTCCCGTGAAATACTCCCGCCTGCGCATTGACCCGAGTGTTGTCGGGTTCCGATACGTGCGCAAACACTCCTGCGTCGTAACTTTTTAGTCGATCGAAATTCCAAATACATCAGCCATGATGTGCCTCACACCTGCGCCGACGACGGGTCCATCACACGGTCAACGGGGTAGATCGCGGTGATGGGGATACCACTGATGTCGGAGTGCTTGCGGATCGCCTCCTCGCCATCAGCCAAGTAGACGCAGAAAATCTTGTCACCGGCCACATGGCTTTGCTGCCATTGGACGGCGGGGGCAAGTTGGGCCAATGCAGCATTGGAATTCTGAGCGGCGGTCATGGCCTCGGCGTCGGTCATCTTGCCGGCGTCCGGAATGTCTCTTTCGATTACGTATTTTTTCATGATGCCCTCCTGAATAGCCACCGACCACCGATGGCGTATGCCCTACCTTGTGGACTCAGGAGGTGTTCCGTCCAGTCCGGTTTTCGAACTGGTTCCACGACATGGCGGTGGTACAGTCCGCAAGAGACAGAAGGGGGTCGCATCATGCAAAAACGACCACATTACGGACAGCACTGCCCGCTCTCGATGGCAGCCGAGATACTCGGAACGCGCTGGACCCTGCTGTTGCTTCGCGAATTGCTGGAAGGTTCCACGCAGTTCAACGACATTGCGCGCGGCGTACCGCTAATGTCGCGCAGCATGTTGTCTCAACGCTTGAAAGACCTTGAAGCCGCGGGTCTGACAACGCGGCAAGCGGAAGGTCGCGGGAAACCCACGCACTATCGCCTGACCGAGGCAGGACGATCACTTGGTCCCATCGTGCGCGGAGTTGCCGAGTGGGGCCAGGAATGGATCGACACCGAGCCCTCTCTGGAGGATGTGGATACCGATTTCCTGATGTGGGATATACGCCGGAACCTGCGGCTCCCCGAGAGCCTGGACAGCCCCTTCGTCCTGCATTTCCACTTTCCAGATGGCCCTGACGGCAAGACCGATCACTGGCTTGTGGTGCGACATGGCGAAATTGACGTCTGCTACATCAATCCTGGCCATGAGGTCGATGTGTCCATCGAGGCTGGCGTCAAGGACTTCATACGTGTCCGGATGGGTTGGCTGTCCATCACTCAGGCTCAAGAGGAAGGTCGCTTTTATGTCGACGGGCCACCAAGGTTTACCCGGGTGGTTCCAGAATGGCTTGGCTTGAGTTCAGTGTCCAAAGTCGCAAAACGACCAGCCGAGCAAAGAGTGCTCCGCGTCCGTTTACCCTGCGCGCGCTCCTTCCGCTTAGGCGGCTATCTTGCTTGGAGTCACAAACCACCGTGTTTCGCACCCACAAAAAAGTTTGGTCGATGTCAATTTCGCAAGAGCGGTCATTGGCGCGCCCGCAGCGAATGCGCACTTCATCCCGTATCGCTGTCGTCACGACGTCTGGAAATGCTGAGCCGTGCACCAAGTTCCGCCTTGGAGGATGCGGCACGTCCATCTTCAAAGCGCCCAATATCAGCTTTGGGCCGGTGACTATCCTGTGCAAACTGAACTTGCTTGTTCCTCGGCCGTACTTGACGCTCTAAACACTATGAAATACTAACCGGACCTGTCGAGCGGGCGTTGTGTAATGGTAAGACCTCAGCCTTCCAAGCTGATGACGCGGGTTCGATTCCCGCCGCCCGCTCCAAATCCTTCTATAGCGACGCTGCGCCCCAGCGGGGCTCTGTCCACTTGACCTTACACCGCTGTTGCGGCCATGTGCGGGGCAAGAAAAGTTCCGGAGACCGCATGACCGACCAGACGACCGCACAGCTGCCCCCGGCTTCGGGCAATCAAGAGCGTGAAAAGTCCAAGAAGATCGGTGCGTTGCGGGCGTTGTTTCCGTTCATCCGGCCCTACTGGAAGCTGGCGCTGGCGGCGATCTGTGCGCTGGTGAGCACCGCCATCATCTCGTTGACGCTGCCATTGGCCGTGCGCCGGGTGATCGACAATTTCGGAACCGAAGACTCGGCCATCCTTGATCTGTATTTCATGGCCGCCATCTTGATCGCCGCTTTTTTGGCCGTGGGGACGGCCCTGCGGTATGCGCTTGTCACACGGTTGGGTGAACGGGTTGTGGCCGACATCCGCAAGGCGGTGTTCGACCGGGTAATCGGCATGTCGCCAAGTTTTTACGAGACTATCATGACCGGCGAAGTCCTGAGCCGGATCACCACCGACACCACCCTGATCCTGAGCGTCGTGGGGTCGTCCGTGTCCATTGCATTGCGCAATGTGCTGGTCTTTTTTGGTGGGCTCGCGCTGATGCTGCTGACTTCGGCCAAGCTGACGGGGTTGGTGCTGCTGATCGTTCCGGCCGTGGTTGTGCCGATCCTTTTGCTTGGGCGGCGCTTGCGGGTGCTGAGCCGGGAAAATCAGGACTGGATCGCGGCCTCCTCGGGACGCGCCTCAGAACAATTGAGCGCGGTGCAGACGGTGCAGGCGTTCACCCACGAGGCTGCAAGCCGATTGATGTTTTCGGACGTGACCGAGGCCAGCTATGCCTCTGCCCGGCGCCGGATCAGCACCCGTGCGCTAATGACAATGATCGTGATTTTTCTGGTGTTTGCGGGCATCGTCGGCGTGCTTTGGATCGGGGCCAATGATGTACGCGCGGGGCTGATGTCGGCCGGCGCGCTGATTCAGTTCGTCATCTATGCAGTGATGGTGGCGGGGGCCGTTGCGGCCCTGTCCGAAATCATCGGCGAATTGCAGCGCGCCGCGGGTGCGACGGAACGGCTGGTCGAGCTGTTGCAGACAATCGACGACGTACAGGACATCGCAAGCCCGGTCACCTTGGCGCAACCGGTCAAGGGCCATATCGCTTTTGATAACGTGCTCTTTTCCTACCCGTCGCGCCCCGGCATCAACGCGCTTGATCGGGTCAGCTTTGACATTCAACCGGGGGAAACCGTCGCCTTTGTCGGCCCTTCGGGTGCGGGCAAGACGACCGTGATCCAGATGCTGTTGCGTTTTTATGACCCGCAGGAAGGCTCCATTCGTCTGGACGGTGTCGATGTCGCACATATGGCGCGCGAGGCGTTTCGCCAGAACATCGCGCTGGTCCCGCAAGACCCGATGATCTTTGGCGCGAGTGCGGCGGAAAACATTGCCTTCGGCCGCCCCGATGCCAGTCGGGACGATATCGAGGCCGCTGCAAAAGCCGCCGCCGCGCACGAGTTCATCATGGCCCTGCCGCAGGGCTACGACAGCCCGCTTGGTGAACGTGGTGTCATGTTGTCGGGCGGTCAAAAGCAGCGCATCGCCATCGCTCGCGCCATCCTGCGGGACGCGCCAGTGTTGCTGCTGGACGAAGCGACAAGTGCGCTGGACGCAGAAAGCGAACGCGCGGTGCAGGACGCCGTCGATGCGTTGGCGCAAGGGCGCACGACACTGATCGTCGCTCACCGCCTTGCCACAGTGAAAAAAGCCGATCGTATCATCGTGCTGGATCAGGGGCGGGTTGTGGCGCAGGGGCCGCACGACACGCTTGTGTCCGAAGGCGGTCTTTATGCCCGACTGGCCCGTTTGCAGTTCACCGATGGGATCGCAGCGGAATAATTCCCCTAGATTGCAACGGGCTTGCATGGTCTTATCCGTGTGAACCTGAAAATAAACGAAAGGGGTTGTTATGGGACTGTGGAGCTTTGTGAAGGACAAGGGCAAGAACCTGTTCGGCGGTGGCGACGATGCCGAACTTGATGGCGGCGCGCTTCAGGATGAAATCGCGGAGCTTGGCCTGGATGCCTCGGGCCTCGACATCACTGTCGAAGGCGACAAAGTCAAAGTGAGCGGCCAAGCGGTGAGCCAGGAGATGAAGGAAAAGGTCATTCTGGCCGTGGGCAACGTCACAGGTGTGGCCGCGGTCGAGGACGACGTGCCAAGCGCATCCGATCCCGTGTTCCACACGGTGGTGTCCGGTGACACGCTTTGGGGCATCTCGGCCAAGACGCTGGGCAACGGGGCGCGCTACGAGGAAATCTTTGAAGCGAACAAGCCGATGCTGACCCACCCGGACAAAATCTATCCCGGGCAAGTGCTGCGCATCCCGCAAGGCTAGGGCCAAACACGCAACCAAGTGATCAAGGGCGGCGCAGCCATCGGGTACGGCGCCCTTTTTCGTGACCCAAGGTCACATGAGGTGACGCGGCGTCCGGTACGCCCGCGCAAAGTCGCAAGGCTTGCACAAACCGCCCATCCCCCTCATTTTGTCGGCTAGGGAAATTTGCGCCGGCAAACGGCGCGTCAGGGAGGATGCCAATGAGCTTTGCCGGGATCGCGGATCGCGACGCAATCGAGAATGAAACACCGTGGGAAGACCGCGATGTTGCCAAAACGCTTTACGGTATGCTCAGCGAAACGGCCGGGACATTTCCCGACCACAAAGCCATCAGCTACCAGATATTCTCCGACCCCAAATCCAAGGCGGAAACGCTGACCTGGGCCGCGCTCAAGGACCGCACGACGCAATGCGCGAACCTGTTCCGCAGCCTCGGCATCGGGCCTCAGGACGTGGTCGCCTATGTGTTGCCCAACGCCACCGAAACCGTGATCGCCATGTTGGGTGGGGCCGTCGCGGGCATCGTGAACCCGATCAATCCGCTGCTCGATCCCGAACAGATCGCGGCGATCCTTCGGGAAACGAATGCCAAGGTTGTCGTGACATTGCGCGCCTTTCCCAAGACGGACGTGGCCCAGAAAACCGCCAAGGCCGTCGCCCTTGCCCCCAATGTCAAAACCGTGCTCGAGGTCGATCTGCTGACCCATGTGTCCGGCCTCAAATCCCTTATCATTCCGCTGATCCGCCCCAAGATCGAACAGGCCCCCGGCGTCACCTACAAGGTCTTCAACGCCGAAGTGGCCAAACAGCCGACCACCCTGCAATTCGAGGACGTGCAAGAAGATCGCGTTGCCTGCTATTTCCACACCGGCGGCACGACTGGCATGCCGAAAGTGGCCCAGCACAAGTATTCGGGCATGATTTACAATGGCTGGTGCGGAAAACGGCTGTTGTTTTCCGAACAGGACGTGGTGATGTGCCCGCTGCCGCTGTTTCACGTCTTTGCCTGCCATCCGATCCTGATGGGCGCCATCGCATCCGGCGCACATGTGGTGTTCCCCACGCCGCAGGGCTATCGGGGCGACGGCGTGTTCGACAATTTCTGGAAGCTGATCGAACGGTGGAAGGTGACCTTTATCATCACTGTGCCGACAGCCATTTCGGCCAAGATGCAGCGCGCGATTGATGCTGATATCAGCACGATCAAGACTGCCTTTTCTGGCTCTGCCCCCTTGCCGCAGGAATTGTTCAAGCGGTTTGAAAAGGCGACAGGTGTGACCCTGATCGAAGGCTACGGGATGACAGAAGCCACTTGTGTCGTGTCGGTCAACCCGCTGGATGGCGAAAAAAAGATCGGCTCGGTCGGCATCGGTTTTCCCTATACCAAACTGCGCATCTACAAGGGCACATCGGACGGCTTTGTCGAGGCGGGCGTGGACGAGGTGGGCGAGATCTGCGTGTCCAACCCCGGTGTCTATGCGGGCCACACCTATACCGAGGCCGACAAGAACAAAGATCTGTTCCACGATGGGCATTACCTGCGCACTGGTGATCTGGGCCGCATCGACAGCGATGGTTATTTGTGGATCACAGGCCGTGCCAAGGACCTGATCATTCGCGGCGGTCACAACATCGACCCGGCCGAGATCGAGGAAGCGCTGCTGGGCCACGAAGCCGTGGCCTTCGCCGGCGCGATTGGCCAGCCGGACAAGCATGCGGGCGAGGTGCCCTGTGCCTATGTGGAACTGGTGGCGGGGGCCAACGTGACGCCAGACGCGCTGATGGCCTTTTGCGAGGAACACGTGCACGAACGCGCGGCCATGCCCAAGCACATGACGATCATGGACGAACTGCCGAAAACCGCCGTCGGCAAGGTGTTCAAACCCGACCTGCGGCGCGAAGCGATCACGCGCGTCTACAACGCGGCTTTGGCCAAGGCCGAGCTAGAGGCGCGCGTGGTGTCGGTGATCGACGACAAGAAACGCGGGCTGGTGGCCCAGGTCGACCTGAACGGCGCACCCGAGGCGTCGGTGCAGACGGTGCTGGGTGATTTCGTGCGGCCATGGGAGGTCGTGTCCGAGGCGATGGCGGCGGAGTAGGCGGGGTGTTTTGAGGTGAGTACTGACTTGGGGTGAATGGCCGCTTTGCGGACTTTGCTTCCGTTCGCCCTCGCAACGATCATGTCCGCTTTTGATTTGAAAGCTACTCTAGGTTAGACTTTCTAGAAATCACATCCTCGTATTCCGACGGAAGCAAAGGTTCTACGTTCGGAAAGAGTGCAATGAACTAGGTCTCCATTGTAAGCGGAAATCAATCTGAACAATGACGTGGCCCCTTGCCTCACATCATCAAGAAAAACATAGCAGTCAGCGAAGTTCACCGAAGCAGTTTCCGACGCCAATACACAGCTAACCTCATTGCCAGCCACAAGGTGTTGAACCTCGTCAGGAACGCTAACCACGTTCATTTGTTGAAAGAAAAGAACTTTATAGTCGTTCGAAACCGGATCGAACCAGTCAAACTGTATTTCGCCAAGATTGCTTATCTCCGCGTTTTTGCCGAAGTACCTTTCAGGCCACCAGTCTGGAGGGCTTAAGCCCAAGCTATTTGCAACTGCTTGCGAGCTTAAAAATGCTGATGTTAGAACCCAGACGCTCTTAGACAGCCATCGCCGCATTTTTCACTCCATGCCAAAAAGGCTTCTGCATTTAGGTCTCCACTATACCAGTTCACTCAAGCCCTATAGCAGACATTCGACAACAATGCGGCATTCGCCACGATGGGCTCTGAGCGGACATTGAGCCCATTCCCGATGGCCTCAGTTCCCCGCGCTTTCCATCTTGCGGTGCGCGATCACCTCTTCGAGCCAGCCGAGTTTCATCTCGGGCACCGAACTCAGCAGCAGGTCAGTGTAATCGTCAAAGGGCGGCGTCAGCACCTCGGACTTGGTGCCATAGCGTTGCACGCGGCCCTGATACATGACCGCGATGCTGTCCGCGATGGCCCGGACCGTGGCCAGATCGTGGGTGATGAAGAGATAGGCCACATCCTCGATCTTTTGCAGGTTCAGCAGCAGTTTCAGAATGCCATCCGCCACCAGCGGGTCGAGGGCAGATGTGACCTCGTCACAAATGATAAGCTTGGGTTTGGCTGCAAGAGCGCGGGCGATGCAAACGCGCTGTTTCTGGCCCCCGGACAGTTCGGCGGGATAGCGATCCTGAAAGCCGCTGCCCAGTTCGATCTCGTCCAGAAGTTCCTGAATGCGCTGTTGTTTCTCGCGCCCCTTGAGGCCGAAATAGAACTCAAGCGGGCGTCCGATGATTGTTCCAACCGTTTGGCGCGGGTTCATGGCCGTGTCGGCCATCTGGTAGATCATCTGCAACTCGCGCAGGTCCTCGCGACTGCGCGAGGGCTGGTCGGGGCTGAGCGTGCGGTCACCAAATGTGATCGTGCCCCCGCGTGGCGGCAGCAGGCCCGTGATCACTCGCGCAAGGGTCGATTTGCCGGATCCAGATTCGCCCACAACGGCCAGCGTTTGTCCGGCGCTGATGTCGACGCTGACATCGTGAAGCACATCAAAATTCGTGCCCGCATAACGCGCAGTGATATTTGACACACGCAGGATCGGTTCGACTGGCTGCTTTTCGATGTGTTTGATCGAACGGACCGAGACGAGGGCTTGGGTGTATTCCTCTTTCGGCGCATTGATGATCTGGTCGGTCGTGCCGTATTCAACCATCGCGCCCTGTTGCAGCACCATGATGTGATCACTGACCTGTGCGACGACTGCAAGATCGTGCGTGATATAAAGTGCGGCCACACCCGTATCGCGGATCGCATCCTTGATCGCTTTCAGAACGTCGATCTGCGTGGTGACATCCAGCGCGGTGGTGGGTTCGTCGAACACGACAAGGTCGGGTTCAGGACAGAGCGCCAGCGCTGTCATGCAGCGCTGCAATTGCCCACCAGAGACCTGATGCGGGTAACGGTTGCCGATCTTTTGCGGGTCCGGCAGGCCAAGCTTCTCAAACAGCTCGACAGCGCGTTTTTCGGCGTCGGGCTTGGAGAATTTGCCTTGCAGCACAGCAGCCTCGATCACCTGTTCCAGGATCCGCTTGGCCGGGTTGAACGAGGCGGCAGCGGACTGGCTGACATAGGTCACTTCGGCCCCGCGCAAGCGGCGCACGTCGCGAACGCCGGATTGCAACACGTCGCGCCCGTTCACGATGACTGACCCGCCGGTCAGTTCCACGCCGCCCCTGCCATAGGCCATGGCCGCGAGCCCGATGGTGGACTTACCTGCCCCGGATTCCCCGATCAACCCCAGTACCTTGCCGGCCTCGACGTCGAAATCAACACCGTGCACGATTTCGATATCATGGGGTTTCTCACCCGGTGGGTATATGGTGGCCCCTATCTTGAGGCCACGCACCTGGAGGAGGGGTGTGGTCATATGCGGATGCCCCCGGGGGCTCTGCCCCCGGACCCCCGCAGTATTTCTGGCCAAAAGAAATGCCAAGAGTCCATCATCCACGGCCCCCCTTGAGCGATGTGGTGCGATTGAGGATCCAGTCGGCGATCAGGTTCACGCTTATCGCCAGAGTGGCGATCGCGATGGCGGGATAAAGTGCCGCGCCGATGCCGAAGTTGATCCCTTCCTTGTTCTCTTTCACGATGCCGCCCCAATCCGCCAGCGGAGGCTGCACGCCGATCCCGAGGAACGACAGTGTCGAGATGAACAGCACCATGAAAATGAACCGCAGTCCCATCTCGGCCACGAGGGGGGAGAGCGCATTGGGCAGAATTTCGCGGAAAATGATCCATGTCAGTTTTTCGCCGCGCAGACGTGCCGCCTCGACAAAGTCCATGACAGAGATATCCACCGCGACCGCCCGCGCCAGCCGGTAGACGCGCGTTGAATCGAGCAGGCCCATGATCACCACCAGCGTGACCACCGTCGCCTCGATCGACGAAAGGATCACCAGAGCAAGGATCAGTGACGGGATCGACATAAACAGGTCGACCAGGCGGCTCATCACTTGGTCGATCCAGCCCCCTGACACAGCAGCGATGAAGCCAAGGACCGCGCCGGTGGTGAAGCTGAGGATGGTGGCCAATGTCGCGATCAGGATCGTCGTCTGCCCGCCATAGATCATCCGCGTCAGCAAATCGCGCCCGATCTGGTCAGTGCCGAGCCAATGCGCGGCCGAGGAGGGCTCCCACACGTCGCCGACCGCTTCGGCCATGCCGTAGGGGGCGATCACGTCAGCAAAGATCGCCGCGAGAAAATAGGTGGCAGTGATGATCAGGCCGATGGCAGCGGAGAGGGGCAGGTTTTTCAGCATGGGTGGTCACCGGGAGTGGTTGGCGGTTTGGCGCCAGGGATGGCAACCGGGTGCCTCCCCGCGCCTTTACCCTGCAAAGACGCTTGGTCCCACGCAGCGCATTTTCTCGGTGAAAAATGCGCTGTACTCATTTTGGGTGCCTCAGTCGGGGGTTGGCCAGAATGGATACCACGTCTGCGACGATATTCAGGATGATATAGACGGCCGCAAAGATCACACCGCAGGCCAGCACCACCGGCACGTCGCGTTTGACCACGGCGTCCACAAGGTATTGCCCCATGCCGGGATAGGCGAAAACCACTTCGACCACCACGACACCCACGACAAGGTAGGCGAGGTTTATCATCACCACGTTCACGATGGGCGCGATGGCATTGGGAAAGGCGTGCTTGCGGATCACCGCAAACGAGCTCAGCCCCTTGAGTTCCGCTGTTTCGATATAGGCCGATTGCATCACGTTGAGGATCGCGGCGCGCGTCATGCGCATCATGTGCGCCAAAACGACCAGCGTCAGCACCGCGACGGGTAGGGCGATAGCGTAAAGCTGCGCAGACAGCGGCATGCCCGGCGAGACGGAGGCGAAGGAAGGGAAGGCGACCGGGTTCATGCCCAGCCAACCCCAGATGCCCCATGTCATGCTTTGCACCGCAAAGAAAAAGATCAGAACATAGGCGATCATGAATTCGGGCAGCGAGATCGAGGCTAGCGTGACCCCCGAGATCAGCTTGTCCGGCCAGCGGTTCTGATAGCGCACCGCGATCAGGCCCAGCAGGATGGCCAACGGCACCGAGATGATGGCAGCCCAGAAAGCAAGGAACAAGGTTGCCGACATCCGCCGCTCGATCTGTTCGCCGATGGGCAGCTTGTTGGTCAGCGCCAGCCCCATATCACCGGTGAAAATACCTCCCAACCATTCGAAATATCGGGTATAGGCGGGGCGGTTCAGCCCCATCTCCTCGCGCAGGTTGGCAAGGTTTTCGGCAGTCGCCCCCTGACCGAGGATGGCTTGGGCCGCATCGCCGGGCAGGATTTCGGTCAACCCGAAAATCAGCGCCGATGCGGCCAGAAGCAGAAGGGCCCCCAGCGCGAGGCGCTGGGAGACCAATATCGCAATCGGGTGCATCCCCCGGACCCTTTACGCTTTCCAGGTCTTCTTGAAAGCGTACCAGTTCATCTGCGGCGCGTTGGGGTTGCTTTCCCAGCCTTGGACGTTGGTGGACACCGCGTCGACGAAGTCGTTGAACATCGGGACGATCAGGCCGCCCTCTTCGTTCAGCATCCGGCCCATTTTGGAATAGATTTCCTTGCGCTTGGCCTCGTCCAGTTCTGCGCGCGCCTCAAGCAGCATCGCGTCGAATTCCGGGCGTTTCCAGCGCGTGTCGTTCCAGTCGGCGGTGGACAGGTAGGCGGTGGTGTACATCTGGTCCTGCACCGGGCGACCGCCCCAATAGGAACAGCAGAAGGGCTGAACGTTCCACACTTCGGACCAGTAGCCATCGTTTGGCTCGCGTTTGATTTCCAGCGGGATACCGGCGGCTTGTGCCGATTGCTGGAACAGGGCCGCGGCATCGACCGCACCGGGAAAGGCCCCGTCGGCGGTACGCAAGATGATGGGCGATCCGTCGTGGCCGGACTTGGCGTAATGCTCGCGCGCCTTGTCGAGGTTGAATTCGCGCTGCGGGATGGTCGCATCGAACAGCGGGTAGGCGGCGTTGATCGGCATGTCGTTCCCGACCGAGCCGTAGCCTTGAAGGATCTTGTCGACCATTTCCTGACGGTTCAGCGCATATTTCAGCGCAAGCCGCAGGTCGTTGTTGTTGAACGGTGCGGTGTCGACATGGGCGATGAACACGTAGTGGCCGCGGCCCGCCGTGGACAACACGTTGATAGTGGGCGCGCGGTCCAGCAGGGCCGCGATCTTGGGTTCGACCCGGTTGATCGTGTCGACCTGGCCCGACTGCAGGGCGGCGGTGCGTGCGGTCGCATCGTTCAGGGTGATGACTTCTACCGTGTCGTAATGCGCCGTTACGCTTTGATCGCCGCCCCAGTAATCGGACCGTCGCTGTGCGACCATGCGCACACCCGGTTCGTCGCTTTCAAGGGTGTACGCGCCGGTGCCGATGGCCGCTGACGGGTCGTCAAACCCGCCATTCGGCTGGATCATCAGGTGATAGTCGGCCATGAGGTAGGGCAGGTCGGCATTGCCGACTCCAAGCGTCAACTCGAACACGTCGCCATCAGCGCGCATGGATTCGATGCCCTGCACGATCCCGAGGGCACCGGACTGGGAGTCTTCGTTGCTGTGGCGCGCCATGGTCTGCACGACATCTTCGGCGGTGACAGCTTTGCCATTGGAAAAGGTTATGCCCTGGCGCACCTTGAAGCGCCATGTCTTGGCATCGGCCGAACCTTCCCAGCTTTCGGCGACCAGACCACCCAGCGAGCCGTCAGGTTCGACATCGACAAGCGTCTCGCCCCAAAGCTGGCCACCTGCGATCGGCACGTCCGAAGCCCACAGGGCAGGGTCCTGACTGTTGGTGGATTCACCACCCTGCACACCCATCTTGAAGGTGCCGCCCGCGACGGGCGTTGCGTGCGCGTCCGCCTTGGCCGCATCGGCGAACATATTGGCGGCGACTGCGGCGCTGACGCCCAATGCGGCCGCACGGCCCATGAATTCGCGTCGGGTCATGGTGCCTGCCGCAACGCGTGCGGACAGGTCTTTGATCTGGTCTGACATCTATTTCTCCCGGTTTTGGTGGCTCGCGTCTTTTTGGCGCGGATTTTGTTGATTTATGAGTCAAGCGTAATGATTTGACGACATGTCGCAAGGGTTAATGACGCAGGACGGCAGGAGGGCGTGCCTGGCGCGACTGCATCAGACCCTTGGAATTCTGTCTTCGACGGAGCGGGTGTAGATGCGGGTCTCATTTTCGTAGGCATCGACTCGTGCTCTCAGGTAGAAGTCCGTCGCATCCGACCACATCTCGCAGGTGGTTTCGGTGCGCAGAGCGATATCGTCGCGTTCCAGTTCATCCGTCCAGTGGCAGGACCCGCGCGCCGACAGGGGGGCATTGGGGTGGATCGACCACCGCTCGCGCGCGACGGACCCGTGGACCAGCCCGTGATCGAGGTCGCGGACCTTGCCGAAGTCATCCTCGATCACCAGTGTGCTGATGCCGGTGGTCATGTCGACCTCTTGCCGCCGTGTGTGGGACTCGGGACGCAGACTTTCCGTTTTCCAGAGGGCTGCGGCATCGGGAGGTGGAAACGTCCAGTCGCCCGCGTTCACCAGTGCTGCGATGGACAGCGATCCAGCGCGCAGGGTGACGGTTGCGGCCTCAGGCGCGGGCCAGATCAACGGCCAGTAGGCAGTCGAGACAGAGACGCGCAGACGGTGCCCCGCAGGCACCCTGTAGGCGATGTGATCCAGGGTGATCTCGATGTCTTCATGCTGTCCGGGCACCAGCGGGTGGCCCAGATAGCGCGCCAGGTTCAGCACGCCATAGGTGATCCGGGTCGAGGCACCATCGGGGTGCACATGATTCAGCCGCACCGCGATCTGGGCGGCAGGCCGGTCCGCGCTCAGCGTCAGCCGCACCGCGGGCGCGTCGGTGATCGACAGGTCCGCGTCCAGCGGGGCACTGTCGAAGGTCGAACTCAGCGCATCGTCGCGCCGCTGGTCGCCGGGCAGTTCGGGACCAAGCCAGATGGCGCAGTATTCGCCCGCATCCGCGCCCGTGTCCTGAGGCGAGGCGACGAGACGCTGCATCGGTGTGGCGTCGCTGCCCAGCCCGCTGTCGCTCAGGTGCAGGGTGCGCGTCTGGGTCCGCGCATCCGCCAGCCAACGCCCGGGCCGATCTGTGTACCATGTGGCCGGGCGCGCGCCGTCCATCAGGTAGGTGCGCAAGTCGGGGTCCTGCGCCGCTCCGGTGTCGATGTCCTTCAACCACCTGTCCCACCAGCGCAGCGCCTCTTGCAGGAAACCGATGCGGGGTTCGGGCACGGCGAAGTGGGGGTACTTGTGCACCCATGGCCCGATGATCCCCTTTGAACCGGGGATGTTCGCAACGATCTGCGGCACGGCGTTCTTGTAGGCATCGCCCCAACCGCCGATGGCCAGAACCTTTGCCGTGATCGTATCGTAGGTTTCGCAGACCGACCCGTGTTTCCAATACTCGTCCCGCGTCTGGTGGCGTAGCCAGACGGACGGAAGGAACGGCTCTTGTTCCAGCCGCTCCAGCCACATCTCGCGCCAGTCCGGGCGCAGGGCGGGGTCGGGCGCGCGGGACGAATAGCTCCACATCGTCGCCCCCCAGCCAAGGTTCTCGTTCAGCAGGCAGCCACCCTTGTAGTGGATGTCGTCGTTGAACCGGTCCACGGTCGAACAGAGTGTGATGATCGCCTTGAGCGGGGGCGGCGCCATCGCGGCCACCTGCAAGGCGTTGAACCCACCCCAGCTGATCCCCATCATGCCCACGTTCCCGTTGCACCATGGTTGGGCGGCGACCCAAGTGATCACCTCGACCGCGTCGTCCAATTCCTGTTGGGTGTACTCGTCCTCCATCAGCCCGTGGCTGTCGCCGTTGCCGCGCATGTCCACGCGCAGGCAGGCATAGCCGCGCGCGGCGAAATAGGGATGGGTCAGGGCATCGCGCGCGCAGGTGCCGTCGCGCTTGCGATAGGGCAGGTGTTCGAGGATTACCTGCACCGGATCGTCGTCCGCATCCACGGGCCGCCACATCCGCACCGACAGGCGGGTGCCGTCCGTCATGGTGATCCCGAGGTCGGGATGCTCTTCGATCTCGCGCAGGGTGTTTTTCATGCGCGCACGGTTTAGATGCGCGCGGGCCAAGTCAAGCCCGTCACTCCTTGAGTGCAATCAGCAGGTCGGCGACATTGGTGCCCGTGGGTCCGGTCTTGATCAATGCGCCGCGCGCGTCGAGCCAGGGATAGGCGTCGGCGCGTGCAAGGGCATCGGCACCGCTGGCCTCCCATGTGTTCCCGTCGACCAGCGCCCCGGCGGCATCGGTCGGCCCGTCCGTGCCGTCGGTTCCTGCGACCAGAATGCGCAAGTTCGTGCTGCCTGCGATCTCGCGCGCCAGGCCAAGCGCCAGTGCCATGTTGCGCCCACCTTTGCCCGGGGCGTCGGGCAGCACCACAACAGGTTCGCCGCCCAGAATGAACAGGCCCGACGGGGCGGCTGACAGTTCTGCCGCGATGCGTGGCACCAGTTCGGCGACGTCGCCGTAAAGGGTTTCGGCGTTCATGGTGACGGGCACGGCGCTTGCAGCTGCGGCGGCGTCGCGGGCGATTGTGTTGCTGGCCACGATATGCGGGTGGAAATCAAAACTATGCGCCTCGGGCGCATCACCGATGCCCGACCCGATGGTCGCCAGCGCATCACCTTCGACATCGGAGAGGGCAAGGGTCGTGACCCGCGCGCCCGCAAAGCCAGCCAGCAGCTTGCCGCCCTTGATCTGCGAACGGGCAGTGCGGTGCACGTTCATCGCACCAATCGTCGCGCCCGAGGCGAGAAGGGCATTGGTGCTTGCAATCAGGTCCTCAAGGCTCATGCCCTTCTCCGGGACTTCGGCGAGAGCAGAGGCCCCGCCTGAAACCAGCATCAACAGATGATCGCCCGGGGCGCAGTCGGCAATGGCCTGCTGCAGCGCGCGCCCGGCCGCAAGCGAGGCGGCATCGGGCACGGGATGCGCGGATTCGATGACGCGGGCCAAGGGCGGAGCATGCCCACCATGGCCGTATTTGGTGACAATCAGGCAAGGCACATCTGCCCAAGCTGCGCAGGCGGGTGCGGCCATCGCCACAGCTGCCTTGCCCACAGCGATGATGCGGTCAGGCCGGTGCACACTACCATCCGTGATCGCACGGCCCACGGCGACATCACCACGCACTGCCGTTACGCCGTTTTGCCAAAGCGTCATGAGATCCCGTGTGCTTTGCATGGCGTTCATCCTATCCCTGCGGTTGTTTGACTGAGTCAAAATAAGCACAACATCTGCTTCAGGCTATCTTAAATTGTGCTTCCAGCCCAAAAAGACTCTAGCCCTTGATTCGCATTTCAGCTATACCCCACCGTATATTTATTGGTCAGACCGGCAGGAAATGTCGGCGACATGTAAACAATATGGTCCGCAACAAAGCGGCCTGAGGCGAGAGTGGTGGTGGTATGAAGTCGATTGATTTCGTCGTTCGCGATGGTGCGGGCGCTTTGCAGCGTGGTTCGGTCCCTGTAGATAGTGATACAGTGGTAACCCTGACCAGTGGACAGGAAATTTCCTTTAATCTTCGGCAAGCGGATTTGGCGGCGCAGACGCGCAACGGCGATGATCTGATCATCACGCTTGTGGATGGCCGCACAATAACGCTGGAGAATTACTTCAACGATGTCGGCGAAACCAACCGCCTGTTCATTTCTGCCGATGGCTATCTGAACGAAGTGGCTTTTGTCGAAACAACCGATGGCGCGCTTTACGCGCAATTCGGCCCGACCGAGCAGTGGGGTAAATGGAGCCCATCCGACGACCTAATATATCTGGGTCGAACCGAAGTGGCGCATGCGGGACCGGTCGAAGACGAGGAAGTGTCGATGCTGGGTGCGGCCCTGCTGGGCGGCAGCGGTTTGCTTGGTGCTGGTGCTGCAGGGGCTGCGGCCCTTGGCGGTGCGGCCTTGCTGACGGGCGGCGGAGGCGGCGGCGGCGGCGCAGGGCCCGCGACGCCCACAGTCGACAATGTCGGAACGACAACCGAACTGGGCGGTGACGACACCTCGACCCACACTTTTGTCGTGTCGGGCACGGGCGAGCCGGGTGATGCGGTCGAAGTCGATGCGGGCGGTTCCATCCAGACCACCACGATCGGGGATGACGGCACATGGTCGGTGACCTATGAGGGCGACAGCTTTCCGGGTGACGGGACGGTCGAAACCGAAGTCCTGTTCACCCATGGCGGCGGTGGCGAAACCGCCATCGAAGGGCCTGTTTTCATCATTGACACGGTCGGACCGGATGTCGATTTCACAACCGGTGTTGAAAGCGTCGGCCACATCGTCAACGGCACCGAACTGTCCAGCGGCGTCACGCTGACGGGCACGGGCGAAGCGGGCGCAACGCTTGAGATCACCATTCAGGACGTTACCCGTACGGTCACCGTGACCCAAGGCGGAACGTGGTCGGCCACATGGCAAGCCGGAACGCTGGTGGCGGGCGAGTACTCGACCGACGTGACCATTGTCGCGTACGATTCATTCGGCAACTCGACCACGGTGACCGATACATTGGTCGTGGACACAATTGCAGAACTGACGATCGACACCAGCAATGTCGAGGGTGACGGCACCATCAACGCCGCCGAAGCCGGGGACGGAGTGACCCTTACAGGTACGGCGCAGGCCGGATCGACTGTCGAGGTCACCTTTAACGGCATTACACGCACGGCGACTGTCGATGGATCGGGCAACTGGACTGCGGCTTACCTGGCGTCCGAAATACCCTCAGGCGAGACGCAGGCTACCGTGACGGCCATTGCGACGGATGCGGCAGGCAATACAGCAACGGCCAGTGGCACGATCGACGTCGATACTTTGGTCAACTCGCTCAGCATCACGTCGCGCTCGGGTGGTTCGGACGGTGTGATCAACGCTGTCGAATCGACCGCAGGGCTGGTTGTGACTGGCGTGACCGAGCCCGGCTCGTCTCTGGTTGTGACCCTTGGTGGCGCCACGGCGACGGCTGTTGTCGCGGCGAACGGGACGTGGACCGCGACATTCACAAGCGACGCTATTGCCCAAGGCACCTACACCACGCAAATGACAGCCACCGCGACGGATGCTGCCGGGAATACCCGGAGCACCACGCAAGCCGTCAATGTCGATACCGAAGCCAGCATTCTGACCATCGCCGGTCCGGTTGAGGGCGATGACATTATCAACAGGGCCGAAGCCAGCGATGGCGTCATGCTGTCGGGCAATGCCGATCCCGGTGCGCTGGTCAGTGTGACCATGAACGGCGTGACGCATCAGGCCGTGGCCAATAGTGCAGGTGTCTGGCAGGCCTACTACAGTGCCAACGAAATCCCGCCCGGCACCTATCAGGCGCAAATCACAGCCACCACAACGGATGCCGCCGGAAATACGGCCACGGCCAGCGACACGGTGCGCGTCGATACGCAAGTCGACAACCTGTCCGTCGCCGCCGATGTGATCGAAGGCGACAACGTGATCTCGGAAGCCGAGCGTGCCGATGGCGTCGTGCTGACCGGGACCACTGAACCCGGCTCTTCCGTGTCGGTCACCATGGGCAGCGTCACGGTGCAGGCCATTGTCGATGCCAACGGAGACTGGTCCGCTCCATTTGCCGCATCGCAGGTGCCTCAGGGTGAATACACTGCCAGTGTCATCGTGACGGCAACGGACCTTGCCGGCAACGTGGCCTCGATCAACGACACCGTGCGGGTCGACACTCTGGTCAACCGACTGGACATCCAGGACACGGTCACCGCCGACGATATCGTCAGCGGCCCCGAAGCGCGCGATGGCATCATGCTGGGCGGGCAGGTCGAGGCGGGATCAACCGTCATGGTTGATTTCGACGGTCAGGTTCTGGCAGCGGTGGTCGATGCGGCAGGCAACTGGTCGCTCGAAATACCGCCGTCGGCCATTGCGGATGGTACCTATGACGCCGACATCACGGTCATGGCCACCGACTCTGTGGGCAACACCGACACGATCAGCGACACGCTGCGCATCGACACCGAAGCGCCGGATGGCCCGGTCATCGCCAGCTACACCCGCGCAGGGGACGGCATCCGCGGCATCACTACCGAACAAAGCGATGGCGATCTGGTCGTCAATCAGGTCAACGCAAACGGGTCCATCAGCGAAGTGCAGGGCACACAGGCGGATTCAACCACACGGCCCGAAACCAACTTTGAATTCAATACCAACGTGCCGGACGGATCGCACCTGATCGTCACGTCCACCGATGCCGCCGGAAACACCAGCGGTACCTATGTGGTGCTGGATGATGAAAGCGCAAACTCGTCGGTGTCGCTGTCCAACCCGTCGCTTGGCAATTACCAGATCGAGGCGGTGGACCTGCAATTCGCCGAAGAGGCCAACTTGATCATCACTGAGGCGCAGTTGATCAACCTTTCGGATGCCACCAACACGCTGACCATCCACGGCGGGTCCGACGACTCTGTGACCATTCTTGGCGCGACGCGCACCGGCTCCACCAGTGTCGACGGACAGCTTTATGACATCTACGCCCTCGGCACAGAAGGAACGGTGATCTTGGACGATGACATCACTGTAAATACTGCTGTGGGGTAACTGACAGAAAAATACGGAAATTTCACTGGGCAAGACCAATAAGAACAATATCGAGCATACCAGAAAGACATGAGGCGCGGACCGGATGTCCGCAACCGCGCCCATCTTCAACAACGATAATAACCCGAAACGGGACGGATTATGGGGCAAGGTGGTTATAAGGTTGCGGCGTTGTTTGCCGCTGTCTCGCTACAGGCGGGATGCATGGGCAGTGTCGGCGAGGTTCCGTTTGTCACGCGGATGAATTCGGGCGCGGACACCCAAACCGTGGCCCCGCAGTCCAGCGCGGCACTGCTGCAAACCCCGACCTCCAACGACGAGGCACTGAACAGCGAAAGCGCGGTCATTCAAGGCTTGCTGGCGCGCCAGTCCGTTTTGCCGTCGGGCAGCGCATATGAACAGGTTACCACTGCCGTGCTGGCCGCCAATTCCCGCGCGGCCGAAACCGAGTTGCGCGCCGCGCGGCTGCGGGCCGAGGCGGCCTCGAAAAACTGGCTGCCGACCATAGGCCCGCGCATCTCGCTGACGTCGCTGGGCGATATCGTCACGCAGATCGTCGTCGATCAGGTGATCTTTGACAATGGTCGCAAGAAAGGCGAACGGGCCTTTGCCAAGGCCGATGTGGAAGTCGCCGCCGTGGCGCTGGCACAGGACACCAATGACCGGGTCGCCGCAGGGCTTGGCCTGTATCTGGACGCCGCGCAGGGCCGAGAGGCGGCACAGGTGCACCGCGCGACGCTGCGCGAGATGCAGCATTTCGAATATATCATGTCGGAACGTGTCCGGGGCGGGGTGTCGGACATGTCCGACCTGAACGTGATCCGCCAGAAAACTGCAGAAATCCGCGCCTCGATCGCGGCCAACGAAGAGGCGGCACAGACAGCTCTGGCCGAACTGAACGCCATGTCCATCGCCCCCCAAAACGATGTGCGCGGGGTCGAAAACCTGAATATCACCGCCCTTACCGCGCAACCGTTGGCCGTCACGCGGGCGCATGCCCTGCGCGAACGCAGCATCGCGCAGGCCAGTATCGAACGTGCTGACCAACTGCCCGGCATCAGCGCGCAGGCGGCCATCGGTGAAAACAGCGGCGCCGGGATCACCGCAGGCGGTACCGGCATCGGCTTTGGTACCGGCGCCCGCCTGCGTGCCATCGAGGCCGCAAAGGAAGCCGCAGGGCGGATCGTGTCACAAGCCGAAGAGGACGCCAACCGCACCCTGCGCAAGCTCGAAGGGCAGGTGGCAGCCACCGCCCGTCAGGCACAGGAAGCGCGCGGGCTGACCTCGCAGGCCCAGGCCAACCTTGATCTGTTCCGCGAACAGTTCGAGGCCGGGCGTCGCCCCGTCATGGATGTGGTCGGGGTCTATGAAACCTTTGCCGCGCGCCAAAACAGCGAGATCACGTTGAAATACGATGCCCTGCGTCTGCAGGTGGAACTGGCCCGCGTTCAAGGCGTGCTGGCGGACGGAGACCGGATTTGACCCAGAAACGGCCCCTGACCCTTACGATCATGAACGGCCAGCATGCGCGTATCAGTGCGGGCACAGGGATGCCAGCGGCCGCGCCCAAGGCCGACAATGCCAATCACTTCGACGACCGTCTGCGCGCGCGCGCGGATCTGTCGGTCGCCTATGCCGGGATCCTCGGGGTGCACACGTCGCTGACGGATATGCATGATGCCCTGCGCCGGTCGACAACCAAAGGTGCGAGCGACCGGGTCGAGGCGCAGGCCATTGCCAAAGGTTTGGAAGCCGCGGGGCTTGTGGCAAAAGTTTCTTCTGTCCCGCACCTGAATGCGGACCAATGGCCCGCGTTGGCCTATATGACCAGTGGTCAGGTGGTCCTAGTGCTGGGCCAGTCCCGTGGCGATCTGATCCTATATGACAAGACCTGCACCGACAATCGAGCGCAGGTCAGCGTACAGGATTTTGCCCCGTATTTTGCCGGGCTGGTTGTACGGGCCGAAGCGCCACTTGCTCGCGTGGCTCGGACGCACCAGACTGAAACGGCCCCGGCCCACTGGTTCTGGGGCGAATTTTCGCGCTTTCGCAAGGCTTTGGGCGAAATCGCGCTGGGGTCCTTTGTGGCCAACCTGCTGGCGGTGGCCGTGGCCTTGTTTTCGCTGCAGGTCTACGACCGCGTGATTCCGCACCAGTCCGAGGCGACGCTGTGGGTGCTGGCCGTGGGCGCTTGCCTTGCCCTGCTGCTCGAGGCGTTCCTCAAGATCGCGCGCGCCCGGCTGATGGACGGCGCAGGGCGCCAGATCGAACTCAGCGTGCTGTCCCTGTTGATGGAGCGCGTAATGGGCATGCGCAGCGACCTGCGCGGCCAGTCCCCGTCCATGACCTTTTCCGCGATGCGCGAATTCGGGTCGGTGCGCGAATTCTTTACCGCCTCGACCATCGGCACGATTGCGGACATCCCGTTCATCTTCGTCTTTCTGCTGCTCGTCGCCTCCATCGCTGGTCCCGTGGTCTGGGTGCTGATCCTTGGCGGAATCCTGATGGTCGTGCCCGGCTTTTTCCTGCAGAAACGCATGCTGCGCCTGACACAGGAAACTCAAGGCGCGTCGGCCAAATCCTCGCGCCTGCTGCACGAGGCGATATTCGAGCGGGACACGGTCAAGACCCAACGGGCCGAGGACCGGGTGATGCGGCTGTGGCAGGAACTGACGACGCTGAGCGCAATGAAGTCATCCGAACAGCGCCGCCTTGCCTCGGTCCTGACGTTTTGGAGCCAAGGCATGCAGCAAATGACCTATCTGGCCGCTGTCATTGCGGGCACTTATCTGGTCTTCGCGGGCCAGTTCACGGTGGGCTCGATCATCGCTGTGGGCATCCTGACCTCGCGCACGCTTGCCCCACTCACGCAACTGGCGGGCACCATGGCGCGCTGGGGCAACGTAAAGGCGGCGCTCGACGGGCTCGAGGCGATTGCCGGTGCACCGCAGGATGCGGACGTCAAACGCACCTATCTGCGCCGGGACGCGCTAAAGGGCCATTTCGAATTGCGCGACGTGCAGTTCCAATACGAGGACGACGGCGCGCCGACCCTCGACATCCCGGGCGTTGCGATTCTGCCCGGCCAGCGCGTGGCTGTGCTGGGCAGCAACGGCGCGGGCAAGTCCTCGCTGCTGAAACTGCTCTCCGGCCTTTATGGGCCCACCAAAGGTCGCGTCCTGATCGACGGCACCGACATGAGCCAGATCGAACCGCGCGACCTGCGCCGCCTGATCGGCTATCTGGGACAGGACGTGCGTCTGTTTTCGGGCACCTTGCGGGACAATCTGAACCTGACCATGCTGGAACGCGATGACGCGCGACTGATGCAGGCGCTGGATTTTTCCGGGCTTGGCCCCTTCGTCAAAGAGCATCACAAGGGCCTCGATCTCGATATCCTCGACGGCGGGCAGGGGTTGTCGATCGGGCAGCGCCAGTCCATTGGCTGGGCGCGGTTGTGGTTGCAGGACCCCAAGATATGCCTGTTGGATGAACCCACCGCGGCCTTGGACCAGACACTTGAATCCACGCTTGTCAGCCGACTTGAGACTTGGATGGAGGGGCGCACCGCGATCATCGCCACCCACCGCGTGCCGATCCTGTCGCTGACCAACCGCACGCTGATCCTGCAAGGGGGCCGCATGACCATCGACGGTCCACAGGATCAGGTGCTGGCCCATATCAACAAACCTGTGCCACTGCGGGGCAAGATCGCATGACCTTGGCCCACACAAACCTCAGCGCCCAGCTTGAGGCGGACATGCGCGGCCCCTCGCGCGTAATCTGGCTGTGTGGCGCGGCGGTTCTGGTGTTTTTGCTGTGGGCGGCATTTGCGTGGGTGGACGAAATCGTGCGCGGACAAGGGGTGATGATCTCCTCCTCTCGCCCGCAAATCATCCAGAACCTGGAAGGCGGTATTCTGGCCGAATTGCAAGTGGGCGAAGGTGACGTGGTGAACCGTGGCGATGTTCTGGCGCGCCTGCAAGCCACCCAGTTTCAGGCACAGGTGGACGATCTCAACAGCCAGATTGCAGCCCTTTCTGTGCGCAAACTGCGCCTTGAGGCCGAATTGGCCGGTCAGTTCGACTTTGATGTCCCCGATGACCTCAAGGGTCGCGCGGCTGGTCTGCTCAGCAGTGAACGCGCGCTTCTCAACGCCCGCCAGACCGATTTCCTCAGCCGCCGCGAGGGGGCGCAGCGGGTCCTGGATCAGGCCTCGAAGGAACGCGCCCTGCTCGAGGACCTGCTGGAGCGCAAGATTGTCGCCCTGATCGAGGTGACGCGCGCCCGCAAGGCCCACGCGGATGCCCGCATCAAGCTGGACGAGATCATGACCCAGACCGAACTTGAACGCGCGCAGGCCTATTCCGACACGCTCAAGGAACTGGCCACGCTACGGCAGAACCAGAAGGCCGCGCAGGACCAGTTGAACCGCACGGTGCTGGTCAGCCCGATGCGCGGGGTGGTCAACAACCTGTCCGTCACCACCATCGGCGGGGTCGTGCGCCCGGGCGAGGAGATTTTGCAGATCATCCCGCTGGACGAGGAACTGTTCGTCGAGGCTCGCGTGGCCCCCAAGGACATCGCAGGCGTGCGGCCCGGGCAGGACGCTACGATCAAGCTGAGCGCCTATGACTACACGATTTACGGCGCGCTCAGGGGCGAGGTGCGCCTGATCTCGGCCGACACGTTCAAGGACGAGCGCAAGCCGGATGGTGACCCTCATTACAAGGTGACGGTGGGGGTCGATATGTCCGACCTCAGCGACCGCCAGCGCGGCATCGCGATCCGTCCGGGCATGCAGGCCGAGGTGGAGCTTCATACCGGCTCGAAAACGGTGCTGCAGTATCTTTTGAAGCCGCTCTACAAGTCCCGGGAAGCGTTCAGGGAGCCGTGAGGCACGGGGGTGTCCCATGCTGGGACACTATGCGGATGTAGGGATTCCAATGGGTTACAGAGGCGTATTCAGGTTCTGTTAAGAAACAGACCCCGAGTCCGGCACGATCAACGGATCGAGCCATCGCTTTTGCGGACAGTCCTTGAGCGCAAGGTAGAAAGCCGCAGGAGAGCCCTTGCCGACCTCGGTACGCCGCCCGGTCGCCAGCGCGGGGGAGCGGTCCGGCGACAGAGCGGCGCTGAAGCGTGTCTCCGATCTGAGGACCGGGCGGTTGCGGTACGGCGAAAGGCGGCTTGGAGCCCAAGTGTCACCGATGTTGCACTTTGCACGAAAGTCTGCGTTTCAAAGTGCGGCCAAAAACGTGACAAAATCAATGATGGTTTTGCCAAGGGTTTGTGGCACAGGATTATTCAAGGTTTTTGGCACATTCGACCTGCGTGACAAAAACGACCGATACTGGTGAAAAAGTCCGCCGGTTTTGTCCTATCGGTTTTAGGGGGTTTTCGCCGCTTGCAATTTGGGAAGCGTGAGACGTATCAGCAGCGCGCCCGTTGAAGCATAGTGATCGCGAACCTGCACACGCTGGACACCGCTCGGCGCTAGTGCGACCGCGCAATCGGGATGCGGCTGGGGCGCGTGGTATTCGGCTAAACGCCAGATCAGCTGACCACTTACGCGGCGCGCTAATTTCTCAGAAGCGGTTGACCCTACCCCGCCCCTGCGGCCCAATCCCGCGTTTACGGCGCACTTGCACCAAAGAGCGTTTAGGAGGCGCTATTCCGATGAACTTTCCAAAAATCTCGACCAAAGCCCGTCTTCTGGGCACTGTTTCGACCATCGCTCTGATGGCCGGTTGCACGGGTCCGTTCGATCCTAATGGGACCATCGGCGGTGGCATCCAGATCGGCCCGGATGGCAAGCCGACACTCTCGATCAATGGTGATTTCGTGATCGGCTCTGACCCGAAAGAAGAGCTCGAGCTCAAACCTCATGCAGAAGAAGAAGCGACCGAGGAAACTACCATCGCCGATGGTATCATTGAAACCGCTGACGCACTGGGCATTGACCCACTCGTCCTTGCAATCGTCATTTCATATGAGACGGCAGGCAGCTTTGATCCGCTCAAACGTGGCCCGACCACTCAATGGGGCACCCATCGTGGCCTCATTCAGTTTGGTGAACTACAAGCCGAAAGGTATGGCGTCGACTGGAACAACCCAGTTGAATCCCAACTGGGTGCCAATGGGGCTGTTGCTCGTTATATGCGGGCTGCTGGTGTTAAGCCCGGCCACGGCCTGCTCGACGCTTATAGCGCAGTGAACGCCGGTGCCGTCGGTCGCTACAACCGCTCGGACGCACACAACGGCGGCACACCTGGCTCGGTGCGTGACAAAGTAAACCGCATGGAAAAAGAGGGGCATGTCACCAACGCCCAACGTTTCCTTCGCTACGCATCGTAGCATTAGCAACTGATCCCAGAATGCAACCCGCCTGACTGGCCCGGAGACAATCAATAATAGAGGGCTGGTCAGGCTCCTCCCCCCTCACTCCGCGCCCATATCACCGGCCAAAACGACCGTTTTTGCCCCGGCGCTCGCATGAAAGCCGCTGTTGGCGCAGCGGCAGAGAAAGCTCATTTCGTCCCGCACGCCAGACGTCGCAGCCTCAGCCCGCATCCGTATCCAGCCAGATCGTCACCGGGCCGTCATTGGTCAGGCGGATTTGCATGTCCGCTCCGAAGCGGCCCGTTTCCGTTGCGATGCCGAGGTTGCGCAGGGCGGCGGCAAAGTCGAGGTAGAGGGCTTCGGCCAGTTCGGGTTTTGCCGCCCCCGAAAAACCGGGGCGATTGCCGCGCGCGGTGTCGGCGGCCAGCGTGAACTGGCTGACCACCAGCGCCGACCCGCCCGTCTGCAGGATCGACAGATTCATCTTGCCCGCCTCGTCCTTGAACAGGCGCAGTTTCGACACTTTGGCGGCCAGTCCAGCAGCGGTGTCTGCGTCATCCCCGGGCATCGCGCAGACAAGGATCAGCAGGCCCGCGCCGCATTGTCCCACAACCGCGCCATCCACCGAAACGCTGGCTTCGCTCACCCGTTGCAGCAGTGCTCTCATTCCTTGCGCCAGTCCATGAGTTCGTCCACCTCGGCTCGATCGGTGCGAAAGTGGTTGGCGGGATGGTCCGGGTCGGCATAGCCAAATGAGATGGCGCACAGGATCATGCGATCCTTCGGAATGTCGAAGTGGTCCCGCACGAATGGCGCTTGTGCAGCGATGGCGGCCTGCGGGATGCTGGCCACGTCCAGTGCCTGCGCGGCAAGGCAAAATGCGGTCACGAACCCGCCCGTGTCCATTGCGCCGTACGCCCCAAGCACTTTGGGTGACGTGACAATCGCCACGTGCGGTGCGCCGAACAGGCGGTAGTTTTCCATCATCTGCTTGGCCGACGCCGCGCGGTCGCCCCGCTTGATCCCCACCGCATCATAAAGCTGGAAGCCGCAGGCGCGCCGCCGCTCGCCGTAGACGCCGGGATAGCCGTCGGGCCAAGCCAAGTCGGGGGCAGGGGGTGTCTTTTTCGCGACCGCAAACAGGGCGTTCCGGAAGTTGTCCGTGGCCGCCCCGCTGGTCACGATCACTTGCCAAGGCTGGGCGTTGCACCAGCTGGGCACGTGACGCGCTGCGCGCACGATGCGGGCAATCGTCTCTTGCGGCACAGGGTCGGGTAAGAAGGCCCGACAGGAAAAACGGGCGGTCAGCAACCCCTCGAACGTGTCGAAATCGCTCATGACTGAAGCGCCAAGATAAAGCCGATGGCACCGGCCACCAGTATACCTGCCAGCACCGCCAGCGCGATCTTGCCCTTGGACCAGGGCCGTTCGCCCTGTACCCGACCCGTGCGTCCGTTGACCACAAAGCGGTAGGTTTCGCCCCTGTATTTGTAGGCTGCCAGCCACACAGGCAGCAGCACGTGTTTGAAGGTGACGGCGCCCAGCTTGGTGTCCACGGTGTGGATGCGCTGGCGGTCCCCGCCGATATCAAAGCGGATGTCGCGGGCGATGATCTGATCCATATGTGCACGGGCCTCCACAAACCCCTGATCGATTTCCACGCCATAGCCTTCGGCCCGGAACCCTGCGAGGAATTCGGGGGTATAGGGTTGCAGTGCGCTCAGGTCCCATGGTTCAAGCGCATCCGTGAACCGTTTGGGCAACGAGGTCGATGCCAGCACAAGCACATCGTCAAAGAAACGGGCGACCTTGCCCCGCACTGACCGCCAGCGGACCTTGGCCACCTGCACCTGTTCGCGCTTGCCATCACGCATCACTGTTTGGGTTTCATAATAAACAGTGCCGCGCTCGCCCGTATAGGCGCTGCGCGTGTCCGCGTCATAGGTCCAGTAGGGCACATAGATCCCGTGCAGGCTGCGCCCCTTGCGGGCATAGTCCTGCAGACCGCTGGGCGCGAACCACAAGGATCCCAGCCAGTCGGTCATCGCCTTGCGCGCCTGCACCTCGCTGAGTGCGAAGGGCAGGACGCCGCGCGGTTTGATATGGCGGTGCGCACCGGTGTCGGTGACCACGGGCGTGGCGCAGAACGGGCATTCGGCGGCGTGGATATTCGCGTCGAATTCCACCTGCGCGGCGCAGTTGGGGCATTTGGAGACGCGGGTTTCCTCGATCTCGGTCTCTGGCAGGTTGGCATCCAGCGCGGCTCGGTAGTCAAGCTCGGCAATGGCAGTGGGAGTGGCTCCGCGTGATCCTTCGATGCTGCTGGTGTTGCCGCAATGATCGCACGTCAGTGTGCCCGAGGCGGGGTCAAAGCGGAAATCGGCCCCACAATTGTCGCAGGGAAAGCGGTGTTCGGCGGCCGGCGGCGTGCGGGACAAGTCGGGCAGGTCAGTCATAGCATCCCGTGCAGGGTTTTGGGCGTGATCCGGCGCAGCGCACCGTCGCCAAGAGCAGTGTGACGCCACAGGTGGAAAATGCCGTGCAGGAACGATGCCGCAAGCAGATAGAAATAGGTTTGCGACAGGTCCGCCCCGCCGGTCAATTGCGTCCAGATGGTCAGCGCGGCCACCGCGCCGAGGGCGACGTACATCCCGCGGCCGAGCCATGGGTGGGCGACGCGCAGCGCCCCCTCCAGTTTGGGGCCGGGGCCGTTCATCAGCCCGTTCACCGCCGCCGCCGCGCACATGGTCAGCCCTGCGATCCCAAAGGCCCAGGCGAGTGCGGGGATGGGTCCGCCCGCCACCAGCAATATCAGCGAGGCAAAGCTGGTCCAGTGCAGCGTGATCGTCAAGGTGCGGCGCAAGGGCTTGGCCTTTCACAGATAGCGGTGCAGGACCTTCGGGGCCATGATCCGCAATGCGTTGTCCCGTACTATGTAATGCCGCCATAGATGAAACGCCACATGCAACACGAGCACGATCAGCAACGCGTCAAAGGCGATTTCGTGCACTTCTTCGAGTGTGTCGTGAATCGCCTTGCCGCCCGAACCGGGAAAGAACGGGATGACCCCGAACAGCCGGATCGCGTAAGGGGCTGCGAACCCCGCCAGCGCGCCCGTCAGCACCATCGCAGGCAGGCCCCAGGTCAGTCCCTTGTGCATGACGGGGTGCACGCGGCGCGCCCACTGGGGCAGTTTCGGACCCGGCCTGCTGGCCAGTCCGCGGGACAGATACATCGCGAACCACGCCGCCGCCAGCAACGCCAGCAGGCTGCCCATGCCCGCATGCAGGGCCAGTGCCGCACCGCCCAGTCGGTCCACATCTTCGGGTTCGACCAGCCAGAACCACAGGATGAGGCCCGAACTTAGCCAGTGCAGCCATTTGAGTGTTGTGCGACGGTTCATCAGCGATCCCTTTCATTGCCTCGTGTTGGCAAAATGGGACAAAGACGCGCGCCGCGCCATAATCTTTTGGCCTAAAGGTACTTGTGCAACCGTTTCGGTGACATGATCCGCAGGGCGTTGTCGCGCAAGGCATAGTGCCGCCAGATGTGAAACAGGGCATGCCCCCCCGCGACCACCCCCAGCAGGTAGAATTCGACGATGTGAACCTGTCCCACGATGTCGTTGGCCGCGCGCCAGCCCATGGGTGGGGCTATGGGCAGGATGCCCCCGGCCTTGAGCAGAACGGCAGAGGTCAGGCCCAGCAGAAACCCGGTCAGCGCGACAAAGAACAGCCCCCAGATCAGTGTCAGATGCAGTGCGCGGTGCACGGTGCGCAACCGCCCCGTCAGCTTGGGCCCCGGACGGCTGGCAAGGCCGCGGCGCATAAGGTCGGCGAACCACAAAAGGCTGAGCGTCACAAAGACCAGCGCCAGCATCGAATGGGCCTGAAAGGCGGCGGGGCCGAAGGGGGTGACGTCCTTGGGCTGGACCAGCAGGAACCAGATGAACAGGGGCACCATGACCCAGTGCAGCCACTTCAGGGCTGTGCGCCGGGCGGGCAGGTGCGCGAGGAGAGGGCTGATCTTGCTCACACACAGGAATGTGGATTGGGGGGCACACGTGTCAAGGAACAGAAGGAAAGGCTGGCAAAGACCCCAATCCGGCGGACACAATCTGGTCGGGTGCCGATTGCAAGCAGGCCAAGGGTCCTTTCACGCAGGGCAGAGCCGCATGCGGGCAGACGGTCTAGGACCGCCCGAACGTGACCGTGATCACAGGGCTTTGCACGCTGATCGTCATGTGGAAGGTGCCTTTGCGCCCGGCCCAGATATAGGTGTCCCGATTCATCCGGTCCGTCTTGACCGTGACAGAGTACCCTCTGGATTTCATTTCCGTGCGCAACGCGGTCTCGAAATCGAAGTATTCAGGCGATCTCAATTCAACCATCACTCGGTTGGGAAGAGCCACAAGGATATTGCAGGCACTGTAGGTCGGGTCGGACGGTCTCTTGACGAGAAACAGAATCAAATATCCGGGAATGATCCCGCCAATTGCGTTCTTTCGAAATGAAGTGGCCCGTTTGTTGTTTCTGACCTTGAAGCCGTTTTGGACCAGTGCCGAGGTGGGCGGATTGCCTTCCATGAAGCTCATGCAGTTGGCAACGACCGCCCTGCCATCCACCGAGTGGTCGATGCCGGCGCTTTGTGCGGTCACGGCGATGGGCGCACACAGGGCAAGGCCGACGAGGGCGCACATGGCGCGTTTGAGGAAAGTCGGCTGTCGCATGACGTAACCTTTTCGGTACGGTTGGGTCTGGCCGACTGTCACAGCAACCATACCTGCTTGGCCTTGTTCATTGCGCACAAGTCCACGTTCATCTGATCCTGGAATTCTGGTGGCCCGCCGCCTCCGAACACGCGGCGGCGCAGGTCGAATCTGCAGTTTCCAGATCCGTCATCCAGATTGTAGGATCTGCCGTCGCCCGTGTGGATGTTGTCCACGAAGACCAGGTCATTTCCCCATGCCCCATTGCCCGCCTTGCGCGCATAAAGTTCGCCAACGAACAAGCCGGGCGTGACGACTTGCACAAACAACCAGCGCGATTTCCCGTCTGTGCCAAGCGGAGGGCTTTCGACGTTGATGGGCGGGCCTGCACAGGCGGAAACAATGAGCGCGAGGGCAGCAGCCATGGGCGCATATCTGGCCCGTCGAGATTTCATCATCGCAAAATACCCTTGATATACGACGGTGGGCGAGCCGCAGGAGGCGGTCAAAAAAACGATTGAAAAATAATCACTTGTCAGGCGAAGAAGCGTTGCACATATCCTTGGGCAGCACAAAGGAAATCGTCCGCACCCGGCGGGCGATCGGACAATCTCACCGCCTCGCGTGCCGCGAAGGGCTTGCGTGCCCGAACATGGATGCCGCTTCAGCGCAGCTACTTCAGGGTCGTGCGGCGCGCAGGCAGGCGCGGCAGAAAGGCGATGATCTTGCTCACTCTCAGGAGTGTGTATCGCGCGCGCGCGGTGTCAAGAGAAAGAGCGCACGTGCAACATGCGAGGTGCAGATTTGGCGCGGGGTTGCGACTCTGGCGTTAACGCCTTTGACAAACGGAGAATGAGCGATGCACCACCCTGTGCACCGCAGGCGGAGTTTACGCGCGGTGAGGTGGGGTTTGCCAGTGTTGGGTGAATCTGGATGTGTGGACTTGGCGCCAGTATGAAACGCCAGACCAAATGGCCGCATTCGGAAACGGGTTCAATACAATAGACTTCGGCCGCAGTGCAACTTCGGTCAGGCTTGCCGAAAGACCGCGTGATACACTTCCGGCTTCAGTGAAAGATCAGCCACAGGCCCCATGCAAGCAGCAAGCCTCCACCCAGTCTTGCGATCTGTTCGCCTCGGGGCGCGAGTTTTTCCAATGCTACAACCCCCGAAAGGAACGCAATCGTCGTAAGGCTCATGACGCCGCCGACAAACAACACCATCGTCAATGCCCAGCAGCACCCAATGCAGGAATATCCATGCTTTAGCCCCATCTGGAATGCACCCCCGCGGCCAGCACTCCAGTTGGATAGCAGGAACCCGAAAGGAGTTCGGCATTTGCGCAGACATGTGGCCTTGAGGGGGGTCAATTGAAAGACGCCTGCGGCGACGAGGATTCCGCCTCCGATCACTGCCCCCTGAAGGCGCAACATGTGAGACAGGACATCTGCACGTTGGAAGCTCCATTGCAGGGTTGTCGCTGCCACGCTGAACACGGCCCAGGTGAGAAGATACGCCGCCAGGAACCAGCGGTTTGCATGAGGGGTTTCGGGGTAACGTTTAGCCGCGATCCGCCGATGAACAACCAGCATCGGAATGGCAGATGGCAGCATCATTGCGCCCATCATCACCGCCCACATCAGCCAGACAGCGACGACCTCCCTGACCGCCCAATCAGATGTCATCGGCATCATCAGGCTGATGAGCGGAGAGGACATGTTTGCGGCAGACCAGAAGATGAGACCCCAGCCAGCTATCGACAGCACGATCAGAGTCGCCAGACCGTTCCGAATGTCCGCGCCATTCACAGGATTGGACCTGATCGCCATGTGCCCTGGATCAGTTCCAGTAGGCAAAATCGGTCGCGAACCCGCAGCGCTCCGAATAGCTGAATGCCAGCGGGGCGTCTTCGACGGTCAGGTTTGAGACGGATTCCTGACTCGGGTGATCGTGCCCCGGAATGCCACAGGATACCCGGCCATCAAATTCAAAGTCACGCACGACGTGCGCAGAGGTCAACGTGCCGACGTTGATGGTTTCAACGCCAGCCGTGTGGTCAAGCCGGATTTCAGCGCGCTTGATCCCGAGGATCGTCGAGAAATTCGCCGTCACCCCCAGATTTCCGCCCGTCTTGCCACTGAAAATCCGGCTCAGTGCATCGAACTGCGGCTGTGTCGCCGTTTCGTCGATATATATGAACACGGACCAGATATCGTCGCCTAAATCGTCGTTGTAAGTCCCCGCGATGGACACTGCGAGCCCGGCAAGATCGACGCTGCCCATGTGACCTTTGGCGATGCGCCACGACAAAAGGAAGTCACAATCCCCGTAGGTCGAGCGGCCACCGGGAACATCGCCCTGCCGCCGACAAGGGCATACGGCCTCACAGTTGCATGCCTCGTAATAGCTTCCTGCGATATGATAGGTTCGTTGTTCATCCATATCCTGCTCCCAAAGTTGTCTTGTACCTTTGGAAGCAGATGAGTTGCCTTCACCCGCGGCCAACCGATGTTCGACGATGGGGCAGGTGCGTCACAATGGCAAGCAAAGACGCTTGAGCAGGATCGACCGCGTCCGGTTTTTCATGTCTTGCGGAAAGCAGTCGCCTGTGTGCCGCGTGGCAACGGGCACATCGGGGTCAAAGATCACGCGGCGTTATCCGTTCAACGGTATCGTACTGTGAGTGAAAAGTCGTCCCTTAGGCTCCCGGCGGGGGCGGTGGCAAAACAGTGAAGAGCTGCGCCAGCTCCGTCACATCTTCGGCCTTCAGCCAGCCATCTTGCCCTGCGGTCCACACAAAGGTTTCGCGCGTCAATTCGCCTTCGCTCGCCATGCGGGCCATGCGCGCCTTGGAGAACGGTCCCTTGGTCTGCCCACCTTCGGCGATGTGCCAGACATGTTCGACGGGCGGCGGGGGTGGCGCCATGGCCGCAGGTGATGGCGCAGCCGCGCCCGGTCGTGCCCCCCACGGCCCACCCTGAGCGGCCATGTTGCCCATTTGCATACCCATCGCGGCCCCAAGGCCCGCCTGCATCGCATCCCCTGCGCCGCCGCCTTCGCGCCCAAGTGCTTCGGCCGCCTGGAACTGCATGTATTCGTTGAGGTTTCCGATCACGCCCATGGACGACCGTTTGTCCATCACCGCTTCGACCGCCGGGGGCAGCGAGATATTTTCGATGTAAAGTTCGGGGATGATCAGGCCGTATTCGGCGATCTGGGTCGAGATTTCCTTGGCTACGATCTGGCCCAGTTCGCGGGTGTTGGCAGCCATGTCCAGAACCGGGATGCCGGATTTCGCCAAGGAGCGCGACATTTCCTGCACGATGATGTTGCGGATCTGGAAGCTGATCTCGTCCATGGTGAATTCGCCATCGGTGCCGACGATTTCAACAAGGAACTTGGCGGGGTCCGCCACCTTGACACTATAGGTCCCGAAGGCGCGCAGGCGGACGGGCCCGAATTCGGGATCGCGGCAGATGATCGGGTTCTTGGTGCCCCATTTCAGGTCGTTGAAGCGGGTGGTGTTGACGTAGTAAATCTCGGATTTGAAGGGGCTTTTAAAGCCGTGATCCCAGTGTTGCAGAGTCGTCATGATCGGCATGTTGTTGGTCTCGAGCATATAGAGGCCCGGCGTGAACACGTCCGCCAACTGCCCTTCGTGCACAAACACGGCAGCTTGCCCTTCGCGCACGGTCAGCTTGGCGCCGTACTTGATCTCGTGGCCCTCGCGTTCGAACCGCCAGACCATCGTGTCGCGGGTGTCGTCCGTCCAGTGGATGACGTCGATGAATTCACCGGAGAGGAAGTCGAAAATGCCCATGGTGCCGTCCTGTTGCCTGCGTTCGCTTCAATATAGCCCGGCAGGCGCGCGAGTGCGATGGAATTTGCATGGGAAAAATCAGCGTCGGTTCACCTTGGCCTTAGTTGCCGGCGGCCACCTCGACCCCGTCGACGCGTTCGCTTGCCAGTTCGCGCACAATTGGGCGCGCCTCGTCCAGCGACATGCCCGGTTGCAGGCGGGTGTCGTAGAGCATGCCCAACAGTTGCTCGTCATGGTTGGTCAGCAGGGCGAATTCGTCGTCGTCGTTGAAGATGGAAGGCCGGGCGTCGGGGCTGTCATTGGCGAGGCCGAGCCCCTGGGCCAGTTCCTCGTGGATGCAGGACAGGCGCAACAGGTCCGGGTTTTCGGCGCGGATCACCGCGACGGCGGCGGTATAGGTGCTGCGGTCCGACCCGCTGGCATAGGCGGCCACTGCGCAATAGGCGTCTTGGGGCAGGTTGCGCACCGCCGTCAGATTGGCCGCCGTGATGCCGGGCAGGCGCGTGGCGATCAGGTTCAGCGTCTCTGCCCGGTCGTCTTCGTTCACGAAAAATACCATGAAGTTCGGATTGGCGCTGACCGAAACGGGATGGCCGGATGCACGGGCCAGACGGTTTGCATAGGCCCGAACGTCCATACGGTCACGCATCCGCTGGCTGGGCGGGACCGAGGGGCCAAATTCGACCGACATGCGCACGGGTTCTTGCCAACGGCGCAAGGTGCCCGATACGCCGCGCGGCAAACCCTGGCTGGAATATTCGTTGAAAAACACGATCTGTTCGAAATTGCGCGCCAGCATGTCGCTGGTGAACGGCGTGTCCGGCCCGCCCCCGTCCTGTCTGAGCAGGCCCGAGGTGAGTTGGCTGGACTGAACCTGTGACAGGTAGCGTCGCAACGCCGCGCTTCGTTCGGACGTGGCCTGAACCGGCTGCGGCGTTGGCAAGGCAAGCCCTGCTGGGCGCGCCTGCGGTGTCAACACGGGATCGACGGGGGCGAACATATCGCAGGCGGCGAGGATGAACAGGGCGGCCAGACCACCCCACAGCCCCATCCTGTTCATGGCCCGCAGCCCCGCCATCGCCCCGAAATCAGGACGGCACGGCGGTGCCGGCGGTGTCGCCGACCCCATCCTTGCGTGCCTTGGCGGATGCAAGCGTGTCGCGCAGGTCGGCCTCCATCTTCTTGAGGTCGGCCTCGGCGGCGGCGCGTTTGGCCTTGCCTTCGTCCGCGATCTTGAGGCTGTCCTCAATGGTGCCGATCAGGTCGGCATTGGCCTTCTTGACCGCTTCGATGTCGAACACGCCACGCTCCATTTCCGTGCGGATCGCCTTGTTGCTTTCACGCAGGTTGGCGGCGTTGGCGGTCAGCAACTCGTTGGTCAGGTCATTGGCATCGCGCACGGCTGCCGCCGCTTCTGCTGAGCGCTGGATGGTGACGGCCTGTGCCAGCTGGGTTTCCCAAAGGGGGACGGTGTTTACCAGAGTCGAGTTGATCTTGGTCACAAGGCTTTTGTCGTTCTCCTGAACAAGACGGATCGAGGGCAGGGATTGCATCGTCACCTGACGGGTCAGTTTCAGATCGTGCACCCGGCGTTCCAGATCGTCGCGCGCGGCGCGCATGTCGCGCAGCTCCTGCGCCACCATGACCTGATCCTTCTCGTCCGCCTTTTCGACATCCTTTTCCTTGGCCGGGATGACGGTGGCGTCCAGTTCCTTGATCTTTTCCTCGCCGGCCGCGATGTAAAGCGCCAGCTCATCATAGAACTGCAGCGTCTTTTCATAAAGCAGGTCTAGGGATTTGATGTCCTTCAGCAGTGTGTGTTCGTGGGTCAGCAGGTTGTCGGTGATCTTGTCGATCTGTCCCTGAACCTTTTCGAACTTTGCGGTGAACTTGGCGAAGGGGGCCGCGCGGCCCAGCAGTTTTTCCCACCACGACCGATCCCGGCGCACGTCGAGTTCAGAGATCGAAAAGCCCCGGATCGTGGTCACGATACCGCGCAAGCTATCCCCTGCAGGCCCCACATCCTTATTGCGTACATCCTGCAACATGGCTTGGGAAATCTCTTGCAATTCGGCTTGTGCGGCCGATCCGAAGGACACGATCGAATTCGTGTCACCCATGTCGATTTCGTCCATACGGGCGCGAATTTCGGCCCCGACGGGCGCATCAGCTTCGCCCAGGGGGACAATCGCGTTTGCGTCTTTCGGTTCGGGCAGCACCACGGCGGTCACTTCTTCGACGGCGGCAAGGGTGCTTTGTGCCTTTTGGCGGGTGGTTTCAGACATGTTGGGTCACCTTGTTGTTTTATGTGTCTTCGGTGGGGCGTGTGCGCACCCCTTCGCGCTGCAAACGGTCGCGCAGCACGTCGATTTCGATATTGAGGTCAGAGCGGTCATCGACCAGCAGCTTACGCGTGCGGGCGGCGAAATTGTCGCTGAGATCGTCCAGCAGAGCCGCGTAGTCATCGCGCGCCTGTGCGTCGCGGGTGCGGCTGTAAATGTCGGCGAATTTCACCGTCGCATCTCGGGCCCCCATCAGATAAACGCCCAGATATTTGCGCGCGGCGGTCAGATCACGCGGGTCTTCCTCGACCGTGCGGATCAGATCGCGGGCGGTGGCCTGAAAGGTTTCCAGTTTCAGTTCCATCTTGCGATCCTCGGCGCGTTTCATCGCGTCTGTCATGGCCGTCAGGTAGGTTTCCGCCTCGTCCACGACGCGTGCGACGCGGTCCTGCTGGAATGTGTCGATGCCTTCCATCCCCTTGTCCTTCAGCGGATCGATGCCGAAGGCGGCCACGTGTAGGCCACCCGCTGCCACCCCGAACAGGATGGGCGCGACAAGGCCGGGGTCAACGCGGTAGGCGGCGATGGCAATGCCGATGCCGGTGAGCGCAGAGGAAAACAGTTTGCGCGGGATCGCGGGGCGGCGCGCGACCTTGCGCGAGACATAGGCCGCCTCGGCCAGAAGCCCGCCGCGCAGCAGCCATGCCGCCAGCGTCAGTACCGCAGCCGAGACCAGCGCGACGGTCAGCCCGACCGCGCCGTCATTGAGCGCCAGAAACACCATCGGAATGGCCGGAAGAAACAGGAAGTTGGCCCGCGCACCCACAGGATCGACCGAGGCCCCCTGAAAGGGGCCGCGTTCGGTGGGCGTATCGCTTTGCCCGTCGGGGCTGTATTTGCCGCCAAACTTCTGCGCCATATCGCTTACAGCCCCCCGATCAGGCCAGTGGTCACACCGAACACCAATGCAATCAGCACAGCAAAGGCGATTTTCTGAAACGCTGTCGGTTGCATGTCTTTCCTCTGACCCAATTGGCGCGACTATAGGAGTTTTGCAGATGCAGCACTAGGCCTTCGCGGCCCCGTGCTGCGCCTGTGCCATGCGCGTTTGATAGGAATATGACAGTCGCGGGCGGGGACAAGGGGGAATTCTGCGCCCGTTGCCGCAATACCGTGCGGTTTCAGCGCGGTTTGCGCTGGCGCATGGGTGCCTTGGGTTTGGGTTTTGCGGTTCCGGTCGCGTCGGGTGTTTCGATCCCCAACTGGTCGCGCACGATCTTGCGCCGGATTTCCTCGACCGCGCCGGGTTTGAGATCGCCAAGCTGGAACGGGCCATAGCTGATCCGGATCAGCCGGTTCACCACCAGCCCGATGCTTTCCATGGCGCGGCGGATTTCGCGGTTCTTGCCTTCGCGCAGGCCCACGGTCAGCCATGCGTTGGCCCCCTGCTGGCGGTCCAGCGTGACGTGCATCGGCTGGAACCGCTCGCCCTCGACCGTGATGCCCTTGCGCAGGGGGTCGAGCATGGCGTCGGTGGGGCGCCCGTTGATGCGCACCCGGTATTTGCGCATCCAGCCCGTGCTGGGCAGTTCCAGTTTGCGCTTGATCGCGCCGTCATTGGTCAGCAGCAAAAGCCCTTCAGAGGTGATGTCGAGCCGTCCGATGGACATCACCCGCGGCATGTCGTCGGGCAGGGCGTCATAGATGGTGCGCCGCCCCTTTTCATCCGCGTCCGACGTCACGAGGCCGACGGGCTTGTGATAAAGCCACATGCGTTCGGGTTCGGGGTCAGCCAGTGCCTTGCCGTCCACGGTGATCCGGTCGGCGTCGGTCACGTTCAGCGCGGGGCTGTCGATCTGTTTGCCGTTCACGCTCACGCGCCCTGCGGCAATGATCGCTTCTGCCCCACGGCGCGAGGCGATGCCGGCGCGGGCCAGTACTTTGGCGATACGGTCGCCTGTTTTGGGAGTGTCATTCATGTGCTGGCCATAGCGGTGGCTTGCGTTGCAAGCAAGGGACGTGGCAACTGGGGCCATGGAGTTTCGGTCATTCATGGAATTGGCGCTGGACGAAGCCCGCGCTGCGGGTGCGCGTGACGAGGTGCCTGTCGGCGCGGTCGTCGTGGCACCGGGTGGCAAGGTTGTGGCCCGCGCGGGCAACCGCACGCGAGAGCTGAACGACCCGACCGCCCATGCCGAAGTGCTGGCCATCCGTGCCGCTTGTGCCGCCATGGGGTCCGAGCGGTTGGGAGGCCATTCCCTGTATGTCACTTTAGAGCCGTGCGCGATGTGCGCCGCCGCCATCGCCGCCGCCCGGATCGAGCGGCTGTATTATGGCGCGTCCGATCCCAAATCGGGCGGGGTGGCGCAGGGCGCGCGGGTGTTTTCCCATGCCCAGACTCACCACGCGCCGCAGGTCTATGACGGTATTGCTGAGATTGAGTCCGAGGCGCTGCTGCGGGATTTTTTTGCGGCCAAGCGGTAGGGCGGCTGTCTGCGCCTGCCCATCTTTGTCACGTCAGATAAGCACATAGACCGTTTGCGGGTCGCCAAGGCCCTTGAGCGTGACGGTAACGGGGTCGGAATAGCTGGCATCGTCACCGACCATCAGGCGCGTTGCGTCCGACACGCGCACTTCGCCCGGCCGCGCCGTGTCAGCGATCCGCGCCGCCTTGTTCACGACCGAGCCGAAAAAGTCGTCTTGCGCGCGGATCACCTCGCCCGTGTGGACGCCGACGCGGACTCGCAGGGGCGGTTCCGAAAGTGCGGCGGAGACCTGTTCGCGGATGTCGCGGGCGGCGGCGAGGGCCGCGCGGGCTGATGTGAAGGCCGACATGGTGCCGTCCCCCAGCGATTTCACCAACTCGCCCCCATGCGCGTCGATGCAGGCCGCAACGATCTTCATGTGAGCGCCAAGCGCGCGCATCCACACCCGGTCCCCCACGGCCTGCGCCAGCGCGGTGCTGTCGGCGATGTCAGTGAACATGATCGACGCCAACCCTTCGGTGCCGAAATCATGCTCGACAGCTTGTGCGGCGTCGATCAATGCGGCGAAGGCGCTGTGCTCTACACCCATCTTTTCGATGTTGGAATCGGGCTGAGAAATGTGATGTTGTACCATCTTCCAGCTGCCCCGCTCCAGAACGAAGACAAACGTGGCACGATGCACGCCCGTCGTGCCCGTGCCGGGAAAACTGAAGGTGCTCTTGTAATTTGCCCAGCCCGTCTCGCCGTTCTCCCAGGCGTCGATTTCGACGTCTTCCTCGATGAAATCGGGGACCTCGGCCATGTGATCGGCGATGCCGTCGCGCACCAGTTGCCCCCGCCAGCTTTCGCCGTCGGCGGTGCCGATATAGATCAGCGCGTCCGATTGCGACAGGTAGTGGGGCAGATCCGCGACCTGATGGGTACGGATCAGGGTGGTCCAGCGCTGCACGATGCTTGCGATTTCGGGCGAGGGGCGGATCATGTCTGCCAGTCCAGCCGGTAGATCAGGTGCTCGCCTTCCAGCCCCTTGAGGTGCGCCGTGACAGGATCGGAGAAATCGAAACTGGCATTGGTCCCCACCATCATGCGGGTGACGTCTGACACGCAGATCTCGCCCGGTCCGGCGGCGGCTGTGATCCGGGCCGCGGTGTTCACGACGGTGCCGAAAAAGTCGTCATCCGATTGCACCACATCGCCGGTGTGCAGCCCGATCCGCAGGCCAAGGCGGGGTTCATTGGTGTCCGCGTCCAGCGATGTCTGGATGTCGCGGGCCGAGGCCAGCGCGCTGCGCGCCGAGGGAAAGCTGGACATGGTGCCATCGCCAAGGGATTTGACGAATTGGCCGCCGTGATCCTCGACATGGGTTCTGATCTTGGCGAAATGCGCGGTGATGATTGGCGCCCACGCCCGGTCGCCTAGCGCGGATGCCAGTGTCGAAGAGCCAACGATATCGGTGAACATGACCGAGGCCAGACCTTCGCTTTGCGTGAGTGAGAATCCCTCTTGTGCGGCACTCACAAGGTTCTGGATCGCGCTGTGCGTGTTCCCGACGATGTCTGCGTTGGGTGTCGGCACCGAGGCGTGGCGGTGGATCAGCTTCCACATGCCGTTTTCGAGAATGAAAATCAGCGTGGCCCGGAAATGGATCGGCGTGTCGGGCCTGTTTGCAAACCAGAACGTGTTGGTAAAGCAGCACCACCCGACATCGCCCATCTCGAAGGCTTCGGCCGCCGTTTCCTCGTGCCGCACGGTCCGGGGGATTTCCCCGTAATGCGCGCCGATGCCCTCGCGCACGGCGCGCCCGCTCCAGAATTCGCCTTCGGATGTGCCGATGAAACGCAGGTGCTCGGATTCGGACATGAAATTCTTGAGCCCATCAAGATCGCGCTCGAAAATGGTCCTGTACCAGCGGCGCGCCACGGCCAGAAGTTCGGGGGAAGGAGTGATCCGGCTTTGCATCCCCGCTCAGAACGCCATCGCCTGCATCACTTCGGGTTCGATGACGTCCACACCCGGCAGGCCTGCCTTGAGTGCATCGGCGTTTTGCTCCAGCGCCGGGAAGGTGCGGTAGTGGCAGGGGATGACTGTCTTGAAGTCGAAATAGCGCTTGGCGGCGTAGGCTGCGGCGGCCATGTCCATGGTATAGTACCCGCCCGCCGACAGGATCCCGATCTCGGGTTTGTGATAGTCCCCGATCCAGTCCATGTCGGCCATGATGTCGGTATCCCCCGAGACATAGATCGTCTTGCCTTCGCCCTTGATGATGAAGCCGCATTCCTGACCCATGTAGACCGCGCGCCCGTGCACGTCCGCCGAGGACGAGTGCGAGGCTGGCACCAGTGTGACCGTGACGTTGCCAAGCGCGATCGTGCCGCCCCGGTTGAAGGCGTGCCCGTCCACCGCGCCATGGGTGCCGAGGTACTTGGCCAGTTCAACCATCGCCGACACCGGCAGGTCGTGGTCGATGCTGAGTTTGGCGACATCCTTGGTGTGGTCGAAATGTCCGTGGGTGACGAGGATATGGGTTGCCCCGGTGATCGCTGCGGGCACCTGTTCGGGTTTCAGCATCGGGTTGTCGATGATCCAGGGGTCGATCAGCAGGACCTGATCCCCGATTTCGATGCGAAAGCTGCCGTGGCCAAGCCAGATGATATTCATGACGGTGTCTCCGTTTTGCTTTGCCTCACCTTAGTGTGTTTTTGCCGTTGCGGAGGCTTTGGAGTGGATTTTTTTGTCCCGCCGGGACGATTGATTGACCGCCTGTGCGGGTTAGCTGTGTGGGGACCCTCCGGGGGGAGTATTTTTGACGAAAAGAAGCATGGACCTGTTGCGGGAGATCGATGGCTATTGCGAGCGGCTGGGGCCGGGCTATTGGGCGGAGCCGGTTAATGCGGTAACCAATGTGGCCTTTGTGCTGGTTGCGCTGTTCCTGTGGCGGCGCTGTGCGGGCGTGCCTTTGGCGCGCGCGCTTTGCGTGGTGCTGGGGTGTATCGGGGTGGGGAGTTACCTGTTTCACACCCATGCGCAGGTCTGGGCGGCGATTGCCGATACGACGCCCATCGGAGTATTCATCCTGATCTATCTCTTTGCCGTGAACAGGGATGTGTGGGGGATGCCAGCCTGGGCTGCGCTTGCGGGAACGGCGCTGTTTCTGCCCTTTGCCGCCCTGAGCCAGCCGGTGTGGGCTGTTTTGCCCGTCATCGGCGTGTCAGCGGGGTATGTGTCGGTGCCTGTGCTGATCGTGATCTATGCCGTGCTGCTGTGGCGGCGCGCGCCGGACGTGTCGCGCGGGTTTTTCATCGGGGCCGGGATACTGTTTGCGTCGTTGCTGGCGCGCTCGATCGACCAGACCTTGTGCGCTGCGCTGCCTTTGGGGACGCATTTCGCCTGGCATCTGCTCAATGCCCTGATGCTGGGGTGGATGATCGAGGTCTACCGGCGCCATATCGCGTCCCGTGCACTTGAAGGCCATGACCGGGCGCGCTAAAGCCTGCGCAACGGTCAATCGAGGGGTCCTTTTGATGTCCATCGACGAAAGCACTGCCGCCCGCGTGGCGAAACTGGCCCGCATCAAGGTCGAGCCGGAGCGCCTGCCTGCACTTGCGGCGGAGTTCAACACCATCCTTGGCTTCATCGAGCAGCTGGGTGAAGTGGATGTGGACGGCGTCGAGCCGATGACGTCCGTGACGCCGCAGCGTTTGAAACGCCGGGTGGATGAAGTCACCGACGGCAGCCAGCAGGACAAGGTTCTGTCCAATGCGCCGGATGCGCGCGAAGGGTTCTTTGCGGTGCCGAAGGTGGTTGAGTGAGTGACCCAGCCCTATTTTTTCATGTGCTGCTGGCTCTTTTGAAAAGGGCAGCCAAAGGCGAAATGCTTAGAGAAAATGATATGATTACTGTGTGGAAGATGGATGTTGCTATCGAGGATCCCGTTGTGATCAATGCGCTCAGTTTTCTTTCTCATTTTCAAGTAGATGCGGACTTGTTCTCGAGAGATACAGAATACCTGGAAATCAGGAAGGAACAGGCAATTTCCATCATTCCCGCGATTGAGACCGCTTTCAGGGAGTATGTTCAGTGACGTTAAATGCTTTTACCCTGGCCGAGGCGCGCGATGCATTGCGCAGGGGTGATGTGACCTCGATGGACCTGACCGAGGCGTGCCTCGCGGCCATCGAGGGCGCGGGGGCGCTGAATGCCTTTGTCCATCACACGCCCGATATCGCGCGCGAACAGGCCCAAGCCGCCGATGCGCGGATCAAGGCCGGGGATGCACCTGCCATGTGCGGCTTGCCCATTGGCATCAAGGATCTGTTCTGCACCAAGGGTGTGCCATCTCAGGCGGGATCGCGCATTCTGCAAGGGTTCCTGCCCGAATACGAATCCACCATCACCCAGAACCTGTTTGATGCGGGTGCCGTGATGCTGGGCAAGCTGAACATGGACGAATTCGCCATGGGGTCGTCCAACGAGACCTCTGTTTACGGCAACGCCGTCAACCCGTGGCGGCGGGGCAATGACGACACCGCGCTGACGCCCGGTGGCTCGTCCGGGGGGTCAGCCTCTGCCGTGTCCGCTGACTTGTGTCTGGCGGCGACCGGAACCGACACGGGCGGGTCGATCCGCCAGCCTGCCGCCTTTACCGGGATCACCGGGATCAAGCCCACCTATGGGCGGTGCTCGCGCTGGGGTGTCGTGGCATTTGCCTCGAGCTTGGATCAGGCTGGGCCGATGACCAAGTCGGTGCGCGATGCGGCAATCATGCTTGAAGCCATGTGCGGACATGACCCCAAGGATTCGACCTCTGCCGACCTGCCTGTGCCGAATTTCGAGGCCATGCTGACTGGCGACATCAAGGGCAAGAAGATCGGGATTCCGCGCGAATACCGCATGGACGGCATGCCTCAGGAGATCGAAACACTTTGGGTCAACGGTACCGCGATGTTGCGGGATGCAGGGGCCGAGATCGTCGATATCTCGCTGCCCCATACGAAATACGCGCTGCCCGCCTATTACGTGATCGCGCCTGCAGAGGCCTCCAGCAACCTCGCGCGCTATGACGGGGTGCGTTATGGTCATCGCGCCAAGCTGCAGCAGGGCGACGGCATCACCGAGATGTACGAAAAAACCCGCGCAGAAGGGTTCGGGGCCGAAGTGCAGCGCCGCGTGATGATAGGCACATATGTGCTGTCCGCGGGCTTCTATGACGCCTATTACAACCGCGCCCGCAAGGTGCGCACGCTGATCAAGCGCGATTTCGAGGATGTGTTCGCGCAAGGTATCGACGCGATCCTGACCCCCGCCACGCCTTCGGCAGCGTTTGGCCTGGGCGAAGCGTCTGATGACCCGGTCGAGATGTATCTGAACGACGTCTTTACCGTCACCGTCAACATGGCCGGTCTGCCGGGAATCGCGGTGCCTGCGGGAACGGACGCCCAAGGTTTGCCTCTGGGCCTGCAATTGATCGGACGGCCCTGGGAAGAAGGCGATTTGCTGAACACCGCCTACGCGCTTGAAGCGCGGGCCGGGTTTGTGGCCAAACCGCACAAATGGTGGTAAATACCGCCCAATAGAACCCAAAAAGGGTAGAGCAGATGTTGAGTTTTCGCAAATTGACGATGTTGGGTGCGATCGTGGCCGTGGCGGCCTGTCAGCCCGCCGTTCCCGACAGTGGGGCGGGCATCGCCGATCCGGGGCGTGGAGTCGGGTTTGACAATCCGAGCACGCTGGCCGCGCGTGAAGCGCGCAACGCACAACTGGCAAGCCCGTCCGTGCCTGCCGCGCCTGTCGTCGGCACACAGCCCTTGGGTCCATCGGGCACAACAGTGGCGAATGGCAATGCTGCCGTTGTCACTTCTTCCAGTGCGCGCAGTTCGGCGCGGGCCGTGTCCGATCCGCAAGGTTTGGACGCGGAACTGGCTCAGATCGCAGCTCAAAACGACGCAGATGCGGCGCGGGCCAATTCTGGTCAAAACGTGATAAATGCGAGTCCCGCAAACGCTGCCCCTCCGATCCTGAACAACCCGGGAATATCAGACGAAAACAGCTTTGATGCCGTGTCCTCTCGAGAATCCATTGAAAGCGATGCTGCCCGGATCGCGGCAAACCGCCAGCAATACGAAGTGATCCAGCCCACCGCGCTGCCGACCCGCGCAGGAAATGACCAGCCCAATGTGGTGCAATACGCGCTGCAGACAAGTCACCCGCGTGGCACCAGAGTACATCGCCGCCTGAACATCGCGTCGGCCTCGAAATACCAGCGCAACTGCGCGCAATATGCGTCGGCGGACGAGGCGCAGATCGACTTCTTGTCCTTTGGTGGGCCTGAGCGGGACCGCAAGGGCTTGGACCCGGATGGGGACGGATACGCCTGCGGCTGGGATCCGGCCCCGTTCCGGCGTGTCTCGGGGGGCTGAGACGCGCGGTGGAGGTCCACCAGCATCCCTCCCCAAATTGCGGGCCCCGGCGGGATGGGCTGATCCCGCGCTACGTGGTGATCCACCATACGGCCATGAGCAGCGCCAAGGCGGCGATTGGGCGGCTCTGCGATCCCACGACAGACGTGTCCGCACATTACGTAATCTGCAAAACCGGCCGGATCACGCAACTGGTGGGCGAAGGCCTGCGGGCCTGGCATGCTGGTGCGGGGGAGTGGCACGGGCTTTCGGACATCAACTCTCGCTCCATCGGGATCGAGTTGGACAATGACGGACAGGGGCCTTTCACCGAGCCGTTGATGCAAAGCCTTGAGGGGCTGTTGGGGCGGATACTGACGGGCTGGGAGATCCCGGCGCACAACGTGATCGGCCATTCGGACATGGCGCCGGGGCGCAAGTTCGATCCCGGTCCGTGGTTCGATTGGGCGCGGTTGGAAGTGCAGGGATTGGCCGGAATGCGCGGGTCCGGGCACGAAGGCTGTGATCCGGGCCTCGACAGCTTTGCGGCGCGTGCCTACTCCGCCGGGTACACGGCGGAGGCTGATCCGGAGACCCTTTTGGCGGCCGTTCGCCTGCGCTACCGACCTTTCAAAACCGGACCGCTGGAACCGCAGGACTACATTCCTATCGGCAATGCAACGCTGCGAACCTGAGGTACCACGTGTTTCTTCTGGCCGAAAATACTGCTGCCGGAGGCTCCGGTAGATGCAACATGCGCGCAACCAGCCATTGACGCGCCACGCCAAACGCACGTAAGGCCCGCATGCGCGGAGGGGCGGATGGCCGCTTTGACGGGGTAACCCGTCGGAGAGGAAAGTCCGGACTCCGGAAAGAAACGGTGCCGGGTAACGCCCGGGCGGGGTAACCCGACGGAAAGCGCCACAGAAAACAAACCACCTTACGCGCGCGCAAGCGCACGCTGAGGCCAGGGTGAAACGGTGGGGTAAGAGCCCACCGCCGGACTGGCAACAGACCGGGCATGGCAAGCCCCACCGGGAGCAATGCCAAATAGGGACCGCGTGCCGGGCAACCGGCGGGGCTGCTTTCGCCCCAGCAGGTCCGGGTTGGCAGCTAGAGGGGTGTTGGCAACAGCATTCCAAGAGGAATGGTCATCTCGGGGCGGGCAACCGCCCTAGACAGAATCCGGCTTACAGCCCCTCCGCGCATGACTTGCCCGCCCCCCAATCCGGGGGCAGGCGCATAAAAAAGGTACGCCCGGCGCAGAAGGCGCGCGCACGGGGTTGACTCGGGGTGCCGCCCGAGTAAAAGCGGCGTTCAAACGAATTTCCCGTGGACCCGCCTTTTTGCGGTCGCCGCGATGCAGGAGACACCAGATGGCCAAGCCAACCACGATCAAGATCCGCCTGAACTCGACCGCAGGCACCGGCCACTTCTATGTGACCAAGAAGAACGCGCGCACCATGACCGAAAAGATGGTCGTCAAGAAATATGACCCCGTGGTGCGCAAACACGTGGAATACAAGGAAGGCAAGATCAAGTAAGATCGCCAACCTCAGTTGTTTCAGTGGGCCGCGCCGCAAGGACGCGGCCTTTTTCGTTTCATGTCACGAGGATAGACCATGCATATCCGCCCCTCGACCAAGGCTGACATGGCTGCAGTGGACGCGCTGCTGGCGCGGACCTATCCCAAGCTGCTCAAGGCGGATTACCCACCCTCCGTGCTGGTGACGGCCCTGCCTGTCATTTCACGCGCACGGCCCGAACTGCTGGTCTGCGGGACCTATTACGTGGCCGAGGAGGACGGTACGATCCTCGGTGCAGGCGGGTGGACACTGGACCGCACGGACACTGGACTTGGCCATATCCGCCACGTTGTGACTGACGACCGCGCCTTGCGCCGGGGCGTGGGGCGCAGCCTGATGCAGCGCAGTTTTGATGTGGCGCGCGCGGCTGGCGTCACGCGCATGGAATGCTGGGCCACGCGCACGGCAGAGCCGTTTTATAAGGCCGTGGGCTTCGTGACTGTCGGGCCGATGGAGGTGACACTGGCCGGTGGGATCAGTTTTCCGTCGATCCGGATGATGCGTGATCTTTGACGGGGCGTGATCCAAAGGCGCGCCTGCGGCGCACGACATTTTTTGTTTGCAGTGGCTTCAGGCTCACCCAGACAAAGCCATTGTCTCGTATCCGCCATCGCCATGATCTTTGGCGTGACAGAACCGCCTGTCTTTCCCAAGTAAAATAGCCGTATCCCCGTTTCGGGGCCCCTCGGCGATTTTTCTTGGCAAAGCCTGTCGGCCCCGTCCCACGTCGATCAAGCGAGGGCGGCTCCGAGACAAAGGCTGGGCCTGTTGCCGGGTCAGGATGGTTTTGTCGCGGGTTTGCCGTCCAGCGTTTCGTAGACCCGGGTGCCCGTGGAATGATCAAGGATCAAGACCCTGTCGTGGTTTGGATACGTCACCCGGTCTGCGGGCGCGCGGGTGCCGATGACCATATAGCGCACGGGGGCATCTGTTTGATTGTACATGCTGTGGCCCACCGGATCGCCCGCTCTCCAGCAGGCTGCATCCCGTGGGTGCAATTCGGTTTGCGTTCCGTTTTCGATCAGGCTGACGCTGCCGGACAGGATCAGCACCAATTCATCTTCTTTTTCGTGCCAATGGGTGTGTGAACTGCGCGAACCCGGTGGCAGTTCCTCGATGAACGCACCGAACTGGGTCAGGCCGGCGCTGTCGCTGATCAACTCGGCGCGGTAGGGTCCAAGGGAGCTGTCGCTGTCGCCGGTGTCCGTGCGGGCGGTGCCACTTTTTATCACAGTCATCGGAACCTCCGGTTAAAAACGCAAAAGGGCCGGTCAAACCGACCGGCCCCTGATCTTGCGCGCGATGTGCGAGTTTATTCTTGTTGACCCATGAACATCAGCAGGAACTGGAACATGTTCAAGAACGAGATGTAGAGGCTGAGCGCGCCGTCGCTTGCGGCCTTGTCCAGCCATTCCTGATCACCGTGAGCGGCATGCGCCACATAGGTGTTTTTGATGTCCTGCGTGTAGAAGGCAGTCAGACCAGCAAAGATCAGGATACCGATCATCGAAATCGCGTACATCATCGCGGGCGATTGCAGGAACAGGTTGATGACCATTGCCACGATCAGGCCGATCACGCCCATCATCAGGAATGTACCCATCCCGCTCAGGTTCTTCTTGGTGCTGTAACCATACAGGCTGAGACCCGCGAATGCGATCGCAGTAACCAGGAAGGTCTGCGTGATCGAGAAGGCTGTGAACACCAGGAAGATCGAGCTCATCGACACGCCCATGACGGCGGCGAAGATAAAGAAGCCCGTCTGAACGGCAGCGGCGGAGCCACGGCGCATCAGCGAACCCCAGCCGAACAGGATGAAGGCGAGGGGGGCGAACATCACAACCCAGCGCAGCGGCGTGGTATAAAGAACTTCGCCAAGGCCGGTCAGGTACTGGCCCTCACGCAGCGCAACAGTTGCACCCGTCGGATCGGACGTGACCGCGAGGCCAGCGATGGCCCAAGCGGCAAGTGCGGTGATCAGCATGCCCACGGACATCGTGCCGTAGACTTTGTTCATGTGGGCGCGCAGCCCTGCGTCGATCTGTGCGGCCTGTGTACCGGCCGTTGTCCGGATCGTATTCAACTCAGCCATAGTGACCTCCAATTGATACAAGTTGCCGGTGGAATTCACCGGGGCGCGGATTTAGGCCCGCATTGGCTCAAATATCGGGTCAAGGACCTCGTCTTTCAAGGCTTTTTCGACATGTAAATGCAGGCAGGTCGCGACATTCCGACTGTTTTTGTCATAAATCGGGTCAATCTGTCGCAATCCGCCTGCCTTTTGCTTAAAGCCGCCATGTTGCGGGCACGTCCCAGATGGGTTTAGCGGCTTCGGCTGCGGCGCGGTCCGCGCTGATGCCGATGTCGTCGAGACCGCGCGTGTCGAGCCGGGCCAAGGCCCGGCGCGACCGCCACACGTTCAGCATGTTCAGAAGGGAAATGCGGGGTGTGGCAAGTGCGGTGTCGGAATGGGTGCGGTGTGTGTTGAAATCTGTCAGTGCCATGGTCAGTCTCCTTGGGTAAAGGTGATGGTTTGTTTGGTTCTCATCATTTCTGTTGATGTATATGGCACTCTGTGGCACATTTTAAAAACGAATGTTTGTTGTTCGACACATCAAGGATAGTGATATGCGAAATCTGGACGTCACAACGCTGCGCTCTTTCGTGGCCGTCGCCGAAAGCGGCGGCGTCACCCGCGCCGCCGGGTTCCTGCATCTGACGCAGTCCGCCGTGTCGATGCAGCTCAAACGGCTTGAGGAATTGCTGGGCCTTGACCTGTTCGACCGTTCGGGGCGCACCATTGCGCTGACGGCATCGGGCGAACAACTGTTGGTCTATGCGCGGCGCATGGTGTCGCTGAATGACGAGGTGATCACCCGCCTGACCGATCAGGCCTATGAGGGCGAAATCAAGCTGGGCGTGCCCCATGACATCGTTTATCCCGCCATCCCGCAGGTCCTGAAACAGTTCAACGCCGCCTTTCCGCGGGTCAAGGTACAGCTTGAAAGCTCGTTCACGCTGCGCCTCAAGTCCGAATTCGCCAAGGGGGCTTGCGACATCATCCTCACCACCGAAACGGGCCTTGATCAGGGTGGCGAAGAACTCAGCGTCAAGCCGCTGTGCTGGGTCGGCGCGCCCGGCGGGTCGGCGTGGCGACAACGCCCGCTGAAGCTGGCCTTTGGAAGGCAATGCACTTTCCGCCCCCGCGTGATCGAACATCTGGACGCGGCTGGCATTCCATGGGCTGTGGTCGTCGAAACCGAAAGCGACCGCACGATCGAGGCCACGGTCAGCGCCGATCTGGCCGTCCACACGATGATCGAAGGGACCGAGCCGCCGCATCTGGACCGGATCGACCATGGCGGGGCCTTGCCTGATCTGCCCGCGCACCGGATCAACCTGTATGGTGGCGCGCGTGGCGGGAATGAAGTGCACGACGCGTTGGTGGCCATGCTGCGCCGTGCCTTCAAGGCCCCCGAAACCGTGCAGTTGCGTGCGGTGACCAGGCTGTGACGACGCAATGATTCGGACCCGTTTGCTGAGTGCGCGGGGCGCATGGGCGACTTTTTGCCTTTTCGTTGCGCGGGCAGCGAAGATGCATGATCAAGGGGCGCCGGGGACATCCCGGCGCTACCTCATCTCTGGGTTGTGTTTTCGGCTTTGTGCGCTAACGCCTTGATCGGACCCGTACAAACCTGTGATTTTAAACTTCGCGAAGCTGTCGTTGCCCTGTCAACCAACTGAAAGTGTTAACAATAGTTTTGTACACCATGATAAACACTGTGCCGAGGATTTTGGCTCCGTAAGGCCCGTTTTACCAGTTTGATTTGTAAAAACAGCGCAATGGGCTTAGGATGATATACAACTTAGACAGAATTGCAGTATTTTGCATCAACCGGTTATTGATCGCGCGGTTGAGCAAGTGTGCGGTTCGCAAACACGGTTGGGATCACTGATGGCACATAAAGTTGACGTTCATGTCGGAAAACGCATTCGTCAAAGGCGCTGGCTGATCGGGATGACCCAACAAAGCCTTGCTGACCTTGTCGGCATCAAGTTCCAGCAAATCCAGAAATATGAAACCGGTGCCAACCGCGTCAGTGCCTCCCGCCTTTGGGATATCGGTGAGGCGATGGGCGTTCCGGCTGCCTTTTTCTTTGAAGGCATCGAAGGCGGCAACAAGCATTTCGACGCCGTACGCGCGGACGCTCCGCCGGACCTGATGGGCGACAAAGAGGCAATGGAGCTGATCCGCACCTACTACGCGATCCCCGAAAACCAGCGCCGCCGTTTGTTCGAACTCGCACGTGTGTTGAGCGACGTCGCCTGAGGGCCAACGCGGATCATGAAATCGGAGGACTGCGGGCACGCAGCACACTTGCTTTGTTTCGGCGTGTCTGGCACCCGAATGGCATGGATTACGACATTCACGACTTGACGGACGTTGCCCACGCCATGGCGGACGCTGCTCGCGCGGCGATCCTGCCGCATTTCCGCGCCATCGACCTTGAAACCGACAACAAGCTGAGCACCGGATACGACCCGGTCACCGTTGCCGACCGCGCCGCCGAAACTGCGATGCGCGCTGTGCTGGCCGACCGTCGACCCGATGATGCTATTCTGGGCGAAGAGTTCGGTACGACCCCCGGCACAAGTGGCCTAACTTGGGTGCTTGATCCCATCGACGGCACGCGTGGCTTCGTGGCAGGCACACCCACATGGGGCGTTCTGATTGCCGTTGGTCCCGACAGCGGGCCTATCCTCGGCGTGATCGACCAGCCCTATATCGGTGAGCGGTTCACGGGGGGCGCAGGGCGCGCAACCCTGATCGGCCCGCATGGGTCGCACGATATCACGACCCGTCTCGCGCGACCCTTGGACGAGGCGGTGCTTTTTACCACTTTTCCTGAGGTTGGAACGCCATCGGATCGCGCCAGCTTTGACGCTGTGGCGGGCCACGTGAAACTGGTGCGATATGGGATGGACTGCTACGCCTATGCTCTGGTCGCCGCCGGTCAGGTCGATCTGGTGATCGAGGCGGGGCTCAACAGCTACGACATTCAGGCGCCCATCGCGCTGATCGAGGCCGCAGGCGGCATCGTGACCGATTGGGAGGGTGGACCGGTTCACACAGGTGGGCGCGCAGTGGCGGCGGCGAATGCAGCGATTCACCGCGCCGTCCTCGATATTCTGGGCGCGCAGTCATGAGCGAAGTGCTGATCCGCGGCGCCGATCATCTGGTCACCATGGACGATGACCGGCGCGTGTTGCGCGGCGCGGATGTGCTGATCGCTGACGGTGTGGTTGCGGCCATTGGCCCGGACTTGCAAACCTCGGGCGAGGTCGTCGCGGCGGCGGGCTGCGTCGTCACCCCCGGCCTCGTCAACACCCATCACCATCTCTACCAGACACTGACGCGCGCCGTACCTGCCGCGCAGGATGCGCTGTTGTTTGGCTGGTTGCAGACGCTTTATCCGATCTGGGCACGCTTTGGCCCCGAGCACATGTTTGTCTCGGCCGAGGTGGGGCTGGCCGAACTGGCCTTGTCGGGTTGCACGCTGACGTCTGATCACCTTTACCTTTTTCCCAATGGCGCTCGGCTTGACGACACGATCGCGGCTGCGCGCGAAGTTGGTCTGCGGTTTCAACCGACACGCGGCGCGATGAGTATCGGGGTCAGCGACGGCGGTCTGCCCCCCGACAGCGTGGTCGAAAGCGAGGCCGCGATCCTCAAGGACTGCATACGGGTCATCGACGCCTTTCACGATCCTTCGCCGGGGTCCATGTGCCGCGTGGGCGTTGCCCCCTGTTCGCCTTTTTCTGTCAGTCGCGAGTTGATGCGGGATGCCGCTTGGCTGGCCCGCGACAAGGGCGTGATGATGCACACCCATCTGGCCGAGAATGACGAGGATATCGCCTATTCCCTGGACAAATTCGGCTGTCGCCCCGGGCAATATGCCGAAGACCTCGGCTGGGTCGGGCCTGACGTCTGGCACGCCCACTGCGTCAAGCTGGACGTGTCTGAAATCGACCTGTTCGCCCGCACCGGTACGGGTGTGGCCCATTGCCCCTGTTCGAACTGCCGCCTTGGCTCTGGCATCGCACCGGTGCGTGCGATGCGCGACGCAGGCGTTGCCGTTGGCTTGGGTGTTGATGGCTCGGCCAGCAACGACGCGGGCAATCTGGTGGCCGAGGCGCGTCAGGCGATGCTGTTGCAGCGCGTGGCGCGCGGAGCGGACGCAATGTCGGCGATGGAGGCGCTTGAGATTGCCACACGCGGCGGGGCGGATGTGCTGGGCCGCCCCGAGTGCGGGCGGCTTGCAGTGGGGTGCCGCGCGGATCTGGCGATCTGGGACGTGTCCGGTGTGGCCTCCGCAGGCAGTTGGGACCCGGCGGCGCTGCTGCTGGCAGGACCCAAAGTCGTGCGCGATCTGTTCGTCGAAGGACGGCAGGTTGTGCGGGACGGGCAGGTGGTGACATTCGACCTTGCGACCGCCGTGGCGCGTCAGAACGCGCTGGTGCGGGCCTTGAGCGAGGAGGCGTGATGCGGTGGATCAGTCTGGTTCTGATGATGCTGGCCGGGACGGCCTGGGCAGACCCGCAAACACTGGCCGCAATCAATGCAGCGCGCGGTGACAACGGGCGCGACATCGTTGTTTATAATGCCCGGCTCGAGTCGGTGGCTCGCGCGCACGCCGAAGATATGGCGGCAAATGGCTTTTTCAGCCACACCGGGTCGGACGGTTCGGACATCGGCGCGCGGCTGACGCGGGGCGGGTATCGCTGGTGTTTTGCCGCCGAAAATATCGCCGCCGGTCAGCGCAGTCTGACCGAGGTCATGAGTTCGTGGATGGGATCGCGCGGGCACAGTCAGAACATCCTGCACCGCAAGGCGCAGGCCGTAGGCATGGCGCGCGTCACAGGCGACCTTTGGGTCATGGTGCTGGCCGCACCCTGCTAGGCGTGCGTGTTTTCCGACCTTGGAAAACGTGACGGAAACTACGTTAGTTTACGGATCCGCGCACCGGCTGGCCGTTTACCCAGACCTGTACGACGGCGCGATCGTCCCCCATCATGATCGTCGGGAAAACTGCATCCCAAATCTGCCCGGCCTCGGCACTGCGCTGCGCGATGACGGGGGTCGAAGCCAAATCAAGCACGCAAATATCCGCTGCCATCCCCACATCAAGGCTGCCGATCTCGTCCCCGCGGTGCAGCACCTGCGCCGACCCGGACGTCGCCAGCCACAGCAGTTGCGCCGCATGCACCGCAACCCCGCGCAGCTGTGCTACCTCATAGGCTGCCGCCATCGTACGCAGCATGGAAAACGAAGATCCGCCTCCGGTATCCGTCGCAAGCCCCACGCGCTGGCCCGCGCCCGCCAGCCCCATCAGATCGAACAGCCCCGATCCGATGAACGTGTTGGAGGTCGGGCAATGCACCAGCCCCGCGCCGACTTCGGTCAGCCGATCCACTTCGCGCGGGGTCAGGTGGATGGCGTGACCATAAAGACCATTTTGGCCCAACAGGCCAAAACGCTCGTAGGTATCAAGATAGTCGCGCGCCTCCGGATAAAGGCCCCGCACCCACTCGATCTCGTCCACCTGTTCGCTCAGGTGCGTCTGCATCAGCGCGTCCGATCGTTCGGCCCAAAGTGCCCCGAGCGCATGTAACTGCTCGGGCGTCGAGGTCGGTGAAAAGCGCGGCGTGACGGCGTAGCGTGCCCGCCCGGTCCGGTGCCAGCGGTCCAGCAGTGCCTTGCTGTCGTCATAAGCGCTTTGGGCGGTGTCACGCAGCCCCTCGGGCGCATTGCGGTCCATGCAGGTCTTGCCTGCGACCACGGCCATGCCGCGTTGCGCGGCGGCTTTGAATATTGCCTCCACGCTGACCGGGTGGATGGTGCAAAAGCTCGCCACCGAAGTGGTGCCGTGATCCAGCACCAGATCGAGGTAGCGGTTAGCGATTGCCGTCGCATAGGCTGGATCGCCCAGCCGCATCTCCTCGGGGAATGTATAGGTGTTCAACCAGTCGATCAACCGCTTGCCCCAGGACGCGATCATGGCCGTCTGGGGATAGTGGACGTGGGCATCGACGAAGCCGGGCAGGATCAGGCGACCCCTATGGTCGTGGCGCTGTGTGTCCGGCCCGGCCCTGGTCCGTGCCTCGGCCCCTGTCGCCACGATTTGACCGCCACCGATCAGCAGTGCGCCGTCCTCGTCGATGCGCACGACCTCTTCCCACGGGGCAGTGAAAGGATTGCCGGAAAAGTGCAGTATGTGGCCGGTGATCAGGTGGGTCTGTGTCATGCCTGCTTTATGGTCATGCAGCCGACCCCGTGCAAAGCGAAAACGGCCAGCCATTGTCAGTCCGCAGGGTCCGCCCTATGGTCTGTCAGAATGTCGCGCACCAAGGAGGGGCCCCATGTCAGACGATGCCGATGTGCTGGAGTCCGGTGGAGAAGACAAGGGCTATGTCCTTGAGCGCAAAGAAATATCCGCGATCCTTTATGCAGTGGATATTGACGACCGCGATCAGCTGATCAAGCTGATGGAGCCGCTGCATGCGGCCGATATCGCGGACCTTCTGGAACAGATCAACACCTTTGACCGCGCGCGGCTGATCCGACTCTATGACCGCGACTTTGACGGTGACATCCTGTCCGAACTGGACGAGTCGATCCGTGAAGAGGTGATTGCCGTACTCAAGCCAGGCGTGCTGGCGGATGCGGTGCGTGAGCTGGACAGTGACGACGTGGTCGACCTGATCGAGGATCTGGACGACGCACAGCAGCAGACCATCCTTGGAGCGCTGGAAGAGGGTGATCGTGCCCTTGTCGAACAGGCGCTGTCCTTTCCGGAATATTCCGCCGGGCGCCTCATGCAGCGCGAGGTGGTCATGGCCCCAGAGCACTGGACCGTGGGCGAGGCCATCGACCGGCTGCGCGGGGCCGACGAAAAGGACCTGCCGGACCAGTTTTATCACGTGGTGCTGGTCGATCCGCGCCTGCACCCCGTCGGCAACGTGACCCTGGGCAAGTTGATGCGTTCACGCCGCGAAGTGCGCTTGCGCGATCTGCAGGAAGAGACGTTTCGCGTCATCCCCGCCACGCAGGATGAAAGCGACGTGGCCTATGCCTTCAATCAGTATCATCTGATTTCGGCTCCTGTGGTCGATGACGAGGGCCGCCTGATCGGCCAGATCACCATCGACGATGCGATGGCCGTGCTGGATGAAGAGCATGAGGAAGACATCCTGCGTCTGGCAGGGGTGGGGGACGACTCCGCCCTGTCCGACAACGTGATCGAAACCACGCGCCAGCGTATTCCATGGCTGGCCGTCAACCTTGTGACCTCGATCCTCGCCTCGCTCGTTATTGCACAGTTCGAGATGGCGATTGCGCAGATCGTGGCCTTGGCCGTGTTGATGCCCATCGTCGCCTCGATGGGGGGGAATGCGGGCACGCAGTCGCTGACCGTGGCCGTGCGCGCACTGGCCACCAAGGATCTGACGGGGGCCAACGTTTGGCGTGTGATCCGGCGCGAGGTTCTGGTGGGGCTGATCAACGGTCTGGTCTTTGCCGTTGTGATGGGAGTGGTCGGGATCATCTGGTTCGGATCGCCCGCGTTGGGTTACGTGATCGCGGCGGCCATGGTGGTGAACATGGTGGTGGCGGGTTTTGCTGGCACCGTCATTCCGGTGGTACTGGACCGGCTGGGGATCGATCCGGCCCTTGCCTCGGGCGCGTTCGTGACCACAGTGACGGATGTGGTTGGTTTTTTTGCCTTTCTGGGGCTGGCCGCGGCGGTGTTGCTGTGACGACGTTCGGACGCTGTTTGCCTTTGGCAAATGCGCCCCGCCCGCCGTCCCGAGAGAGGTCGTGATGGATGTGAGTGCCCGGAAGGCCGCCGTTCGAAAGGATGCGTTTGCCGCGCGCAAGGCGGCGTTCGATCTGGATCGGGGCGGGGCTTGCGGGATGTTGTCCTCGGTTCTTGCAGGTTACCGCGGTGTGCCGCTGGCCGGGTATATGCCGATCCGCTCTGAGATCGACCCGGTTCCGGCCATGGCCGAGGCGACCGCGCATGGGCCTGTAGGCGTGCCGGTGATCATCGGCGCAGGCCTGCCGCTGGAGTTTTCCCGCTGGACGCCGGATTCGCCCCTGCGCGAGGGGCCCTTTGGCGCGCGCGTGCCGCAGGTCGATGATTTTTTCGACCCCGAGATCGTGATCGTGCCTTTGGTCGCCTTTACCCGTGCAGGCGGGCGGCTGGGTTATGGGGGTGGGTTCTATGACCGCACCCTTGAGCGATTGCGCGCCCGCCGCGCCACTTTGGCCATCGGCTTTGCCTTTGGCGCGCAGGAGGTCGAGGCCTTGCCGCTGGAAGACACGGATCAGGTTTTGGACATGATCGTGACCGAGACTTTCGTTATCGAGGTTTGAGGGGGCTCTGCCCCCGCGGCTGCGCCGCCCCCCCGGAGTATTTCCGACGAGAAGAAGCATGAGGATTTGCGCTTGCCGTCATCGGAGTCCAAGGCATATGGGGGATTATGAACATTCTTTTCCTGGGTGACGTCATGGGCCGGTCGGGCCGTCAGGCGATCACCGATCATCTGCCCCGCCTGCGCGCCGACTGGGATCTGGATTTCGTCGTGGTTAACGGCGAAAACGCCACCTCTGGTATGGGCTTGTCCGGTGCGCATGCCAAGGCGCTGCTTGAGGCGGGGGCGGATTGCGTGACCTTGGGCGATCATGCCTTCGATCAGAAGGACATGTTGCAGTATATCGAGACCGAGCCGCGTGTGGTGCGCCCGGTGAACTTTTCCAAGGCCGCGCCGGGCAAGGGAGCCCGCGTGTTCACGGCGCGCGGTGGCAAGCGCGTATTGGTCACCCAGGCGCTTGGGCAGGTTTTCATGAAGCGCCCTTTCGACGATCCGTTTTCGGCGCTCGAAACCGTTTTTCGCACCCATCCTCTGGACGGGGACGTGGATGCCGTTGTTGTCGATTTTCATTGCGAGGCCACATCCGAAAAGATGGCCATGGGCCATTGGTGCGATGGACGCGCGAGCCTGATGGTCGGAACCCACACCCATGTGCCCACGGGCGACGCGATGATCCTGTCGCGTGGCTGCGGCTACCTTACGGATGCGGGGATGTGCGGGGATTACAACTCGGTCATCGGGATGCAGCGCGATGAACCCTTGCGCCGATTCATCACCGGAATGCCAAAGGAACGCTTTGCCCCGGCGCTGGGCGCGGCCACCCTGTCCGGTGTCTATGTCGAGACGGACGACAAGGGCCACGCCACCCGTATCGAGATGGTGCGTCAGGGCGGGGCGTTGCAGCAGAGCGGTCCATGACGCGGTCTGAGACGATGTTTTGCGTGGCCATGCTGGTTCTGCTCGGCGCGACATGGGGCATGACCATGCCGCTGACCAAGATCGCGGTCAGCACGGGCTACAAGCATTTTGGCCTGTTGTTCTGGCAGATGGCGATCGGGACGCTTGTGATGTCGTCCATCGCGCTGGTGCGGGGCACAAGGCTGCCCACCGGGGCTGCGCAACTGCGCGTCTACGTGCTTATCGCGCTGATCGGGTCCGTCCTGCCCAATACGGCCAGTTATCAGGCGGCGGCCCATCTGCCCTCGGGCATCTTGTCGATATTGTTGTCGATGATCCCGATCTGGGCCTTTCCGATTGCTTTGCTGCTGGCGCTGGACCGGTTCGAATGGCGCCGGTTCCTGGGCCTTGTCGCGGGTATGGGGGCGGTTTTGCTGATCGTTTTACCGGGCGCCGACATGTCTGGGGCGATCCCGGTGTTCTGGGTACTGATAGGCCTGATTTCGGGGCTGTTCTATGCATTCGAGGGCAACTATGTCGCGCGCTGGGGCACGGCGGGGCTGGACCCTATTCAGGTGCTGTGGGGGGCGTCGCTTGTTGGCAGCATGATCGCCTTGCCGCTGGCGGTGGGCAGTGGTCAGTGGATCGACCCGCGCCCGCCCTACGGCGCGGCGGATATTGCTCAGGTGGGTGCCTCGATCCTGCATGTGCTGACCTATACGGGCTATGTTTGGCTGGTGGGGCGGGCTGGTCCCGTCTTTACCGTACAGATCAGCTATCTCGTTACGCTGTTCGGCATATTTTGGGCCAAGCTGATCCTTGACGAGGCCTATCCCCCCGTGATCTGGGGCGCGCTGGGGTTGATGCTGGTGGGCATGTACCTTGTGCAACCCCGCGCCCGAGTTCCACTTGCTGAGGCCTCGGCAATAGGCGACACTGCCCGCTAGGTTCTTGCGCACACTCGGGAAATCGCTTTGATGGGTCTACTCTCTGCCTCGCCGATGATCAGCCCGCTCTTGGCGCTGGGTCTGGTTGCGGCCATGTTCGTGCTGTTCGTGCGCGAAACATATTCGACCGAAGTGGTGGCCATTGCAGGCACCGCACTCATGCTGGGCACGGGCATTTTGCCTTATGCGGATGCGCTGGCTGTGCTGTCCAACCCCGCGCCCTGGACCATCGCGGCCATGTTCATCGTGATGGGCGCGCTGGTACGTACAGGCGCGCTGGACGTGCTGACGCGCTTGGCTGAACGTTATGCCAAAACGCACCCGAGATCGGCCGTCATGGCTGTGATCCTGGCGGTCATGGCCGGATCGGCGATCATGAACAACACGCCTGTGGTTGTCGTGATGATCCCGGTGATGGTGCAACTGTCCCAGACGCTGGGAACAAAGGCCTCCAAGCTGCTGATACCCCTGAGTTATGCGGCGATCATGGGTGGCTCGCTCACCCTGATCGGGACCTCGACCAACCTGCTGGTGGACGGAGTCGCGCGCAATCAGGGGCTGGAGCCATTCGGCATCTTTGAAATCCTGCCCATCGGTCTGGTCGTCTGCGTGTGGGGTCTGATCTATATGTCGATCTTTGCGCCGCGCCTTTTGCCCGACCGTGACAGCATGGCGAACATGCTCTCGGACCGTTCGAAGATGAAATTCTTTACCGAGGCGGTGATCCCCCCGGACAGCAACCTGATCGGGCGAGAGGTGACGGGGGTACAGTTGTTCAAGCGCGAAGGCGTGCGGCTGATCGACGTTGTGCGCGGGGACCGGTCCTTGCGGCGTGAGTTGGAAAGCGTGATGTTGGAGGTTGGCGACCGGGTGGTGCTGCGCACACAGATGACCGAGTTGCTGAGCCTGCAGGCCAACAGGGAATTGCGCCGTGTCGACCAGGTGTCTGCCGTCGAAACCACCACGGTCGAGGCGCTGATCACGCCGGGCTGCAAGATGGTGGGCCGTTCGCTGGGGTCGCTGCGGTTGCGGCGGCGCTACGGCGTCTATCCGCTGGCGGTGCACAGGCGCAACCAGAACATCGGGCGGCAACTGGACGCGCCTGTGGTCAAGGTGGGCGACACACTGCTGCTGGAAGGCGCGCCCGAGGATATCCAGCGCCTTGCCGCGGATATGGAGATGGTCGATGTCTCACACCCGTCGGCCCGTGCATTCCGCCGCTCTCACGCGCCCATCGCGATTGCGGCGCTGATCGGGATCGTGGTGCTGGCAGCACTCAACGTGGCGCCCATCTTGTTGCTGGCAGTGGTGGCTGTGGCCGTCGTGCTGGTCACCGGATGCATTGATCCGGACGAAGCCTTTTCTTTTGTCGACGGGCAGCTTTTGGCACTGATCTTTGGGATGCTGGCCGTGGGGGCGGGGTTGCAGAATTCCGGTGCCATCGCGCTGATTGTTGATGGCGTGTCGCCGGGTTTGAACCTGCTGCCAGCGCCGCTGATCGTGTTGGTCGTGTTCCTGATGACCTCAACCCTGACCGAGATCGTGTCGAACAACGCGGTCGCCGTGATCATGACACCGCTTGCGATCAGCCTTGGGGCTGCGCTGGGGCTGGACCCGCGCCCGCTGGTGGTGGCAGTGATGATCGCCGCCTCCTGCGCGTTTTCGACGCCAATCGGGTATCAGACAAACACGCTGGTCTACGGCCCCGGCGGGTACAAGTTCAGCGATTTCATGCGGGTGGGGATCCCGCTGAACCTGAGCGTGGCGGTGCTGGCGTCGCTGGTTATACCATTGATCTGGCCGTTGTGAGGGGAATGCTCTGATGCAGCGAACGGCTGCTTGGAGCCCTTAGCGACGGATGCTGCAATCGTCGCGAATAACCGCTTCATAGTGTCAGCGAGTGTTTGTTGTGAACATGTTCCGTTCAATGTGTCTGCGACTTTTCAGCTTGAAGCCGTGCCAGCATTTGAATGCGCGGTCTATGGCGCTTGCGATATAGGAACCGAGCCCAAAGGGCGAAGACCCATATTAAGTATCCCGCATCTATTTCGATTACATCACGCAACTATGATCCTTCACAAAGCTGTTCTGCTGCTACGCCATGGTGGGACCTGACCGAAAGGCGCGACATGATATGTCGCGCCTTTCGGTCTTTTCATGGGAAAGTACGTTGGCTACTTGCAGCTTTGACCGCGCACGAAGCAGCCAAAGGCCTTGTGATAGGGCTGATTTACAAGATCGCGGGTCAAATACGGCAACACTTCTGTGTCGATGGTCTTTGACAGAGCACCGGCACCTAGCTTGCGATCCGCATCAGCTACGGCGGTGACCAGAAACCGGAGCTCTTGCATGGCTTCTGGGGACACCTTTTGAGCCTTTTCGCCCATGTTAATCCACATGTCATAGGGCCAGTACGTCACCAGTCCTTTGGCAACACGGTCGGCGAGTTTGGGATTGGATTTGTAAATCTCGGCCAAACGTTCCGAATTTTTAGTAAAGACGGCATGCAGTTCGGCACCACGATCAACGCTTTTTAGTTCCGCCCGCGCGCTTGAAATGCTGGACAAGATAGCGCTGTTCACAAAATCAGGAACATTGATCCTGCTCATCATCGAATAAGAATTACAGCCCAAAAAGCCGCACTGACAATCACACGCGTCACAACAACCCGAATCGGAGACACCGCCACTACAGCAATCGGCGCAATATCCCGAGAGTGGATCATCAAAACCACTCCCGCCGCCGTCTGCAGTTTCCACTTGGAGAGGGTCGTTTACAAAGGCCTGAGCAGGTGTCGAGATCCCAAAAAGAAGAAGTGCCATAGTACAGAATACGATACGTAACATCTGAATTCCTAAAATTATGAGTTTGAAATAATATTTCCCAAACAACTTTGGGCTCGCCTAACCTAACAGAATCCGCGGCGATTTTCAAGCTTCGCCACTTGTTCTGAGCGTCTCTTTCTGGGCTGAAGGGCAATTGAGGCACCACAGAGGGTGGTGGGCGGACAGCGAGCAACGTCGCGCAGCGGTGCAATGGTTTGGCAAAGAAGCCGAGCGATTGCGGCTTGATGGTTTTCCTGAAACTGTCGTCGGCGCAGCTGCAGCGAATTCACGCGTTGTCCCGCACACCCGCCCTTCGCCTTATGCAATCGCCCCACTCCGCCCCGCATTGCGCCCCGAAAAGATGCATCCGCCCAGAAACGTGCCTTCAAGCGCGTTGTAGCCGTGATAGCCGCCCCCGCCAAAGCCAGCGACTTCGCCAGCGGCGAACAGGCCCGGCACAACCGCGCCATTGTTGCCGATCATCTGGCTGTCCAGATTGGTCTGTAGCCCCCCAAGCGTCTTGCGCGTCAGGATGTGCAGGCGCACTGCGATCAGGGGGCCGTTGTTGGGGTCGAGGAACTTGTGCGGCTTGGCCGTGCGTAACAGTCGATCTCCGCGATAGTTGCGCGCGGCGTGGATCGCCATCATTTGCGCGTCCTTGGAAAACGGGTTGTCGATCTGGGCATCGCGCGCCTCGATCTGGGCGCGCAGGTCGGCCTCATTGATCAGGTTGTTGCCCGCGATCCGGTTCATACCGTTCACAAGAGTGGCGAGGTCGCCCGCCACAACGAAATCCTCGCCCTTGTCCTTGAACGCCTCGACCGGGCCCGTGGCCTTGCCTCCGGACAGCAGCCGCTGGCGGATCACTTCTGCCCATTTCTTGGACGTGAGGTCCGGGTTCTGTTCGGATCCCGACAGCGCGAATTCCTTCTTGATCACCTTCTGTGTCAACACGAACCAGCTGTAGTCGTAGCCCGTTTTCAGAATCTCGCGCAGGGTGCCCATGCTGTCAAAGCCGGGCAGGGCGGGGGGCTTGAAACGGTTGCCACGCGCGTCGAACCACATCGAGGACGGCCCGGGAAGGATGCGGATGCCGTGGGTGGGCCAGATCGGATCCCAGTTCTTCACCCCTTCGGTGTAATGCCACATCCGGTCGCCGTTGATCACGTGACCGCCCGCCTGTTCGCTGATGCCGATCATGCGCCCGTCCACATGGGCGGGCACGCCTGCGATCATCTCCGCAGGCGCAGGGCCAAGACGGTCGGTGGGCCAGACCTTGCGCACCATGTCGAAATTGCCGCCGATACCGCCGGAGGTAACGATGACGGACGAAGCGACAAAGGCGAAGTCACCCGTGACCTCGCGATTGGTCTTTTGACCCCGCGCTGCTGTGTCGTCGGCAAGGGTGGTGCCGCTGACGCCTTTCGCGGCGCCGTTTTCCATGTCGATCCGGTCGACCTGATGGCGAAAGCGGAACCGGATCAGTCCCGCCTTTTCATGGTCAAGGCAGCGGCGCACGAAATGTTCGATGATGCCGGGGCCGGTGCCCCAGGTGAGGTGAAAGCGCGGCACGGAATTGCCGTGCCCGTCGGCAAAGCCGCCGCCGCGTTCGGCCCAGCCCACGACGGGAAACCAGCGCAGGCCCATGGCGTAAAGCCACGGGCGCATCTCGCCTGCTGCGAAGTCGATGTAGGCTTCGGCCCATTTACGCGGCCACGCATCCTCTGGGCGGTCGAACTGCGCGCTGCCCATCCAGTCGCTCAGGGCCAATGCGCGGCTGTCGCGGATGCCCATACGGCGCTGTTCGGGCGTGTCGATCATGAACAGGCCGCCGAGCGACCAGAACGCTTGCCCGCCGAGAAAGCCGCGCGGTTCCTGATCGAGGATCAGGACCTGCTTGCCCCTGTCCCCCAATTCGGCGGCGGCGGCAAGACCGGCAAGCCCCGCGCCCACGATGATGGCGTCTGCATGCTCCATATGCGGTCCTAGCGGCTGCGGTAGAACGCCACGAAGGGCAGGACGACGAGGTACATGGTGATCCCGTAAACGCCCGAGGGCAGGGCCATGGCGCTGAACCCTTCCGACTGGCCCGAAATCAGGGCGGCGAGCGTGATGCCGAGGGTGGCGTTTTGGATGCCGGTCTCGATCGACACTGTCTTGACCTGTGCCCAGTTGAGCGCAGCCAGTCGGGCCAGGGCGAGGCCGATCAGCAGCAGGGCGATATTGAGGGTGATCAGGGCCGGCCCGAGCGTGGGCAGGTTGGCGATGAAGATGTCCCAGTTGCCAAGCAGGGCGGCGACGACGATCACGACGAACAGGATCGTGGCGAGGGCGGACAGGATCGGTTCGATCCGTTGGGCGAACGCGGTGGCGAAGTGGCGCAGTGTGACACCGATCAGTACCGGCAGCGTAGTGATCAGGAACACCGCGATGGTGAGCGAGGCAACGGAGACGTCCGGTGCCGTGTCCCCGAGGAAATGGGCTACGCTCCAGGCCGTGAGGGCGGGGACAGTGAGCAGGCTCAGCAGGCTGATGACGGCGGTGAGGGAGACGGAAAGGGCGACGTCGCCGCGCGCCAGCTTGGCCACCATGTTGGATGTCACGCCGCCGGGGCAGAACGACAGCAGCATGAAACCCACGGCGATTTCGGGGGGCAGGGCGAATAGCGAAACCATGGCAAGGGCAGCCAGCGGCAGCAGGATCACCTGCGCGATGGCTCCGATGCCAAAGGCCTTGGGTGCCTTGAGCACCCGCGCGAAATCCCCCACGGTCAGACCGACCCCGAGGCTGAGCATGATGATCGCCAGCGAAAGCGGCAAGATCACGTTGATGAGTATGTCCATGAAGGTCTCCCCTGAACCGAGGCTATGCGGGCATTGCCCTGTGGCGCAACGAAAATTCCGGGGTGGGGCGTTTTTCGAAATTCGAAGAATGCGACGGAAACTGTGTCAGTTTCCACCCCCGCCTGCGGTCAGAGCGGCCAGAAGACGAGGATGGCCGGGATGCTGACCGCGATCACGATCACTTCCAACGGCAGGCCCATCCGCCAGTAATCGCCGAACCGATAGCCACCGGGGCCAAGGATCAGCGTATTGTTCTTGTGCCCGATGGGGGTCAGAAACGCCGAAGACGCCGCGACCGCCACAGCCATCAGGAACGGGTCGGGTGAGACGTCCAGCGCCTGTGCCATCTGGATCCCCACGGGGGCCGCCACGATCGTCGTGGCCGTATTGTTGAGCACGTCCGACAGGCTCATCGTCACCACCATTAGCACCGTCAGCACCGCCCACGCGGGCATGCCATTGGTCAGCGTCACCAGCCAGCCTGCGATCAATTCGGTGCCCCCCGAGGCCTCGAGCGCCGCACCAAGGGGGATCATCGAGCCCAGAAGCACGATCACCGGCCACTCGATATGGGTGTAGAGTTCGGACAGGGGCACGATCTTGGCCAGCACAAAGGCCACAACCACGAGCCCGAGCGCCACCGGCAGGTAGAGCAGGCCAAAGCTGGCCGCGACAACGCCCCCCACAAACAAGCCGATGGCAAGCCAGACCTTGTCATCGGACGTCACTGCCAGGCCCCGTTCGGCCAGCGGCAACGCGCCGAGCCATTGCGTCACATCGCGCCCCGTGTCTCGCGGCACCAGCAGCAACAGGATGTCACCTGCGCGCACTTGTGTTTTGCGGATTTGCTTGATCATCTGCTTGCCGCTGCGCGAGATGCCCAGCAGGATCGTAGATTGCCGCCAGCTCAGCCCCACGGATTGCGCGGTGCGTCCGATCAGGCGCGACTGGTCGCCCACCACCACTTCGATCACCTCTACCCCGTCGCCTGCTGCCTTCAGCTTATCTTCACGCTTGGCTTCTGCGAGGGCAAGGCCGAGGGCGGCGCGGAATTCATCCAGCGCGTCCGGCGTCGCTTCGATCACCAGCGCATCGCCTGCCTGCAACTGGCTGTTCTGCGCGCGCCCATAGCGGCGCTTGCCATCGCGGATCAGGCCGATGATGGCGACGTCAGCCTTTTCGGCGTCTTCTTCCAGTTCGCCGACACGTTTGCCGATGAGTTTCGATTCGTCGGGCACGACCAGTTCGGCGATGTATTGCGACAGGTCTTCCCGGCCGCTGGTGTCGTCCGCCCGCGCGGGGATCAGTCGCCAACCGATGAGAGCGACAAAAGTGAGCCCCGCAATCGCCGTGATCCCGCCCACCGGGGCAAAATCAAACATGCGGAACGGCTCGCCCAACGATTCCTGCCGGATTGTTGCGATGATAATGTTGGGCGGCGTCCCGATCAGGGTCGCCATCCCGCCCAGAATCGTCGCAAAGCTGAGCGGCATCAGGCTGAGCCCCGGACTGCGCCCCGCCTTGCGCGCCGTCTGGATGTCGACCGGCATCAGCAGGGCAAGGGCCGCGACGTTGTTCATGAAAGCCGACAGCACGCCCCCGATCGCTCCCATAAGCGCGATGTGGCCGCCAAGGCCGCGCGAGGCATCCACCAGCGTGCGCGTGATCAGGAACACTGCTCCCGAGCGCACAAGCCCCGCCGAGACCACCAGCACCAGGGCCACGACCAGTGTGGCCGGATGTCCGAACCCGGAAAACGCCTCGGCACTGGGCACCACGCCCAGCACCACGGCCACCATCAGCGCAGTGAACGCCACGATATCATAGCGGAATCGGCCCCAGAGCAGCAGGCCGAAGACGGCGCCGAAGAGGCAGAAGAGGGTGATCTGGTCCGTGGTCATAGGGCGGAGGGTAGGGCGGTGCGCGGGGCGTGACCAGCAGGATTATTTGGGGGCTCTGGCCCCTTCGCCTTGAGGCGCCCCCCCCCGGGATTTTTCAACCAGAGAAGATGGGGGGGCGCCTCAAGGCGAAGGGGCCAGAGCCCCCAAATAATCC
>CAYGPT010000001.1:44003-292788 GCA_964351755.1 uncultured Rhodobacterales bacterium | reverse complement strand
TTATCATCAATTTCAAAGAGCGTAGAGACAAAAGTGACTGGATGCGCCCTAACTTCTTTGGCGCGCCCCGCCTCGTTTACCTCTGATTTTATTCTTGCGTCTCGTCTCGGTCTTTCGCGTTTCCGCTCCGTCCCGCCCGTCTGGCGCCCCGTTGGTGCATCTCTGCGCCGCCGGTGAGGGGGGTTCTACGGTTAGTGCGGGATACCCGCAAGTGCTTTTTTGCATAAACGTCATATTTTTTCAGAATCCACAGTTTTTCTATAAAAAACAGCATTTTAGGTAATCATATTTCGCGAACCCTGCGTCAAATCGGTAGAATATTACCTGCGCTAACAGGGCTTTGAGGCGGTCTGATCGCTATATATGGGGTTATCCCCAGACCTATCCCCAAGAGCCAGCAGACTCGGACGTGAATCACAGATGAATCAGCGCCGCATTTTGGAATCGACTCGCTTGTTCACGCGACTCCGCTTGTGTGATTCACGCGGTGGACGGACATTTTTGCTGATTCCACGCCCTTCAGGCCGGATTTCATTTTTGTGTGCCGACCGATTCCAGTCAGATCGGCCCTCAGGCTGCTACTTTCTTGAGCAGTGTTGGAACGCGCGTCGCCAAAAGGGCCAAGATCACCGCCAGATACATCAATGGCTCCAACTGAAATCCCTTGCTCAACCAGATGAAGTGGACTGCGGCCAGAATCGCAACCGGGTATGTCAGTAGGTGCAACTTGCGCCAAGCCGCCCCTAGCACGCGCACGGATCGGTTGTTCGACGTCGCCGCCAGCGGGATCATCAGTGCAAAGGCTGCCATGCCGATGGTGATGTAGGGGCGTTTGATAATGTCAGCCCAGACACGTGACAATGACTGCACATCCAGAACGGCCCAAGTCAGCAGATGCAGACAGACATATGTGAATGCCAAAAGCCCGAAGGCGCGGCGGAATTTGACCAGATTTACACCCAGAAAACGGCGGAGCGGCGTAATGCAAAGGCCTATGATCAAAAGCTGCAGGGCAATCTCACCCAGCTCATGTTCAAGTGCCTTGATCGGTTCACGCCCGAGCCCCCCGGTCATGCCCTGATACAGAAGCACGGGCACCGGTATCAGATACACTATATACACTGCCCATGTAGGGACCCTGCGGGCCAGCGAATTGAACCGATCAACCAGCATCAAAAGTTCTTGGTCAGATCCATGCCGTCATAAAGGCTGGCCACCTCGTCTTCGTAACCATTGAACATCAGCGTCGGCTGACGGCTCGCAAACAAACCGCCACCCACAGGACGTTCGGTTGCCTGGCTCCAGCGCGGGTGATCCACTTCGGGATTCACATTACTATAGAACCCGTATTCGCGCGGATTCGCCTTGTTCCAGCTGGTGGGCGGTTCGCGATCTGTGAGCGTGATGCGGACAATCGACTTGATCGACTTGAACCCGTATTTCCAAGGTACCACCAAACGCATGGGTGCGCCGTTCTGGTTCGGGATAGGTTTGCCGTAGATACCCGTGGCCATAATCGTCAACGGATGCATCGCCTCGTCCAGGCGCAGCCCCTCGACATAGGGCCAGTCCAACACGGGAAAACGTACCCCGGGCATCTCATCCGGGCGCAGCGCAGTTTCAAAGGCGACGAACTTTGCGCCCTCCTGCACACCGGCAATATTCAGCAGATCGGCCAATTCGAACCCGTTCCACGGGATCACCATCGACCACGCCTCGACACAGCGAAACCGATAGATACGTTCTTCGGTCGTCATCGCCTCCATGATCTGGGCCATTGAATAGTCGCCGGGGGCATCGACCATGCCGTCAATGACAACGGTCCACGGCTCCGTGGTCAGCGTGTGGGCATTGCGCGCAGGATCGCCCTTGCCCGTGCCGAACTCATAATAATTGTTGTACTGGGTAATATCCTCATAAGCGTTCGGCTCCAACTCCGTCTCTTGGGCACGGCCCATGCCCGCAGCACCGATCAGGCCCAGCCCTAGTGCGCCACCCATCAGTTGGCGACGGTCCACAAAGGCACCGTAGGGCGTGACATCTGCCCGGGTCAGATCGTTTTTCCAGCGATAGGCCATTCAATATACTCCAACGGTTTCTGGTTACCTTGTCTCATATATAGCGGTTTGCGTGCGTGAAAATGATGTGCGGTCACACGGATGTCAGTACATTGTAATGTCGAACCCGGCCCGACCCCGGTATCGGCACATTCCTGCAACTTGACATTGTTGTGAGTGGAAACCCGTTTCGGCCCAGGCTTAGTGACGTTTCATCCAGCTTCAAGAGCGTTGTGGGAAAATATTCCACTGATCTAAATGCCCTGTCCGCGCGTTTTGTTTACGATGCCGCATGACGGACATCTAAATTGAATAATGGGAGATATCTAATGATCCGCAGAACATTCCTCGCCTCGGTCGCAGCCGCCACTCTGGCCACATCCGCCTTTGCAGCAGGTCACTCGAAAGACATCGTCGATACCGCTGTAGAAGCCGGTTCTTTCACAACGTTGGTCGCCGCTGTACAAGCCGCTGGGCTCGTCGATACCCTGAAGGGCGAAGGACCATTCACGGTCTTTGCCCCAACGGATGAGGCGTTCGCAAAGTTGCCGGAAGGCACAGTCGAAACTTTGCTGCTGCCCGAAAACAAGGATCAGCTTGTTGCTATCCTGACCTATCACGTGGTTGCCGGCAAAGTGATGTCGACGGACCTGTCCGATGATATGGAAGCCGAAACGGTCAACGGTGAAATGGTTACTATCGACCTCGACAATGGCGTCATGGTCGAAACAGCCACCGTGACCACCGCGGACATCGAAACATCCAACGGCGTGATCCACGTGATCGACACGGTGATTCTGCCCGGCAGCTAAACACACCCGACAAAAGCACGGGCGGACCCGCATTGTCGCGGGTCCGTCAACATATACCTATCGCAAAACGGGAATCTGCCCCAGTCTTGCCATTTTTCTTCCCAATTTCAGACACACCCGATTAACGTGGCTATAGGAAATGCCATGCGAGCCTGCCAGTTCGCTCTCAAAACCAAGTAGAACAAGCTGCTGAAAATCTGGGGAGATTTTTTATGACCGAATTATTTGATGGGACGGATGGCGTGACGCCAGCCGTGCCTACTGCGGGCGATGACAACCTTATCGGCAACATGACCTCGGATCGCGTCGATTTGCTGGATGGCAATGACACTTTCGTCGCTTTGGGTGGATCAGACGTCGTCATCGGCGGGCAGGGTGATGACAGCATCGACGGCGTATGCGGCAATGACACCCTTGAAGGCAACGATGGCAACGACACGCTGCTGGGCGGCAATGGGCGCGATGTCATGTTCGGCGGTGCGGATCAGGATTACCTTAACGGCGGCAACCAAGAAGACATGCTGGACGGTGGCGACGGCAACGACACGCTGATCGGTGACAAGGGCGAAGACACGATCATCGGCGGCGAGGGTGACGACGACATCAGCGGCGGTAAGGACAATGACAGCTTGGTCGGCGGCGCGGGCAACGACATCTTCCGGTTCGGCAATGGCGAAGGTCAGGACACAATCGCCGACTTCACCCAAGGCGAAGACTTGCTGGACATGACCAAGTTCGGCGTTTGGGACATTTCACAACTGTCGATCCAGGATCTGGGCAGCGGCCTGCGCATCAACACGGGCAACGGAAACTACATCGAACTGACCGGGTTGAGCACTGCGGATCTGACCAACGCCGACTTCATTTTGAATGAAGCGCCCATCGTCACTACGACGGAAGGTGCGGACAAGATTACCGGCACATCCGAAGCAGACATATATCTTGGCGGCGCAGGCGCGGACTATCTGGATGGGGGTGATGGAAACGACACCCTCGACGGCGGTCAGGGCAAGGACACCATTTATGGTGGAATCGGGTTCGATTCCATCAGCGGCGGATCCGGCGCGGACCGCCTCTTTGGCGGTGCCGGTCGCGACACGATTGATGGCGGGTCAGACAATGACCTGATCAGGGCTGGTGCGGGTGACGATTATGTGGATGGCGGCAGCGACAACGACCGTTTGTACGGCCAAGGCGGAAACGACACGCTGATCGGCGGCCATGGGAACGACAAACTTTATGGTGACAACCTGAACGATGTTCTGGATGGCGGTGCCGGCAAGGATACTCTGGAAGGCGGCAATGGCCAGGACACTCTGATCGGCGGGCAAGGCGACGATCTTATGTCAGGCGGTGACGGGCCCGATGTCTTTATCTTCGACGACCGGATGCGCGCCGACACGATCACCGACTTCGATGCAGATGGTGACCTGCTCGACTTTACGGCTTGGGGCTTTTCGGACATCTCGCAAATCGGGTTTGTGCAGCAGGGGGATGATGTCTTCGCCCAGCTCACGGACCGGGACTCGCTGTTGCTGGAAAACGTTGAACTTGCGGATCTGGACAACAGCGATCTGATCCTGATCGAAGGTCCCTTCGTCGTCGGCTAAGTACAGGCACACAGCCGCGTCTTTGTATTGCGAAACCTCATGCGCCCCGCACTTCGACGTCGGGGCGCATTTTCTGTGATCGCCGCCCAGACAAGACGGCAAAACGCGCCACGCTTTAAACTCAATTCACAGCAAATGCGGCGGAACCCAGACACAATAAATGCAAGAATTCCCTTACTGTTTCCATTTTCAGCCACTTTGCCCCGTTAACCATGCCGCATCACAGGGGTGAACCGACGAACAAATCGCGGTCACCCCGAATTCGAGCAGCAACCTTGTAAGGGTAGGAAAATGGCAGTTTATGATGAAACAGGCGATACGAACGGCAATATCTGGTCCGGCGATACGTTCAACGGCGGTGTAGGCGGAGCTGACACGCGCGACGAAATCTATCTTGAAAACATGGATGTCGGTCAGACCTACACCATCTCGGTCGATCTTTCGTCTACCAACGGAACCATGGAATTCTCCGTACTGAATCCCTTCACATACGAAGGAATGCGCATATTCATTGTGGACGGCGAATTCATTCCCAACACGATAACCGCTTCAAGTATCGGGCTGTTCTCGGTCGCCGAAATAAACGGCACGGTCATTACCTTTGACTTCACACCAGCCATCGACGTGACGTACCTGTTCGAAGCTATCGCGCACGGGGGCAACACGTTCGATTATGCAGTGTCCTTTGACGAGGCCGTGCTGATCAGCGAAGGCAATGACATCATCACCGGTGACAGTGAAGACAACAATATTTCGGCCCTCGGCGGAGATGATCTGGTTGACGGTCTGGGGGGTAACGACACCCTCAACGGCGATGCGGGCAACGACACATTGACCGGCGGTGCGGGGAATGATGTGTTTGTTGCAGGTGTTGGCGAAGGCGCAGATGTCATCACCGACTTCACATCCGGTGAAGATGTGATCGACCTGTCGGCCTATGGGTTCAACGCGATTGAGGACATGTTGATCTCTGATACGATCGACGGCGCCGTCATTGACCTTGGCGACGGCAACAACGTGACACTTGAAGGTGTGACCGCCACCAGCCTCACCAACGACGACTTGGTACTGATCGACAACGTCTATGTCGGATCGGCTGACGACGACCACGTCAGCGGAAAGTCCGGCGTTGACATCATGAACGGTGGCATCGGCGATGATCACTTGAACGGTGGAGACGGCGATGACGAACTGATCGGGAGCCAGGGCAAGGATAAACTGACTGGAGACGGTGGCGAAGATACCTTGCGCGGCGGTGGCGGCAACGATCTCCTGAAAGGCGGCACAGGTGACGACAGATTGTTCGGCGGCGTCGGGAATGACCGTTTGCAAGGTGACGAAGGCAACGACACACTGCACGCCTCAAACGGGAATGACCGGCTTGACGGAGGCGACGGCGACGACGAACTGGTTGGTGGGCTCGGCAAGGACAGAATGATTGGTGGTGCCGGATCGGACACCTTCGTCTTCGAGGTCGGATCGCACGCTGACATCATCTTTGATTTTGAAGACGGAATTGATCTGATGGATTTCAGCGGCCATGCGGGCATCACGGATTTCGCCGATCTGCAAATCGTTCAGGATGGTGCGCACGTTGTGATCAACCACGGTGGAAACGACGAAATCACTCTGAGAAACTTCGATATTGCTGACATCGACGCAACCGACTTCGTATTCTGAAGACGTTCCAACCGATCAAGGAAAAGGCCCGCACACTGCGGGCCTTTCTTCGTTAGTGGACAACCGCATCATCCGGACGGGGACGGTTGGATGAGCTCAAACGGTCCCCGATGATCAACCCCTCGGCACCGGCGGTGACTTCGATGGTGTCACCATCACTGACATCACCTGCAAGCAACATCTCGGCCAGTGGGTTTTGCAATGCCGACTGGATGACACGCTTCAATGGACGTGCGCCGAACACCGGGTCATACCCCTCGTCCGCAAGCCATTTGCGCGCCCCGTCATCAAGCGACAGGGTGATCTTGCGCGCTGCAAGACGCCTCAGAAGCCGCGCCATCTGGATGGTCACGATGCCGTCCATGTCACCACGCGACAAGCGGTCAAAGATGATCGTTTCGTCCAGCCGGTTCAGGAATTCAGGCCGGAAATGCGCGCGCACCGCATCCATCACATCGCGCTGCGCCTGGGCCGGATCCGCCCCATCAGGCAACTGGCTAAGCGCCTGCGCCCCAAGGTTAGACGTCAGCACAATCAGCGTCTGCTTGAAGTCGACTGTGCGGCCCTGACCATCAGTCAGCATTCCATCATCAAGCACCTGCAAAAGCACGTTGAACACATCCGGATGCGCCTTTTCGACCTCGTCAAACAGCACGACCTGATAGGGGCGGCGGCGCACCGCTTCCGTCAGCGCACCTCCTTCGTCATAGCCGACATACCCCGGTGGAGCCCCGATCAGGCGAGAGACCGCGTGTTTTTCCATGTATTCCGACATGTCGATGCGCACCATCGCGTGCTCATCATCGAACAGGAATTCGGCCACAGCCTTGGTCAGCTCGGTTTTCCCAACGCCGGTCGGGCCAAGAAACAGGAACGACCCCAGCGGGCGGTTTTCATCATTCAGACCCGCACGCGCGCGACGCACAGCGTTGGCCACGGCGCGCACCGCCCGATTCTGCCCGATGACACGGGAATGCAGCTGATCTTCCATGCGCAACAGTTTGTCACGCTCACCTTCCAGCATCTTTGAGGTGGGAATGCCAGTCCAGCGTTCGACTACGGATGCAATCTGCTCGGGGCGTACTGCCTCGGCCACCATAGCATCGGCCTCCGTGCCTTCGGCTTCAGTCAGCTTGCGCTCAAGTTCAGGGATAACGCCATAGGACAGCTCGCCCGCCTTGGCGAGGTTGCCCTCGCGCTTGGCGATATCAAGCGCTGCACGGGCGTGGTCCAACTGTTCCTTAAGATCGCGGGCCGACGCCAGCTTGTCCCGCTCGCTTTGCCATTGCGCCGTCATCTCGGCGCTGCGTTCCTGCACTTCGGCCAGATCCTTCTCAAGGGTTTCAAGCCGGTCCTTGGACGCCTGATCATCCTCAAGGCGCAGCGCCTCGACTTCGATCTGCATTTGCAGGATCTGGCGATCAAGAGCGTCCAGCTCTTCTGGCTTGGAATCCACCTCCATCCGCAGACGGCTTGCGGCCTCGTCCATCAGGTCGATGGCCTTGTCCGGCAGGAACCGGTCAGTGATATAGCGGTGACTCAGCGTCGCCGCTGTCACAAGGGCACTGTCGGAAATCCGCACGCCGTGGTGCAATTCATACTTCTCTTTGATGCCGCGCAGAATGCTGATCGTATCCTCGACGGTCGGTTCCTCGACCATCACAGGCTGGAACCGGCGGGCCAAAGCCGCGTCTTTTTCCACGTACTTGCGATACTCGTTCAGGGTGGTTGCCCCAACGCAATGCAATTCCCCCCGCGCAAGGGCAGGTTTGATCAGGTTGGCGGCATCCATGGCTCCTTCGGAAGCACCGGCACCAACAAGCGTGTGCATTTCGTCAATGAACAGGATGATTTCACCCGCCGCGTCAGTCACTTCATTCAGAACGGCCTTCAGCCGCTCCTCGAACTCACCACGATATTTCGCACCGGCGATCAAGGCACCCATGTCCAGCGCCAGAAGACGCTTGTTGCGCAACGACTCGGGCACATCGCCGTTGACGATGCGCAGAGCCAATCCTTCGGCAATCGCGGTCTTTCCCACGCCGGGTTCACCGATCAGAACCGGATTGTTCTTGGTCCGGCGGCTCAACACCTGCATGGCACGGCGGATTTCCTCATCTCGACCGATGATGGGATCGATCTTGCCTTCTTCGGCGCGCGCAGTCAGATCCATCGCGTACTTCTTCAACGCGTCATAGCCTTCCTCGGCGCTCGCCGTGTCAGCAGTGCGGCCCTTGCGGATGTCGTTGATGGCTGTGTTCAGTGCCTGCGGGGTCACTTTGCCCGCCTCCAGCGCGTCTCTGGCACCGGACTTCACCATGCCAAGCGCCATTAGCACCCGCTCGACCGGTACAAAACTGTCCCCGGCCTTTTTTGCCAGTGCCTCCGCCTCGGCCAAGACCTTGGCCGTGCCTTGATCCAGATAGGTCTGCGCGGCATCGCCGGTCACCTTGGGCTGTTTGGCGAGTACCTGATCGACATGTGCCAACACGCGCCCCGGATCGCCACCCGCACGGGTGATCAGATTGGCGGCCAATCCCTGATCATCGTCCATCAGGGCCTTCAAAAGATGTTCGGGGGTCAGCCGTTGGTGGCTTTCTCGTGTGGCGATTGTCTGCGCGGCTTGCACGAACCCGCGCGACCGCTCCGTGAACTTGCTCAAGTCCATGGGTCATTCTCCTTATGCAGCGCCCATATGTGCCGCGCCCTGAGATAGGCACGCGGAGGTGTGGGCCTTTGGCTATCAAATGGGTTTGGCTTTGGGGTTACGCAAGGCTTTACCTGTACCAAAATCACGCGGGAACAATAGGCCGTCGCACTGTACTTGCAGGCTGCCATCTACGCCGGACCCTGAATATTTCATCGACATAACAACATATTGCGGCGGATTTCCGCCAATATGTAGCCGTATGGGTATGTTATTGCCGATGGCTCAGAAAATTGAATTAATATTTAAAATCAAAAGCTTGCACAAATTTCCCAACATATTGATGCGTTTACCTCGAAACGGTGAATGACTCAGCGATCCCCTCCCCCTTAAATTTCCGGAACCAAGCTCTCATGTTGGGAGTTGTAGAGACATACGAACAACATGTGGTGAGCATGATGATTACCCCACTTCAACTTAGCGACGTCGTTTACAACGCCGCAACCCAGTCTTTCGAGGCACTTGTGACAGTGCATGATGGGACGCGCACCCAGCGCTACGCTTGCGCAATCGACGCACCGATCACGATGGAGTTCGAGGCCGCCGCAAAGGGGCTCGCAACCCAAGCCTTGCGCCGCAATCAACTGGGCAAGCGGGATTCACATCGCGAACCTCTGCTTTTGCGCCAGCGCGCCGGACGCCATTCGACCCCATGCGGACCCGCCCATACATATGGTGAAGCTGAAAGGCCCCACGCGGCCTGAGACATAGAATTCTTCGTCATGGCGGAGGTGCACAGCTTTTGTCCCCCGTGCAACAGGCCCCATGACGAAGTAGCCCAGAGACAGGTGCCTGCCTGCTATAGTCTCTGATCACTGGCCCGGGTGCGTCACCGCATCCGGGCTTTTTTCGTCCATGGATTTTGCGATGCGTCTGACCTATGACCGGGGCAGCACACTATCGGAGGCAGGCAGATGGCAGATGACAGGTTGATCGTGGCGATGGATGTGCCAAACGCCGTGGCGGGCCTGGAACTTGCCGCAGCGCTTGGTGACAGCGTCAGTTTCTACAAGATCGGTCTTGGTATGCTGACAGGCGGCGGTCTGGCACTGGCCAACGAGTTGAAGCAGGAACACGGCAAGCGCATCTTTCTCGACATGAAACTGTTTGATATCGGCGCCACGATCGAGGCTGCAGTGCGCGGTCTAGCCCAATTCGACCTTGATTTCCTGACCGTGCACGGCGACCCGCATGTCATTCGGGCAGCCAAGGAAGGCGCGGCGGGATCCACGCTCAAGATTCTGGCTGTGACAATTCTGACCTCGCTGGACCGCAATGACCTTGATGAATGCCTGATCGAAGCTGGCGAGATCGCGAATCTGGTGCAGGATCGCGCAGGCCGCGCCTTCGCCGCCGGGGCCGACGGAGTTATTGCCTCGCCGCATGAAGCGGCAGCCATTCGCGCCCTGCCCGAAGCGGTCGGGCGCCTGATCGTGACGCCGGGCGTGAGACCCGCCGGTGCCGCTTTGGGGGATCAGAAACGCATCGCCACCCCGGCAAGCGCGATCGCGAGCGGTGTCGACCACATCGTCGTGGGGCGTCCAATCTGGCGCGCACCCGACCCGAAGAGTGCGGCCGACAGCATCCTGTCCGAGATGGCGAGCCCACAGGCGGTCAACCCAAATCGCTGACTTTTCGAAGGAATTTCGGCTTATCCCAGTTTTGTCCACAGGTGATCGAGAGTCTATAACGGCAACAACAGATTGTGCCATTCAGGCAACAAGACCACTGTATGTCGCTTGGTATGGATTTCCTGACTGTGCCGACACCCGCCTCAGTGGTAGGCTGACGTTAGGTGATACTCCCCGACGAACCATATCTTCCTGAGGTTCGTCACCTCCCCCCGCTTAGGTGCGGGGGGTCCTTTAGGGAGAACACACGCTCAACCCCGGCCGAACCGTCCCGTCACTGCGCCAGCAAGATAGTCGCCCAATCGCGGCTTGAACTGCGGCACAACCATTTCATGACTCATGAACGCGTTAACCGTCATCAACGCCCATCCCTGCCCCTCGTCCCCCAGTACGATACTGGTTTCCAGCTCCGCCCCTACATGGGCGGCAAAGAACCACGAGATATCACCGCTGGACGTACCATAGTCCCTTCCCCAACGGATCACCGCGGGGTCGATGATCAGGCCCAATTCCTCATGCGTTTCGCGAAGGGCGCATTGCAAGGGCGTCTCGCCGGGTTCGATCCCGCCACCAGGTAGGTCCCAATAGCCGGGCCAGAGCAATCCGGGGGTGTCGTCACGATGCAACGTGGCCAGCTTGTCACCGACAAACAGCGCCAGTTTCGCCCCGATCACCCGACCTGCCATGTTCAAACCCTTCCCCGCGCGTTACACTGTGAAGCACTAGCCAAATAGCTTGCCCATGCCCAGTCTTTGCCGCGAATGCCTGACAGATTTCGACACCGCACGGCGCTGCCCGACTTGCGGCAGCCCGCGTATTGTCAGTCACCCGGAACTGTTCGACCTCACCATCGCGCACATGGATTGCGACGCCTTCTATGCCTCTGTGGAAAAACGCGACGATCCCAGCCTGGAGGGCAAGCCGGTGATCATCGGCGGCGGGCGACGCGGCGTTGTGTCGACCGCCTGCTACGTGGCGCGTATCCGTGGCGTGCGCTCGGCCATGCCGATGTTTCAGGCCCTCAAACTCTGCCCCGACGCCATCATCATCAAACCGAGGATGGATGCATATGCCGAAGCCTCGCGGGCCATTCGCGCCATGATGGAGGAGATGACACCCGCCATCGAACCCCTATCGCTGGACGAGGCGTTCATGGACCTCAGCGGCACCGCGCGCCTGCACCGTGCACCGCCTGCGGTGATGCTGGCGCGGCTGATCAAGCGGATGCGGGATGAATTGGGCCTGACGGGCTCAATTGGCCTGTCGCACAACAAGTTTCTGGCCAAGGTCGCCTCTGATCTCGAAAAGCCGCACGGATTTTCTGTGATCGGCAAGGGTGACACCGATGCGTTTCTGCGAGACAAGCCGGTGCGGCTGATCTGGGGCATTGGACCTGCGGCGCAGGCATCATTGGACAAGGCGGGGATTCGCACCTTCTCCGACCTGCTGCGCTGGGATCAGACCGACCTAATCGCGCGCTTTGGGTCCATGGGTGACCGACTTTGGAATCTGGCGCGCGGGCAGGACACACGCCGCGTGTCGCGCGATGCCCCGATGAAGTCGATCAGCAACGAAACCACCTTCAACGACGATACGAACGATCCCGATATCCTTGATGGCCACCTTTGGCGCATGGCCGAAAAGGTGTCGGACCGGGCCAAGGCCAAGGGGCTTGCGGGACGCGTGGTTACGCTGAAACTTAAGCGCCGCGATCATTCCTCGTTGACCCGACGCGTGTCCTTGCGCGATCCAGCGCAACTGGCCGATACCATCTATCGCACCGCACGCGGACTCTTCGATCAGGTTGGCAACGAAGGACCCTACCGGCTGCTGGGCTGCGGAATCAGCGATCTGTGCAGCGCAGATGCGGCAGAGGTATCGGGCGATCTGCTGGACCCGGACGCACGCAAACGCGGGCAGGCCGAACGGGCAGCAGACGCCATCCGCAACAGGTTCGGACACAATGCGATTCTCAAGGGACGATCCTTGCGCTAAGCTATTCCGCAGCCAATGGCATGCGCATTTGCCCAATCACGGAAATTTCGGCCACGACCCCAGAAAGGCGCGCGCAGAATTCATCGAAATCACTGTTCGGGCGGATCAGACGCTCGTTCATGTACAAGGCGCGATCGATCTCGACCTGCACGGCGTGTTGCTGGCGCGACGGACGCCCATAAGCCTGCGTGACATAGGCCCCTGCAAAGGGCGCGTTGCGTGCCACCGTGAACCCGGCCGAAGCAAAGGCGGATTCCACAAGGTCCATGACCTCGCCCGACGCGGCAGCCCCGAACCGATCCCCCAGCACCACGTCGGGGCGCGCCATCCCGCCCCGTGCGATCCCGTCCATCGCTTCGTGCGGCATCGAATGGCAGTCTATCAGGATGGCCTGACCATGATATTGATGCGCCCCGTCCAGCAGCTTTTGCAACATGTGGTGATAGGGCCGCCAATACAGGTCGATGCGCCGCTCAGCTTCCTCCATCGTCAGCTTGCCGCGATAGATCGCACGCCCGTTGGACACGACGCGCGGGATCACCCCAAGACCGCTGGCGATGCGCGGATTGTGCCCTTGCCGGCGCACGCCGTCTATCAGGGCCGGGTCCAACTCGTCCGCACTGCGGTTCAGATCGACAAAGGCCCGTGGCGCGCCCGCCTTGATCAGCGGCGCCCCGGATTTCGGTGCGCAGGCAAACAACTGGTCGACGAATGCGTCCTCGGACGACCGGATCGCCATTTCGTCCAGCACGCTTTTTCGCAAGAAACTCCACGGATAATCGCGCCCGGAATGGGGCGAAGAAAACACCACGCAGCTGGTACGCCGTTCGGGGTGTATGACTTCATATGCGACTTTTGGCATGAACGCTCCTCTTGGTGACCAACATAGACCATGAACGACCAAAGCCAAAAGCCCTTGATCCCGCTCACGACTCCTTTTATAGCACCCCTCACCCGGCGCGGATTTCCGCGCCCACTTTTATTGGTGGGCAGGTTTTTGGCAAAGGGACAGCGTGCGGGATTAGCTCAGCGGTAGAGCACTTCGTTGACATCGAAGGGGTCACAAGTTCGATCCTTGTATCTCGCACCACCGCATTTGCGCCAAAGGGCATATCGCCCCACGGCACCCGACACCGGCGCGCACGCGTCAGATTGAAACTCAGGCGCTGCTTGCCGCCAGAAACAAGAGGAAGAAGCGCCATGAAGGTTCGCAACTCGCTCCGTTCGCTCAAGAACCGGCACCGTGATTGCCGCGTTGTGCGTCGCAAAGGCCGCGTGTACGTCATCAACAAGACGCAGCGCCGGTTCAAAGCACGTCAGGGCTAAACCCCAGCGACACCGGAAACTAAAAAGGCCGCCCTGTGACAGGGCGGCCTTTTTCTTTGAAACACGTGGTCATCAGAACCCGATGAAATAATCTGCAAGCGCCATGAACAACGGAATGCTCAGGATCGCCACAGGTGTGCCAAGGCCGGTCGAGGTGCCGACATAGGCCGACGGATTCGCCTCCGGCAGTGCACCCCGCAGAGTCGGTGGGCCGGAAATGTCCGAGCTTGAAGCTGCCATCACCGCAAGCAACACCACGCCGCCAGCCGAAAACCCGGTCAATTGGTGGGCGATCAAACCCATGCCCAGACCCAGCAACCCGTGCACCAAGGGTGCGATGATCCCGTAGGCCAGATAGACATGCGCCACCTTGCGCATTTCCGACAGTCGCGCCCACGCTTCCATCCCCATGATCAGCATCAGGATCGACAGCAGCCCCCGGAACAGCGGGTCGTAAAAGCTCTCAAACACGCTCTCGGGCCGTGCGAACAGGCCAAGGGCGAGGCCCAGCAAAAGGGCGGAAATCGCCGGGCTGCGCACTGTTTCGACAAGGATGCCTTTCACAAGGCCCTGCTCAACGCCATCGCCCTGACTGCCACCGCCCACGACCATCGTACCATCACCCGCAGACAAAGTGGCGACCTTGCGCGCCTCTGCCAGCCGGGCAAGAATGATCGCAGTGACGAGGGCGGCTACATCCATGAACGGATAGAGCGCGCCGATGAACCCCTCGTAGGCTACGTCCGCATCATTTAGCATCGCCATCCCCGCCGTCAGGGTCGAGGCAGAGACGGCACCGAACAGACCCACCGTTGCCATCCCATCCATGTTCGACACGCCCGGCATCCGGCCCAGGGTGTATTTGCCTACCGCCACAATCGCGATGCCGATCACTGCTGCCAGTACTGCGGGCACGGCCAGTTCGAATAGGTTGGCTTCGCGCACCGAAATACCGGATTCGATACCCACCTTGAGCAACAGCAGGATGACGACGAATTTATAGATCGGCGCGGGCACCTCCAGTTTGCTGCCAAGGGCTGCCAACACCATGCCGCCAATCAGGAATGCCAGCGTCGGCTTTTGCATCTGTTCCACGATGGTCGCGGCAATTTCGAGTAGCATTTCCATGTCCGAAACCTCCTTTCAGGGTGCGGCATGCATAGCCAAGTCCGAAAAATTAAAAAAATAGATGTTTTTAATCATTACGTTCTTTAAAAGAGAACGATGGACACGCTCAATTATCATCACCTGCGCTATTTCCGCGCTGTCGCACATGAGGGGAATCTGACCCGCACGGCCGCTGCGTTAAACCTCTCGCAATCGGCCCTGTCGACACAGATCAAGGCCTTGGAGGCGCGGCTGGGCCACGACCTGTTCGACCGGATAGGCCGTCAGCTGGTGCTGACCGAGGTGGGGCGGATCGCCCTTGATCACGCCGACCGCATCTTTGGTACCGGACGCGAGTTGATGGAGACGTTGTCGCGCAGCTCCGGCACGGTCCCGCCCCTGCGTGTTGGTGCACTCTCGACCCTGTCACGCAACTTCCAGATCCAGTTCCTACGGCCGGTGCTGGCGGATCCTAACGTCGACCTTGTCCTGAAATCGGGCAGCGTGGATCAGCTTTTGGCCGACCTGTCCGACCTCGCGCTTGACGTGGTGCTAGCAACCGACGCACCGCGCAGCGCTTTGGGGCAGGACTTTATCGCGCAACAGCTGGCAGAAACCTCTGTGGGGCTGCACGGCGTCCCTGCGCGGATGACGCATCACACACTCCACGACCTTTTGGCTAATGAGCCGGTAATCGTACCCACCGAAAGCGCCATACGGACCGGCTTCAACAGTCTGACCGCCAGGCTGCGGGTGAAGCCGCGTATCATCGCGGATGTGGACGACATGGCCATGGTCCGCCTGCTGGCGCGCGAGGGGGCGGGAATGGCACTGGCCCCCGCCATCGTCCTCAGGGATGAAATCGAAACCGGTCAGCTTGTGACTGCCCCGTTCGATCTGGGGATCACGGACCGTTTCTTTGCCATCACGACGCGGCGCAGTTTCGCCCACCCGATGCTGGATGCACTGCTGCACTGACCCGTTCCCGACACAGACTGGTCTGCCCGGATGCACAGACGCGCCCCTTGCACAGGCGCGCCCATGGCATAGGTTCAGACTGACCCAAATCAAAGGTGCACGTTCATGACCGATCCAACCTATACGCCCCCCGCAAAATGGACATGGGACGCTGAATCCGGCGGCAAGTTCGCTTCGATCAACCGCCCCATCGCCGGGCCTACCGCGGACAAGGACCTGCCCGTGGGCAAGCACCCGTTCCAACTCTATTCCCTCGCCACGCCAAACGGCGTCAAGGTGACCCTGCTGTTCGAAGAGTTGCTGGAAGCTGGCGTTTCGGGGGCAGAATACGATGCGTGGCTGGTCAAGATCGGGGACGGTGAGCAGTTCGGCTCGGGCTTTGTCGACGCCAACCCCAACTCCAAGATTCCCGCGCTGGTCGACCGTTCGGGCGATACCCCGCTGCGCGTGTTCGAATCGGGCTCGATCCTGATCCACCTTGCCGAAAAGTTCGGAATGTTCCTGCCCGCCTCCGGCCCCGCCCGCACCGAGGTTCTGAACTGGCTGATGTGGCAAATGGGCTCCGCCCCCTTCCTTGGCGGCGGGTTCGGCCATTTCTATGCCTATGCGCCCGAGAAGTACGAATACCCCATCAACCGTTACGCGATGGAGAGCAAACGGCAACTGGATGTTCTGAACCGGGAACTGGCGGACAAGCCATTCATCGCGGGCGACGAATACTCCATCGCCGATATGGCGATATGGCCGTGGTACGGACAGTTATGCCTTGGCCGACTCTACAGCGCGGCAGAGTTTCTGGACGTGGAAAGCTATACCAACGTGCTGGCCTGGGCCCAAAATATCGATGCGCGCCCCGCGACCTTGCGTGGGCGCATGGTCAACCGCACCTTCGGCGAACCCGAATTGCAATTGCACGAACGCCACGCTGCGTCCGATTTCGACACGCAAACGCAGGACAAGATCGGAACAGCCGAAGCGGGTTGAAGTAAGGCGCTTCAAGCAGCGCTTTACCCCCAAAACCCGGACCTTTTCGCGGTCACTCTCTGCACTATCTCTCTGCTAAGCCCCCAAGCGGAGAGATAGATGCGCCTAGTCGCCCTTGCCATTGCCATCCTTGTGCCGACTGTCGGATGGTCAGACTTCGCCGTGAGTTTCCGGGATGGTGCGCCCAAGGACACATTTACCCTGATGTATGACGGGGCCTGCCCGATTGATCGGCTTGACGTGCAGATTGACCTTGGGACGGCGCCGACAGGTTTGATCTTTGACATCACCGGGTCCGGTGCTGGCGTCAGCGTGTTCCAACCGCTCGAATGGGTGTCGGGTAGCGCAACCATCTCGGACGTCACCGACGGTGATACCACGCTCAGCTTGATCTTGGACAGCGTGAAACCGGGCGACAGCTGGGCCTTTACCGTCGATATCGACGACAGCAGCAGCGGACGGCAGACAATCGTGGACGGCTCTGAAATGGCCGGGGCGACTTTGCGGGTTGGGGACCAAACCGCGTCCTTCGACGCAAATGGCAGCGCTGTTCTAGCGCTTGATCCCTGCATCTCGTGAGGCGCGTTTCAATGCGCCCTACCAACGTCTGACCTGTCGGCAAATAAGAATCACGGGCAGCAGACCCACCGCGACGATTACAAGACTCGGCACTGCAGCCCCATCCAACCGTTCGTCAGACGCAAGGCGATAGGCCTGCACGGCAAGCGTGTCGAAATTGAACGGGCGCATGATCAGGGTGGCGGGCAATTCCTTCATCACGTCGACAAAGACGATCAACAGGGCCGTGAGCAAGCTTGGCGTCAGGATCGGCAAATGCACCCGGCGCAACGTGGCCAGCGGCCCCTTACCCAGCGACCGGCTGGCAGCGTCCATATTCGCATGCACCCGGGCCTGTCCGCCCTCATACGCGCCCAAGGCAGCGGCCAGAAAGCGCACCATGTAGGCAAACACAAGCAACCAGATCGACCCCGTGACCAACAATCCAGTCGAGATATCGAAGGACGCGCGCATCCACGCATCAAGCGCGTTGTCAAAGGCGGCAAAGGGCACTAGCAGGCCAACTGCGATGACACCACCCGGCACCGCATATCCCAGACGTGCGATATAGGTGGCCCCAGCCGACGCCCGCCCCGGTTGCGTGCGCTGGAAGTACCCGAGCAGGATCGCAGCGCTCAGGGTAAGCGCTGCCGCCAAGGCCGCCAGTGTCAGCGAATTGCGCACGAATCCGATATAGCGCGGGCTGAACAGGTCCTGGCCCGAGCCTAGCCCAAGGCTGAGCAAAGCAACCACCGGGATCACCGCCCCGAACAGGACGGGCAGGCTGCACAGCACCGCAGCAAAAGCGGCCTGCCACCCCGTCAGGTCAATAGGGGGGTGTTCTTTCTGCCCACGGCTTGGGTCGTGATAGCGAGCCTGCCCGCGCTGTTTGCGTTCAAACACAGCCAGTAGCAGCGCAAAGGACAACAGGCACAGCGCCAGTTGCGCCGCCCCGGCCCGGTCCGCGAACGAAAACCAGCTGGTGTAGATGCCCGTGGCGAAGGTTTGGACCCCGAAATAGGCGACGGTACCGAAATCGGCGATGGTCTCCATCACGGCCAGAAGCACACCTGCGGCGATGGCGGGGCGGGCCAGTGGCAAAGCCACGCGCCAGAATGCGACGACCGGGCGCGAGCCCAGCGCGCGTGCGGCCATGAAGGTCGATCCGCTTTGTTGCAGGAACGAGGCGCGCGCCAGCAGGTAGACGTAGGGATAGAGCACGAGCACCAGCATCACTGCCGCCCCGCCAAGCGAGCGGATTTCCGGAAACCAGTAGTCGCGCGGGCCCCACCCCATTAGCGCGCGTAGGCTGCTCTGCACGATGCCGGGATGGTCCAGCACGTGGGTATAGGCATAGGCCAGCACATAGGCCGGAAAGGCCAGCGGCAAGACCAGCGCGATTTCCAGCGCCCGTGCCCCGGGAAATCGGGTCATGGTGACCAACCACGCGGCTCCGACCCCAACGGCAAAGGTGCCCAGCGACACCAGAACCACCAAAATCGCCGTATTGGCCGTGTAGCGGCCCAGCACCGTCGAGGCCAATTGCGCGACCGTATCCGTTCCGCCCGACAATGCCGCGATGGCCACGGCCAGCATCGGCAACAGGCAGATTCCCGCAACGCCAAGCGCGGTCCATGACAACAGGCGCGGCTTGCCGCGTCTGGTCGTGGAAAACGTGGAGGATAATGACACGTGGCGACGCCTCCGGCTCGAACGTCTCGCTTATCCTACGTTTTCGCTCGGGTTTCCAGTGCGTTCCGGCGGCGCACCATAGGCGAGCACACGCAGGCCCGGGCGCATGTCGTCGATGTCGTCAAAGGCAGCGGCCAGCAGCGCATCCACACGGTCGTGTTCGTCCCGCCACACAGGGACCGCCGCCACCAGTACATCGCGTCCCGCCTCCGTCAGGGTCAGACGGCGCGCGCGCCTGTCCTGCGGGTCGGCGACCGATCTGACCCAGCCGCGCGCCTCCAGCGTCTTGACGTTCGCCGTCATCGTCGTGCGATCCATCGCCAGGAACTGCGCCACCTCGCCCAACTTCGGCTGATCGGGGCGGTTCAGGGCGATCATCATGGAATACTGCCCATGGCTCAGGCCAAAGGGGCGCAACACCCCGTCGAACCGGCGCGCCATGCTGCGCGCGGCCCTGTGCAGATGCAGGCACAAACACCTGTCACGCACTTCATGGGTGGTCGAAATCGGCAGGTCTTCCCTCATGGGATAAATTATGTTGACCTCAACGTATTTGTCAAACAGTCTTGCGGGCATCCGATACCGATTCCCTGGGAAGAAGGTGGCACATGCCCAATATCCGCACATGCCTCTGGTTCGACGACGACGCGGATCAGGCGGTGACGCTCTACACGACGCTCGTGCCCGACAGCCGCATCGACTCGGTGCACCGCCCTGCGCCGGACGCACCCTTGGTGCTGATCCACTTCACGCTGGGCGGCGCGCCCTACACCGCCCTGCAGGCCGGGCCGGGCCAGACCCACAGCCCCGCCGCCTCAATCGCGGTGGAACAGCCTCAGGCCGAGGCCGACATGCTTTATGCCGCGCTGATCGACGCAGGCGGGATCGAAGTACGATGCGGCTGGGTCACGGACCCCTACGGGATCAGCTGGCAGATCATCCCCACCGGCCTTGCCGATCGCCTTTTCGGCGACGACACCGCCGCAAACTCCCGCGCCTACGCTGCCATGTTGCAGATGCAACGGCTTGACCTCGCAACCCTCGACGCGGCCCGCGCCGCCGCCCCCTGAAAGGACACCAAATGGCCTATGTCGACATGTTCGTCGCCCCCATCACCCCCGACAAGAAAGAGGAGTTCATCGCCTTCTCCAGACAAGCGCACGACTTCATCAAAAGCTGCGGCGCAATCGCGATCATGGACGCGTGGGACGACGATGTGCCCGAAGGGGAACTGACCTCGTTCCGCAAGGCGGTAAAGGCCGAGTCGGGAGAAGTCGTGACAGCAGGCTGGATCATCTGGCCCGACAAGGCGACGCGCGACGCAGGCATGCAGAAGATGATGAGCGATGACGCGATGGCCAACCAACCCATGCCTTTCGACGGCAAGCGGATGATCTTCGGCGGCTTCGTTCCGGTGGTGGAAACGCCTGCACAGGGCTGACTGTCCCGGCTGTACGCGTGTCGGGGAGGACAGAGGGGGGCCAGCCCCCCGGCGCTGTCGCGCCTCCCCCGGGATTTTTTTAAATCAGAGAAGAGGGCGGCGTCAGTCGTATGTCCGCTGATCCTCGATCACGAGGCCATCCTTTGGCAGGCTGTCGGGCGCATGGACTTCCACCGAGCCTTTGAGCTTGAGAGTGTCGGTGACGCTGGCAGCATAGGCATCACGATCCTCGCCCTTGCTTTCCAGTTGCACCACCATGACATCCTGTTCGCCCTCGCGCCGGGCAATGACACGGGCACGGGTGATTTCGGGGTGCTTGGCCACCAGTGCCGCCACCTGCTCTGGGCGCACGAACATGCCTTTTATCTTGGTCGTCTGGTCGGCGCGACCCATCCAGCCCTTGATGCGCATGTTGGTGCGTCCGCAGGGGCTTTGGCCCGCCAGCACGGCACTCATGTCGCCGGTGGCAAAGCGGATCAGCGGATAGTCGGGGTTCAGCGATGTGACCACCACCTCGCCCACTTCGCCCTCGGGCACCGGTTCGCCGGTGCCGGGAGTCACGATTTCCACGATCACGCCTTCGTCCACGATCATCCCCTCCAAGGCAGGACTTTCATAGGCGATGTTGCCCAGATCGGCGGTGGCGTAGGATTGCATGCACGTTATCCCGCGATCCGCATATTCCTGCCGCAGCGAAGGGAACAGGGCACCGCCACCTACAGCGGCTTTGGTGATCTTCAACGTCACGCCCATCTCGTCGGCTTTGTCGAGGATCACCTTGAGGTAATCCGGCGTGCCCGCATAGGCGGTCGTGCCGATGTCGCGCGCGGCAGTGACCTGCAACTCGGTCTGGCCCGTACCGGCAGGCAAGACGGCAGCGCCAACCGCACGCGCACCGGATTCGAAAATCATGCCCGCAGGAGTCAAATGATAGCCAAAGCAGTTCTGCACGATATCATCCGGCCCTATGCCGACAGCATGCAGGAACCGCCCCATGCGCCACCAGTCATGACTGATGCCACCGGGTTCATAGATCGGGCCGGGGGATTGAAACACATGGGCCGCGTTCATCACCGGAAACCCGCCGAAAGGAGGCTTTTCCGCCTGCCGCTTGGCCAGTTCGGATTTGCGTAGTACAGGCAGTCCGGCAAGGTCGGACAGGTCGCTCATCGCAGCGACCCCGTGGCTGGCAAGTTGGGCGTTCAGACCTGCCAGCTGTTCCGCTGCGCGCTCGTCCGCGCTGCGGGTTTCTAGGTCGTCGAAGTAGTCAGTAACCATCTGTCAGCCCCTTGAGTGAATATCTGAAAGGTCAGGAACCTATCCTCGAATACCTTCTTCGGCATCTTCAATAGTGCGATTTAGCAACACAATCTTGTTCAGAAGCTCTTCAGCTCGACGTCGCGAAACAGGACGGCGATTGGCAAAATCATAATTCAAAAGTTTCTGAACTTCGGACCTAACGCTAACCTTTTGCCAACCAATGTTTTGGAGCAGTCGCCGTTGTCGCATCGTGAGAGACTTGTTTTTGATTGTGACTGCATGCGAAAGTTCCTCAATATCGCGCAAAAGGTGACCCTCATAGTCGTTGAAGTCCAAAAGTGCTTGTTTCGCTTTGTCTTCGTCGAAGTCTTTGCCTTCAATCAAGCTTTCCAGAATCTGCACGACACCGTCTGGAGAAAAATAAATTTTACTGAGAATTTGAACGAGTCTTCGGTTCTCAGAACTTTTGTCTTTTACCAAATCTCTTATCAAATTTGCGACACCTACCAAGTCACCTAGCATCTCGCGTCCTCAACTCAGCCAGCGCTTGCGGCGGCGATAGCTGCGAACGTCACGGAACGACTTGCGCCCCTCGTCCGACATGCCAAGGTAGAATTCCTTGACGTCCGGGTTCTCGCGCAACTCGGCGGCGGGGCCGTCCATAACGACACGGCCCGACTCCAGAATGTAACCGTAATGGGCAAAGCGCAGGGCCACGTTCGTGTTCTGCTCTGCCAGCAAAAACGTCACACCCTCACTCTCGTTGATCGACTTCACGATATCGAAAATCTGTTCGACCAGTTGCGGGGCCAGTCCCATGGATGGCTCGTCCAGCAGGATCGTTTCAGGGCGCGACATCAGCGCGCGGCCGATGGCCGTCATTTGCTGTTCACCGCCCGACGTATAGCCGGCCTGTGACTTGCGCCGCTCGCGCAGACGGGGGAAATAATTGTACACCATCTCAAGATCAGCCGTGATCGCGGCCTTGCCGTCGGCCCGTGTATAGGCGCCGGTCATCAGGTTTTCCTCGACGGTGAGGTGCTCAAAACAGTGCCGCCCCTCCATCACCTGCACGACGCCGCGCTTGACGGTTTCAGCCGGATCGGCGTGATGGATCGGATCGCCATGATAACGGATCGACCCCTTGGTGACCTCGCCCCGCTCGCTGGCCAGCAGGCCCGATATCGCCTTGAGGGTCGTTGTCTTGCCCGCGCCATTTCCGCCCAGCAGGGCGGTGATGCCGCCCTTGGGGACCTTCAGGCTCACGCCCTTCAGAACAAGGATCACGTGGTTATAGATCACCTCGATATTGCTGACTTCCAGAACGGTGTCGGCCTTGATGTCGGTGTCCAGCATATCCAACCCTTGTTGTATTCTGTTTGATGTAATGCCCCGGCGGCGACAGGCGCCGCCGCCGGGATAAGGCGCATTAGCAGCCCGGTGTGATGCCGGATTCAGAGGCATAGGCCGCGCTGTCTTCGTCGATCAGCGGCTGGATCACCTCCATGTCGGATTCCGAGAAGTCCGAGATCAGGGACCACTCCTTGGCCGTTGCATCCCATTGGGTCATGCCGACAAGGCCAGGACCACCGTGGTTCTCACAGGACACCGAGAACGCAGGACCAAAGCCCGGCAGGCCAAGGGCCGCCATCTTCTCTTCGGTCATTTCCAGCGCCTCCATACCGTCACGCATCATCGCAGCGGTAATGTCGGCTGTGCCATGGATTTCCTGTGCCGTCTTGGCAGCTTCGGCGGCCAGCATCGCGGCGTACAGACCACGGTTGTAAAGCACCGTACCGATCTGATCGCCCGACCCCGCAGCCAGCCCCTTTTCGACCACATAGGTCTGGATGTCGTCAAAGACGGGGAAATCGCTGCCCACTCCGTGGAACGTCAGCGCCTTGAAGCCGTTGGCCGCTTCGCCCGCGGGCAACACGTCATTTTCGGAGCCAGACCACCAGATGCCGATGAAGTTTTCCATCGGGAAACGGATGTTGGCGGCCTCTTGCACGGCAACCTGGTTCATGACGCCCCAGCCATACATGATGACGTAGTCCGGACGCTCGCGGCGGATTTGCAGCCACTGAGACTTCTGCTCCTGTCCGGGGTGATCGACCGCGATCAGCGACAGCTCGAACCCGTGCTTGGCCGACAGCTCTTCAAGCGTGCGGATCGGTTCCTTGCCATAGGCCGAGTTGTGATAGACCAGTGCGACCTTCTTGCCCGCGATGTCGCCCTGACCCATCAGGTAGTTGATGGCGCCGGAGGCCCCGTTCCAGTAGTTGGCGGGGTAGTTGAACACGTGGGTGAACACCGCGCCATTGGCCGCCGAAGTCCGCCCGTAACCCATCGAGTGGATGGGGATGCCGTCCGCCGTCGCCTTGGGGATCAGCTGATAGGTGATGCCGGTGGACAGCGGCTGATAGACCAGCGCGCCATTGCCCTTGGTTGCTTCATAGCACTCCACACCCTTTTCGGTGTTATACCCGGTTTCGCATTCCGGCACGGATGCCAAGACGCCGCCGATGCCGCCATCGCGTTCGTTCAGAAGGGTGAAGTAGTCAGCATAACCATCCGCGAACGGGATACCTCCCGCCGCATATGGGCCAGTTCGATAGCTGAGCGATGGGAACACGAGGTCCGCCAGCGCGGGGCTTGCCGCCATCATGGCGGCTGTCGCCCAGGTTGCCAGTTTCATTTTCATCGGTATTTCCTCCCGTTGGTTTTATCCGATTTTTGGCCCGTTTGGACCGTCCGTAGGATGGGGTTTCACCCCACCATTGTTGGTGCCCGCCCGCCTAGTGTGGAAACGGCCACAATCTCAACTTCTCCTTGGCGACACGCCAAAGCTGCGCCAGCCCGTGCGGTTCGAGGATCAGGAACACGATGATCATGCCGCCGACGATGACCAGCTGGAAATGCGCCACGATGTCCGTGGGCCAGCCCAGCAGGTCCACGCCCACCAGTTTCAGCAGTACCGGCAGAACAACTAGAAACGCTGCCCCCGCAAAGCTGCCGAATATGCTGCCCAGCCCGCCGATGATGATCATGAACAGCACCAGGAACGACTTCTGGATGCCGAACACCTCGCCCACCTCGACTGCGCCCAGATAGACGGCAAAGAACAACGCGCCAGAAATCCCGACAAAGAACGAGCTGACGGCAAAGGCGGTCAACTTGGCCTTCAGCGGGTTCACCCCGATGATCTCGGCCGCAATATCCATATCGCGGATCGCCATCCACTGCCGCCCGACCGATCCGCGCGTCAGGTTGCGCGCGATGATCGCCGCACCGATGGTAAACACCAGACAGAAAAGATAAGTCGCCCATGCCTCGGTGTTGGGGCCGGTGACGTTGATGCCGAACACACTGCGCTCGGGCGCGTTGATTTGGCCCGAGGCCGAGTAGTTGTAGAACCACGCCACCTTGTTGAACAGCCAGACCAGAAAGAACTGCGCCGCCAACGTGGCCACGGCCAGGTAAAAGCCTTTGATCCGCAGCGACGGCAAACCGAACGCCGTGCCGACAAGCGCGGTAATCCCGCCTGCAAGGATGACGTGGAAAAAGATGTTCACGTCCGGAAAGGCCGTCATCAACTTGTAACAGGCGTAAGCCCCCACGGCCATGAAACCACCCGTGCCAAGGCTGACCTGCCCGCAGTATCCGGTCAGAATGTTCAACCCGATGGCCGCGATGGCATAGATCAAAAAGGGCAGAAAGATCGAATTGACAAGATAATCATTCATAACGAATGGCATGACCAGCACAGCCACCAGCAACACCGCGTAATAGCGATAGCGATCGAACTTGATCGGGAACGTCTGACTATCCTGTTGATAGGTCGTCGAAAAATCGCCCGCTTCACGATACAGCATCTTGTACCTCCCCTGCGCCCGTCATGGCAAACGCGCGGTTAACCAGTCTGTCCGGTTTTGTCGTTTCGCCACATTTCGCCCAAATTCCCTTGCCACCTTGTGTGTGGGAAAACGGAGTGGGAAAAATGACGGCAATACTGGATGACATACGTCGTCTTGACGCAGCACATGCACGCGGCGAAATCAGCGCCATTGATCTGGCCGCAGCCAAGGCACGGTTGATCAATGCGGTGCCGGACGCAGCGGAACCGGCGCGCGACACGCCACGAGCAGAGCGCAAAAAGGTGCGTACAGGCATCGGGCCAACCCTGTTGCTGTGTGCGTTCGTTCTGACGGTATGTGTCGGCGCCGCGCTGTTGCTGACCGGTGACATCATGCTGTCGGCCACTTTGGGCATCACGGTGCTGGCTGCCGTCACGGTCGTCCTGTTCCGCCAGATAGACGGGTGATCACACACGCTCAATGATCTTCTCCCCAAACAACCCTTGGGGCCTAAACACCAGAAATATCAGAGCCAGCACATAAGCGAACCAGTTCTCGGTCGCGTTCATGGTGAACCCGAACACGGCACCGGCCAGATCGCTGCTGGACATGAAGAACTCGAACAGTTTCTCACCGACCCCGATGATCAGCCCGCCGACAATGGCACCGGGGATCGAAGTGAAGCCGCCCAGCATCAGCACCGGCAAGGCCTTGAGCGCGATAAGCGACAGCGAGAACTGCACCCCCGACTTCGCCCCCCACATGACGCCCGCCACAAGGGCGACAAACCCGGCGACCGACCACACGAGGATCCAGATATAGTTCAGTGACACCCCAACGGACAAAGCCGCCTGATGGTCATCCGCCACGGCCCGCATGGCGCGCCCCTGCTTGGTATATTGCGAAAACGCCACCAGTGCCGTCACCAGAATGATCGCGATGATCGTGGCGGTGATGTCCAGATTGTCGATGAAAAAGCCATAGCCGAAGATGTTGAACGTCGCCTCGTCAATGGCAAGATTGATACCTTGCGGCAGGCATGTGCCTTGGGTCAGACAAACGTTCAGCGTCTTGATCTCGGACCCCCACATCAGGTCCGCGACCCCTTCCAGCAGATAGGCAAGGCCGATGGTCGCCATGAACAGAATGATCGGCTCTTGCCCCACCAGAAAGCGAAAGATGAACCGCTGCACGGCCCAGGCTAGGCCGATCATCACCACGACTGTCAGGACAATCGCGACGATCGAATGCACCTCCCACCCGAAATAATGGATGTTGGTGCCAAAAATCGCGTTGATCAGGTGATAAAACGGTACTTGTCCGGTCTGGATACCGACCAGTGTCATCGCCGCGAAAAGTGCCATGACCCCTTGGGCAAAGTTGAAGATGCCGGAAGCTTTGAAAATCAGAACAAAGCCAAGAGCCACGAGGGAATACATCACCCCGGCCATCAGCCCGTTCAGCATCACTTCCATTGCGTAAATCAACTGATCCGGCATGATTTAACCCTTCCATCCCATCGAGGTGCAAAACGCAGCCGCCGTCGGCCCCGTCGTCGCGACAAAGACCGCCCGGTCGCCGTCGCCTGCATTGAACAACACGTACACATCCGGGGCCTCAGCGGCGCAATTGGCATAAGCCCGCTGCGGTCCGGGGAAGTTCAACTCGAACAACCCGTTGCCGCGCAGTCGTGCATCCGCACCGATCCATCCCGTCGCATTGAACGCAGGCCACAACGGGGCCGCGGGCCCTGTACCGGAACAGGTCCACGTGCCGGGCGTCGTGGATGTGCCCTTGGAATAATCAAACCCGACTGCCATGTCGAAATTGCCCGCTGAGCCCACCGGGTAAACAATCGTTGCATTCGTTCCGGTTTCGGATTCGTCCAGCGTGGCCGGCGGTGTCTGAAAGGTCCACGCGCTTTGCGGCTTGGCCGTGATGTAGCGCGCGCACTCGCCCAAAGCCGTGTCGAAAAGGGCCTGATCCTGCGCAAACGTGACGGTCGGCATGATCAGGAACGTGATAAGTGCCAAACGCTTCATTTCACTGCCACTCCCATCAACTCAGCCGTATGATCTCTGAGTGGCTGGTAACTCACCCGCAAGCGCGTCAGCCCCTCGAAGGTCAGGTTCCAGTTCAGCGTCACCTCGGTCACGCGGCCATCTTGGCGCGGGGCCGCCAGAAAGGCAGCTGCATAAGCACGATCCATCGTCACCCGGCTGACCGGCTCGAACCCGCTGGTGGACACGAACCGTGCCCCCGGTCCGTCGCGCCAGTCCTGAAAGGCGGGCAACAGATCGGAATAGCTGAGGCCGCTCGACACGATCTCGCAGGCCGGCGCGTCATACATGAACACCACCAGCGTCCGCTCCAGTTCGGTTTCCTGATAGCCCAGCGCATAGGAATTCAGCGCGCTCTCGAAATAGCGCCGAAAGGTGCGCGGGATCGGCATGATGTCGCGGGGTGACAGGCTGGCGGGGTCGTCAAGATAGGGCAGGCACTGCGCCTCGATCACCGCACACAAACCAGCCATGCCCGGTTGCGACGCATCACAGATCGCCGGTTCCCCAGCCAGCGCCGGACCAGCCCAAAGGGCCGTGCAGAGGGCCAGCGCTTTAACGCGCATCGCAACCTGTCCGTCCGCCTGTTGCGCAAAACGCGCCCCAAGCGTGCGCTGGGCGTGCATGAGGGATGCAGGCATAATGCACGTGCGGTGACACCCCGATGTCGGGCAAAAACTCAGTCATGCGCGACCCCCAGATAGGCGTCGATCACGTCCTGATTGCCGCGCACCTCGTCCGGCGTGCCATCGCCGATCTTCTTGCCGTAATCCATCACAACGACTCGATCCGACAGGTCCATGACCACACCCATATCATGCTCGATCAACGCGATGGTGGTGCCGAATTCGTCATTCACGTCGAGGATAAAGCGGCTCATGTCCTCCTTTTCTTCGACGTTCATGCCAGCCATGGGCTCGTCCAACAGCAAAAGCGACGGCTCGGCAGCCAGCGCGCGCGCGAGTTCGACACGTTTTTTCAAACCGTAAGGCAATCGGGACACGGGGGTTTTGCGGATGGCTTGAATCTCAAGGAAATCGATAATCTTTTCAGCGACTTCCCGGTTCGCGGTCTCTTCTGACTCTGCCTTGCCCTTCCAGAAACTCTGAGCAAACAGCCCGGTCTTCATATGCGTCAATCGCCCGGTCATCACATTATCCAACACGCTCATCCCTTCAAAAAGGGCGATGTTCTGAAATGTGCGCGCGATACCCTGGCGGGCCACTTCGAACGGTTTCATCGGCGGGCGCGGCGCGCCTTTGTAAAACACCTGACCCTCCTGAGGGATGTAAAAGCCCGAAATCACGTTCAGCATCGACGACTTGCCGGCACCGTTAGGCCCGATGATGGCACGAATCTCGCCCTCACGGATATCAAACGAGATGTCCTTGATCGCCTCAACCCCTCCAAATCGCAGGGTAATATTGCGCATCTCCATGACGACGCCACCGATCTTGCGGCCATCCGCGGTCGTGTAGCCCTCGGTCTGATCCAGCATCAGGTCCACCCCTTCTCTGATTCAAAAAAATCCTCCCCGAAGGGCCGATAAACCACAGGCGCGGCGCACAACAACTTCAACGCCGTACGGGATGGTGGGCGGGGCGATGGCGCAGCCGAGCGTCGTATCACCATCACTCCGCCGCCATCTTCTGTGCCACGGTCGACACCTTGGCCGAACAAATGACCAAAGTCGCCGAGATCGACCCTTTGCGCCCATCCTCATAGGTCACTTCCGTCGTGGTCGAGATCGTATCGGACCCATCGTATAGGGCTGCAATAATATCTCCGTATTTCTCTTCGATAATGCGGCGGCGCACCTTCTGGGTCCGCGTCAACTCACCATCGTCCGCGTCCAGCTGTTTATGCAGCACTACGAAACGATGCACCTGACATTCCGATAGCATCTCGTCCTGCGCGACCGAGGCATTCACTTCCTCCACATGAGCCGTGATGGTGGATAGCACCTGCGGATGCTGCGCAAGTTCCTGATATGACGCATAGCCGATATTGTTGCGCTCAGCCCAGTTGCCCACGGCGGTCAGATCGATGTTGATGAACGCGGTACACTCCGTACGATTGTTGCCAAAAACGACCGCTTCCAGAATGTTGGGAAAGAATTTCAGCTTGTTCTCGACATATTTCGGCGCAAACAGCGCGCCCGAGGCCATCTTGCCCACGTCCTTGGCCCTATCGATGATGCGCAGATGGCCAGTGTCTTCCTCGATGAACCCGGCGTCCCCGGTGGCAACCCAGCCCTCGGCATCTTTGGTATCGGCGGTGCTTTCCGGGTTCTTGTAATACTCGACGAACACACCAGGCGAGCGGTAGAAGACCTCGCCATTGTCCTTGATCTTCAACTCGACACCGGGGCATTTCACACCAACCGTATCGCTGCGCACCTCCCCATCGGGCTGCGCGGTGATGAACACCGTCGCTTCGGTCTGACCATAAAGCTGCTTCAGGTTGATGCCCAACGACCGATAAAAATCAAAGATTTCGGGGCCAATCGCCTCCCCGGCGGTATAGCCCACCCGCACCCGCGTGAACCCAAGCGTGTTCTTGAGCGGGCCATAAACCATCAGCTCACCCAAGCGATATTTCAGCCGGTCCTTCAAACTGACATCTTTGCCATCCAGAATGGCCGGGCCGACCTTGCGGGCGTGATCCATGAAATAGTGGAACATGCGCTGCTTGAAGCGCCCTGCATCTTCCATCCGGATCATCACGGTGGTCAATTGTGTTTCGAACACGCGGGGCGGCGCGAAATAATATGTCGGCCCGATCTCGCGCAGGTCGACATGCATGGTTTCCGCACTTTCGGGGCAATTGGTACAGAACCCCGTCCACAACGCCTGCCCAACGGAAAAGATGAAATCCCCGACCCAGGCCATCGGCAGATAGGCCAGAATGTCGTCAGACCGGCGCAGGCCGTCGAATTCCGAGGACGACTTCGACGTCTCGATCACGTTGCGGTTGCTCAACACCACGCCCTTGGGCTTGCCGGTGGTGCCTGACGTGTACAGCATCACGCAAATGCTGTCGTAATCCAGCTTGGCGATGCGCCGCTCCATTTCCGCGGAAAGCTCATCGCGTTTGGCGCGACCTGCCTCCTGCACATGGGCATACTGGTGCAGCTTGGAATGGTCGTATTTCCGCAGTCCCCGCGGATCGAGGTAGATGATTTGTTCGAACTGAGGTAAATCGCCCTGCACCTCGATGACCTTGTCGACCTGTTCCTGATCGCCCGCGATCACGAACCGCGCGCCGCAATGCCCGAGAGTATAGGCCATCTCTTCGGCAGCGGCGTCCTGATACAGCGGGACAGGGATCGCCCCACACATCTGTGCGGCCATCATCGACCAGTACAGATAGGGGCGGTTGCGCCCGATAACGGCGATAAAGTCGCCCTCGGCCACGCCCAGATCAATCAGCCCCAGCGCAAGCGCTTGGATTTCTTCGCGGGTTTCGGACCAGCTCCAGCTTTGCCAGATGCCGAATTCCTTTTCCCGGTACGCAGTTGCGTTGCCGAATTGCGTTGCATTGCGCTTCAAAAGCGCGGGTATGGACACAAGGTCCGACCCACCCGTGGGCGTTTCAACCAAATTCTTTCCTCCCGGGCGCGCCCCTTTCTTTGAGTGGGGTCGCGCATGATCGCCTCAGCGATACAATCATCCCATAAGGATGTTCTTCCTGCGCTGAAGGTCAACTTTTTCCTCATACTTTAGCAATCCTTGCGAAAAGCAACAGCAGTTTTCGCAGGTTTTGGCAAAAGCCCAATGTCACAGGCAGCAAGGGATCATCCCGCGTGCGCAGACACCCCGACCGCATGGGCCAGCACTTGCAGGCCTGCGACCAAATCAGCCTCATCCGTGTCTTCGCCAAAGTTGTGGCTGATGCCGTCAATGGACGGCACGAACAGCATGGCCACAGGCATCAGGCGGGCCACATTGGTCGCATCATGCAAGGCCCCCGACGGCATGCGCCGCCATTTGCCCGGCGCGACAACCTCTGCTCCGGCCTCCAGCGCTGCGCGCAACGCCGGGTCCATCGCCACCGGCTGCAGCCCCAGCAGCGGCCCCTTTTCAACAACCAGTCCCATCTCTTGCGCCACCTCGCCCAGCACCTCGTCAATGACGGCATGAATTCGCTCTAACCTGTCCGGTTCCCCATCGCGCCACTGCATGGAAAACCGCGCCTGCCCGGGCACGATGGACGAAGCGTTCGGGCTGAGCGAGATGTGTCCAATCGTCCACACGGTCTGCGGAGTGACCACATTGCGCAGCCGATCATTCAGCCGGGTGTTAAAGGCGCTGACCCCCTGAAACGCATCACGGCGCAGGGCCATCGGAGTGGTGCCCGCATGGTTCTGTTGACCGCTCAACGTGATGACCTGATCACGAATTCCGACAATATCGGTGACGACACCAATCTGCTCGCCCGAACTGTCCAGCGTGGGTCCCTGTTCGATATGCATCTCGACAAAACCGGTAAAGCGGTCTGCCGCAACAAAACTCCCGATGCGGCTCCCAAGGACCGCACGGGCGTCGCCCAACAATATGCCCTCGTGATCCTCCAGATCATCGGCCTCGGCCAGCGTCCGCCCCCCCGACCACACGGAAGAGCCGGTTGTGACGCCGAACCGCCCCTCCTCATCCTGAAAGGACACGACCGAAATGGCAGGCCCGCCGCTTTCGCGCGCGGCACGGGCGACCTCAAGGGCGGCAATCACACCCAGCGCGCCATCCAGCCAGCCCCCTGTCGGCTGGCTATCCGAATGTGATCCCATCAGCAGGGACGGTCGGTCAGCCAGACCAAACAAATTGCCCATAGGGTCCATATGCGGGGTCAATCCAGCCTCGGTCATGCTTGCGGCCAACCAATCGCGGGCGGCAACATCCGGCGCGGAATAGGCCGGTCGGATCACTCCCTTGCCTACGCCAGCCGCCCCAAAGGTGCGCAAATGATGCAGGTCGGACAGGAAACGCGACGGATCGACAGCCATGTTCACCCCTTCTCTTGGCCAGAAATACTGCGGGGAGTTTGAGGGGCAGCGCTCCTCAACTGCAAGTCGATAGTCAAATGCGCCGTCAGGCGCGCAATCCGGTCACTCTGCCGCGACCGTTCCGGTCGCCGCCTCGACCTTCACGGCCGAGAACTTGAACTCGGGAATCTTCCCGTAAGGGTCCACGGCCGGGTTGGTCAGTATGTTGGCAGCCGCCTCGACGAAAGCAAATGGCAGGAACACCATGTCCGGGGCCACCGCACGATCCTCGCGCGCCATAATCTCGATTGATCCCCGTTTGGTGGTCAAGCGGACAAAACCACCCGCAGGTACCCCCAGCTTGCGCAAGGTCGACGGGTGGAGCGAACAATTCGCCTCCGGCTCGACCGCGTCCAGAACCGACGAGCGCCGGGTCATCGACCCTGTATGCCAATGCTCCAGCTGGCGCCCCGTGGTCAGGATCATCGGATAGTTTGCATCCGGCACATCATCGGGCGGAATCACAGAGGCCGGGGTAAAGCGCGCGCGCCCATCAGGTCGCGGGAAGCCATCGCCGAACACAATCGCCTGACCGGGGTCTTCGGGTGAAAGTGACGGGTAGGTTACCGCATTCTGTGCCTCCAGCCGATCCCAGGTTATATTGCTCAGCGAGCGCATGTTCAGCTTCATCTCAGCAAACACATCCGCAGGCCCGCCGTAGTCCCAGCCCAGCCCAAGCCGCTTGGCCAGTTCCACCTCGATCCACCAATCCTCGCGCGCCTCGCCCGGAGGCGGCAATGCGGAGCGGCCCATCTGTACCTGCCGGTTGGTGTTGGTCACCGTTCCCGACTTTTCGGCGAAGGCGCTGGCGGGCAGGATCACATCTGCATAGTTGGCCGTCTCGGTGATGAAAATGTCCTGCACCACCAGATGATCGAGCTTGGCCAGTGCGTCCCGTGCGTGCTCGACATCCGGGTCGGACATCGCCGGATTCTCGCCCAGAACATACATCGCCTTGATGGAACCGCGATGCACCTCGTCCATGATCTCGGTTACGGTCAGACCTTTTTCGCCCGAAAAGTCGTCAGAGCCCCAAACCTCTGTAAAGGCACTGCGCACACCGTCATCCGTCACGGGCTGATAGTCGGGCAAAAACATCGGGATCAGCCCCGCATCCGAGGCCCCCTGAACGTTATTCTGGCCGCGCAAGGGATGCAGCCCCGCACCGGGTCGCCCCACCTGCCCGCACATCAGTGCGAGGCTGATCAGACAGCGCGAATTATCCGTCCCGTGTATGTGCTGGCTGACGCCCATGCCCCAGAAAATCATCGCGGACTTGGCCCCGGCAAAGGTGCGCGCGACGTCGCGCAGGACCTCAGCGTCGATCCCACAGATCCCAGCCATTTTCTCGGGCGAAAAGCCTTTGAGATGTTCCTTTTCGGCCTCCCAGTTCTCGGTATAGGCGTCGATATACTGCTGGTCGTACAGCCCCTCTTCGACGATCACATGCATGATCGCGTTCAGCATGGACACATCCGCGCCAGGTCGAAATTGCAGCATGTGGCTTGCAAAGCGTTTCAACGCCTGCCCACGCGGGTCCATCACGATCAGCTTGCCGCCACGCTTGGTGAATTGCTTGAAATAGGTGGCCGCGACAGGGTGGTTCTCGATCGGGTTGCAGCCGATGGCAATTGCCACATCCGCATTCTCGATCTCGTTGAAAGTCGCCGTGACCGCGCCCGAGCCGACATTCTCCATCAACGCCGCGACGGAAGAGGCGTGGCACAGCCGGGTGCAGTGATCGACGTTGTTGTGGCCAAAGCCCTGCCGGATCATCTTCTGGAACAGGTAGGCCTCCTCGTTGGTGCACTTGGCCGAGCCGAACCCAGCGACCTCACGCCCGCGCCCGCGCAACCCATTGGCGGCGAAATCCAGGGCCTCGTCCCACGTGGCCTCGCGGAACACTTCGCCGAAGTTGCCGGGATCGACGTTCAGCCCCTTGGGCGGCGCGTCGGCGCGCCGGATCAGCGGCTTGGTCAGGCGGTGGTCGTGGTGGATGTAGTCGAACCCGAACCGCCCCTTGACGCACAAGCGCCCCTCGTTGGCGGGGCCGTTGATCCCATCGACATACTTGATCCGTCCGTCCTTGACCTTGAGCGACACCTGACAGCCAACACCGCAGAACGGGCAGATACTGGCGACCTCTGAGTCGAAATCCTTGCTGTCCCCGATACCCGCGCCTTTGGTGACGGTGGCGGGCATCAACGCCCCGGTCGGACAGGCCTGCACGCACTCGCCGCAGGCCACGCAGGTGCTATCGCCCATCGGGTCGGCCAGATCGAATGTAGGATAGGCATCATGCCCGCGCCCCGACATGCCGATCACGTCGTTGACCTGCACCTCGCGGCACGCGCGCACGCAAAGACCGCACTGAATACAGGCATCAAGGTTCACGGACATCGCCACATGGCTGTCATCAAGCAGCGGAATGCGGCCTTCTTCCAGCTTGGGAAAGCGGCTGGTGGTCACGCCATTGGCCTCGGCCATGTCCCAAAGATGAGCGGACTTGTCATGTGCCACATTACGCTCGGGCTGATCGGCCACCAGCATCTCGACGACCATCTTGCGGGCGTTCGTGGCGCGGACCGAATTGGTGGTGACGACCATCCCCTCGGCCGGTTCGCGGATGCAGGACGCGGCCAGAACACGCTCGCCTTCAATCTCGACCATGCAGGCGCGGCAGTTGCCGTCGGGGCGATAGCCGGGGGCAGGCTTGTGGCACAGATGCGGGATCACAAGGCCACGGCCATTGGCCACTTCCCATATGGTCATGCCAGCCTCGGCCTCGACCTCGGCCCCGTCCAGCGTAAACTTCACCACATCAGCCATCCCGCACGTCTCCCTGCTCTGACGACAGGTCTAACGCAGGTTGCGGGCGAACAGGACTCCCAATCCCGACACACAAACCCGTTTTCGCGGCGCAGAGGTTTCCGATCCACGTCGCCCCGTCCTCTACATTCTCTGATTTAAAAAATCCCCGCCGGAGGCTCCCGCGCTTCCCACGCACCCAAACGTCGCCTAAGAACAGCGCGAACCCAAGCCGAAGGCACCCATGTCCCATATCACGCTTATCCGCCACGGTCAGGCCAACTCGCAGGCCAAGGACGAAGCCAGTTATGACCGGCTCAGCCCGCTGGGCCACCAGCAGGCGGCGTGGCTGGGCGCGCATCTGCGCGACACGCACCAACACCATCTGCGGCTTTATACCGGGACCTTGCGCCGTCACCGCGAAACCGCTGCGGCGATGGACACCGGGCTGGAACCCATCGAAGACGCACGCCTGAACGAGCTGGAATATTTCAACCTCGCCGTGGCACTGCGTGATGAACATGGCGTACCCCTGCCCGAAGGGCCGGGCGATTTCACCCGCCACCTGCCCCGCGTTTTCGCCGCCTGGCAGAACGATGAACTGCTGGGCGCGCCAGAAACGTTCCAAAGTTTCGACACAAGGGTCAAGGGGGCGCTGGCGGATATCGCGAACGGGGACGGAGCTGCGCTTGTGGTGACCTCGGGCGGGCTGATCTCCATGGCGATGCGCCAGCATCTGGGCCTCAGCATCGAGGCAATGGCCAACGTAGCGCTCGCCATCATGAACACGTCGATGCACCGCCTGCACCCCATTGGGGGAACTTGGGCGCCCGTCATGTTCAATGCCATCCCGCATCTTGAATCACCCGATCGCCACCACGCACAAACCCATGTTTGAAAGGCTGCTCGCATGAAACTCTACTATGCCCCCGGCACCATCTCGATCGCAGTCGCGATCACCCTGAACGAGGCGGGACTGAGCTATGACACCCACAAGCTGGACTTCAAATCAGGCGAGCAACGCAGCGACGCATATGCAAGGATCAACCCGAAAGGGCGCGTGCCTGCTCTTGACATCGACGGCACCATCCTGACCGAAACCGGCGCGATCCTCGACTATATCGCAACCCTCGCGCCGCACCTGATGCCCAACGATCCTTTCGACGCAGCCCGCGTGCGCGGCGTGATGTACTACCTTGCCTCGACGATGCATGTGAACCACGCCCACAAGATGCGTGGGCATCGCTGGGCGGATCAGGACGCAAGCTATGCCGACATGACCGCCAAAGTACCCCAAACCATGGCCGAAAGCGCCGCCTATGTCGAAGCGCACTGCCTGTCCGGCCCCTTCGTACAGGGAGAGGCCCTGACAGTGACCGACCCCTACCTGTTCGTGGTGTGCAATTGGTTAGGCGGAGACGGAGTCGAACTGGATTCGTTCCCCAAAGTTCGCGCCTTCATGGCTGCGATGAACGCCCGCCCCAGCGTGATCGCGGCCCGTGATGCAGGCATGTTGCCATGACCCACCTGTGGGTACGTGCAGAACAGCGACCGAACGAGACCCGCGTGGGCCTCACGCCGGAAGGGGCCGCCAAGCTCATCGGCTCGGGCATCAAGGTCACGATCGAAGAGAGCGCGACCCGGTGCATCCCCACGGACCGCTATTCGGATGCGGGTGCGAACATCGCCGCACCCGGCACATGGCCGAAGGCCCCAACAGACGCGATCATCTTCGGCCTCAAAGAACTGCCGGAGGACGGCACGCCCCTACCGCACCGCCACATCATGTTCGGCCATGCCTTCAAGGGCCAGCCCGCGGGCCAGCGCCTGCTGAAACGCTTTGTCTCGGGGGGTGGGGCGCTCTACGATCTTGAGTATCTCGTCGACACGGATAACCGTCGCGTGGCCGCCTTTGGCTATTGGGCGGGCTATGCGGGTGCGGCCGTGGCGCTGAAGTGCTGGGTGGCGCAGCAAAACGGACGGATCGCAGGCCCCGTGGCCCCCTATCCCAGCGCCAGCCACCTGCTTGCCGATCTGCAATCTCAACTTGTGGCGACAGGCGCGCACCGTCCCAGCGCACTGATCATCGGAGCACTTGGTCGTGTCGGCACCGGCGCTGCAGACCTTTGCACGGTCATGGGCGTGCCAGCGACGCTCTGGGATATGGCCGAAACCACCCATGGCGGTCCGTTCCCGGAAATTCTTGCCCATGACATCTTTTTCAACTGCATCTTCGCGCGTCCCGGAACGCCCGTCTTCATTCCTGCCGAAACACGGCACAGGTCCCGGCGGCTCAGCGTGATCGGCGATATCGCCTGCGATCCCGACAGCGACTTTTCCCCTATCAAAGTCTATGAGCGTGCCACCACATGGGATGCGCCAGCACTGCGGGTGCATGACATGCCGCCGCTGGACGTGACGGCCATCGACAACCTGCCCTCCATGCTGCCACTGGAATCATCCGAGGATTACGCAGAGCAGTTGTTACCCAGCTTGCTGACCCTGACCGATCTGGACAGCGGCGTGTGGGGGCGAGCCAAGGCAATGTTCGATCAGGCGATCGCACACCTCTGAACAACAAAAAGGCGGGGATCGCTCCCCGCCTTGTCTGCCACTTTGCGACCCCGCAGCAATCAGATGCGCGCGAAACGCTGTGCGATCTTGGGGATCAACCCCTGGAACTGCAACGGCGCGTCTGTGACGGCTAGGCAGATACAGTCCTCGTGTATATCGGCTACCGGCGTGTGCTGCATGTCGCTATCCGCAACTTCGACGTCACCGCGCGCGAAATAGTCATCCTCGTCCTGAAAGGCACCTTGCAGCACCATAGTCATCTCTGTGCCCCGGTGCCCGTGATCCGGCATCGCCGCACCAGCAGGAATGAACAAAAGTCGGGCGGAAGCGTCGCGAGAGGTTGGCAGGATCGCCTGCTTAACACCCATACCTATGCTGCGCCATTTTACATCCGCCAAATCACCGCCGACATAATCCTGCAAAGGACCAGGCAGTATCGAACCCTTCACCCGTTTCGAAGGAGCCTCGTCCACCGCACCACCAGCGATCAGCGCCATGGTCGCGGCGAAACTGCCGGGTTCCAGTTCCATCTCGTCGTACTTCGACTGCGCCAACACTTCGCCCCCGACGGCCTCAAAGCTTTCGGTCTGAGCGCGGCAGGCGTCACACAGCGACAGATGCGTTGCGACCATCAGGTTGAACGCTTCGGGCAGACTGCCCGTGGCATAGCCCATAAGTATATCATCCGTCAGGTGGTGTTTAATATTCTGTTCCATCGTCATCATCACTTCATTGCATGGCGCAACCGTTCCAGCGCCAATCGTATCCTACTTTTGATCGTGCCAAGCGGCAGACCGGTTTGTGCGGCGATTTCACTGTGGGACAGGTCCCCGAAATACGCCTTTTCTATCAATTCTCTCTGGGCGTGGGGCAATTCGGATATTGCACGGCCCAATTGTTCGCTTTCCTGTTGCAGGGTCAAAACATCGGCCTGATCAGGTTCTTCCTCGGGGCCCCACTCCAGATCCTCCGGTTCGGGGCGTCGCTGCTTGCGCAACACGTCGATTTTTTTGTTCCGCGCGATGGTGAAAATCCATGTCGCCACGGAGGCCCGCGCAGGATCAAACATATGTGCCTTGTGCCAGCAGGTGGCCATAACTTCCTGCGCACACTCCTCGGCCAGTGACGCATCGGACCCGGATTTGACCAAGAACCCTTTGACCCGAGGGGCAAAGTGTTGAAACAGCTCAGCAAACGCTGTCTGATCCTTGTGGTCTCGAATCCGGATGAGGTGGTCGACCCACAACATCCGCTTGTCGTCACCGTCTTTCATCGTCACAGGCCTTGTTGCCACACGGGACAGCATACCCCCGATGGCCAATGTTTCTGGATGTGTCGCGTCTGGACCTGCATACATATACCATTTACGGGGTCCCAAGCGGTTTGGATCAAAAAATAAACTTTATCCGCATGTGCATCCATTTGCGGACCCGGTCCGTACACCTTGCAAACCGACAAGCCAACAGGACCATTCACACGTATGCCATTCGAGACCACAAGCCCCACACGCAAACGCATCGCTATCATAGGGGGCGGCATTTCGGGGATGGGGGCGGCGCACGCGCTCTCAGACGGCCATGACGTCGCCCTTTTCGAATCCGAGGCACGTCTGGGTGGCCATGCGCGCACGATCATCGCGGGCAAGAACGGCGACCAGCCTGTCGATACCGGGTTTCTGGTGTTCAATTATGCCAATTATCCGCACATGGCAGCGCTGTTTGATGAATTGGACGTGCCTGTCGTCAAATCCAACATGAGCTTTGGCGCTTCCATCGACGGAGGGCGATTGGAATATGGGTTGGCGAGCCTCGACGCGCTGTTTGCCCAACGCACCAACGCGGTGAACCCCCGTTTTCTGTGTATGGTGCGCGACATCCTGCGCTTTAATCGCAATGCCTTGCGCGTCGCGAACGAGGATCGCACGCGGACGGTCGCCCAGTTCCTTGACGTGATGGGCACAGGGGCGTGGTTTCGCGACTATTACTTGTCGCCGCTCAGCGGTGCGATCTGGTCAACGCCGACGGACAAGATCATGGACTTCCCCGCACATGCGATGATTCAGTTCTTTGAAAACCACGCCCTGCTCAGCGCGACGGGGCAGCATCAGTGGTACACCGTCAAAGGCGGATCGATCGAGTATGTCCGACGGCTTGAGGCTGCGATGCGCCGCAACGGTGTCGACATTCGTCTTGGTGCACCTGTGCAGTCGGTCAAGCGCGAAGGGCTGGGCGCACAAGTCAAAGCGTGGGGTGGTGATTGGGAAACGTTTGACGAGGTGATCTTTGCCACCCATTCCGACGACAGCCTGTCAATGCTGGCGGACCCGAGTGAGGCTGAGGCCGCTGCATTGGGTGCCGTGAAATACCAGCCCAACGACATCATTTTGCATCGCGATGAACGCATCATGCCCAAGCGGCGCCAGACATGGTCCAGCTGGGTCTATACCGAAGACAAGGGCGCACCCAGCGACCGCATCGACCTGACCTATTGGATAAATTCGCTGCAACCTGTGCCGATGGACGACCCCCATTTCGTGACCCTGAACACCAAACGGACGATCCCGGACGAGATGATCTATGACCAGACCGTGCTGCGCCACCCGGTATATGACCTCGCGGCCCTCGCCGCACAGGATACCGTGCGCGCCACGAACGGCACCCGGAATACATGGTTCTGTGGTGCATGGATGCGCCATGGTTTTCACGAGGATGGGCTTGCCAGCGGCCTCGACGTTGCCCGCGCCCTGACCCGGACGCCCGCTTTGCAGGTGGCCGCCGCGTGAGCACTACAGTCGATCATATCGCGGGCGTCACATATCACGGGCGCAAGGGAGCCATCGAAAACGCCTTCCGCTATTCGGTCGACTACATGCTGTTGGATGCAGAGGCGCCAGTGACAACGCCGAGCCTGTTCACACGCAATGGGCGCGGTGTGATGGCACTGGATGACAGCGACCACGGCGGCCCACCCAAGGTCGGACGCGGTGCTGCTTGGGTGCGCGATGTGTTGCGGGCGCATCGGGTCACAGGCGTGGCGCGGATCGAACTGCTGGCCCAACCCAAAGTGCTGGGCCATGTATTCAATCCGGTCAGCTTCTGGTTGTGCCGCCGTACCGACGAGGCATTGATCGCCGTTATCGCCGAAGTCACTAACACGTTCGGCGACCGCCATAGCTATCTTGTCCACCACCCCGACCTGCGCCCGATCGCGGCAGATGACCGCCTGCAGTCAACAAAACTCCTGCATGTATCGCCGTTTCAGCCGGTCGAAGGTGGGTATGAGTTCCGCTTCGACATCCGCGATGATCGTATCGGCGTCTGGATCGACTACACCCGCGGCAATGGTGGGCTGATCGCAACGCTCACGGGCCGACGTGCGGCGCTGACCAACCGGTCCATCTTGCGTGCCCTTCTGCGCCGCCCGTTCGGTGCACGGCGTGTCCTTACCCTGATCCACTGGCAGGCGCTGAAACTATGGGGCAAGCGTGCCCTTTATCGCCCCCGCCCCCTGCCGCCGACGGACGAGGTGTCTCGGTGAGCAACGCGGCCCCCCAACGCCTGTCCGCATATGCGGTGTTTGCGGCGCTTCTTGCCTCGGCAGGCTTACCCATCTACATCCATGCACCGAAATTCTACGTCGATGAATACGGCGTGTCACTGGCGGCACTCGGGGCCGTGCTTTTTGGCCTGCGCCTGCTTGACGTGGTGCAGGACCCGCTGTTCGGGCGGCTCAGCGAAGCGCTGCGCAGCTATCGCGGGTTGACCGTGCTGATCGGGTGCACGGTCATGGCGCTGTCCATGCTGGGCCTTTTTGCCGTAACCCCACCGATCCAGCCGCTGATATGGTTCGGGATCATGCTGACGGGCGTATTTTCCGCCTTCAGCTTCCTCACCATCAACTTCTACGCCCAGGGGGTCGTCAAGGCCGACCGCCTTGCCGGGCGCGGACACCTGATGCTGGCACGCTGGCGCGAAACCGGGGCCCTGCTGGGGGTTTGCGTTGCGGCCATCGCACCTGTCATGCTGGGCAGCGTCATGGGCGCGCCCTTTGCCGGGTTCGCCGTGGGCTTCTGCGTTCTGGCACTGGCCGCCGTCATAATGATGCGCGGGGAATGGGTGAACGAAGGGTTACTGCCATCGGTCGGATTTCGCGCCGTGCTGCAGGACACACTCGCCCGCCGCCTGCTACTGATCGCGCTGGTCAACGCAGCGCCCGTGGCCGTCAGTTCGACCCTGTTCCTTTTCTTCGTTGAAAGTCGCCTTGACGCGCCGGGCTACGAGGGTCCGCTGCTGTTGCTGTTTTTCCTCAGCGCCGCCGCTGCGGCCCCCGTCTGGGGGAAACTGGCGGAAACCTACGGCACCAAACCTGTGCTGCTGGGCGCTATGGTGCTGGCCATCGTGGCCTTTGGCGGGGCCATGGCACTGGGTCCGGGCGACTGGGTCGCGTTTGCCGTCATCTGCGCGCTGTCCGGCGCGACACTTGGCGCGGACCTGACCCTGCTGCCGGCCGTCTTTGCCACGCGCATGGCCCGCATCAGCCCTTCGGCTGCCGAAGGGTTCGGGCTTTGGTCCTTTGTTTCGAAATTCACGCTGGCCTTTGCCGCCGTCACCCTGCTGCCGTTGTTGCAAAGCGCGGGGTTCGACAGTGGTGCTGCCAGCAATCCGCCCGAAGCGCTTGTGCTTCTCACCCTGCTTTACGCAGCGGTGCCTTGTGGCCTCAAAGTCGTCGCCATCGTCTTGCTGGCCGCGACCGACCTGAAGGAGACGTGATATGAGTGGACTGTTCTATGTCCTTATCGGCGCTGCCATGGTTCTTGCGGTCAACTGGGCCGGAAGCCGCTATGCCGGATTTCTGGCGCAACGGCCAAGCGATTATTCCAACGCGGACACGCTGTTTGACATCCGCACGCACCTCAATGGCCCGATCATCTGCGAGGGGGTGATATACGGCCCTACGGGTCGCGTATCATCCCGGTTCGTCGGAAATTTCGACTGCATCTGGGAAGGCAACCGGGGCACCATGAACGAGGTGTTTCAGTACGATGACGGGTCCGAACAGACGCGCGCATGGGACCTGACCCTGGGCAACGATGGGCACATCCGGGCCTTGGCAGACGACGTCGTCGGCGAAGGGACGGGCCAACAGACGGGCAACGCCGTGCAGTTGAAATACCGCTTCCGCCTGCCTGAGGCGTCTGGCGGGCATGTGCTGGACACGGTCGACTGGATGTATCTTGCCCCAAATGGAACCATCGTGAACCGCTCGCAGTTTCGCAAATACGGTCTTAAGGTCGCAGAACTGGTCGCAACCATGCGGCCCGCAACGGAAGCAGAAATGGCCAAAACGGCATGAGTGATGTAAAGATGAACGGTAAACGGTATTGGCTGGTAGGTGCTGGTGACGGGCTGGGAAAAGCGTTGGCCCACCACCTCAGCCGCGCGGGGGTAGAGGTGATCGTGTCTTCGCGCAGCGAAGACAAACTCGCCGCACTGGTCAAGGAGTTGCCGGGCAAGGCGTCCTATCAGACCGTGGACATCTCTGATGACAAAAGCGTTGCAGAAGCGGCAAAGGCTGTCGGCGATATCGACGGATTGGTCCTGCTGGCGGGAGTATACTGGCCGTTTTCGGCCCGCGACTGGAATGCCGAACAGGCCACGGCCATGGCAGACATCAATTTCACCGGCTTCATCCGGGTGCTGGGGCAGGTCGTGCCGCACTTTGTTGACAGAGACGCAGGGCATATCGTCATCACTTCGTCCCTGACCGGGTTCCGGGGTCTGCCAGGATCCATAGGCTATACTGCGTCCAAGGCCGCGACGATGTCGCTTGCCGAATGCATGCATGCCGATCTGCGTAACACGGGCGTGCGGGTGCAGGTCGCCAACCCTGGCTTCATCAATACTCAACTCACCGACAAGAACGATTTCAAGATGCCCTTCATCATGGAGCCCGAAGTCGCAGCGCGCGAAATTTTCGAATTGATGATGTCGGACCGGTTCAAGAAAAGTTTTCCAACCGCCTTTTCCCTGCTGTTCCGTGGTTCACAATTCCTGCCCGACTGGCTTTACTACCGTATCTTTGCCTGAGCGTTCAGCTATCGGGCGCCTGCAATGGGACTACGTTTTGCGTGGACTCGTCCAGTTCTTCGAAATCGAAATTGTCCAGCTTGGCCGCGCGCTTGCCCGCCCGTTCGGCCGCCGTGGCAATCCCCTCGACGTCGCGGCGCGCCTGATCGAAATGCGTTTCCAGCTTGCCCGCGCGTTCAACCACCAATTCCACGTCGCGATGCAGATTGCGAAGCATCTTGCGGATTTCGCCCGCCTGTTCGCGCATCCGCGCGTCCTTGAGGATGGCGCGCATCGTATTCAGCGTGGCCATGCAGGTGGTGGGTGACACGATCCACACCCGGGCATCGAAACCCGCACGCACCAGTTCGGGAAAGTTGGCGTGCAACTCCGCATAGACGGCCTCGGACGGCAGGAACATCAGAGCGCCATCCGCCGTCTCGCCTTCGATGATGTACTTCTCCGAAATGTCGCTGATATGTTTTTTGACTGCGACACGCATCTGCGCCACAGCCTGCTTCATCGCCAAATCATCCTTGGCTGCCCGCAGGGCCTCGTAGGCCTCAAGTGGGAATTTGCTGTCGATCACGATGGGGCCCGGCGGGTTGGGCAGATGGATCAGGCAATCGGCACGCTTGCCGTTCGATAGCGTATGTTGCAGCGCATAGGAGTCGCTGGGCAACGCCTTGGACACGATGTCGCGCAACTGGATTTCCCCGAACGCCCCGCGCGTCTGCTTGTTCGAAAGGATATCCTGCAATGACAGCACATCGCCCGACAGCTTGGTGATGTTGTCCTGCGCCTTGTCGATAGCCGCCAGCCGCTCCTGCAACTGAGTGAGGCTGGTAGTGGTCTGTTTGGAGGACCCAGTCAGCGTCTCCCGCATCCGCTCCTGCATCTCGGTCATGCTGCGCTGGCTACGCATCGCATTGTCGGCCAGCCGGTCCTGCATCTGCTGCTGCACATGGGCCAAACGCTGTTCGATGGATTGGGCAAGCTGCGCCTGCCCGTTGGTCGAAGTGTCAGACACCATCTGGATCGAGGCGCGCAGCCCCTCCTGTCCCTGCGCAAGCCCCTGCACATGCTGGCCCAAATAGCCCAACTGCTGACCCAACGGTTCCACAGCCCGTGCTGAGCGACCCGCGATGCGCAGGGCTGCGATCAACAGGACAAGGATCAATAGCACAACGCCCGCGCCGGCCAACCCGGCCAGCACCAACGGATCGTTCAGATCCAGCGCAATATCCCCGAACTGGATCATGTACGCCCGAACAACCGTTCGATATCGGCCAGCTTGAGTTCGACATATGTCGGTCGCCCGTGATTGCACTGCCCGGAATGCGGCGTCGCCTCCATCTCGCGCAGCAGGGCGTTCATCTCTTCGCCCCGCATCCAGCGACCCGACCGGACCGAGCCATGGCAGGCCACGCGGCTCAGGATCGCCTCGATGCGCGCTTGGACAGACTGGCTGGCGCCAAGGTCGGACAGTTCATCAAGGATATCCTCGATCATTGCCTTGGCATTCACCTCGCCCAGGATCGCGGGGGTTTCACGCACGGCGATGGCGTCACCGCCGAAGGCCTCGATACCCAGACCAACGCACGACAAATCATCGGCAATCTCAAGCAGTTGGGCACGATCACCGGGGGACAGGGTCACAATCTCGGGGATCAGGAGCGCTTGCGCAGGCACGCCAGCCTCGGCCATCTGGCGTTTCAGCTTTTCATAGACAAGGCGTTCGTGAGCCGCGTGCTGGTCCACGATGACCATTCCCGTGGCGGTCTGCGCAATGATGTAATTCTCGTGCACCTGCCCGCGCGCGACACCCAATGGCAGGTCTTCGGGATCAGCCTCGGGCATCGCATCAACCACCTGCCCGCTATAGTCGCGTCCCATCTCGGCAAACCCGGTTGACCCACGCGGCCCAAAACTGGGCCGATCCATCTGGTACACGCGCGGTGAAATCGGCTCAGCCCGCATCGCCCCCAAAGTTGCCCCAGACACAGTCGAGGAGGCGCGATGCCCCGCACTCGCCAGCGCATGACGCAGCCCCGACACGATCAACCCGCGCGCAAGTCCGGGATCGCGAAACCGCACCTCGGATTTGGCCGGGTGCACATTCACATCCACCAGCTGCGGATCGCAATCTACGAACAGCGCCGCCGCCGGGTGGCGGTCACGGCTGAGGAAATCGAAATAGGCAGCGCGCAACGCACCGGTCAGCAGCTTGTCCTTGACCGGGCGACCGTTAACGAACAGGAACTGCGCCACGGCAGCTCCGCGCGAATAGGTGGGCAGGGCGGCATAGCCGGTCAGGTGCAGTCCCTCACGCTCCGCATCTATGGCAATAGCATTCTCTGCAAACTCTGCGCCCAGCACATCCGACAAACGTCCACGCAGGGCCGCCATGGGTTCGCCCGTCTGCGCCTCGACGGCAAAAACGGTGCGCGGATCGCCAGACACGTCGCGCAATTCAAACCGGACAAAGGGTTCGGCCATGGCCAGACGCTTGATCACATCCGTGATCGCCTGCCCCTCGGCCCGGTCGGTGCGCAGGAACTTGAGGCGGGCGGGCGTGGCATAGAACAGGTCGCGCAAGGTGATGACGGTACCAGCATTCAGTGCGGCGGGCTTGACGGTACTCTGCACGCCGCCCGCGACCGAGATTTGCGCGGCCTCGGCCCCCGCAACCCGGCTTGTGATGCTGAGCCGGGCCACCGCGCCAAGGCTGGGCAACGCCTCGCCCCGAAAGCCGAAAGTGTGGATGTTCAGCAGGTCGGACCCGTCGATCTTGGACGTGGCATGACGACTGAGGGCAAGGGACAATTCATCCACGGCAATACCACAGCCATCATCGGTGACCCGGATCAGCGTCTTGCCGCCGCCGGAGACGTCGATGGAAATGCGGCGCGCACCTGCGTCGATCGCATTCTCCACCAGTTCCTTGACTGCGGATGCGGGGCGTTCGACCACTTCACCAGCGGCGATGCGGTTGACCGCGGCAGCATCGAGTTGCCGGATAACGGGACGTATGTTGGGGCTGTGGTCATTCATCACACAATACTTAGCATATCCTGTCGCGATTCTACCACAGCAGAACGGGGATTGCGGATGAGACATCCGCCTTATGTCGTGCGGACATGTCGTAAGCCCTGCACAAACTGCCGCGTCATTCCCCCTTTTCAAATGCACAGTGTCCATGCACCCTGTCGCCGTCCCTTTCGAAAGGTTGTGCCATGCGTTTCGCCGTTCTTTGTCTTGCCCTTGCCCCGCTTCCATCACTTGCTGATGTGATCACCCTCAACGCGCCTCCTGTGGCCGTGACGGCCTATGCCCGCGGCGCGCTTGTGACGCGCACGGTCACCTTCGACATTCCCGCAGGGCAACATGACTTGCGCATCGCCGATATGGATCCGGACCTTGATGCGGCGATGATTGACATCGACCTGTCTGGGGCGATCGTCTCTACCCGCAGCTGGGACCGGGACGGAAACGGGCCCTATCGCGCACCGCGCACACCAGAATGGCTGGCCGCCAAGGCCGCACTGGATCAGGCAACCGAAGCGCTTGCGCAACGTGACGATGCCATCGCGCTTGCCATGGCGCGGGCGCAGGCCGCGCAGGACCAGATCGGGTTTCTGAACGCCATCACCCTGCCAGAAGACGGGGCCACGGATGTGGAAACCCTGCGCGCCATCGGCCAGCTGATCTCAAGCGACGGAAGTGCGGCGCGGGCGGCGATCCGGGCCGCCGAAATCGAGGCGCGCGGGCTGCGGCAAGGGCGCGATGACCTTGCCTTTGCCATGCAGACCGCCGCCGCCGCGCTTGAAGAAGTCACGCCGCCCAGCACCAACCCAGCAACCTTGTCACTGAACGTCGCAGCTGCGCAGGCAGGTCCAGCCACCCTGACGTTGCGCTATCCGACGAACAGGGTTGAATGGGCGCCGGTCTATAACCTGTTTCTTGACGGGGATGACACGCTGCGCGTCGAACGCGGGGCCCATGTCGCGCAATATTCCGCCGAAGATTGGGTGGATGTCGAATTGACCCTCTCCACCCTTTCGCCGTTTGCGGGGTCCGAACCCGGCACGCTCTGGCCCCTGCTGCGGCGGATCGAGGAAGAGCGCGACGAACAGGAGATGGCCAAGACCCTGATGCGCAGCGAAAGCCCGATGGCAGACGCAGGCTTTGCGGCACCTGCTCCTGTGATGCTGGAGGAAGCAGTGGCGACCGCTGATCTGTCCGGCATCGGCGTCAGCTACACCCTGCCCGGCAAAGTCACAGTGCGCACAGGCGAAGACGTGGTACGCGTCGCGCTTGATACCATCGACTTTGACGCGGCCTTGTCCGCCCGTGCAATCCCTGCGCGCAATCAGACCGCATTCCGTCTGGTAGAGTTCGAAAACACCTCTTCCGAAATCCTGCTGCCCGGACAGGCGGTGTTATATGTCGATGGTCAGTTGATCGGGGAAACCGGCCTCCAAACGCTGCCTCCGAGCGCGGAGGCCGACATCTTTTTTGGACCCATCGAGGGCTTGCGCCTGAAACGCGTGGTGCTGGACCGCAACGAGGGGGATCGCGGCATCATATCCCGCTCGAACGAGGAGACCGAGGCCGTGCGTCTGGAGATCGAGAACATCACCGACCGCACATGGGATGTCACCTTGCGCGATGCGGTCCCTTACTCCGAGCAAGAAGATCTGATGATCAATTGGGAGGCCTCGCCGACACCCGACGTTACGGCAGTGGACGACCAGCGCGGAATTCTGGAGTGGCGATTCGAAATAGCTGCCGGGGATAGCCGCTCGATTGCCTTGGAAACCAGACTGCGCTGGCCCGAGGGTATGGTGCTGCGGTAAGATTTTGCGACCAAAGCGGGTTACAAACGGGTTAACAGAAATGTTGGCTGGGCAATCAGTTCGGCGTGAAACCCTCGCTGATTACAGTTTTATTGATGTCTCTTCGCACCATAACAAACTGATTATGTTGCATTAAAATCCGCGTTAACACAGGTATGAACAATGCCACGTAACCCGGCAAGAAATTAGTAATTCCTGCCCGCCATAAACAACTCATCGGTCGATCGGGGGATCGGGCCTGAGAACCAGCCGGGGGGCTGGTCGATAAAGATGAGGTGAGTGGGATGATGAAGTGGGTGAAGGGATTGGTCCCTGGACCAATCGGGAAAGCTGCCGTGTCTGCCGCGCAAAAGCGCCCGAAACTGACACGACAGGAAATGTCAGACCTGTTTTCTGACGAACTCGCACGACCGGTGCTGCAAAAGCGCACCAAGGCAAGGCATCAACGGCCGCGCCGCCTGATGGCAGGACGCCGACTCCAATTCGTATGACCAAACACGCGGCCTAGTATGACAGTGCCGTGCTGCGGCAATCATCGAACGGGTGTGTGCCGTACAAACTGCCGGGGGGCAGTCATACGGGATGCTCACGTCTTGCATAACGTTTGCGCAGAGGTGAACGGTCGGCTGGGAACTGGGCGTTCGAGGCAATGGGGCGGTGGGCCGAAAGAAGGTCCATCGCCCCTCTCCCCACTGCGGTGACCGTCCCTGCTGTGGCCATCACGAGGGCGGATCGGGTTCAAAACGCGCGTGGCGCGTCAGAACCGTTCGGCCCGCAGCACTTCACAATCGCTGATCGTCACGATGCCGATATGGCGTTCGACGACGCCAAACGCGGCATCCAGCAAAGCGTCCATCCGGTCTGGACGAACCACGCACACAACCTGCACCATGCCGCCTGCGCGGGTCACTTGCCCCTCACGGCTCCACGCGCCGGATTTGCCGGACCCGCCGAGTACCGGCAGCACGGTCCAGCCGGTCACGCCTGCCTTGGCCATGGCATCGGTCAGGCGGGTCTGCATGACCTGTTCGATGATGATCGCGACGCGCTTGGCTTTGTGGGTTTGCATTTGCTTAACCTCCGGTCAGGGCGCTGGCGATGGCCACGTAAACAGGGATGCCAAGCGTCAGATTGAATGGAAAAGTAACCCCTAGCGACAGGGTAAGGTATATGGATGGGTTCGCCTCTGGCAGGGCAACCCGCATGGCCGCGGGCACAGCGATATAGCTGGCAGAGGCCGAGAGTACCATGAACAGCGCCACACCGCCCGTACTGAGGCCAAGAAGCAGGCCAAATGCAAGGCCAAGGCAAGCACCCACCAGCGGCATGACTACGCCGAAGGCGAGTACACCGGGCGTCAGTACGCCCGAACTGCCCCGCAGGCCGCGCCCGGCCACCAGCCCCATATCCAGCAGGAACAGGCACAGCACGCCCTGAAACGGCGACACGATAAAAGCCTCGATCTTGGCCAGACCATCTGTACCCGTGATCCCACCGATCAGGAAACTGCCTACAAGCAGCACGATGGACCCGTTCAGCATAATCTCGCGCAACAGACCGCTGTCCATGCGCCCCTCACCGCTGCCACGGGACACAAGCCAAAGGGCGGACAGGATGGCAGGAGCCTCCATCGCGGCGGCGACAGCGACCATATAGCCTTCGGCCATGATCCCGCTGCTTTGCAGCACCGATGTGGCGGCCACAAATGTCACGATCGAGATCGACCCGTAATGCGCCGCAACCGCTGCGGCATCCAGTCGGCTGAGGTTGCCCATGACCTGCAAAAGCGCAAAGGCGATCATGGGTAAGGCGGCGGACAGAAAGATGCCCGCCAGCAGCGACAGGCCAAGGGTCAGATCAATCCCGTGATCGGCAACGCTGACCCCACCTTTGAACCCGATGGCAAACAGCAGATAGATTGACATGCCCTTGGCCACCGCCTCGGGGATGTTCAGATCGGATCGCGCAATGGCCGCCGCTACCCCAAGAGCAAAGCTGAGAATGATGGGGGACAGTAAATTGGTTGCAGCAAGGTTAAGGATCTGGTCCAAATGTCTCTCCGGAAGCTGATGGAATGGGCCATTTTCGAACCCGGCAGCGCGGTTTCAAACCGGCTGGAAATCAAGCGTCTTGCCCATGAACTGACTCATCCCGCCCTCGGCAATATCCGTCCACACGCCGTGAATGCTGAGCGAACCGTCGTTCACCCTTTCTTCGACAAAGGGAAAGGTCATCAGATTTTCCATTGACGTGACCACGGCCAATTGCTCCAGCCGCCTGGACTTTTGGTCTTCGTCCAGAATGCCTGTCACCTCTTCGTATTTCGGGCGGAGGATATCCATCCAGCGGCCCACGAAACTGGTCTTTTCCTCGAGTTCGGGCGCGCGGCCCTCGCACATGTCGATGCACCCCTGAATCCCGCCGCAACTGGAATGGCCAAGAACAACGATATGGGCGACTTTCAGAAACCTGACCGCGTATTCCACAGCCGCAGACGTGCCGTGGTGATCCCCGTCCGGCTCGAAGGGCGGGACAAGGTTCGCGATGTTGCGGTGGATAAAGAATTCGCCCTGATCCGCCCCGAAAATTGACGTCACATGCACCCGGCTGTCGCAGCAGGAGATAACCATAGCACGCGGGCGCTGCCCTTCGGTCGCAAGGCGACGATACCACGCACTGTTCTCGGCATAGGTCGTGGCTTTCCAGCCCTGATACCTTTGCAGCAGAAATGTCGGAAGTGGTTTGATCCTGTGCATGGCGTTGTTCTGCCCGTCCATAAAACCCGGTTAAGGGCTGTGGTTACCCGGAATTCTCGACAAATTCGAGCGAAAAGACAGGATGCGCCTAACGATTTGGGAAGGTTGTGCATGCGAAACGTGCATGAGCCGTGGGGGCGCACCACAATGGGTGAAAAGAGGTGAGTAAAGTGTCAAAGGTTACACAGCTTAGGCTGTCAGAGCATGTTCAGGTCAATTACGACCGTCTAGATGCGCTCTATTCCGAGATGGATCCGGTCAATGCCGAAGATGTGGTTTGCCGCGCCATGGAAGAACTGGCGCTGCGGATGGCGCATTGTGATCGTCTGTACCGCGCCGGAGATTTGAGCGGTCTGGGCAAATCCAGCAAGTCGTTGATTGCGATCGCGGACCAGATCGGCATGGACGTCATGTCGCGGGTGGCACGCGATGTCACAGCCTGCGCCAACGACGGAAACCCCGTCGCGCTGTCGGCCACGATGGGCCGGCTAATGCGCACCGGCGAGGGGTCGTTGACTGCCATCTGGGAGTTGCAGGACATCACAATCTGACAACGCGCGCATTTCACGGTGGGACCGCAAGCGCACTTGCGGCGACGGGCAAAGCGGGTAGGGTCGCAATCGTCACATCACAAAGGTGCCCATGATGACGCTTGCCTTCGCCGCGCCCGATCCCAACGCAATTCCGCTGCACCTGCTGGCCGAGGACGCCGTGGAAGGCTGGCTTGCCACGCAGTCGAATGACTTGCGCATTTGGGTCAAAGCGCATGGCTTTACCGGCGCAATCGGACAGGCGCTGACCTTCGCCGGGCCGGGCGGTGTGGGCATGGCGGTTGCCGGCTACGGCAACGCAACCTCTCGCCTGCGTGCACGCTTTCATCTGGCCGCCGCCGCGACCAAACTGCCCGCCGGGAACTATGCACTGCACCATGTGTTGGATACGCAAGCACTGGAAGTTGAAACCCTTGGCTGGTTGCTGGCAAGCTACCGTTTCGATCGCTACAAAGACCAACCGACAATGGCCGCCAACCTTGTTGCACCCGATGGGCTGGACACCGACCGCATCCGTGCCATCGCAAATGGCGAAGCCCTGAGCCGAACCTTGATCAACACACCAGCGGCGGACATGGGCCCCCCAGACCTTGAGGCCGCAGCCCGGGTGCTGGCAGATCAGTTCGGTGCGACCATATCCGTCACCACCGGCGACGACCTGCTGACAGCGAACTTTCCGATGATCCATGCCGTGGGCCGCGCCGCAGACCGCGCCCCGCGCCTGATCGAAATGACATGGGGCAGCGCGGGCCCGCAACTGACCCTTGTCGGCAAGGGCGTGTGTTTCGACACGGGCGGGCTGAACTTGAAACCGGGCACATCCATGGGGCTGATGAAAAAGGATATGGGCGGGTCCGCTGCGGTGCTGGGCCTGGCGCAGATGATTATGGAGACAGGCATGCCGCTGCGCCTCCGCGTGCTGATCCCGGCGGTCGAAAACAGTGTCAACGGCAACGCCTTTCGCCCACAGGACATCCTGACGTCACGCAAGGGTCTGACAGTCGAAATCAACAATACCGATGCGGAAGGACGGCTGGTTCTGGCCGACGCGCTGGCGCTGGCGGATGAAAGCAAGCCCGACCTCATCATCTCGATGGCGACCCTGACAGGGGCGGCACGCGTGGCGGTCGGTCCCGACCTCGCACCCTATTTCACTGACGACGACGCGCTTGCAACGGCACTGGAACAGGCGGCGATCACCCAGGCAGATCCGGTCTGGCGACTGCCGTTTCATTCACCTTACGAGGCGATGATAGAACCGGGTATCGCCGACCTGGACAATGCACCCAAAGGCGGGTTTGCCGGGTCGATCACCGCCGCTCTGTTCCTGCGCCGCTTCGTGACTGACACAGAGCGCTACATGCATTTCGACATCTACGGCTGGCAGCCCAGCGATGCACCCGCACGACCCAAAGGCGGAGTGGGACAAGCAACGCGCGCCTTGCTTGCAGCATTACCCCGCGCGCTCAACCTGTGAGCGATCCTCGGCGCACCCCCAACCCCGACTATCTTGGGGTGGACCGACCGGGCCAGATCATCTGGCCACATGTCGATCTGTGCCGCACGCCGTCTGGCGCGCGTGACAGGCAATTGCTCGCGGGGGCGGACGTCACTGTACTCGGCGAAGACGACCGGCACGCGTATGTGCGGGCCACGCAGGATGGCTATATCGGCTTCGTGCAAGCCCGCAGCGTCGGCAGCCCGTCCACTCCAACACATCAAGTCACCCTGGCTGGCGGACACGCTTACCGCCGCGCCACCATCAAGGCACCGGAAACGGCAGCGCTCAGCTTTGGGGCGAAACTGACCGCACGCCGCGAAATCGACAGTTTCATCGAAACGCAGCTGGGTCACGTGCCGCTCGCACAACTCAGCCCATGTCCAGCCCCGCCATGCGACGCAATCGCAGCCGCGCGGCTATTCCTCGGTACACCCTATTTGTGGGGCGGCAACACACGGGCAGGGCTGGACTGTTCTGGCCTGATCCAGATCGCCCTGACGGCTGCGGGGCAAAGCTGCCCCGGTGACAGTGATATGCAGGAGGCAGATACAGGCACCGCGCTACCAGACGGCAGCCCCTATGAAGCCGGCGACCTGTTGTTCTGGACAGGGCACGTGGCCCTTGTCACCAGCCCCAACACGATGATCCACGCAAACGCGTTCCACATGAGCGTGGTCGAAGAACCAATCGCCGCAGCACTTGAGCGCATCAAATCCAACGGCGGTGGCGAAGTGACAAGCCACAAACGTCTTTGAAACGACCGGTTGAACGCAAAACTACGATAGGACGGCAAGGAGCGCGCCAATCGAGCCAAGGAATCGCGCGGCACCAAAGCGCCCCCTCTTCTCTGTTTCAAAAAAACCTTGGGTGAGTGTGAGGGGGTGGAAAACTCCCTCATCAGAAAAAATGAATCGTGTCCGCGTCAGCGGCTCTTCAGATCACTACACGGCGCGGATCAGCTTGCGCTCCAGAACACGCAAAACTGTCTTCAATTCGTGCCCCCGGCGCAAAATCTGACCGTCCATGCCGATCACAGCATACAATCCCTGCTTGTCGCGCAGTTTGGGCCGCTTCTCGATCCGATAAAGCGGGTTCTCGGCCGTTCGGCGAAACACGGAAAACACCGCAACTTCTCGAAGGCAAGATATGCCATAATCGCGCCACTCTCCGGCAGCGACCATACGTCCATATAGCGATAGGATCAGGGCCAGTTCTGTTCGGTGAAACGCAACTTGCGGACTTGGCATCTCGCGCAAGTTCGAAGGAGGAGGCGTGTGCAACGTCATACCCCAACAGTTACGCGGCAAAGCACACAATACAAGAGGGACATGCCGCGCGACGCTTGAACAGCGCCTCCAAACTCGGCAACAGTGCCCGAAACGCAGACAATTCCGAGGGCATGATATGACACCGCAGGACCGGGCGCGCACCTGCGCAGACCTTATGTGGGCAGGCGACAAGGCCAGTCAGGCGCTGGGCATGCGACTTGATGCGATTGGGCCCGGCGCGGCGCGGCTGTCGATGACCGTGCGTGACGATATGCTGAACGGGCATGGCATCTGCCATGGCGGCATGATTTTTGCTCTTGCGGACAGTGCGTTCGCCTTTGCCTGCAACACCTACAATGCGCGCACCGTGGCGCAGTCCAACCAGATCACCTACCTCGCTCCGGGGGCTGCGGGCGACACGCTCACCGCATCGGCAACCGAAGTCGCCCGCATGGGCCGAGCGGGCACATATGATGTTGTGGTGACGGCGGGTGACGGGCAAAAGATTGCCCTGTTTCGCGGCCTTTCGCGCACCATCCAAGGCCAGCTTTTCGACGAGGATGCTGCATGAAAGATCTGACACCCGACCCGTCCACACTCGACCCAATCGAAACCGCCAGTCGGGACGAAATCGAGGCCGTGCAACTCAAGCGGATGCAATGGTCGCTCAACCACGCATACACCAACGTGCCGCACTACAGGTCCGCATTCGATGCGACGGGATTGCATCCGAAAGACCTGAAATCGCTCGGTGACTTGTCGAAATTTCCTTTCACCGTCAAACAGGACCTGCGTGACAATTACCCGTTTGGCATGTTCGCAGTGCCCCGCGATCAGGTCGCGCGCATCCATGCCTCGTCAGGCACAACTGGCCAGCCCACTGTCGTGGGGTATACGACGCGCGATCTGGATCATTGGGGCAGTGTGGTGGCGCGGTCATTGCGCGCGGCCGGCCTACGACCGGGGGATCTGTTGCACAACGCCTATGGCTATGGGCTGTTCACCGGCGGACTTGGCATCCACCTTGGGGCCGACGCGCTCGGCCTCACGACGGTGCCGATCTCGGGCGGGATGACTCCGCGACAGGTGCGCCTGATCACCGACTTTCAGCCCAAGGGCATCACGGTCACTCCGTCCTATGCGCTGTCCATTCTGGATGAGTTCAACGCACAGGGGATCGACCCGCGCGGCACCTCGCTCGAGGTCGGAATTTTCGGCGCCGAGCCATGGACGAACGCGATGCGGGCCGAGATCGAGGCGGCCTTCGACATGCATGCGGTCGATATCTATGGCCTGAGCGAAGTCATCGGTCCCGGTGTCTCCATGGAGTGTGTAGAGACCAAGGACGGCCTTCACATCTGGGAGGATCATTTTTTTCCCGAGATCATCGACCCAGAGACTGGAGAACCGGTCGCAGACGGTGAACTGGGAGAGCTGGTGTTCACCTCTCTCACCAAAGAGGCGTTTCCGATCGTCCGCTACCGCACCCGCGACCTTACCCGGCTCTTGCCCGGAACTGCGCGCAGTATGCGGCGGATGGAAAAGGTGACGGGCCGCAGTGACGACATGATCATCCTGCGCGGGGTCAATGTGTTTCCCACCCAGATCGAAGAGGCGATCATGGCCACCCCCGGCCTTGCCCCACATTTCCAGATCGAACTGACCCGGCCCGACCGGATGGACCAGATGCGTGTGCTGTGCGAAGCTGCAGAACCGACCAGTGATCGCGTTGCTGCGGCTCAGTCCTTGGCGGCGCAGATCAAACAAGTCATAGGCATCTCCGTGGCGGTGGACGTGTCAGACATTGGTGGCGTCGCGCGGTCCGAAGGGAAAGCAGTGCGTATTTTGGACAGACGGTAGGCCAAAAAAGGATGCTACCTGATTTGGCCATTTCGAACTCTGAACCCTTGAGTTCGGTTGCAGTCCACCGGGCACTGCGAAACAGCTCATGATTGCATCGTAACTTTAGAGTTACTGCCAACACCTGCCCAAATGCCTCAAAACCGCTGTACAGGTCTTCGATCAACGCACCACGAATTCCGCATGCAGCGCACCTGCTGCCTTGATGCTTTTCAATATGTCGATCATGTCACGGGGCGCGACGCCCAGAGCATTCAAACCCGCAATGACTTCGGACAAGGATGCGCCATCAGGGATTTCTGCAAGGCCAGTACCCTCCTCATCCTCGATGTCGACGGTCGTGCGAGGTACAACAACCGTCTGACCCTCGGCAAAGGGGTTGGGTTGCACAGCCAATGGCTGTTCCTGAATACGCAGCGTCAGATTGCCCTGTGACACGGCAACGCGCGAGATGCGGACATCATCGCCCATCACGATCGTGCCCGAGCGTTGATCCACGACGACGCGCGCCTTACGCTCCGGCTCAACCTCGATATTCTCGATCCGACCCAGTGCATGGGCCACGGACCGCGTACCGGTCTGCGCTACATTCAGACTGACAGTTCCGGAGTCCAGCATAGTCGCCACGCGCCGCCCAAAATCGGAGTTGATCGCCTGTTCGATCCGTGCTGCGGTCGTGAAATCGGCGTCGCGCAGTGCCAACCGCATATCCGTCAGGCTGCTCAACTCAAAATCGATTTCACGCTCGACCCGCGCCCCGGATGGGATGACACCTGCGGTTGGCACGCCTTGGGTTACCCGGGCACCATCACCTTCGGCGACCGCTCCGCCCGCGATGATCGTGCCTTGGGCGACGGCATAGATCTGACCATCCGCCGCGTTCATCGGCGTCATGATCAGCGTACCACCCAATAGGCTCTTGGCATCCCCGATAGCGGACACAGTCACGTCAATCTGCGACCCGCTGCGCGAGAAGGGCGGCAAAGTCGCTGTGACGAATACAGCGGCCACATTTTTGGGCCGGAACTGTTCGCCCGTCACGTTCACACCCAGGCGTTCGAGGATGTTGGTCATGATATCTTCGGTAAAGGGCGCATTGCGCAACCCGTCGCCAGTGCCATCAAGCCCGACAACCAATCCGTAACCGACCAGATCATTGCCACGGACCCCGTCGAATTCCACCAGATCCTTGATCCGGACCGGGCCGGCCGCCGCGAACTGAACACAAACGACCGTCAGGACAAGCGCGAAAAAACATCTCATCGGATGAAGTTCACAAATGACATTTCGGACATGCGGGCGGTGATTGCGTAAAGGCTTTGGAGTTGGAATTGGACTGCCTCCAGTTCAGTTGCGGTTTCGTACGGATCGGCCTGCACCAATGCCCCCTTGGCGATCAGCAGCGCGTTCTCCTCGGTCGCATTGCGGGTGGTCAAGGCGTCAACGCGGGCCTGCACGTTTCCGACGTTCGCCCTTACCGTGGTGACCTTGCCCTGTGATGCGATCAGAGCACCGCCTGTGTCCTGCAAGAGGGTGCGGCGGTCGTCGTCGGGCAAATACATTTCGTCACTGATCGCAGCGATGGCGACGTTTTTCAATGCGTCGCGCAGAATGCGGTCATTGGCCGTCCATGGGGTTGAGACGGTTTCACCTTTGCCCAGTCGGAACGGGGCAAGGTCGGTATCCGCACCTGTGTATGCGACGGCAGCAAACCCAGCTGGATCGTCGAACCAGAGTGCTGCTGCATCCTTGATATCCTGCAGGTTGTCCAGCCCTGCGACCGCGCCGCGTAGCCCGTCAAGAATTGTCTCAACATCCGCCAGTGCATTCTGGTCCGTGGAGCTGCCTGCAAAGAGCGCGCGACCCGCGCTTTTGGTGTTCAGCGCGCTGACTATTGTTGCAAGTTCTGTTTCGGCTTCGTCCGCGAATTGATCCAGAATCGGGGCAATCGCGCTTGAGGGCATCGTCGCCAAGGTCGTGCCGAGGCCGCCCAAACTGTCATCGACGCGCCCCAGTGCGGTTTGCATGGCTTCGGTGAACTGCGTGGCCTCGCTTGTTGCGACGCGATAGCCCTTCAAAGATTTCAAATCGCTTTCAATGTCGGTGAGATAGGCGACGTTTCCAGAGAGGACGGATTTGATGTCGCTTACCTGTCCTGTCGCGATTTCCTCGTTCAGTCGGCCCATCTCGGCTTTGAGCGCGGCGCCGCGGCGCTGCAACATGAAGGTCTGGGCCAGATCGCCAAGCGAAAAACTGTTCATTCTCAGATCCTCATGAGTGTGTCGAACATCTGGTCGACAGTTTGGATCACCCTTGCATTGGCCGCATAGGCCTGTTCGAGGATCATCAGGTTCTGCAATTCGGCATCCGTGTCCACCCCATTGGCCAACTCGCGTTCGGTCAGGTCATAGAACTGGGCCGCAGCAAAGCTGAGCTGTTGTTCTTCACGCAGGCGGCTTGCTCCTATCTGCGAAGCAAGGCTGGTGTTGAGGCCGGTCACGGAAAAAGCGGCGGGCCCAAAATTGCCCGAAGATGGCACACGTGTCTGGGTCAGCGCGTCAGACAGGGCGTTTAAGAGCGTCGCGTCGCCCGATGCACCTGTCGTTGTTGCCCCCAGACCGTCCCGCAAGCGCCATGTTTCGCCTCCGTGCGCCGGGTCGACGAGTGCGTTCAACGACAGACGACTCGCCAGGCCCGTTTCCAATGTCGGGTCAAGGGCTGCACCGGCATCCGTGAAAAGTCCCGGTTGGCCCGGAGCAAGCGTTGGATCGACAGTGGAGGATTCGAAACGTTCCACCAGATCGCGGGCAAGCGCGTCCATTTGCGCCTGCGCCGCCGGGGCCAGTTCGTCACGGATTTCGAACTGTGCGCCAAGAGTGCCGCCATGCAAGCGACCGGAAGCAGAGGAGGTGTTGACCGAATAGCCGTTGATCGTAAGCCCCGAAAGCGAACCGTCCTCTACCGACATATAGGGGGTGACCACGTTTGCGGAGTCAAACCCGACCTCGGCGGCGCGCCCGTCCAGAAGGATGGCGCCGCCGGTTGTATAAAGAGCGACCGTCCCATGATCGCGGTTCACCATACGCACTGGAACCATCTCGCTGATTTCGTCGATCAGAACCTGCCGCTGGTCCTGCAAGGCGGAAATCCCCGAGCCGCGGGCATTTGCCGCCGTAATGCTAGTGTTGAGCTTTTGCACAACCTTCAAGGCATCATTCAGGCGTGTCACCTGATCCTCGATGCTGCGTTCAGCTTCACTGCGAGCCTGCTGGATTCCATCGGAGACAGTGTTGATGGATTTGGCCAGATCGCGCGCCGCCAGGGCCGTGATGTCCAGTCGCTCAGCCGCGTCGGGTCGGCTGCTCGCCGTGATCAGACTGTTTTCAAAATCCGACAGGCGCGCAAAAAGTGACCCCTGTTTGTCCGGCGTGCCAATCAAATCTTCGACTCGCGTCAGGTAGGTAGCGGTGTTGGACCGATAGCCGAATTCCGACCCGGCCAACCGCCGGTCGGCGATTACCTGCGCGTCGATATGCCTTGTCACACCATTGATCTGCACACCACCAGCGTTGCCTGCCGAGGATGAGCCAATGGACAATGTGCGCGGCGCGTAGCCGGGAGTCAGAGCGTTGGCGATATTGCTTGATACAAGCTCGGACGCGCGACTGGCGGCGCGAAGGCCGGACATGGCGGAATTGAGTGCGCTGGTGATGGTCATGGGACGGTCTTTCGGATGTGCCCGGATTTAGGCCCGGGCTGTGTTTACCGTTTGATGTTGGTGGTTTCCTGCAGCATCTCATCGACCGTCTGGATCACCTTGGCATTCGATGAATAGGCACGCTGCGTCTGGATCATCGCCGTCAATTCTCCCGCGACATCAACAGACGATTCTTCGCGCGCGTAAGACACGATGTCGCCTGTTGGTCCGTCACCTGCATCCCATAGGAAAAAGCTACCGCTTTCGGGAGACGGCAGGTAGGTCTGCTGATCCAGTGCCACCATCCCGTTCGGGTTGGGCAGATCGACAAGTGGGATTTGGTAAATCGTCCGATTGATTCCGGTGTCGAAGAAGGCGGTCACGAACCCGTTCGCGTCGACCTCCACATTGGTCATGTTCCCGACCGGAGAGCCGTCCTTGGAAATCGAGACCGGTGCGAAACTGTCGGACAGTTGGGTGATCCCGTCATTGTCGCCCAAAGTGCCGATATTGATTTCCAGCGGCCCCCCTTCGGCGTTTACGATCAGGTTGCCGGTAGCCGGATCATACGCTCCGCCGCTGATATCGGTGACAGACGCCAGCGTGCCACCGGACGCACGACTGCTGTCGAATGTCAGAACGTATTCGCCGATCACCGCATCGTCGAGCGCGGAGTCGCTGAATTGCAGTGTCCATTCATAGGACGACCCGGTCGCAGGGACCGTCGGCGTGAAACTGATATTGATGTTTTCAGATGTGCCGAGATTATCGAAATACTCAACCGACAAATATTGGATTTCACCGCTCGAACCAGCTTCGGTATCGGTTGCCGGCAAGTTGACACCCAAAGACATCTTCGTCGTCGGCTCGCCCGAGAACTGATTGACGTTGATTTGCACCGGTTCCAGCCCGTCCGCGGTGTCGCGGGGGAAAGTTGGAACGGTACCGTCAGGCAACGCGGGCCATCCCAGCAGAACCAATCCGGAGTCTGAGCGCAAATACCCCTCCGCATCGGTGCGGAATGACCCCGTCGTCGTCAGGTTCATCTGAGGAGACCCGTTTCCAACACCGATTTCGCTGGCCTGTGCGACCGGCAGCATACCACGCCCGCGCACCGCAAGATCTGTCGCGTTCGATGTCGACACCAATGATCCGCGCTGGTCGATCAGCCGCGACGTGGTAGCCCGGACGCCCCCTGCCGAATACTGACCTCCATTCGACGAGATCACCAACGAATGGAAATCGGTCTGGACCCGCTTGTAGCCGTAGGTGGACGAGTTCGCGATATTGTCCGAAATGGACGCCAGTCGCGTCGCGTTGGATTGAAGGCCCGCAACACCTGCGTTGAGCGAAGAAGATATGGTCATGGACACGCCTTTCTGCTGTATCAACCTGAGTTGAGCCAACAGATAGGGCCGCCTGCTTAACGTCAGGCTAACAGATCAAATCCAATCTATTCGGGCTTTTCCACTCATTACCTTAGCAGGACGACCTCTAGGCGGTTGTTGCGGGCCGCCATCGGGTTGCGCACAGCCGGTTCCCTGTCGGCATGCCCGGTCACGCGTTTGACGCGCTCTGGTTGGACACCCGACTGCTCCAGAAGAACCCGCATCGCGTCTGCCTGTTCCGCAGACCCATCCCATGTCGAATTCTGTGCCAGAACAATAGGTTGCGCCGCTACGTGACCACCGACAGCGATGCCATTTGTGACCGAGCGCGCAGATTCAGAGATCAATCGCGCGAGGTCCCGCAGCAATGCCGTCGGTTTATTTGTGCCGGGTCGAAACAAGGGCGTATCATCCAGTGCAAACACTTCGATCACCAGCCCTTCATCCGTCAGGCGTGTCGTGATGTGGCGCAACTCGTTTTCCATGACTTTGGATTCACCGCCATGACCCAGCAACAAAGCCTCAATGGTTTCAAAGACTTCGTCCTGAGCGGCCTGAGTGGGGTCACCGACGTCCGACATACCGGTTTCGCCCCTTGCCTGCTGCGCTTCGGTAGCCCGCTGCGAAGACGCGCCGGTGCCGTTCTGCGGCAATGTCTCTTCTGAAAACACGGAATCGCCGCCAAAACTGCCATCGCCACCGCCCGACGTCCGACTGATCGGAATCGTAGGCGAGAAGTAGTCCGCAAGACCCTTGCGTTGTTGTTCCGTTGTTGCATTCAGCAGCCACATCAACATGAAGAAAGCCATCATCGCGGTCACAAAGTCCGCATAAGCCACCTTCCAAGCGCCGCCGTGGTGGCCACCGCCTGCCACGACTTTCTTGCGCTTGATGATGATAGGCCGCGCGTTAACCTGCGCGCTCATTTCCCACACCTCGATATTCACCCAGGTCCGGGTATATGCGCGACAGGTTTAACCCTCCTTAACAGATAGAATTGTTGCGATTAATGCATGGCTCTTGCCTAAACCGATCCAACAGGCACAGATGGTTCGATGAGCACAAGCACACATGACAGCGCCTATTCCTGGGTCAGGCTGGGCCTGACCCTGGCCATCGCGATGGTTGCCAACGTCGGCATGTGGGCGATCATCGTGATCATGCCCGCGGTCGAGGCTGAATTTGGCGTCGGCAGGGCCGAGGCGAGCCTGCCTTATACCATGACAATGATCGGCTTTGCAGTTGGAAACTTCGCCGTCGGGCGGGCGGTGGACAGATGGGGCGTGACGCCTGTTCTAATCCTGTGCGCCGTCGGCATTGCGGGTGGGTACGGGTTGGCCATGGCCAGCGGGTCGATACTGGCCCTGTCGCTGGCACAGCTTGTCGTGGGCTTCGGCACCTCGGTCGGGTTTGGGCCGCTGATCGCTGACACGTCGCACTGGTTCATGAAACGGCGCGGTATCGCGGTCGCGATCGTGGCCAGCGGCAACTATTTGTCCGGGGCGATTTGGCCGATCCTTCTGGCAGGTATCCTTGAGGACAGTGGCTGGCGCATGGCCTATGCGGTTCTGGCCGGGGCTACGCTGGTGATCGTGATCCCTCTGGCCTTTGCGCTGCGCCGTCAGGTTCCGGACAGCGCGCATGACATGGCCGAGGCCGCATCCGTAGCAAACAGGCAGTCCTCGGGCCTGTCGCCGCGCGCGCTGGCGTGGTTGCTGGGCCTTGCCGGGGTCGGGTGCTGCGTGGCAATGTCGATGCCGCAAGTTCACATCGTCAGCTATTGCGTCGACCTTGGCTATGGTCCGGCTGTAGGGGCAGAGATGCTGGCCCTGATGCTGCTGGGCGGGGTCGGATCGCGGCTCGTGTCCGGATTGATCGCGGATCGTCTGGGCGGAGTGCGCACATTGCTGCTGGGCTCGGTCCTGCAGATGATCGCGCTTGCACTTTATCTGCCATCGGATGCGCTGGTGTCGCTTTACGTGGTCAGCCTTGTCTTCGGCCTGAGCCAGGGAGGGATCGTGCCTAGCTATGCTCTGATCGTGCGCGAATACATGCCCGCGCGCGAAGCAGGGGCACGGGTCGGATTCGTGCTGATGGCGACGATCATGGGCATGGCGCTGGGGGGATGGCTGTCCGGCTGGGTCTATGAGGTCACAGGCAGCTACCAGATGGCGTTCTGGAATGGGATTGCGTGGAACGGAATGAATATCGCGATCATGCTGTGGCTGCTGTCACGCAGCCGTCCGCGCACCGTGCTGCAACCAGCCTGAGGGCAGCACACGCGCAACGCGGGACTGGCGCCGCTGTGCGGCGCACCAAATCGAGGCGCTAACACCAAAAAAAAGGGGTAGAGCGGTGCGAAAAGTTGATAGTGGTCAATAGCGCGTGGCGGATCGAGTTCCGCTTTGCCTTTGAATTGACCCGCGTGTGGTGAAGGTATCCTTCGCCCAACTAGCCTTTGTCCGGCACCATCTTGCCCGTCAAATGTTCCGTCCCGCGTTCGCGTGCCAGCGCCACCTGTTTCTGACGCTCCCGAAACCGGGTCTTGTCGCCTTCGGACGTCTCGTTTGCGCAGTGATGGCAACTCACACCCGCCTCGTACTCCGCCCTATCCCGATCCTCGGGCAAAATGGGGCGGCGGCAGGCGTGGCACAGAAGGTGCGGACCGACGGCTAGGCCGTGACCAACGCTGACGCGACCATCAAAGACGAAACATTCACCCTGCCATGTGCTTTCCGTTTGCGGCACCTCCTCGAGGTATTTCAGAATGCCACCCTTGAGGTGAAAGACATCCTCGACCCCCTGGCCGAGCAGGTAGTTGGTGGACTTTTCGCATCGGATACCCCCGGTGCAAAACATCGCCACCTTCTTGTTGTGAAAGCGGTGCTTGTTCACCTCCCACCAAGCGGGGAATTCACCAAAACTGGCGGTTTTTGGGTCAATAGCACCGTCGAATGTGCCTATGGCGACTTCGTAATCGTTGCGGGTGTCAATCACGGCCACATCCTCGCGCCCGATCAGCGCGTTCCAATCGGCGGCCTCGACATAGTGGCCGGTGCGCGCGGCCGGATCGACGTCTGGCTGGCCCATGGTCACGATTTCGCGCTTCAAGCGCACTTTCATCTTGCCAAAGGGCGGAGTCGGACTGTGGCTTTCCTTCCACTCCAGCGCGTCGCAGCCCGGCAAGGCACGGATATGGGCAAGAACCGCGTCAATCCCGCCGCGCGGGCCTGCAATGGTGCCATTGATCCCCTCGGGGGCCAGCAACAGCGACCCGGTCACGCCTTGCGCCTGACACAGGGCCAGCAGCGGCGGTTTCAGCGCAGACGGATCGGCAAAACGGGTGAAGTGGTAAAGGGCGGCGATGGTGAACATGGATGCGAAATAGGACAAGCCCCCGCCCTTGTGCAAGAGGGGCGTGGGATGCGATGAAGCGGGTGAACCAAGCCGGAGATGCCCCATGACCCATGCCCTGATCGTGATCGACGTCCAGAACGACTTTTGTCCCGGCGGGGCGCTGGCGGTGATCGAGGGCGACGTGATCGTGCCTGGCATCAACGCGTTGATGGGCGAAGCCGACGCGGTGATCCTGACGCAGGACTGGCACCCGGCGGGGCATTCCTCGTTTGCGTCAAGCCATGAAGGACGCGCACCGTTTGAAATGATGGACATGGCCTATGGCCCGCAGGTGCTTTGGCCGGATCATTGTATTCAGGGCAGCATCGGCGCGCAGTTTCATGCCGATCTGACAGTGGACCGCGCAGACATGATCGTTCGCAAAGGATACCGGCCCGACATCGACAGCTATTCGGCGTTTTTCGAAAATGACCACGAAACACCCACAGGGCTTGAGGGCTATCTGCGCACGCGCGGGATCAAAAAGCTGACGCTGGTCGGGCTGGCCACGGATTTCTGCGTGAACTTTTCCGCCGTGGATGCGGCAAAGCTTGGTTTTGACGTCACGGTGCGCATGGACCTGTGCCGCGGCATCGACATGGACGGATCATTGGCAGCGGCGCGCGACGGGATGGCAAACGCAGGCATAAAATTTGTGCCTTGACGCATCACACGGCCGGATCATGCCGGTTTCAGCTTGTTCACTTCCTTTACCAGCTTTGTCACTTCCTTCGCCTCGTCCCTGAGAATCTTGTAGGATTTCTTGAGAAGAGCGCGGGCTTTCTTGACCCCGCTGGTCACACCGGAGACCTGAGCGATCCATTTGAAGATCATCTGAAGAACGGTCTTGAATGTAGAAATCACGCTCAGGACAGCTTCGATCGGGGCCAAAACCGCCATCACTTCGGACACTTTGGTCACGATTACGCGGAAAATCTTGGCAAAGCGCGCCACCACTTTCTTGACCATATTGAACACCTTGTCGGGCTGGGCCGCTTTCTTGATCGCGCTCAAGACGTTACGGATCAGCTTGAGACATTCGATGGTCTGGGATTCGACAAAGCTCATGGTTTGGAAAAGCCTGTCGCCAGCCTTCAGGACGTTGTCGATGACTGCCTTGCCGACAGTCTTGGCGAGGTCCTTGGCGGCCTTCCGCACGTTGGCCAGAAACGACATAAGCGAGATCGTCATCGGCTTGATCTTGCCCAGCGCTGTACGCAAAAACTCCACAAGTCTGGTTTCGATCTTGACGACCTTTTCCTTGATGGGAACGAGCGGATTGTCCGGCTCTGCCATAATAATTCCTTTCAAAAAATTCTTTGCAAAATGCTCGGGCCACTGCCCGCAACGCAAACGTGGCGAATTTTGCGCAAATTATCAAGGTTTCCGCCTCAAGGCGCACCCTTGCCCCTTGCCGGGCGAGTTGGCACAACGGTGCGGTGCCTCACGAGGAAAATACCCAATGGTCGACATCGCCACCCGCGTCTGGAACCACAAGTGGAAGATCGACCCGATCGTGCGATCCCTGATCGATACGGATTTCTACAAGCTGCTCATGTGCCAGTCGGTGTTCCGCAACAAGCCGGACACTCAGGTCACGTTCAGCCTGATCAACCGCTCTACCCACATCCCGCTGGCCACGCTGATCGACGAGGGGGAGTTGCGCGAACAACTCGACCACATCCGTTCGCTATCCCTTAGCCGGGGCGAAAGCACCTGGATGCGCGGCAACACGTTTTACGGCAAGCGACAGATGTTCACATCCGAATTCATGGACTGGTTCGAGGCACTGCGCCTGCCCCCCTACCATCTCGAACGGCGGGGCGATCAGTACGAACTGACCTTTGAAGGATCGTGGCCCGAAGTGATGCTGTGGGAAATTCCGGCGCTCGCGGTACTGATGGAACTACGGGGGCGCGCGGTCCTGAACGACATGGGCCGTTTTGAATTGCAGGTGCTTTATGCCCGCGCCATGACCAAGCTGTGGGAAAAGATACAGCGCCTGAAAGGGCATGACGGCATTCGGGTCGCCGATTTCGGCACGCGGCGGCGGCACAGCTTTTTGTGGCAAGACTGGTGCGTACAGGCCATGGGCGAAGGACTTGAGGGCGCATTCGCCGGCACATCCAACTGCCTGATCGCCAAGAACCGCGACCTTGAGGCCATCGGCACAAATGCCCACGAACTGCCCATGGTCTACTCCGCACTTGCGACGGATGACGCAGCGCTGGCGCGTGCGCCCTATGACGTGTTGCAGGACTGGCAGGAGGAACACGACGGCAACCTGCGCGTCATCCTGCCCGACACCTATGGCACCCAGGGCTTCCTCGATAATGCACCGGACTGGCTGGCAGGCTGGACCGGCATCCGCATCGACAGTGGTGACCCGGCGGCTGGGGCCGAAACGGCCATCAACTGGTGGCAAAAGCGCGGCGAGGATCCGCGGGACAAGCTGGTGATCTTCTCGGACGGGTTGGACGCGGACAAGATCGTCGAGTTGCACAAACAGTTCGCGGGCCGGGTCAGGGTGTCGTTCGGCTGGGGCACCATGCTGACCAACGATTTCAAGGGACTGACACCTGACGACCGCCTCGCCCCGTTTTCGCTGGTCTGCAAGGCGGTGTCGGCCAACGGACGCCCCACAGTCAAACTGTCGGATAACCCCAACAAGGCCATGGGCCCTTCGGGCGAAATCGAGCGATATAAGCGTGTTTTCGGGGTTGGCGCGCAGGAAGCACAGCCTGTTGTCGTTTGACCACACCTGCGTAAAACTGGCCAATTGTGTCCAAATTTAGAATAATTGCCCCAATCTGACCACATTTCAGACCTACCCCAATGGCAGCAAAGTCATAAAAAACTAACGAGCAGGTCAGAAAATGCGTTATTCAACTCTCCTTTCCTCACTTTCTCTCGTTGCGGTTCTGGGCGGATGTGCCATTGTCGCGCAGGATACGACACGGTCATCGACGGATCCCTTAAGTTTCGTTCAGACCCCCCAATCCGCCCGGATCGAAGGTCATGCCCTTGCGCTGACCCGGTTGGGCGACCAGTTGGTGCGCCGCTCGACCGTCGGCGCGGACCAGGCAAGTGACGGCCTGTTGTCGCAAAACGAACTCGAGCGCAGTATTGACGGGATGAACACTGTCATGGCGAACCTTGAACACGGTCTGGCCGAACAGGACGCGGCCCTTGCAGAACTGGAACGCAGCCGCAGCGCGCGCGAGATTTCGCGCCGGAAATACAAGCGCAACGTCGAGGCCATCAACGAAAGCCGCGCACGTATTGCGCAGGCCTTGGCGATGACCGCCGCGCAGGCAGAGCGGGCCACGTTGAACATGCAGTCCGCCACGCAGCTTGGCCAGACCGGGCTTGAGGATTACGTTGTCGCAACCTCGCAAATCGCAACAGGTGCGCAGGCTTTCCGAACAAAGATCGCGCCCGTCGAACCGACGAGGGCGACCAAAGCGGGCCTGACCTACGTCAATCCACGTTCGGGCGTGCTGCGTTAAGGCGGTTCTGCTGACGTTCCCTCCAGATGATCAGCAGCCCACCTGTGGCAATCAGAAAGGCGCCCGGAAACAGGGCGTCCCACGGGGTTTCGCCAAAGAACATCCAACCCAGAAGGAAGGCCAGCGGGATGCCGAAATAGCTGAACGGGGCCAGGTTGCTCTGTTCGGTCATGCGGTAGCTGACAACCAGACACAAAACCGCAGTGCCGCCAAAGCCACCCATCGCAATGATCCATGCCAAATCCGTATTGCTTTGGATTGGGGTGAAACCGCCAAAGGCCAGCGCAATACAGAATGCACCCACAAGGGATGCACAGGATGAATAGAGGTTTACCAGCGGGCTGGGTACATCATCGTCCACCATGCGCGCGGTCACACCGACAAGGGCGTAGAACATCGCAGCGCCCAGCGGCAACAGGGCAACGGGGCTGAACGTGTCAGAACCCGGCTGCATCACCAGAACGACCCCGAAAAAGCCGATCAGAACCGCAGTCCACCGCACCCATCCAACCTGTTCGCCCAGCAGGGGAACGGCAAGCGCGGTCATGAACAAGGCATTCGCATAGGTGATGGTCGATGCGGTGGCGAACTCCATCTGACCAAGGGACAGATAGAAGCACAGCTGCGCTACCGTCACGATGGCACCGCGCCACAGCGCCAACCGCCACTGCCGCATGCGTAGTTTTCGCCCAGAACTGCGCCACTGCCGTGACAGAGCCAGCGCAATCAGCGTTGGGAATAAACCGAACAGATTACGCCATGCAGAGAGCTCGGCTGCCGTGTAGCTGACCGACAAATGCTTGATCACCAGCCCCATCGCATCGAACAGAGTCAGCGCAACAAGACTTAGAAGGATGGCAAGGCCAGTGCGGTCATTCGGGCGCAAGGCAAATCCGTTCGCTATGATGGATCACGGGGTCGCACACTTTGCCAAGCGCGGCATGCGTCAAGGTGACCTTGCCTGACCAATCTTTGTTTGGACACCCTAATTGTCCTGCAATTTCGAACAGTTGCCCCAAAAACGCCACATTGAGGATGCATATTGAGATCAATTCAAGTCAAACCAGACACATTGGATAGTAAAGTGAAACGTACCTTTTTGATTGTAACCCTGGCCGCAGCCTGTGCTTTGGCAGCTTGCGGCGACCAGACACAGAATGTCACACGCGGGCAGACCGTTCCATTGAGCTTCAAGAGCTTCGCGCCGGATCATGGCGGCGCAACCTCGACCCGATCGTCCCTCGATCTGCTCTCTCTCAGCTAATCGGTCGGATCGACGCGGCCGCGCATCGCCTTGATGTCGCCACGCACCTTCTTGGCCTTGAGCCTGCGTTTCTTTGACCCCAGCGTGGGTCGGGTCGGGATACGGCGCTTGGGCGCAACCAGCGCCTTTTGGATCAGGTCGACCAACCGTTGCCGCGCGATGTCGCGGTTGCGGGCCTGACTGCGGGTTTCGTCGCACTGGATGACCAACGCACCCTCCTGCGTCCAGCGACGACCCGCAAGCCGCCTCAGCCGGGACTTGACCGGCCCGGGCAGGTTGGGCGACCGCTCGGCCTCGAAACGCAGTTCGACGGCAGAGGACACCTTGTTCACATTCTGCCCGCCCGGCCCCGAGGCGCGCACGAACTGCTCGCTCAACTCCCAGTCTTCGATCGCGATCTTGTCGGAAATTCTCAGCATGGCTTTCGGGTCTGATGGAACATCTGGCGGATGCGGCGCGTTTTGACCACACAGCGCAGCATATAGGAGTCGAACCATGTTGAATACGCAAAGCATAGTCCAGATCGCCACGGATCGCAGTGACCTTTACGCGTTTCGGATCACCGAAAAAGTCAATTCGGACGATCTCGAAGCTATGTCCGAACTGATGAACACCGCCTTTGACCAGCATCAAGACAAGGTGGACATGTTGCTGATCTTTAGCCGCTATGATGGTGCGGAAACGGGCGCTGGTTGGAGTTGGGAAGCCTTCAAGAGCCGCTTCAAGGCAGTGACGAACGTCAACCGCTACGTTGTTGTAGGTGCGCCCGAGGAAGCCAAGGAACTGCTTGAGGCGATGGGCAGGCTGATCCCCGTCAAGGCAGAAACTTATGACGAAGAGATCGCCGCATGGCGGTCCCTGAACGCCAAGGCCATCGCGGCCCGATCATAGATACGAAAAAGGGCCGCCCGTAGTTAGGGCGGCCCTTTTCGAAATGTTTCGGAGGTTGTGTCGGTTAGGTCAACCGACCAACTTGGCGGTCTGCGCCGCGCGGGGCTGCCCTAACAGGCGACCTCCCAAGTTGTTCCGACACCTCGCTCCAATACCTTTCTTGACACTGGATCACCTCCTTTTCATTTGTTGAACTCGTCTTCAGCTTTGCACAGCCGAATCAAAAGTCAACGCATTTTATGCCGTCGATTGCACGCGGGCCGTGATCAGCCTGAAAGGTGCCAAAGCAATAAGCGCAAGCGTCAGCTTGACTGCCCAATCGGCGATGGCCAGCGATACCCATAGGGGTGCCAACGGACCACCCCCCAAGATAGGCAAGATTTCACCAGCCCAAGTAACGTCATTGCCCGGCTCGATAAAGCTGAGGCTGGCTGAGAAAGCGATGGAAAAGAAAAGGGCAGTGTCCACCGTGCTGCCCACAAGTGTCGAAACCAGCGGCGCTTTCCACCACGTGCCTTGGCGCAGGGCGGCAAAGACACCGACGTCCAGCATTTGCGCTGTCAGAAAGGCAAGGCCGGAGCCGATTGCGATGCGCAGCGTGACCGCCGGATAGGTATAACCGTCGCCTTGCAGCATGACTTGCGTGCCGATCAGTGAACAGATCACGCCCACGATAAAGCCCGCCAGAACAACGCGGCGCGCAGCCTGCGCACCATAGACGCGGTTCATCACGTCAGTGACCAGAAAGGCCAATGGATAGGTGAACGCCCCCCATGTCAGCCAATTGCCGAACAGGTACTGAACGAGGACGTTTGAAGCCACGACGATGGCGGCCATGGCAAGGATGCCGGGAAGATGTGCGCGTGTCATAAGTATGTGCCCGTTTTTGCAAGGTTGCGGCGACTTGGTTCGTATGAACTCGGGCGTCTTAGTCGCAGGTTGCGCCACCCGCAAGCGTTTCCGTCAGAGCATAGTCCACCAATTCGCTGCGCTGGATGGATAGGAAGTTGTCATCCGACACCATCGTCAGGCAGGTCGCCCCGCTGACCGATTGCCAGATCGCCAGCCCTTCGAGGTTATCGTGTTGGCCCGCCCGTGTGGTCCACAGCGTTTCGATCGGCGCATCTGGGGCCTTCGGATCCAGCCGCCGGATGCGACTGCGAAAGCCCAGCGGGCCGAGGGTACGCTCAAGGATGTACAAAAGCCCATCCGGGCCGATATCCGCCCCGGCAGGCAGGAACGGATCGTTGCGCGGCAAGTGGGCGATGATATCCCATGTCCCATCGCGGAACCGGTAAATCGGAAAAGGGCGGCGCGTGTCGCCCGAACGTTCGGGCAGCGTGTAAAGCGTGCCATCCGGTGCACCGGCCAACGCCTCAAGCGAGCCGTTGGGGTGAAGGGCGGCGAAGTCGGGATGCGAAGGCAGTGATTTGCCGGATTGATCCACAACTTCCGCCGGTCCCTCATAGCTGAAATACAGGGTATCAGCGGCCCAAGCCAACCCTTCGGTGTCGCGATGTGGCCGAGGCTGATCGATTGCTGTGATGGCGGTGCGCCCTTTTGCATCGAACGCCAGTGCAAAGGCCTGACCGCGATCCGACAGAACGATGGCACCCTCAGACCCTTGCCGCTCGATGGCCGAAAGCCCGCCGAAACCGTGCAGGTCCGAGCGCAGCGTGATGCTGCGCTGGAATGTCAACGGATCAGCATTGGCACCACATGCGGCAAGGATCAGCGCGAGGCCAGGACGCCAGCACATTGCTGTGGCAGATCGCCCACCCGCAATTCACGGCGGGGCTGTGGCGGGGGCGCGTTCGGATCGCGCGGCTTTGGCGGGGGCGGGTTCAGGATGTTGTTGACCCATTCCTGCGCATCCGCACAGCCGTCACCTGGGGGAGGTGGGGCCTGATCGACACAGCCCCGCGCACCGCGCGGGCAGGCCAGACGCACATGGAAATGATAATGATGCCCGTACCAAGGGCGCACTTTGTTCAGCCACGATCGGTCGCCCTTTTCGTCCTTGCACATTTGCACCTTTGCCCCCGGAAACACGAATATGCGTGCGGTGCGTTTGTCCTGTGCTGCAGCCTTGATGATCTCGTGATGGGCGCGGGTCCAGTTGCCATTGGTGAATGCGCCGCTCGCGCGGCGGGTGGAAATCGAACTGATGCTTTCACGCTCGGCCACGGACAGGCCAAGGTTGCGGGCGGGCAGCATCCAGATGTCGGCATCAAGGCCGATCTGGTGGCTGCGATGCCCGGTCAGCATCGGCCCACCGCGCGGCTGGCTCATGTCGCCGACATAGATGCCGTTCCAGCCCGGTTGCGCGGCTGCCTTGACACTCAGCTTTTTCACCATGTCGATCAGTTCTGGATGGCCCCAGTTGCGGTTGCGCGACAGGCGCATGGCTTGCCATGTGGGCCCGGTTTCGGCCAGTTGCTGGGCCCCGGCGACACAGCCCCGCGCATAGCTGCCATGGGGGGCGGGGTCTTGGGCTGAAGCGCGCCGTTTCGCCCCGAACTGGCCCTTGGCGATGCCTTGCAGCGTGGCAGGATCCACGTCGGGGCGTGTGGTGCCGTCGATATCCACTTCGGCCCCACCTGCGCAGGCAACGATGAAAAGGGCCGCGAAAAGCGTGGCGATCAGGGTAAGGGGACTTCGGATTTTGACCATTGGGCGTGATCTCCTTCGGGGTGCACATAACGCAACAGAAACAGTCCAAGGACGAACAGAGCGATGACCGGAATATACCCCAGTTGAGCATTTCCCGTGATTGTTGAAAAGAGCCCGATCAGAAATGGAGCCAAAAATGCGGTCGCCTTGCCGGACAATGCGAACAGGCCAAACGCCTCGGTCGGGCGCTCGGGATGGGTGTGACGCACCATCATCGACCGCGACGCGGCATAGATCGCTCCGCCTGCTCCGCCGATGGCCGCTCCACAGCCGTAAAACACGATGTCGGGCAGCGACGATGTGGGATCAAGCGCGATCAAGCCAAAGATCGACGTCCGCGACATGCCCACAATGACCACGCAAACCCCGATCAGGATGTAGCAGCAGACGCGAATCACCGGTTTGGGCCCTATGCGTGAATCGAACATGCCACCGATCTGGGTGGCGACCGCCGCCGTGATCGCGCCGACAATTCCAAAGACGCCAATCTGAATGATGCTCCACCCCAACACCAGTGTGGCATAGACCCCGCCCGCGGAATACAGGGCATTGAGCGCATCGCGGTACAACATGGACGAGATCAGGAAATTAAGCAGCGACTTGCGTTTGATTGCACCGGCCAGCGACTGCTTGAGGTCGCGCATCGCGTCCTTAACCCCGCCGGTGCGGTTGGCCGTGCGCGGTTCACGCACCCATAGGAAAAACGGCACCATGAAGACCAGGAACCAGATCGCGATGAACGGACCGACCGACCGCGTGCCCTCGCGCGCCTCGGGATCAAGGCCAAAGAGCGGGTCCAGCCCGATCAGGGTCGTGCCGGAATTGTTTTCGGCCAGCAGCAACAGCATGATGAACAACGACAGCACCCCGCCCCAGTAGCCTAAAGCGGCCCCGTTGCCGGAAATGCGCCCGATTTCTTCCTTGGTCCCAAGGGACGGCAGGATGGCATTAACAAAGATCAGCAGGAATTCGGCTGCGATCAGCCCGACGTTGAACGCGATCAGGATCAGAAACAGGGTGGAGGCATCTGGCAGCGCCCACCACAACGCCCAGGTCATCACCGCATAGATCGCGCTGAACGCCCAGATCCACGGCATCCGCCTTCCGGTGCTGTCGGCATAGGCCCCGATCAGCGGCGCGGTAAAGGCGATGAAAAGGCCCGCAATGGTCTGACCCCAGAACCAGAGGGTTTGCGATGCAGCGGCAGCCGCACCCGGATCATCCATCTGGCCCGAGAAGTAGCCCATGGAGATGGCGGCGAAATAGGGACCAAAGACGAAGGTCAGGCCCAGCGTGTAAAACGGCTGCGTGGCCCAATCAAAGGCCATCCAACCCCAGATGCGTTTCTTTAAACTGACCTCGGCCATGCCCTGTCCCCCAACTTCTTTTTGTTGAGCAGACCAAAGCAGGCTGCAGGCAATGTGGCAAGACAAGCTTGACGGTCACGTAATCGGTCTTTGGTGCCGAGACGGGCCGGACGTCTACACGATGGCCATTGCACTGTGCATTTTCCGGCTTTGAAGAACGCTCGGTTCAGGCGGCGGCGTGCAAAGCAGCGCGTGCGTTGTCCTGCATGGGGGGCCACGGGCGCAGCGCCTCGGCCTTGATCCATGCGGCAATCCATTCGGGTGTTTCGGGCGATGTCACGTGCCGCCCCATGGCTTTCAGCACCCGGTCCGGGGCCACGATGCCATTCCGGTCGGTCACGGCTGCACGGTACAGCACATGGCTGGCGCATTCTCCGTCCGATTTCCACATGGACTGTTCAATGTAGACGAACTTGTCGTCCCAACACACCGCGCGGCTGCGCATCTCAAAACGCTCGAACATGTGCAGGCGACGACGGTAGCGCACGGAACTGCCCGCCATCGTCAGACCCCACTTTCGGTCCTTCAAGGTCTGGATCAGACCTGTGCGCAAACCCATCCCAAGGCGGCCCAGATCATAAAGCGTCAACGCTCGCCCATTGTTCAATTCAAGAAAACCGTCCAAATCCCACGGCCACACCATGTGATGCGACACGTGCAGATCGGTCAGCCCAAGCGAGGGCTGGCGGGACGCGAGGAACATATCCTTGCCAAGGCGAACAAAGGGAAACATATCGAAACACTCCTTGTTTGCTTAAATGCGGCAGTGCGGCGAAACGTCAACCATAGGGTCCATGTGACCTTGCGCCACTTCGTCCAGCACCCTAGGTCTTGGAAAACAAAAAGGACGTCGCATCATGCTGGCCATTTATCAAACGCTGCAACTGATCCTGAGCGTGGTCTATACGATCATGATCGTGCACATCATCATGAGTTGGCTGATCAGCTTTCAGGTGCTGAACCTGCACCAGCCCATCGTGGCACAGATATGGCAGGGGCTGAACAAGCTTCTGGAACCGATCTATCGCCCGATCCGGCGCTTTATGCCTGACACGCACCCGCTGGACCTTGCCCCGCTGGTCGCGTTCGTCGCGCTGATCGCGTTGCGCTCTTTCATCCTGCCCGCGATTTTCGGTCTGGCCTGATCTCGGGACTTGTTCACGGCCTGTTAAAATGTGAGTCTGTATCAAACGAGCAGACTATATAAAATTTGACAGGGTTTTGAGACATGACCAGCGCTGCCACGCTGTTGCGGGACGTATTCGGGTTCGATGCATTTCGCCCGGGACAGGAAGAAATCGTGGAGGCAGTCTTGGCGGGCGAAAACACGCTGGCCATCATGCCCACGGGTGGTGGCAAATCCCTTTGTTTTCAATTGCCTGCACTGATGCGCGACGGAGTCACGGTGGTGATTTCCCCGCTGATTGCCCTGATGCGCGATCAGGTACGTGCGCTGCAAGAGGCGGGGGTGAATGCCGGTGCGCTGACATCCGGCAACACGCCCGAAGAAACGGATACGGTCTGGACCGCGCTGGAAGCGGGCGAACTCAAGCTGCTCTACATGGCCCCCGAACGGCTTGGGGCGGGATCGGCCATCGGCATGTTGCGGCGCATCGGTGTCAGCCTGATCGCGGTGGACGAGGCGCATTGCGTCAGCCAGTGGGGTCACGATTTCCGTCCCGACTACCTGCGCATCGGTGAATTGCGCCAGGCGCTGGATGTGCCGCTGGCCGCCTTCACGGCCACGGCAGACCGTGAAACCCAGGTCGAAATTGTTGAAAAACTGTTCGACGGCACACCGCCCCGCGCCTTTTTACGCGGCTTTGACCGACCCAATATCCACCTCGCCTTTGCGGCCAAGAACGGGCCGCGCGCACAGATCCTGAACTTTGCCGCTGCGCGCAAGGGGCAGTCGGGCATCGTCTATTGCGGCACGCGGGCCAAGACCGAAACTCTGGCGCAGGCACTGCGCGAAGCCGGGCACAGTGCGCTGCACTATCATGGCGGGATGGACGCCGAAGACCGCCGCATCGCCGAGCGACGCTTTCAGCAGGAAGACGGGTTGATCGTTGCCGCGACGGTCGCCTTTGGCATGGGCGTGGACAAGCCCGATATCCGCTGGGTGGCCCACGCGGACCTGCCCAAAAGCATCGAGGCCTACTATCAGGAGATCGGACGCGCGGGCCGCGACGGCGCACCTGCCGAAACACTGACTCTGTTCGGCGCCGAAGACATCAAGCTGCGCCGCTCGCAAATCGACGAGGGGCTGGCTCCGCCGGAACGGCGCATGGCGGATCACGCACGACTCAACGCATTGCTTGGGCTTGCGGAAGCGCTGGAATGTCGGCGCAAGACGCTGCTGGGCTATTTCGGAGAGACCGAGGTGACGTGCGGCACCTGCGATCTGTGCGATCGACCGGCGGAGGTGTTTGATGGCACCACGGCGGTGCGCAAGGCGCTCTCGGCCATGCTGCGCACCGATGAATGGTTCGGGGCAGGGCACCTGATCGACATCCTGCTCGGCGCGCAGACAGACAAGATAAAACAACGCGGTCATGATCGGTTGCCCACCTATGGCGTGGGCAAAGAATACTCCAAAGGGCAATGGCAGGCCGTGTTCCGGCAGATGATGGGCCACGACCTTGTCCGCCCCGACCCGGACCGACACGGCGCGTTGCGCATGACAGACGCGGCTTTGCCGATCCTGCGGGATGAGGCCAAGATTACCTTACGCAGCGATACGATCACCGCCGCCGCCGAACGCCGCCCTGCGGTCAAGGAGATGGTGAGCGAGGAAAATGCGCCCTTGCTCAGCGCACTGAAAGCGAAGCGGCGCGGGCTGGCGGAGACCGCGCGCGTACCCGCATACGTGATCTTTCCCGACCGCACCCTGATCGAGATGGCCGAGAAGCGGCCCAACAACCTCGACCAGATGGCGCAGATCAGCGGCGTTGGAGCCAAGAAGTTGGACAAATTCGGGGACGCGTTCCTCGAAGTGATCAACGGAGAGGCGGCGGCCCTGCATCCCACGCGGCGCAAGCTGGCGGGGCAGGATGCGGGCGCGATCTATGACCAGTTGCTGGCGGTTCAGGCAGAATTGGCGCGTGGATCGGATGGAACGGACAAGCCGCTGAGTTGTTCGGCATCGCAACTGGCCAAGGTCGCACAACTGCGCGGTGGCGACGAAAGCGCGCTGGAACGGCTGCTGGGGGATCGCAAGGCGGAACGTTTCGGACCCGCCTTTCTGGACGTGCTGCGCCACGCGGGCTAGATCAGCGTCAAGGATTTGGGGGCAAGAAAGATGTTGGTGGTGATTTCCCCAGCCAAGCGGCTGGATTGGGCGGAACGAGACGTTGCGACGACTGCGCCAGAAATGCAGGACGACGCTGTGCGGCTTGCGCGTACCGCGCGAAATCTGACGCTTGGCAAGCTCAAGGCACTGATGGACCTGAGCGACGATCTGGCGCGATTGAACCGCGACCGGTTTCATGCGTTCGAGGACGCGCCAGGGGCGGATGTGACACGCCCGGCAATGTTGGCCTTTGCCGGTGACACCTATCAGGGGCTCGACGCGGCGAACCTGTCGGCACAGGACACGGCTTATGCCCAAGATCACCTGCGGATTCTGTCGGGGCTTTATGGCCTACTGCGTCCTCTGGACGCGATTCAGCCCTACCGACTGGAAATGGGTAGCCGGCTGAAAACACGGCGGGGTGGGTCGCTATACGACTACTGGCGCGGGGATATCGCCAAAGCGCTGAATGCACAGGCCGAAGAAGTCGGTGCGGACATACTCGTCAACTGCGCCAGTCAGGAATATTTCGGGGCGGTGCCGGAAAAGACGCTGAAGCCGCGCGTGATCACGCCGGTTTTCATGGAAGACAAAGGCGCAGGCCCCAAAATCGTCAGTTTTTTCGCCAAGCGCGCCCGAGGCGCGATGGCGCGTCACATCGTACAAAACCGTGTGCGTGATGTGGGCGGGGTGAAGGCGTTCACCGCCGATGGCTACCGGTTTCAGCCGGAGGCATCGGATGGTACCAAGCTGGTTTTCGTGCGACCTTATCCGGCCTGACGCGTCGCGGGATCTTCTTCCGGTAACGGCGGCGCCGCGTCCTCTGGACACAAGTCACGCAGCTTTCCGTGTATTTCGGGTTTGCGCAGCGGCTTGGTCAAATAGTGGTCGATGCCGCTCGCAAGAATTCCCTGATCGTCGCCATCCATGGCGTGCGCGGTCAGGGCAACGATGGGCACATGGCCGCCCGTCTCTGCTTCTATCCTGCGAATGTTCTCGGTCGCTTCCTTTCCATCCATTTCGGGCATCGAAATATCCATGAAGATCATGTCAGGCGCAAAACTTTGGAACAAGGCCACGGCTTCGACCCCGTTTGCCGCGAACTGCAGTTCGATATCCGCATCCTTGACCATCTTGCTGAACACCAGCCGATTGGTCTTGTTGTCCTCTGCCGCAAGCACCCGCATTTTTCGCGGTTCGGTGACTGCGGCGACAGGCAGCACGTCCTGTTGAGTGATCAACGGCCCAACCGATTGCAGGCGTGCGAACAGGTCGGCGCGCGGCACGGGTTTTTGCAGGATCGCGTGAAGATGCCCCGCTCCGGGGTCGTTCTCAGCGAAACTGGGGTTGGAGCTGAGCAAAATGATCGGCGTATTCACGTCCTGCTTGCGCATCGCGTCGGCCAGTTCCAGACCATCCATTTCGGGCATGTTGTGGTCGGTCAGGACTAGGTCGATATCGCTCAGGTTCTGCAACGCCTCGGCTCCGTTGGCACAGGTGATCACGCCCAACCCGATCTGCTCAAGCTGACGGCGCAGAATCGTGCGGTTCGCCTCTATGTCGTCGACGACGAGAACCCGGCGCAACCCTGCAGGCACGGGGGGTTGCTGAGGCAATTCGGCGCTGCTGAGTTCAAGCGGAATACGGAACCCAAAGCATGATCCCACACCATCCTCGCTGGTCACCCACATTTCACCGCCCATCAGTCCGACCAGCCGTTGCGAGATCGCAAGCCCAAGGCCGGTACCGTCGAACTGGCGGTTGCGTTCGTTTTCGACCTGATTGAATTCACCGAATATATGGTCGATCTTGTCCTCGGGAATGCCGATGCCTGTGTCCTCGATGGCGATGTTGACGTCCGCCCGACCGCCTTCGAGATCAGGCACGCCGGTCACGCGCACAATCACGTGCCCCTGCGCCGTGAACTTGACCGCATTGCCCATCAGGTTGGTCAGCACCTGCCGGATGCGGCCCGGATCACCAATATAGGTAGTGGGCAGGAACAGATCGAAATCTACCAGCAGCGTCAGGTTCTTGTCCCGCGCCGAGGGCTGCAACAGCATCATGATTTCGTGGATGCAACGTTCAAGATCGAAGGGTTCGGGGTGCAATTGCAGTTTCTGCGCCTCGATCTTGGAATAATCGAGGACATCATTGATGATGACCAGCAGCGCCTCTCCGGAATTCTTGATCGTGTCGACGTATAGCTGCTGTTCTTCGTTCAACCCCGTGTCGCCCAGCAATTCAGCCATACCGACAACGCCGTTCATCGGGGTTCTGATCTCGTGGCTCATGTTGGCAAGGAAGGCGGACTTGGCGCGGCTCGCGGCCTCCGCCTCGGCGCGGGCGGCTTTCAGCTCCTTTTCGTATTGCACGGATTCGGTGATGTTGAGCCCGAGCGAAACGATGTCGCCCCCCTGCCCGCGCCGGTCGACCAGCTTGACATATTGGTTATTCCAAAGCCGGATCGTCACCGCTTCCGGCTGGGGTTGCATCCAGCGGTCTGTCATCATCTGGCGCCAGTCATCCGCCTTGAGCGTGCCGGTATTCACGATTCCCTCATCCGTGAGCACCTGAAGGATGGTCACGTAATGTACGCCGGGCCTGATCATTTCCAGACCTTCAAAGATGGCCAGATAGCTGCTGTTGGCTGCGATCATCCGGTTGTCGGAGTTAAAGAACGCAAAGCCATCTGTTATCGTCTGTACCGAATGCCACAACCGTCGTTCGGCGATTTCAACCTTTTGGTTGGCCTGACCCAACTCGGTTTTCACCCGCTCGTTTTCGGTTTTGACGGTCTCGACCTCGGCGCGCGTCTCGACAATTTCGCCTTGCAGGGCGGCGGCGTGGCGGCCAAGTTTGCGGTTGGCGGCAGAGAGTTCAGCCTGTTTCAACTCCAGCAAACGCTCTGCGGCAAGGCGCCCACGCCGCTCAATGGCGAGCTTGTTTGCAAGGCTCATTCACGTGCTCCGCCAGATTCCCGTCAGCTCAGATATGTCACAAAGAGGGTGAATAACGACTTAACCCGCGCCGCTTGAATCATTTGCATGGGCCCTGTCCCACGTGGCAGGCTGAAACCCAAGCCTGCCATTTGAGCCCGGAGATTTTGTCATGCACCGTTTCATCCTGACCTGCCTTGCTGTCATCTGGGCCAGTGCGCCGCTGGCCCAGCAGATCGTACCGGATCAACGCTATGTGCTGATGCAGGACATGGACTTTTACGGGGCCGACCGCAGTGCCCTGTTCGATACCAGTTTCGAGGCTTGCCAGCGGGCGTGCAGCGCGGACGATCAATGCGTTGCCTTTACGTTCAACAGCCGGTCCAACGCCTGTTTCCCTAAATCCGCCATTACGGATCGCCAACCCTATGTCGGGGCGATTTCCGCTGAACGCTTGAACGTACCGAGCGGGTTGCAGCAACTGGCCCGCGACCGGGCCTCCGCCTTGGGTGTCAGCGAACAGGATGCGGTCGCTTCCCGTGCATTGGCATTGGCGATCGGTCCGCGCTATCCGGCGAACGGCCAGCCCGTTGAGGCATTGTTGGCTGCCTCGCGCCAAGCGTGGGATCAGGGGGACCGTGCAGGCGCTTTGCTTTGGACCGGAGCGGCGGTGGGGGTCAGTGACGCGCCCGATCTTTGGACCCGGTATGCTTATATCGCTCTGCGGCTGGGTGACAATGCATCCTCGGGCCTGCGCAATGCGGCGCGGCGCGATGCCGTGCCCGCAGCGCTCAACGGATATCTGCGCGCCTCCAATGCAGGGGTGCAGGCCAGCGCCCTGCAGGGCCTTGCCGAGGCGCTTGAGGCGAACGGGCGTGGACGTGACATGATCCCCGCCTTGCGACTTGCGCAGGCCCTGCAACCGCGCGAAGACATTGCCGCCGACCTGGACGAGGCGGTGGGTAAGTACGGCTTTCGTGTCGTCGACACCCGCGTGGACAGCGATGTGGCCCAACCGCGCATCTGTGCAACATTCTCTGAACCGCTGGTGCAGGCGGGTGTCGATTACGACCCCTTCGTGCGCAGTGAGGCCGATAACCTGATCCCCAGCATCAGCGGCCGCGACCTGTGTCTGGACGGGGTGCGCCACGGCGAACGCTATCGTCTCACGCTGCGCTCCGGCCTGCCGGGGGCCAGTGGAGAGGTGCTCGGCAAGGACGTCCCTCTGACCCTTTACGTGCGCGACCGCGCGCCTGTCGTGCGCTTTCCGGGGCGCGCGTATGTGCTGCCACGCAGCGCGGGTGCGAGCATTCCGATTGAGACGGTGAATGTGGACACCGTCGATCTGGTCCTCAGCCGGGTGAGCGACCGCAACCTTGTGCAATCGCTGCGCGGAGATTTTTTTGGCCGTCCAATGTCGCAATGGCAGGCCGAGCAGTTCAACGACGAGATCGCGCAGGAAATCTGGCGTGGCACGGGCGATGTGCAGGTGGCGCTCAACAGCGAGGTGCTGACCCGCTTGCCTCTTGGCGATGTGATAAAGGATCAGCCCCCGGGCATCTACGTTCTGACGGCTCGTGAACCGGGCAATGACTCTTACGAGGTTCTGTCGGCAGCGCAGTGGTTCGTGCTGTCCGACCTCGGGATCACCACCTGGCAGGGCAATGACGGGCTCACTGCGGCTGTGCGCAGTCTGGGCGATGCAGGTGCAGTGTCCGGGGCCAAGGTGGCCCTCTTGTCGCGCGCCAATGCGGTGCTTGGCATCACCACCACCGATGAGGAGGGCTTTGCCAGGTTCGAGGCGGGGCTGACACGCGGACGCGGCGCGGCGGCCCCCGCGCTGGTGCAGGTCGAAACGGGCGATGATTTCGTTTTCCTGCCCCTGACCGATGCCGCGTTCGATCTGTCTGATCGCGGGGTCGAGGGACGTCCGCCCGCCCCGCCCATTGATGTCTTTCTGGCCACGGATCGTGGGGCTTACCGCCCCGGCTCCACCATCTTTGCCACGGCACTGGCGCGCGACGACACGGTACAGGCCGTGCAGGGCCTTCCGCTGACCACGATCCTCAGCCGCCCGGACGGGGTGGAATACAGCCGCACCGTCAGCGCGACAGATAACGCGGGCGGACACGTTATAGCCATGCCGCTGGCCGAAAGCGCCCCGCGCGGGACTTGGCGGATCGCGATCATGGGCGACCTAGATGCCCCGCCACTGGCCACCACCACCGTGCTGGTCGAGGATTTCATCCCCGACCGGATCGCGGTCGAACTGGACATGTCCGAAGGTGATCTGCGCCTCGACACCCCGGCCATCGTCAACGTCGATGCGCAGTACCTTTTCGGCGCACCCGGAGCCGATCTGGTGGTCGAGGGCGACGTGCGCGTGCAGCGCCGCGATGCGATTGCCGGCTGGCCCGGCTATCGGTTCGGACGCCACGACGCAGGGTTTGCATCCCAGCGCCAGTATTTCGACGGTGGACGCACGAACGCCGATGGGCAGGCCCGAGTGACGCTTGAATGGCCCGAGGTCGAAACCGAAGGCGTGCTGCTTGAGGCTGTCACAACTGTGCGCGTCTCCGACAGTGGCGGACGCCCGGTCGAGCGTGATCTGATCCGGCCCGTCGCGCCAGATGGTCCTGTGATCGGGATCAAACCGGGCTTTGACGACGTGCTGCCTGAAGGTGGCACCGCCCAGTTCGACCTTGTGGCTCTTGGGGCGCAGGACCTGCCCGTGCAGTGGACCGTTAACCGGGTCGAGACACGGTATCAGTGGTATCAGCTTTATGGCAGTTGGAATTGGGAACCCGTCACGCGCCGCATCAGAATCGCGCGCGGTGAGATGGCATTGGGTGACACGGCCCAACGATTGGATTTTGCTACGGAGTGGGGTGATTACGAACTGGTGGTCGAGGCTCAAGGAGGCCGCTATACCGCCAGTTCGGTCGCCTTTTCGGCTGGCTGGTACGGCGGGGCGGACAGTTCCAGCACGCCGGACCGGCTGGAGCTGTCGCTGGACGCCGAAAGCTATGCGGTGGGCGATACCGCGCAACTGCGCCTTGTCGCGCCCTTCGACGGGCAGGCGCTTGTGTCGGTGCTATCGGGCGACGTGATCGCCCGTCAGGCGATCGCGGTATCGGCAGGGGAAACGCTTATGCCCCTTGACGTCACGGCCGACTGGGGCACGGGGGCCTATGTCACCGCGTCCCTCCTGCGCAGCGGCGGGACTGGCCCCGGGCCGGCACGGGTTCTGGGGCTGGCCCACGCCCGCGTCGATCCCGGAGCCAAGGCTCTGGCCGTCACCATCGACGCGCCCGACGCGGTGGATGGGCAGGTCGGCAGCACGGACGTGACCGTGCGGGTCGACGGGCTTGGCGATGCGACGGGCTATGTCACCCTTGCCGCCGTTGACGTGGGCATCCTGAACCTCACGAGGTTCGAGGCCCCGGACCCGCAGGATCACTATTTCGGCCAGCGCCGTCTCGGGGTGGAATTGCGCGACATGTACGGCCGTCTGATCGACGCGGGCAACGGGGCCATGGGCACCGTCCGGTCCGGCGGGGACGCATCCGGCGGGATGACCCGCGCGGGCCCGCCGCCGACCGAGGCGGTGATGGCCGCCTTTGCCGGTCCCGTCGAGGTCGGCGCGGACGGCACCGCGACGATCACCGTGCCACGCCCGAATTTCAACGGCAGCATCCGGCTGATGGCGGTGGCCTGGTCCGACACGGGCGTCGGGCAGGCGACGCAGGACATGCTGGCGCGCGACCCCGTCGTGATTTCGGCGGCCCTGCCCCGTTTTCTTGCCCCCGCGGACCAAAGCCGCGTGATGCTTGAATTCGTGCATGCGAGCGGCACGGCAGGGACCATGGGGTTGACCGTCAGCGCGACGGGTCTGGATCTCGGGGACGCCCCGGCGCAGATCGAGCTGGCGCAGGGCGGCACCGTGCGGGTCGGCCTGCCCCTTGCCGCCTACGAGACCGGCGATCACGGCATCGCCATCGCCCTGACGACGCCGGATGGAACCGTTCTGACCAAGGCGCTGACCCTTGGCGTGCGCGCGAACGATCCGGTCACGGCGACCACGCGCCGCTTCAGCCTCGGGGCAGGCGAGGTGCTGACGTTTGACGACAATGTCTTTGCCGACCTGCGCTCCGACACGGCCCGCGCAACACTGGCCGCAGGCCCGCTTGCGCGCTTCGACATGCCCGGGCTGCTGCGCCAACTGGATCGTTATCCCTATGGCTGCACCGAACAGGTGACCTCGGCCGCGCTGCCGCTGCTTTATGTCCCCCAGACCGCCGGCGCGGCAGGCATCGACGGGATTGCGGGGCGGATCGACGGGGCGATCACCCGCGTCCTGACGCGGCAGGCCAGCGACGGCGCGTTTGGGCTCTGGACGGCGCAGTCGGGGGATTTCTGGCTGGACGCCTATGTCACCGACTTCCTTACCCGCGCGCAGGCACAAGGGTACGATGTGCCCGAACAGCCGGTGCGCAGCGCGCTCGACAACCTGCGCAACCGGATCAACTATGCTCCGGACTTCGACGAGGGCGGCGAGGATGTCGCCTATGCGTTGATGGTGCTGGCGCGGGCCGGAGCCGCCTCCATCGGCGATCTGCGCTACTACGCGGACACCAAGGCCGAGGCGTTCGCGACACCGCTGGCTCGCGCCCAAATGGGCGCGGCGCTGGCAAGCTATGGCGAACAGACCCGCGCGGATCGGATGTTCGCACTGGCGCAGGACCTTGCCCTGCGCACCGGCACCGGCCCGGGCGGATGGCGCGATGACTATGGCACGCCGCTGCGCGATGCCGCCGGTCTGCTGCATCTGGCCGCCGAGTCCGGCAGCACGGTGATCGACCGCAGCCAGCTTGCCGCCGACATCACCACCCGGCAGGGGCGGTATACAACGCAAGAGGCCGCACAGGTGCTGATGGCGGCACAGGCCCTGCGCAGCGAAACAGGCGCGGCGGTTCTAAGTGTCGATGACACGCCCGTCGGCGGCCCGCTGGTGCAGACCCGCGAGGCTGGCGAGGCAGTGTCGCAAATCCGCAACCTGTCTGGCGTGGCACAGGATGTGACCCTGACGACCTATGGCGTGCCCATCGTCGCGCCCGAGGCGGGCGGGTACGGCTATGCCATCACCCGGACCGCCTACGACATGGACGGGCAACAGGTGGACGGGCCATGGACCATCGGCGAACGCCGCGTGATCGTGCTGCGCGTCACCCCGTTCGAGGCGATCGGCGCCCGCCTGATGATCGACGACCCGCTGCCCGCGGGGATCGAAATCGACAACCCGAACCTGTTGCGCTCGGGCGATGTGGGTGGGCTCGACTGGTTGAACACGGCCAACGCAGAGCATGCCGAATTCCGCAGCGACCGTTTCCTTGCGGCTGTGGATCATCGCGGGGAGGACCCGTTTGAACTGGCCTATATCGCGCGGGCCGTCAGCCCGGGCGATTTCCACCACCCGGCGGCACTGGTCGAGGATATGTACCGCGCCGAATACCGCGCCGTTACCGACACCGGGCGCACGGTGGTGACCGAGTGAGGCGAACCCACCACCCTCTGTTCACTTTGGTCGTGCTGCTGTTGGCAGCGGCTGTCGCGCGGGATGGTTGGGACAGTTGGGTGGACCGCACTTCGCTGCCGCCGACACTGGCGACCACATCGGTCGAGATGGTCGACCGCAACGGCACCCTGATGCGCGCTTTTGGTGTCGAGGATGGGCGGATACGTTTGGCAGTGGCGCCGGGATCGGTCGACCGCGCCTTTACCGACATGCTGATCGCCTACGAAGACAAGCGGTTTTACCAGCACAACGGCGTGGACAACCGCGCCATGCTGCGTGCCTTGGGTCAGGCAATAACGTCCGGCGAGATCGTCTCCGGTGGCTCAACCCTGACCATGCAAGTGGCACGGCTGCTTGAAAATTCCGGCACGGGGTCGGTGCATGGCAAGCTGCGCCAGATGCGTCTGGCCTGGGCCTTGGAGCGGAAGCTGACCAAGGACCAGATCCTGCATCTGTACCTGCAACACGCCCCCTATGGCGGGCGGATCGAAGGGGTGCGCAGCGCTGCCTTCGTTTGGTTCGGCAAAGAACCAAGCCGCCTGTCACCGTCGCAGGTAGCGCTGCTGGTGGCCTTGCCGCAGTCTCCTGAAACGCGCCGTCCAGATCGGCATGCCGCCGCTGCACGCGCCGCGCGGGATCGGGTACTGGCGCGGGTCGGGGCTGCACCTTCGGATGCGGATGTGCCACGCATGATGCGCCCCTTGCCCCGTTTCGCTCCGCATTTGGCGGATGCGCTGCGCATCGACAATCCCGCAGCGCGTCACTTCACGACGACGCTGGATGCCCAAGTGCAACAAAAGATGGAAACGTTGGTCAGGACCCACGCCGCCACCCAACGCGCGGGCGTCAGCGCGGCACTGATCGTGGTTGACCACGTCACGGGCGAGGTGCGCGCACGCGTGGGGGCACCACACTATTCGGATGCGCAAGCAGCTTTGGGGTTCATCGACATGACCCGCGCCAAACGCTCGCCCGGCTCGACGCTAAAGCCGCTGATATACGGGCTGGCATTCGATCGCGGGCTGGCCCACCCCGAGACGGTCTTTGCCGACCGCCCCACCCGGTTCGGGCGCTATGCCCCGCAGAACTTTGATGGCCAGTTTCGCGGCGACGTGACCGCACGTGCGGCCCTTGCGCAGTCCCTGAACATCCCACCCGTGGCGCTGACGGATGCGCTGGGACCGGATCGGCTAATGGCGGCGATGCGTGCGTTCGGTGCGGAGCCCGTCCTGCCGGGAGGCAAGCCGGGGTTGGCAGTGGCTTTGGGCGGCGTGGGTCTGAGCCTTGAAGATATCGCCCGCATCTACGCGGGCCTTGCGCAGTTGGGTATCTCCGTTCCAGTGTCCAACCAGCGGATCGACACAGCGCCCGCGCGCCGCGTTCTGGCCCCGCGCGCGGCTTGGCAAGTCGGGGATATCCTGCGCGGCATTGTCCCGCCAGCGGGTGCACCTGCAGGGCTGGCCTTTAAAACCGGCACGTCGTATGGGCACCGGGACGCCTGGGCCTTTGGGTATGACGGGGGTCATGTGATCGGGGTGTGGATTGGGCGGCCAGATGGCACGCCCGTCCCCGGTGCCTTTGGCAGCGATAATGCGGCCCCGCTGCTGTTCGAAGCCTTTGGACGGTTGAAACCCACTTTCGATCCCGCACCGCCACCGCCAGCCGATACGCTTATCGTGACCACGGCAGAACTGCCAACTCCTATGCGTCGCTTTGGCCGCGTGCAACCGGACAGGGCTGGGCCTGAAATGGCCTTTCCCCCGGATGGGGCGGTGCTGGCACAGGCCGATACGGTGATCAAGGTCGAGGGCGGCGTTCTGCCACTGACAGTGTTGCTGAACGGCGCGCCCGTGCGATCGGGCTTGCGCGAACGGCACATCGACATTGGGCGGCTAGAGCTTGGGTTTTCCGACATTGCTGTGATCGATGCGGCTGGTCGGTCCGCCCGTGTCGCAGTGGAACTGCGCCCCTAACGTCGGCCCTCGCGCAGCCATGCCGCCGTGATGAACCCCGCAGCCATGAGCAAGACCAGCCATGGCGGCAGCAGGGACATCTGGCGTACATCCTGCGTCTCGTAAGCTCCGCGCGGGGTAATCCCGATCCAGCCGCGCCCTGCGGCGGGTCGCCCCTCGCGTACGGTGCGGATTCTCGGAACACCATCTTCGACGCGTAATACACCGCCGCGGGTGCTCTCGACACGGGCGGCCAGTACATCGCCTGTCGCGATCGTCGCCTCGAATTCCTTGGGCGCGGCGGGGCCAAGGCCGATCACAGCCGTCTGGTCGCCATTCTCAAGGCGATATAGGCCGATCTCGGGCCCGTCGAAGCGGGTTTCAAACTGACCTGGCGCAGCTTCGGACAAGTCGAGCTCGGTCACTGTACCATCCGGGCCGGTGATAGTTACAGGCGGCGCCAAGTCCGACAAAGTGCGGCGCTGAATGCGCATAGACTGGCCGGTAGCGACGGCGGTCAGCGCCTCTTCCTCAAGCTCCGGTTCCTTCATCATCCAATGGGCCAGACGACGCAGCAGCTCGAGCTGCGGCCCGCCACCTTCATAGCCACGGTTCCATAGCCATGCGTGGTCGGAGGCGAGCAGCGCCACGCGCCCTTCCTCGACCCGCTCAAGCACCAGCAGAGGGCGTTCATCCACTCCCTCCATCACAACCACGCTGTCATCGCGTGCGGTGACGTCGATCTGACGCAGCCAGCGGCCCCAGTCGCCTGCGTCGGGCAGGCCGGTGGTGACGGGGTGGCGATTGCCGATTTCGGAGACGGTCGGGCGATAGGCCTCTTCCAGCACCCGTGCGGACGGCTCGGCGGGCAAAACCGCGCCAAGGGGCGAACGGTAGAGGCTGTCCGCGCCGGCGAAATCCGGGCCAGCGGCGACCAGCACGGCCCCGCCTTCGCGGATATAGCGCGCGACATTGTCGAGGTAGAGCGAGGGCAGGATGCCCCGCCGCTTGTAACGGTCAAAGATGATCAGGTCGAAATCGTCGATCTTTTCCAGAAACAACTCGCGGGTCGGGAACGCGATGAGAGACAGTTCGCCCACCGGCACACCGTCCTGTTTCTCCGGCGGGCGCAAGATGGTGAAGTGGACCAGATCGACTGAGCTGTCAGATTTCAGGAGATTGCGCCATGTGCGCCCGCCAGCGTGAGGTTCACCCGAGACCAGAAGCACACGCAAACGATCGCGCACGCCGTTCATCTGGATCAGCGCGGTGTTGTTGCGGTCTGTCAACTCGCCATCCGCTTCGGGCACAGTGAACTGGATCACGTTGCGCCCGCCATGGGGCAGGGTCACGGGCAGCTCGATATCTTCGCCGATACGCACGTTGTAGCGTTGCGGTTCCGCCCCATCGACCGAGATATCCAAGGGGGCCGTCCCGTTGTTGGCGGGGGCGGCCCCGCTATCTTCGATCCGCAGGGTCAGGGTCACGGATTCACCTATGATGGCAAAGGCCGGGGCGTTCTTGACCAACAGGCGGCGGTCCCAGTCGGTGTCCTTGCCCGTCAGTAGCAGGTGCAGCGGGGCTGGCAGATCAAGCGGCAGGTCAGCATCATGCACCTGACCATCGCTGATCGCGATCAGACCCGCGACACGGGCACGGGGTTCTTCGGCGAGCGCGTCGGACAGGGCGGTCATCAGGCGGGTGCCTGAATCCTCGTCCCCGTCGGGAACCGAGACGCGGCGCACTTCGGTGTCTTCTCGACCCAGAAGAGCGGCTTCGATGGCGTCTGCGGTACTTGCGGTCTGGTCGGGGCGGTCACGCAGGCGCTGGCTGGCGCTTTCGTCCTCGGCAAGTATCACGATATCGCTCAGCGGGGCGCGGTCTTCTTCCTGCAGTGATGGCCCGGACAGCGCTGCCAGAACGACAAGGCCCGCGGCACCACGCAAGGCCCAACCGCTGAGGCCGCGCATCACCGCAAGGATCACGCCGCCTGCCACGATCGCCGCCAGCACGGCCAGAACGGGCCACGGCAGCAGCGGGTCGAAAAGGATGGTTCCGGTCATTATTGCCCCAGCCGATCCAGCAGTGCAGGCACATGCACCTGATCGCTTTTGTAGTTGCCTGTGAGCACATGCATCACAAGGTTGACGCCAAAGCGGTAGGCGAGTTCGCGCTGCCGCTCACCGCCGAACCCGCGGCCCACCGGCAGCATCGCCTGACCCGACTGCGTCACGGCCCAGGCCGACGCCCAGTCGTTGCCGCCGATCACCACGGGCGTCACCCCGTCGTTGAGGTTGCGGAACGGCATCCCCTCGACCTGTTCGGCCCCGGGGGGAGCGGCCTCGACCCAAACTTCGCCGTTCAGGTAGCGGCCCGGGAAATCCTGCAGCAGGTAGAAGGTGCGGGTCAGCACGTGGTCGCGCGGGATCGGTTCCAGCGCGGGAATGTCGAGCGGCGCGGCAAGGTCCTGCAACTTGCGCCCGTTTGGGCTGGAATTTCCGAACCCAGCGATATCACCATCGCGGGTGTCAAACAGGATCAAACCACCCGAGCGCAGGTAATCGTTGAGCTTGCCATAGGCTTCGCGCGACGGGCGCGGTTGATCCGGGGTGATGGGCCAATAGAGCACGGGGAAAAACGCCAGTTCGTCGGTTTCGAGATTGACCCCGATTGGCGAGGCAGGTTCGACCGAGGTTCGGAAGAACAGCGTGTCAGACAGGCCGCGCATCCCGGCCTCTGCCACTTCGTCCACTTGGCGGTTGCCGGTGATGACATGGGCCAGAACGACTTCGGATGCGGCGGCGATCTCTTCTTCGGGGCTTTGCTGGGCGTCGGCCTGTCCACCGGACAAGCCAATGAACATCAGCGCACCGATCGCCACCGTGCGGCTGGCACGCACGCTACCTGTCAGACGCCCGGACAGAGCGAGTGAGGCGATAACATCCAGCAACAACAGGCCGATGGCCGCAGCCAAAAGCAGACCACCAAGGGGCTGTTCGGGCGCGATGGCAAGGCCCGACACTTCGATGCGGGCAGGCCACTCGGTTGGTTCAAGCGTATCCTCTGCTGTCAGCACATTGCGCGCCAGACTGCGGTCGCCCGAGACGTAGACGCCGGGCAGCAGTTCAGGGCTGGCCGGGGCGCTGATCAGGGTCGGGCCGGATACACCGGGCATGGCACCTGCATCGCGCAAGGCGCCAAAGCCGTCCATGACAACCTGAGGCGTCCAGATGGTCCCCTCCAGATCACCCGCACTGGGCGCTGCACTGGTCGACGACACCGCGAGCCGTTCAAGCATTTCGACAAAAAGGCCGGACAACGGTAGTGACGACCATTCGGCATTGGCTGTGACGTGGAACAGGACGATCTGCCCTTGCCCCGACCGCTTGCGTGTGACCAACGGTGTGCCATCGCTGAGTTCGGCAATCACCCGTTCGGCCAGGGTCGGGTCGGGTTGCGCCATGACCTGCGCGGTGATGGTCACGTCTTGGGGGACGGCAAGGCCAAAGAACGGCGACCCTTCGGAGAACGCGGCAAGGGTTTTGGGCGATCCCCAACTCATCGCGCCGCCCACACTGCGTCCGCCCGAGCGCAGGCGGACGGGCATCAACGGGTCCTCGTCAATACGGGAAATGTCGCTGGCCGCCACGCGCGGCCCGGCAAAGCGGAGCAACAGGCCACCGTTTTCAACCCAATCCGAGATCGCATCGGCTTCGCCCGGCGACAGTGTGGCTACATCAGCCAGCACGATCACGTCCGGGTTGGCAGGCAGCACATCGCTGAGTGCGCCGCGCAGCAGGTCTGCAGTCGGGTCCAAAGCGCGTTCGAGGTAATGCAACGGCGACAGCAATTCGAGGCCCTCGCGCCCTTCACGCCCAGCAATCAAAGCGACTTCGCGGCGGCGCAGGCTGTCGTCGACCAGCGTGACCGCCCCTGCGGATTTGGCCGCCTGCACCTCGAAGCGGGTCACGCGCGCACGCAACTCGGCCGGAAGGGAAAGGGCCGTTTCAGCTGTTGTGTCGCCGGGTTGAAACACCGCGTTGGCCGAAGCGAGCACGGCGGGGTTGCCTGCGGGGTCACGTCCTTGGGCGAGTATTGTCACGCCCCGTTCGCTGCCCGGCGCGGTACGCAGGGCGCTGAGTTCGACAAGCCCATCCTTGTAGGTGGCGGGCGTCAGGGCGATCACGTCCGAAACCGCTTGCGTCACGCGCACTTGGCCGCGTGCCTCAAATGCTTCCAGAAGGGTGTTGCGCGCGGTGTAGTCAAGACCATCGCTGAACCATACCGTTTCGAAACTGCCTTCGGGCAGGACCGCGACAAGTGCGTCGGCCTCGCCCGGTTGCCATGGCGACGGTTCAAGGCCAGGCAAGCGGGTCGTGATCGTGTTGGCGGCCTGGAACACGGCTGGCTCGGGGTTGGCAAGATGCAAAAGCGCCACTTCGCGGCCCGCCACACCGGCGCGGCGCAATTCGGCCTCTACCCCTTCGATCTGGCGCGCCCAGCCTGCGGCTCCGGCCCAGCTGCCGTCCATCACCACCAGAAGCGGGCCGCTTCCGGCCTGTCCGTTATCCTCGGGGTTCAGCACGGGCCCAGCCAGTCCGACGATCATCGCAGCCACCGCCAGCATGCGCAGCAGCAACAGCCACCACGGCGTTCGGTCCGATACGGATTCGTCGTCCTTTAAGCCCAGCAGCAGCGCTACACCGGGAAAACGGCGGCGGATCGGGGCAGGTGGAATAGCGCGCAGGATCAGCCACAGGATCGGCAGGGCGACCAGCGCCACAAGCAACCATGGCGCGAGGAACCCGATGGGACCAATAACGGTCATGTGTGTGCCCTTCCACCATCCAACGCCCGCCAGATCCACAACAGACCCGCCTGCGCGGTGGTTTGCGTGTGATGCACACCGTATTGCCAGCCTGCAACGGCGCACAAATGTTCCAGTTCGGCCTTGCGGGCCGCGAGACGCTCAAGATAGCGTTCCTTGAGGTCGTTCGCTTTTAGCGTTTCATGCTCCAGCGTGCCGCCGATGCTTTGAAAGACGGTGCGCCCGCGAAAGGGAAATGCCTCTTCCGCCGGGTCGAGGACGTGCAGCAAGACACCGCGCACACCACGGTCGGCGGCCTTGGTCAATGCGGTGCGCACCGCCTCGATATCACCCATGAAGTCCGAGATGAACACGGCCCGCGCGTGGGGCACCATGGCGCGATGCTCGGGCGGGCTATAATCATCCTCAGCATCCTCGGAAAACATCTGGGCCAGGCGCAGGATCTGCAGGTTGCCGCGTCGCGGCGGCAGCCTAGTGCCGGTCAGGCCAACGCGCTCTCCTCCGCGATTGAGCAGGATGGCCGTGGCAAGGCCGAGCACGCGGGCACGGTCGGCCTTGGTCGGCAAATCCTCGGTCGAGGCAAAGCGCATGGACGCCCCCTGATCCACCCACAACATTACCGACTGAGCAATCTGCCATTCACGTTCGCGCACAAACTGCACGTCGCCCATGGCGCTGCGGCGGTGATCGACCATGCGGCGGCTGTCGCCGACTTGGGCCGGGCGGTACTGCCAGAAATCATCCCCCATGCCCGCACGACGGCGGCCATGTTCGCCCAGCAGAACGGCACCGGCCAAATGCTCTGCCCGCGCGAGAAGTGCGGGCAAGCGGGCGGCCTGCGTTTCTGCCGCTTCTCGCAGGGCGAGAGGGTTTGTCACGCCGCAGCCTCGCGTTTGGAAAGATTGGCGGCGGTTTCGTCGATCAACTCGGACAAGCTATCACCCCGCGCGCGCGCTGCGAAGTTCAGCGCCATACGGTGGCTGAGCACGGGGCGGGCCATGTCGATCACATCCTCTGCCGAAGGGGCCAGACGGCCCTGCAACAGGGCGCGGGCGCGCACAGCCAGCATCAGCGCCTGCGCGGCACGCGGGCCGGGGCCCCATGCAACGGTTTCTCGGACACGCGCGGACACGTCAGCCTCGCCGGGGCGGAAGGCACGCACCAGATCGAGGATCATCTCGACCACGCTGTCACCGACGGGCATACGCCGCAGCAACGTCTGCGCGGCCAGCAATTCGCCATCCGTGAACACGGCTGTGGATTTCGCATCTTCGGTGCCTGTGGTGGCCAGCAGGATGTCACGTTCGGTCGCGCGGTCGGGGTACATCACGTCGATCTGCACAAGGAAACGGTCAAGCTGGGCTTCGGGCAGTTGGTACGTGCCTTCCTGCTCGATCGGGTTCTGGGTGGCCAGCACGTGGAACGGCACGCCAAGGGGGCGGTCCTGCCCGGCGACCGTCACTGCCTTTTCCTGCATCGCCTGCAAAAGTGCGGACTGGGTGCGCGGGCTGGCGCGGTTGATTTCGTCCGCCATCAGAAGCTGACAAAATACCGGGCCGGGTACAAAGCGGAAAGCCCGTGTACCATCTGCAGCGGTGTCCAGCACTTCGGAGCCGAGGATGTCTGCGGGCATCAGGTCGGGCGTGAACTGGATGCGGCTGCCATCAAGGCCCATGACCGTGCTTAGGGTTTCGACCAGCCGTGTCTTGCCCAGACCGGGCAGACCGATCAGCAGACCATGGCCACCGCACAAAAGGGCAGTCAGAGTCAGATCGACGACCCGTTCCTGCCCAATGAAACGTTTGGTGATCGACGCCTTGGCTTGCGCCAGTTTGCCCCCCAGAACTTCGATTTCGGCAACAAGATCCTCAGCGTCGGTCATGACTTCTCTTTCATTCGGGATATACTGTTACTCATAACCTATTGCCTCGTACAGGAATGGCAAAAGATATGAGTGGACAAAAAACCGTGACACCGGACGCCGAAGGGCTGGTTGCGTCGATCACTGCTGCAAAAACACGCGGTTTGCCGCCTGTTCATTTATGGAATCCTCCGTTTTGCGGAAATCTGGACATGCGGATCGCGCGGGACGGGACCTGGTTTTACGAGGGCACCCCCATCGGACGGCCTGGATTGGTCAAATTGTTTTCATCGATTCTCAAGCTGGAAGACGGGAAATACTTCCTTGTCACCCCGGTGGAAAAGGTGGGGATCACCGTGGATGACGCGCCGTTCGTGGCACAGGATTTCGAACCTTCGGGGACAGGCACCGCTCAGGTGCTGACCTTCACAACCCATGTTGGCGATGTGGCTGCGGCCGGACCGGACCACCCGATCCGTGTCGTGCGGGATGCAGAGACGGGTGAGCCATCGCCCTACATCCTGATCCGCGCCAACCTCGAGGCGCTGATCGACCGCAAGAGCTTTTATCGGCTGGTCGATCTGGGCGTGCATCATGACGATTGGTTCGGGGTGTGGTCCGGTGGCCAGTTTTTCGGCATCATCCCATCGGCGGAGTTGCCTTGACAGGCATGGCACACGTGCAAGTGCGCCTTACGGTTTGCACAGTCGCCTGTGCATACACATCGACTTGCCGGACCCGCGTGATGCGCGCCATCTGGTATAGCAAGGCGGTGGTAGTCACCGCCATCGCAACACTTTGAAAAGGATGCGGCATGGACAAGGGAACGGCAGTCATCATCGGTGCAGGCAGTGGGCTTTCAGCCTCGTTGGCGCGGCGGTTGCATGACGACGGGTACGCGCTGGTTCTGGCTGCGCGCAATGCGGACAAACTCGCGGACCTCGCCTCTGAGACAGGCGCGCGGACTGAGGCCTTGGATGGCAGCGATCCGGGCCAGGTCGATGCGCTCTTCGCGTCTCTCGATGCACCTGTGCGTGTGGCCATCTACAATCCATCTGCCCGCCAGCGCGGCCCCATCGCAGAGCTGGACCCCGAAGAAGTCCGGCGCGCCATCGAAATCACCGCCTTCGGATCCTTCCTGATGGGCCGGGCGGCAGCCAAACGCATGCTGGAGCAGTCCGAGGAGGACGGGCGGCGCGGCACCATCCTGTTCACCGGCGCCTCTGCAGGGGTCAAAGGGTTCGCCCAGTCCGCCCCCTTTGCCATGGGCAAGTTCGCCCAACGTGGTCTGGCGGAATCCATGGCGCGCGAATTGCATCCCAAGGGGGTACACGTCGCCTGGATCAATATCGACGGCGGCATTTCGAACATAGGGCAACCGGAACGTACCGATGACGGGTCGGACAGGATGCTGGACCCGGACGCGATTGCCGGCACTTACATGCACCTGATCGACCAGCATCGGTCGACCTGGTCGAACGAAATCGCGGTGCGCCCGTGGGTTGAGTCCTTTTGATGGCACCTGCTTCCTTGTGTGGATAGGTTGACTGCAATGCCACGCTTTGCCGCCAATCTCACGCACCTTTGGGCCGAACTGCCCTATCTCGACCGGTTCGACGCTGCCGCTGAGGCAGGGTTCAAGGCGGTCGAGGTGCTGTTTCCTTACGACGTGCCTGCACCTGAAACCCGCAATGCGCTGCGGCGCAACGGGTTGGAGTTGATCCTGCTCAATGCGCCGGGGCCGAATTATGCCGGGGGACCCCGCGGATTTGCCGCCACTCCCGGCGGTGAGGCACGGTTTGACTACGACATGCGCCGCGCTGTGCGCTATGCGCAGACGCTGGGTGCCAGCATGATCCATGTGATGAGTGGAGCAGCGGACGGCCCGGATGCAAAGGCCACCATGATCGCAAACCTGAGGCGCGCCGCCGAAAGCCTGCCCGAGGGGCTTTACCTGATGCTTGAGCCGCTCAATACGCGTGTAAATCCGGGATACTTTATGTCCAGCTATGACCTTGCAGCCGAGATCATAGCAGAGGTGGGTGCGCCCAATATCGCCCTGCAATTCGATAGCTACCATGCCCAAGTGATTGCCGGGGATGCCCTGAGCACGTTCGACGCGCATCAACTCCTGATCCGCCACATCCAGATCGGCGACGCGCCGGACCGCACACAGCCTGGCACTGGCACCATAGACTTCGGCGCCCTGTTTGCCGCGATTGACGCCAGCGGATACGACGGGTGGGTCAGTGCGGAATACACCCCAGAGGGGCGGACAGAGAACGGGCTGGGCTGGATGCGTTAGGGTTCCACGCGGCACCGCTTTCCAGTGTTTGGAAATGGGGTTAGGACAGTGGCGAACGCCGATGCATCAAGAGCACTGAGATGATCCCCAAACGTTATGCACATATCGCCTTTGGCCTTCTGTTGAGCGGGATGATGTCATTCATCGTGTCGGGCATTTCGACCTTTTTCGCCATCGGGCTGGTACCCGGTTTTGTTGCTCAGTGGATGGGCGGCTGGCTGCCAAGCTGGGCAGTTGCCTTTCCCATCGTGCTGGTGGTCGCCCCCTTTGCCCGCCGCCTCGTCGCGGCACTGACGATCAAGGAAGAGTGAGGGCGAGGCGGACGACATGTCCGCCTTACCTGCGAAACGGTGACGGGCGCAGGCCAGCTTGGGCCGAGGTCACCACGTCGTCGACCCGCCTGGCCCGCGTAGTGTGCGTCTTGGCGGTCTTGATCCACTCAAGAGCGCCGCGTTTGATCGATCTTGGGTGGTCATCCCAAACGTCGCGCACCCCGGCGTCAGACAGGGCGGAAGCCAGGTCATCCGGCACCTCAAGCCGCTCTACGTCGTCGAGGAATGTCCACATCCCGTTGGCTTTCGCCGCTTCGATCAAGGCCTCGCCTGCAGATGTCATCGCACCGGACGCACGGGCGGCCTTAACCTTGGCCTTGTTCACCGCAGACCATGCCGATTTCGGGTTGCGCGGAGATATGCGATATGACGAGCGTGCATCATCGACCTTGCGCGTGACGGAATCCACCCAGCCCCAGCAGAGCAGTTCCTCGACCGCTTCGCCCCACGGGAGGTGGTGAGGCGACGGTTTCTTGTAGACGACCAGCCAGACAGAGGTCGCAGTGTCATAGTTGGCCGCCAGCCATGCGCGCAGGTCGGTGCGGGATTTCACTTCGACATAGATATCGGTCATTCTGCATCGCCTTCCCGTCTGCCAGCAAACGTCCGAGGGCCATGAAAGAAGGCTGCAGTGCTTTTTGCAAGGATGGACCGGTGGGTGTCGGGTTGTACTGTTCCCGGAGCGACGGCCCTGGTTCAAAATCAATGGGTTTTACGGGTCTCTGATGGTTGAGCCTGCCTGCGTACCCTCGGGTTTAATGAGTTGCCTTTACGTGTGAAGACAGCTTTCGCGGTGGCCGCAGGAATAGGCAGGGTGAAGAACCTCTCGAACAAGGGGAGTCTTGAGCATCGGTTACGCGAAACAGGCCTTCTCGGACAAGCTGGTCGCTGTCTGCTTTGCGGGACGAAGCCGACATCAATGTCTCTGGATTTAATGTCAGCTCTGGATTTGAACTGGCCATCGCTGGGCAGCCGAGCACTCCAGCTACCCGGTTGAGCATGAATTTGACGTCATAAATAGGCCAAAAATTGTTGCAATCGTTGAAAGAGAGAACTGCAATTCAAAAACAGCGCGTGGATGGCGCCGCACCGCATGCACACATTGGTTTTCAGCATCATCTGGACTGCACTTGCGGCACTCTTTGTGCTGTTCTTTGATCTAGATCCAGGGCCGGAATACCAAAAACACGAACAAATCGGCAAAGTCATCTTCACCGCGATGCCCTTCGTCGGCCTGCTGTTCATCTGGGACAGCCTCCGCAAGCTGCGCAGATTTCGCAGCGTGCGGTGTGAAACGATCGACGCGGAAACATTCTATGTATGGACCGAGCTGAATGGATCGGAAAAGCGCAGTACCGTGGACCCGCGGATCGATTGGGACAAGGAGGACCGGAACTTTGCCGACCCCTAAATCGAATACGGCCTCGCGTGCAGCGCGACGTCCCCTTCCCGTTTCCGCATCGTCGATAGGCTCGCTGGGCAGACCGTCAAGCAGGAGTTGACATGTTTGGACTTAACCGCTGGCGCAAAGCCATTGAGGTTGCCGAAGCCCCGCTTCGTCGTGCCAACAACCCTTACAATCAGGATGAAACGATGCACGTGCCTACCGCGCGCATCAAAGGCCCTTGGCATTCCGGAATGGTCGATTTCCTGAAAAAGCATGACGTGGGCGGGTTGTCATTCCATTATCGCGACGGTTTCAGATGTGACGACTACACTTTCCTGAAGGAATTGCCGTTCATTACGCTGTTCCACGTGCCCTACACGGAAGCTGGCGTGTACGTCGAACCAATACCCGTTCCGGACTTGACCGGGCTGACGCGTTTGGTGGCACAATTCAAGGTGGGCCACACCGTCCAGATGGATCAGCTTCCAAACCTCCAATCCTGCACGATGCAGTGGCAAGCCAAACTGCACTCCGTCTTTGACGCAAAGGCCTTGCAGCGACTCCAGATCACTGGCCTCAACTGGCAAAAAACCGACAGGTTGGCGGATCTGCAATCCCTTCGGAACCTCGAAGTCGCACATAGTGGCATCCAGTCTCTTGCGCCGATCGCAGAATTACGGAATCTGGATCGGCTGTCTCTGTCGGTCTGTCATCGCCTTGAAAGCCTGGATGGTATCGAAAACCTCCAGTCCCTCCGCTGCCTGCACTTGGCGGAGGTGAGCAAGGTAACCTCGCTGGATCGCCTCGCCTCTCTCAAAAACCTTGAGGTCCTGACGATAGCGGACGGGCGCGATATCGAATCCGTCGCCCCGCTTGAAGGGCTGATCAATCTCAAGGCCCTTTGGATTGCCGGCACGAAGGCGAAGATCATTGACGGTGATCTGGCACCGCTCACACGCCTTCCAAAACTCGCCATGCTCACCTTGGGGAACAGACGCCATTACTCGCATCGTGCCATCAAGAAGTGGGATTGGTCGAATATCGACAGCCCAAGCAGGCAGTTGGAGCCAGTTTGAATAATCAGGTGCCCTTTGACCGCAATTCACCGGCAGGCAACTTGGACACATCACAAGCGGACCTTTGTGCACAACGCAGCATCGGTAACTTTGCGACCGAAGCTGCCATTCGCCGCCCCGAATACACTTGGGGCCACTGCACGCAATCGAAGGCGCAAGCCTCCGTAAATTCGCCGTGGCGCAATTCAGACCAACGCTCCGAAAACTTTCCTGCTTTATTACTGGACGCCGTCTGGGGTTTCAGTGCGCCTCGGCCCAGTTCTGCCCCTGTCCGGCATCCACGGACAGTTTCACGTCCAGTTTCACCACGGGGTCGGCAGCCCCTTCCATCACGTCGCGGGCTGCGTTGATCAGGTCGTCCACTGCGCCGTCCTCGACCTCGAACAGCAGTTCATCGTGGACCTGTAGCAGCATGGCCGCCGGCAGGTCCCCGATCGCGTCCGGCATGCGGATCATGGCGCGGCGGATCACGTCTGCCGCTGTTCCCTGAATGGGGGCGTTGATCGCGGCGCGGTAGGCAAAGCTGGCGCGGGGGCCCTTGGCGTTGATTTCGGGTGTGTGGATGCGCCGCCCGAACAGGGTCTGGACGTACCCGTTTTCCTTGGCGAAGGCCTTAGTATCATCCATGTAGGTCCGGATGCCGGGGAAGCGTTCGAAGTAGCGGTCGATGAAGCCCTGCGCCTCGGGCCGCGGAATGCGCAGGTTGCGCGCGAGGCCGAAGCCGGAAATGCCGTAGATCACACCGAAGTTGATCGCCTTGGCCTGACGGCGGATGTCGGGGGTCATCTGGTCCAGCGGCACGTCGAACATTTCGGACGCCGTGAGCGCGTGGATGTCGATGCCGTCGTCGAACGCCTGTTTCAGTTCGGGGATTTTGGCGATGTGGGCAAGGATGCGCAGTTCGATCTGGCTGTAGTCGAGCGAGACGAGGGTCTTGCCCGGTTCGGCGGTGAAGGCCTCGCGGATGCGCCGCCCTTCTTCGGTGCGGATCGGAATGTTCTGCAGGTTCGGATCGGTCGAGGCGAGGCGGCCCGTGGACGCCCCCGCGATGGAATAGGAGGTGTGGACCCGGCCCGTGTCCTTGTTAATGTGGTCCTGCAACGCGTCCGTATAGGTCGATTTAAGCTTGCTCAGTTGCCGCCAGTCAAGGATGCGGCGGGGCAGTTCGTGTTCCGTTGCGAGGTCTTCGAGCACGTCCGCACCGGTAGCGTAGGCCCCGGTCTTGCCCTTCTTGCCGCCCTCGATCCCCATCTCGTCGAACAGGATTTCGCCAAGCTGCTTGGGGGAGCCGACGTTGAACTTGCGGCCCACCATTTCGTAGATTTCATCCTCGAGTCCCGCCATCTTTTGCGCGAAGGCGTTGGACATGCGCGACAGCGTATCGCGGTCGACCTTGATGCCGGAACGCTCCATCGCCGCCAGCACGGGCACCATGGGCCGTTCAAGCGCTTCGTAGACGCGTGTGACTTGCGCGCGGTGCAGAAGTGGTTTGAACATCTGCCAGAGGCGCAGGGTGATGTCGGCGTCTTCGGCGGCATATTTCACCGCTTCCCCGATCGGGACCTGATCGAAGGTCTTGGCGGATTTTCCCGACCCCAACAGAGGTTTGATCGGGATGGGCGTGTGCCCGAGGTAGCGTTCGGACAGCGTGTCCATGCCGTGCCCGTGGAGGCCGCCGTGCATGGCGTAGGACATCAGCATTGTGTCGTCGATGGGGGCCACTGTGATACCGATCTGGGCAAAGATCTTGGCGTCATATTTCATGTTCTGCCCGATCTTGAGGATGCTGTCGTCCTCCAGCACAGGTTTCAGCATGTCGAGCGCGGTTTGCAGCGGCATCTGCCCGTCGGACAGCGCATCCGAGCCGAACAGGTCGTCGCCGCCCTGTTTGTGGATCAGTGGTATGTAGCATGCGTGGCCAGGGTTCACGGCCAGCGAGATGCCCACGAGGTTTGCGGTCATTTCATTGAGGCCCGTGGTTTCGGTGTCCAAAGCCACATAGCCACGCTCGTAAATCAGGTCGATCCAGGTTTGCAGTTGGTCGGCGGTTTGGACGTGTTCGTAGCTCGCCTTGTCGAAGTCGGGCGCGTCGGGGCTGCCGTCGCCCTGAGGCGCTGATGGTTCCCTGATCTCGGGGGCGTCCACGCCAAGCTGGTCGGCGATGCGTTTGGTGAGGGTGCGGAACTCCATCTCGGCCAGAAAGGGCATGAGCTGGTCCGGGTGGGGGTCGCGCACTTCGAGGTCGTCGAGGGAGAAGTCGAGCGGCGTGTTTTCGTCCAGCAGAACCAGCCTGCGCGAGAGCCTGATCTGGTCTGCGTGTTCGATCAGGGTTTCGCGGCGTTTGGGCTGCCTGATTTCGGATGCGCGCTCTAACAGGGCGTCAAGGTCGCCGTATTCGTTGATGAGCAGGGCGGCCGTCTTGATCCCGATGCCGGGCGCGCCGGGCACGTTGTCGACGCTGTCGCCCGCCAGTGCCTGCACGTCTACCACACGCTCGGGATAGACTCCGAACTTTTCGAAGACGCCGTCGCGGTCGATGCGGGTGTTCTTCATCGCATCCAGCATTTCGACCCCGTCGCCGACCAACTGCATAAGGTCCTTGTCCGAAGAGATGATGGTGACCCGTCCGCCAAGTTTGCGCGCCTGCACGGCGAGGGTGGCAATGATGTCATCGGCCTCGTAACCTTCCTTCTCCTTGCAGGCGATGTTGAAGGCCTCGGTCGCCTGACGGGTCAGGGGGATCTGGGGGCGCAGGTCCTCGGGCATCGCCTCTCGGTTGGCTTTGTAAAGGTCGTACATGTCGTTGCGAAAGGTATGACTGCCCTTATCGAAGATCACGGCGACATGGGTGGGCGCGTCCGGACCCGTGTTCCCTTCGACATATTTGTAGAGCATGTTGCAAAATCCCGACACGGCGCCAATGGGAAGGCCGTCGGACTTGCGGGTGAGGGGAGGCAGCGCGTGATAGGCGCGAAAGATGAAGGCTGATCCGTCGATCAGATGCAAATGGCATCCCTTGCCGAATTGAAGTGCCATGCGATGCTCCGAACCTTTGCGTAACGCTTCCCTTTTGCCACGCCCTTGCGCGGGGGGCCAGCCGTGATCCAAGGGCGCGCCTTTCGGCGCAGACCATTTTATCTGGCGCGTGTGAGCCGTTCAGTCGCCGTGGAACAGGCGGTATGACATGGTGACGGCATAGGGCGTCGGAGTCCAAAGGCCAAAGCGCAGACCCGCGGAGCGCAATGTATCCCCGACCCAGACGTTGCAGGTGTTGAACAGATGAAACCGGCCCTCAGACGGAAAGAACCGGTCGAAGTCCGAAAACCCCGGATGGTCAAGGGGCGCGGCTGAGGCGCCGCCGGCAAAATTTGCGGTAACTGCGGTCGTCAGGCGGCGCATCTGGACTGCATCCAGCGCCAGTCTTGGCCAATGATCATCAATCGCGCCGACAACACTCACCCGCATCACGGAACTGTCCCCGGTCACCCCGCGCCAGATCGCGCGCAGCGATACATCGCCATAGGTGCCTGTCGCGGTGTAGAAATCCCGCGCGCCCCAACCCACCAGCAGCCAGCGCACATCGGTGTGATCAAGAGCGAGTCCCTGTGCCGCAAGCCAGCCCATGTCGCGCCGTGCGACGTCGATAGGTATCAGAATGTCGTAATGGATCGGCCCATTCACCAAAACGATCTGCCGCGTCTCACTGCCCACGGTGGGCACAGCGCGCCCGGGTACAAGACCGCCAATCAACGCCGCCAGGAAATACACAGCGACAAGGCAGGCGAGAACCGCCCCGCTGCGCCGGAGTGCTCGGATCAGGCGGCGCCCTCGAAATCGCTGTGGATGTATTTGCAGTCGCAATAGGGGCATTCGACCCAGCCAGTGTCCTGCGGGATCTGCAACCAGACGCGCGGATGACCCAAGGCCCCTTCGCTACCGTCGCAGGCAACGCGGTAGGTGTCGACAATCTTGGTCTCTGGCGCATCGATGGTCATGGGCGGTGTCCTCGGGTTGCTGCGTGCGGGCAGGCGCGTTTATGGGCCAAGGCGCACAGTCAGACAAGTCCCTAACCGTCCCGGTCCACCCGCGCCTGATAGCAGTTGTTGCGCGCCGAGCGGACGTGGATATAGGCGACATCCGGGTTGGCGAATATGTCATCGATCCGCGCCTCAAGCTCGGGCGTCGGGCTGACGACGCCGGTGCCGTAGACGATGCGGTCCTGTGCCGAGTACCCCTTGATCAGGTAATCGGGCGAGGTGGTCAACACCGGTGGCAGGTCGCTGCCACCTCCGCGCGGGCAGTCATCGGCACACAGGAAAATCGGACCAACCTCGGCATAGGCGTGCGTGCCTGCAAAGGGCTTGTGGGCCAGCACCAGCATTTCGGCCCCTTCGGGGATGTTTTGCAGACAATGGCGGCAGGGATTGCCGGGCCCTTCGCTGACCTTGCGCTCGGGCGGGTTGCCGAAAGCGTCCGGCCCCCCGTTGCGATAGGCGTTTGCGACGGGCGTGGGCAGGGCTGTGAATGTGGGCATGGTCAGTCTCCTTTGGCGCCTTTTTTGCCGCATCAGGCCGTCGCAATCGACCCGAATGATGCGCAACCGTTCAGTGTTCCCTGTCTTCTTCGATTTAAAAAAATCCCGGGGGCGCGTCAGCGCGGGGCAGAGCCCCTCTGTCGCTTCAAAAGAGAACAAAACAAGAATATACTGACCGTCTGCTGCAACCGAATCTGCCGAAAATGTTCATCGAACTGTCCGCCACGTCCAATTTCACCTTTCTCACCGGGGCATCCCACCCCGAGGAATACATGGCGCGTGCCGCCCTTCTGGGGATGGAAGGGCTGGCCATCGCGGATGACAATTCGGTGGCCGGGATCGTGCGGGCACATACCCAAAGCAAGGCCATCGCGCGCAGCGTCAGGGAACGGCGGGACTTCGATGCCACCCACGGGCTGATCGGACCGCCCAAGCCCGATCATCTGCCCGACCCGCCGCGTGCACCCATCACCACCGTGCCGCGCCTGATCCCGGCGGCGCGGCTGGTGTTCACGGACGCCCCCCCGATCACGGTGCTGCCAAAGGACCGCGCAGGCTGGCGCTCCCTGTGCCGGATCATCTCGCGCGGGCGGCTTCGGGCGCAAAAGGGTACGTGCGACATCCAGCTGTCCGACCTCGAGGAATTTGCGGGCGGCCTGCACCTGCTGCTCTGGCCACAGGCGCAAACGGTGCAGGGCGGCGCGAGCGATTGGGTGACAACGGCGAAACGGCTGACGCGCCGCTTTGGCGGGAACATGCATGTGCTGCTGGTGCCGCGTTACGATGGCCGTGACACCGGGCGGTTCGATCACATCACCGACATCGCGCAAGGGCTGGGTCTGCCCACACTCGCCTCGGGCGCGCCGCGCATGCATCACGGCGCGCGGCGCAGGTTGGCGGATGTGCTGACCGCCGTGCGGCTGAAAACCCGCGTCGATGATCTGGGGCGCAACGCTTTGGCCAATGGCGAAGGGCGTTTGCGCAGCGAAGACGACATGCTGCGTCTGTTTGCAGGGCACGAGGGCGCGGTGGAGCGCAGCGGCGCACTGGCGGCCAGTCTCGATTTTTCGCTCGATCAGTTGCGCTATGAATACCCGTCGGAAATCACCGACAATGAAACACCCGGGCAACGGCTGGAACGGCTGGCCTATGAGGGACTCAAATGGCGCTACCCCGCGGGCGCGCCGGAAAAGGCGCGCACCTTGCTGCGCCATGAACTCACCCTGATCGGCAAGCTGAAATACGAACCCTACTTCCTCACGGTGCGCGACATCGTCCACTTTGCCCGCAGCCGTGGCATCCTCTGTCAGGGCCGCGGGTCGGCGGCCAATTCGGTGGTGTGTTACTGTCTGGGCGTCACTTCCGTCAGCCCCGAAATGGGCACGATGGTGTTCGAACGCTTTGTGAGCGAGGCGCGGGACGAGCCCCCCGACATCGACGTCGATTTCGAACACGAGCGGCGCGAGGAAGTGATCCAACACATCTATCAGACCTATGGCCGCCATCGCGCGGGCCTGTGCGCGACGGTCGTGCATTACCGGGGTAAGCGCGCCATACGCGAGGTGGGCCGCGCCATGGGGCTGAGCGAGGACACGATCTCGGCGCTGTCATCGCAGCTGTGGGGGTTCTTTTCCACCAAGGGGATCGAGGCCGAGCGGATGGCCGAAATCGGCCTTGATTACCGTGACAAACGCCTGCGCCAGACGATCGAACTGGTGCACGAGATCAACGGCTTTCCCCGCCACCTGTCCCAGCATGTGGGCGGGTTCGTCATCACCGAAGGGCGATTGGATGAGTTGGTGCCCATCGAGAATGCGACGATGGAGGACCGCACGGTCATCTGCTGGGACAAGGATGATATCGACAGCCTTGGCATCCTCAAGATCGACGTTTTGTCCCTTGGCATGCTGACCTGCATCCGCAAGGCCTTCGATCTGCTGAAGATGCACCACCAGCGCGACTATACCCTTGCCACGCTGCCGCCCGAGGACCCGGCGGTCTATGACATGCTGTGCGAGGCAGACAGCGTGGGGGTGTTTCAGGTGGAAAGCCGCGCGCAGATGAACTTTCTGCCCCGCATGCGGCCGCGCAATTTCTATGACCTCGTGATCGAGGTGGCGATCATCCGCCCCGGTCCCATCCAGGGCGACATGGTGCACCCCTATATCCGCCGCCGGAATGGGGAGGAGGAGGTATCCTTTCCGTCGGACGAACTTGGCGCGGTGCTGGGCAAGACGCTGGGTGTGCCGCTGTTTCAGGAACAGGCGATGCAGATCGCCATCGTGGGTGCCGGGTTCACCCCCGATCAGGCGGACCGGCTGCGCCGCTCGCTTGCGACCTTCAAGAAGCACGGCAGCGTCAGCGAGTTCCGCGCCCTGTTCCTGCGGGGGATGCGGAAGAACGGCTATGATCAGGACTTTGCCGAGCGGTGTTTTTCCCAGATCGAGGGGTTCGGGTCTTACGGCTTTCCCGAAAGCCATGCAGCCAGTTTCGCGCTGCTGGTCTATGCCTCAAGCTGGCTCAAATGCCACCATCCGGGGATCTTCGCCTGCGCACTGCTGAATTCGCAACCGATGGGGTTCTATGCCCCGGCCCAGATCGTGCGGGATGCGCGCGAACACGGGGTGACGGTGCGCCCGATCTGCATCAATGCCAGCTTCTGGGACAACGTGATGGAACCCGACGGGCGCGGTGGGCTCGCCTTGCGCCTTGGGTTCCGCCAGATCAAGGGGCTGAGCGAGGAAGACGCCACGTGGATCACGGCGGCGCGCGGCAACGGGTATCAGTCGGTGCGCGACGTGTGGCGGCGCGCAGGGCTCGGGCCGACAGTGCTGGTGCGACTGGCCGAGGCGGACGCCTTTGCGGGCATCGACATCGGGCGGCGCGAGGCGTTGTGGGAGGCCAAGGCACTGGCGCCCGGTCCCGCCCTGCCGCTGTTTGCGCAGGATATCGACGGGGAAGTGGTGGACGAACCCGCCGCCCTGTTGCCCGAGATGACATTAGGCGAGCAGGTGGTGGAGGATTACGTGTCCACCCGCCTGACCCTGCGCGCCCACCCCGTAGCGCTGTTGCGCCATATCCTGACGCCGGGGGCGGCAGAGGTGACAGTCCTGCATACGCAAGCACGTGCGCCGGATCTGTCCAAGCTAAGCTTTACCCGTGGCAATCCGGATTGAGGGGACGATCCCTGAAACAGAGCCTAGCTGAAAACGGCACGTTTTCCATGTTTTCCGTATCGGAAAACAGCACGGAGGCTGGTCAGTCACCGTTTGGTGCAGGGAAGCGGTTTTGCAACGTGAAGGCCTGTTCGGACACACCGTCCTTGCGCAGCATCTGCAACCGATCCCATGCCTCGTCCAGCCCCACGCGGACACCACGCGTCGCCCACCACATCACCATCGTCGGCCCCTGACTGCGATCCACCCAGTCGCGCAGGGTTTTCATCCCCTCAATATGCAGCGGTTCACGATAGGTGAATCGGTGCATGGCCGCCACGTCGCGCCAGCCTGCCATGGTCAGGATGTGCAGGTTTTCCCCGGTCCCTTCCGTGTTCTGCGCAAGAATATCCCCCATTTCAACGAAACGCCCATCCGGGGCCCGTGCGCCGTGGTTGTGCCAGAACATATCCCCATCCGCCTTGGCCTGCGCGAACAGTTTCGGCAACTGGCCAAAGAAGTATTGCGCATTGGGATGGTTCGCCGTGAAAGGGCCAATGGGGCGCACGACATTCAGGTGCACCAGCATATGTTCGCTCATCTCGTGACCTCCCCGTCTGCAAAGGACAGTAGACAAGTGCGGTGATGAGGCAACCGTTCTTCCCAATGCGCTCTGCGCACGTTAGAAGTCGCCCAACACAAAAACGCAGAGGTATCCAAGCCAATGGCACCCCCAAAACCCGTCGTTCTGTGCATCCTCGATGGCTGGGGCCTGCGTGAGGAAACGACCGGAAACGCCCCGGCCCTCGCCAACACGCCCACATTCGATCACATCATGGCCACCTGCCCCAATGCCACGCTGATCACCCACGGCCCGGACGTGGGCCTGCCCCGCGGGCAGATGGGAAATTCAGAGGTCGGACATACAAATATCGGCGCGGGCCGCGTCGTTGCAATGGATCTGGGTCAGATCGATCTGGCGATCGAGGATGGCAGCTTTTTCCACAACGAACGGCTGACGGCCTGGATCGACGCCATCAAGGCGGCGGACGGGCGCGCGCACCTGATGGGCGTGATGTCGGATGGCGGCGTGCACGGGCATATCACCCATCTGATCGCCGCCGCCAAGGCCTGTACCGATGCTGGCCTGAGCGTCGTCATCCACGCCATCACCGACGGGCGCGACGTTGCCCCGAAATCTGCCCTCGACTATCTCGAAACGCTCAGCGCGGAATTGCCCAAAGGGGCGCGCGTCGTCACCCTGATCGGTCGCTACTTCGCGATGGATCGCGACAACCGTTGGGACCGGGTCGAAACCGCATTCGATGCGATTGTACGCGCCAAGGGACCGGTGAGCGAGAGCGCCAAGGCGGCGATCGAGGCCGCATACGCAACTGACAAGACAGATGAATTCATTCCGGCTACGGTGATGGACGGCTACAAGGGGGCAAAGAGTGGCGACGGGCTGTTCTGCCTCAACTTCCGTGCTGACCGCGCCCGCGAAATCATGGCAGCACTTGGCGATCCCGGCTTTGACGCGTTCGACACCAAGGGGCGCCCCGACTGGTCCGGCCTGATGGGCATGGCGGATTATTCCCAGACGCACAGCGCCTATATGACCACCGTATACCCCAAGCCTGAAATCGTGAACACGCTGGGCGCATGGGTCGCACGGGCGGGTCTGCGCCAGTTCCGGCTGGCCGAGACCGAGAAATATCCCCATGTCACATTTTTCCTGAACGGGGGCGAGGAAAGACCGGAGCAGGGCGAGGATCGCGCGATGCCGAAATCGCCGAACGTTGCGACCTATGACCTGCAGCCCGAAATGTCGTCGGTCGAAGTCACGGACAAGTTCATCGAGGCCATCGAAGCGGGCTATGACCTGACCGTAGTGAATTACGCCAACCCGGATATGGTGGGCCATACCGGCGATCTGGACGCGGCCATCGCGGCCTGCGAGGCGGTGGATCGTGGGTTGGCCCGCGTGCTGCCGGTGCTGGAAGCGGCTGGCGGGGCAATGATCTTGACGGCGGACCACGGCAATTGCGAAGTGATGATCGACCCAGACACCGGAGCCCCGCATACGGCGCATACCACCAATCTGGTGCCAATCGCGCTGATCGGGGCCGAGGGGACTTTGAACTCAGGGCGGCTGGCCGACCTTGCGCCGACACTGTTGCACCTGATGGGCCTGAAGCAGCCCGAAGAAATGACAGGGCAAAGCCTGATCGCATGAGACGCCTTGCCGCTTTTGCCCTTTGCCTGCTGACAAGCCCACTGGCAGCGCAGGAAGACGCAGGCGCGCTGGCCCGTGATGCCGGCGCCATGCTTGAAGCGGCGTCAGTTCAACTTGGTGAGGCCGAAAGTGCGCGCGACCGGGTGCGAGCCTTGACGCAGACCGTGCAGGCCTATGAGGCGGGGCTTTCGGCCATGCGCGCTGGTCTGCGCCGCGCCGCGATCCGCGAGGCGCAATTGCGTGGCCAGCTTGAGGCCCGCGATGGCGAAATCGCGCAATTGTTGGCCGTGTTGCAGACCTTGACCCCCGGTCAGGCCCCAACCGCATTTCTGCACCCCGATGGCCCAAATGGAACGGCCCGCGCGGGCATGTTGCTGGCTGAACTGACGCCGGCCCTGAACCAGCGGGCCGAGCGTCTGCGCACAGACCTGAGCGACGTCGAGGGCCTGCGTCTTTTGCAGGAACAAGCCGCGCAGCAATTGCAACTGGGTCTAAGCGAAGTGCAATCAGCCCGCGCGGCCCTGAACCAAGCGATGGCGAACCGTACCGACCTGCCCCAACGGTTTACCGAAGACCCGGTGAATACCGGTATCCTGATCGCATCCTCCGAAACGCTGGAAGCGTTTTCTAGCGGGTTGGCCAATATCGTGACTGGCGACGTCGGCTGGAATCCGCCCGATATCGAGGATGAGATCGGCAGCCTGCCCCTACCCGCGCGTGGTCTGGTCCTGCGCCGGGCGGGCGAACCGGATGCCGCCGGGATCACGCGCCCCGGTATTTTGCTGGCCACCCGTCCCGGCGCACTGGTCACTGCACCCACGGCAGCGACGCTGCGATATGTCGGGCCGCTGCTCGACTTCGGGTCTGTAACGATTCTCGAACCGCGCCCAGGCACGCTGATCGTGCTTGCGGGCATGGGCATTAGCTATGGCCAGACGGGGCAAATCATCGCAGCCGACACGCCTTTGGGTCTGATGAGCGGCCTTCCTGAGCAGACAGGCGCAAATGCATTGTCAACTCGTGGTGAAGGGGGTGGCGCTGAGCGTACAGAAACGCTCTATATAGAGGTCAGACAGGACAATGTGCCTTTGGACCCTTTGACGTGGTTCAGCACTGAACAGGATGGATAAGCAGTAATGAAAAAATTCGTCATGGCCGCTCTGGGCGGAACGCTCGCAGGTGCCATCGCCACCACGCAAATCGCAGGCCCCTTGCTGGCGCAGGAAAGCGCATCGAACGCGAGTGTCTATGAACAGCTGGATCTGTTCGGCGACATCTTCGAGCGCATTCGCAGCCAATATGTCGAGGAAGTGGAAGCGAGCGAACTGATCGAGGCGGCCATCGACGGCATGTTGACCTCGCTTGATCCGCATTCCAGCTATCTGTCGCCCAACGACGCTGCAGCCATGCAAGTGCAGACACGTGGCGAATTCGGCGGACTGGGAATCGAAGTCACGCAGGAAGAAGGGTTTATCAAGGTCGTATCGCCCATCGACAGCACCCCTGCCGCCGAGGCGGGTATCGAAGCGGGCGATTTCATCACCCATGTGGACGGTGAGTCCATGCTCGGCTTTACGCTCGATGAAGCGGTTGAGCGCATGCGCGGGCCGGTGGGATCGGAAATCATCATCACAGTCGTACGCGAAGGTGAGGCCGAACCGTTCGACGTCTCCATCGTGCGCGACACCATCGAATTGCAGGCTGTTCGCAGCCGGACCCAAGGCGAAACCGTGGTGCTGCGGATCACGACATTTAACGACAAAACGACCCCCAACCTGACGTCCAAACTAGCCGAAGAGGTCGAGAACCTTGGCGGCATGGACAACGTCAACGGCTTTGTGCTTGATCTGCGCAACAACCCGGGTGGGTTGCTGACACAGGCGATCCGGGTGTCCGACGCCTTCCTTGAAGAGGGAGAGATCGTTTCGACCCGTGGTCGCAACCCCGAAGACGGTGACCGGTTCAACGCGACACCGGGCGATCTGGCAATGAGCAAACCCATAGTGGTGCTGATCAATGGCGGTTCGGCCTCAGCCTCTGAAATCGTGGCAGGTGCGTTGCAGGACCACCGCCGCGCCATCGTCGTAGGCACCAAAAGTTTCGGCAAAGGGTCGGTGCAGACCGTGATGCCGCTGCGGGGCGAAGGTGCGATGCGCCTGACCACCGCGCGCTACTACACGCCCTCGGGCCGCTCGATCCAAGCGCTGGGTGTCAGCCCGGATATCGTGGTGCAGCAACCTCGCCGCAACCCCGCCGCCGAGGAGGAGGAAGAACCCGCAAGCGCCGTGCGCCAACGCTCCGAAGCGGACCTGCGGGGAAGCCTGAACAACGACTCCCTCAGCGAAGACGAAATCCGTCAGATCGAGGAAGACCGCGAGAAGGCGGATGCCGCCGCCGCTCTGCGGGAAGAGGATTACCAGTTGGCCTATGCAATCGACATCCTAAAGGGCCTGAACGCGCTGGGGCCAGACAACAAGTAATGGAATAGGGTGCGCGGTCCGCCGCGCACCTGTGTCCGTCTAGATCGTGACCTCATGCTGGGTCAGTTGAGCCCAGTCGAAATCGACACCGATGCCGGGAACATCCGGCGCCACGGCCATATGATCGTCGATCACAAGGGGGCGATGCGTATAGCGGTCGATGGGAAAGCTGTGCACTTCCAGCCAGCCGCTATGGGTTTGGCTGGACATCAGCGACACGTGCAATTCCTGCATGCCATGACTGCACACAGGCACCCCCGCGTCCTTGGCCATCTGTGCGACCTGTAGCCACCCGGTGATGCCAAGGCAGTTGGACGCATCCGGCAGGATAAAATCCACATGCGGCAACGCGCGCGCAAATTCATGCACCCTATGCAGATTTTCACCCTGGCAGACCGCGACTCCGGTCGCTTTTCGGATGGTGCTATAGTCCTCGAACGCATCCGGGAGGATCGGCTCTTCGAACCATGTGATGTTGTAAGGTTTGAAGGCGTTGGCCATTGCGATGGCCTGATCAACGGTCATGGAATAGTTCGCATCGACCATGAATGTTACTTCAGGGCCGATCAGGTCGCGCACCGCCTTGATCCGCTGAAGGTCCTCGGCGTGGGTCGGCTGACCGATCTTTATCTTGACCGCGTTGTGACCGCGATCGAGGTAGTCCTGAATGCTGCCCAGAAGCCTGGGCAGATCAAAGCCCAGATCGATCCCGCCCGCATAGGCACGACAACGATCCGATGCGCCACCAGCCGCCTTGACCAGCGACTGCCCGGCGCCTTTAAGCCGCACATCCCATAGCGCGATATCAACCGCCGAAATGGCAAAACTGACGATCCCGCCGCGGCCTACATAATGCATGTGCCAGTCCATGGCGTCGGTCAGTTTTTCGACCTCGGTTGCGTCCTGCCCAATCAGGAACGGGGCAAGATCGTGGTTAATCATCGCCGCAATGGCATGCCCCCCACGCCCGCCATTGTAGGTATAGCCGGTGCCGGTGCGCCCGTCGGACAGGGTGACTGTTGCGGTGACCAGATGGAAATGGCTGTGATCCCCATGCTTGGCGTCCACGAGGACCTCATCCAGCGGCACCGCGAAGAGGCGCGCGGTGACGCTGGTGATCTTAGCCATTCAGGTGCGCCGTTTCGGGCACCGGCGTGTGAACCTTGCCCGTCGTCAAGTGCGCGATCAGGTTGTCCACCACCAGCGCACCCATGGCCGCGCGGGTTTCGTGCGTGGCCGACCCGACATGGGGCAGGAGCACAACGTTGGGCATGGATTTGAGGGCGTCGGGTATCTTCGGCTCGGCCTCGAACACGTCGAGCGCGGCATAGCCCAAACGCCCGTCCTGCAACGCCTGTACCATGGCCGGTTCGTCCACAACCGAGCCGCGCGACACGTTGATCAGGGTGCCTTGCGGGCCCAGTGCGTCCATCACTTCGGCGTTGACGATGCGGTGGGTGGAGGGGCCACCGGGGGTGATGCAGATCAGCACTTCCACGGCTTTGGCCATTTCGGTCAGGCTGGGGTGGTAGGTGTAAGGCACGTCCTTTTTGGTGCGTGAGTGGTAGTGGATTTCGGCGTTGAAGGGTTTGAGCTTGTCCGCGATGGCTTGGCCGATGCGCCCAAGGCCAAGGATACCGACACGCCGGTTGTCCGCACTGCGCGACAGCGGTGCGCTACCCTGTTCCCAAGAGCCAGAGCGCGCGTGCGCCTCGTCGTGAAGGAAATTGCGAAAGCTGGCCAACATCAGAAGGATGGTCGTGCTGGCCACTTCGGCATTTAGAACGTCGGGCGTATGTGTAACCAAAATGCCGCGGTCAGCGGCGGCCTTGGTGTCGATCGCGTCATAGCCGACGCCATAGCAGCTGACCATTTTCAGGTTTGGACAGGCAGCCATTACGTCCGCTGGCACGCCGTCGTGACCATTCGTAGCGATGTGGGTGATCGCATCTGCCGGATAGGCGCTTTCGCTTAGCTTGTGGATGGTAAAATGCTCGGCCAGACGCGTACGCATGGTATCGGTAATTCCGCCGATTTGCAAAAGATCAGGCATCCATCTTCACTTCCTGGCGCTGCTTGCCCAGCCCTTCGATCTCAAGCTCCATCACGTCGCCCACCTTGAGGTACACAGGCGGTTTCATCCCCATGCCTACGCCAGGAGGCGTGCCGGTCGTAATGATATCACCCGGGTGCAAGGTCATCAGACTGGACAGATGTTCGATGATTTCGGCCACCGAAAAGATCATGGTAGATGTGGTGCCCGTCTGCATCCGCTTGCCGTTCACGTCCAGCGACATGGACAGGTTTTGTGGGTCGGGGATTTCATCGCGCGTCACAAGATACGGTCCCGTAGGTCCGAAAGTATCGCAGGACTTGCCCTTGGTCCACTGGCCGGTCAGCTTGGTCTGGAAATGGCGTTCGGAGACGTCGTTGACGACGCAATAGCCCGCGACATGGTTCAGCGCGTCTTCCTTGCTGACGTATTTCGCGGTGGTTCCGATCACAACACCCAACTCGACCTCCCAATCTGTATGGGTCGACCCGCGCGGCATGACCACGTCGTCATTAGGACCTACGACAGCCGAATTCGCCTTGAAGAACAGGATCGGGTGTTCGGGGATCGCGGCCCCGGTCTCGGCGGCATGATCCGAGTAATTCAGACCGATGCACATGAACTTTCCGAAGTCGCCGACACAAGCGCCAAGGCGTGGGTTGCCTTCGACGGCTGGAAGCGTAGCGGGGTCGATGCTTTGAAGTCTGTCGAGGGTTTCATCACCCAGCGTTTCGCCGGTGATGTCGTCGATCACGCCGGACAGGTCGCGCAGCGTATCGCCGTCCATCAGTCCGGGTCGTTCGCTCCCTACGTCTCCGTATCTTACCAGTTTCATGTTCGTACCTCTCTCGTGGTTGTCGCGCGGAACGCGGGCTAGTGGTTGTCCCGCGGCATGTGCTTGCGCGCGATGTCTTTGTAGTCGGTCGATCCGCGCAGCGTCATGCCTTGATCGAAGCGGCCAACGCGGTCGCGGAAGATTTCCTGCCAGGGGCTTTGGTTTTCCGGGACGGGATAGCCGCCTGCGGTCAGGATCGCCTCGGCCCGCGCTTTGAGGATCGTGTCGTCGACCAGCATGTCGGCAGTGCATTTGCGCAAGTCGATCCGCACCATGTCGCCGTTTTCCAGCAATGCCAGCCCACCGCCATCTGCCGCCTCGGGCGAGGCGTTGAGGATCGAGGGACTGCCTGAGGTGCCCGATTGCCGCCCGTCACCGACGCAGGGCAGCGCCTCGATCCCTTGTTTCAGCAGGTATGACGGCGCGCGCATGTTCACGACTTCGGCGCCACCGGGGTACCCTTTGGGGCCCGCGCCACGCATGAACAGGATGCAGCTGTCGTCGATGTTTTCAGCCGGATCGTCGATGCGGTGGTGGTAGTCTTCGGGGCCGTCGAACACCACGGCACGCCCCTCGAACGCTTCTGGATCGTCAGGGTTGGACAGGTAACGTGCGCGGAATTTTTCGCTGATCACAGAGGTTTTCATTATCGCGCTGTCAAACAGGTTGCCCTTGAGATTGATGAAGCCTGCATGCTCTTTCATCGGCTCGGACGCGGGGCGGATCACGCGGGTATCAGCGCTACGCACGTCGCCGCAATTTTCGCGCATGGTCTTGCCGTTGACCGTCATCGCATCCGGGTGCGGCAAAAGGTCGGCAGCGATCAACTCACCAATAACGGCGGGGACTCCGCCTGCATGCTGATAATCCTCACCCAGATATTCGCCTGCGGGCTGCATGTTGACCAGCAGAGGAATCTTGTGGCCGACCGCCTGCCAGTCATCATTGTCGAGCGGCACGCCGAGATGGCGGGCGATGCCGTTGAGATGGATGGGCGCGTTGGTGGACCCGCCGATGGCCGAGTTGATGACGATGGTATTCTCGAACGCCTCGCGCGTCATGATGTCGGCGGGCCGCATGTCTTCCCAAACCATGTCGACGATGCGACGGCCCGTTTCATAGGCCATCTGCCCGCGCTCGCGGTAGGGTGCGGGGATTGCAGCGGCGCCGGGCAGTTGCATGCCCAGCGCTTCAGCCAGCGAATTCATTGTGGTCGCCGTGCCCATAGTGTTGCAGTAGCCGACGGACGGGGCTGAAGACGCCACAAGTTCCATGAACCCCTCATCGTCAATCTCGCCTGCGGCCAGCATCTCGCGCGCTTTCCACACGATGGTGCCCGAGCCGGTCCGTTCACCCCTGAACCAGCCGTTGAGCATGGGGCCAACGGACAGGGCGACAGCGGGGATGTTGACTGTCGCTGCGGCCATCAGCAAGGCGGGCGTGGTCTTGTCACAGCCGATATTCAATACGACACCGTCCAGTGGGTAGCCGAACAGCGTCTCGACCAACGAGAGATAGGCAAGGTTGCGGTCCAGCATCGCGGTGGGCCGCTTGCCCGTCTCCTGAATCGGATGCACGGGCACCTCGATGCAGGTGCCGCCTGATGCGATGATGCCGTCACGCACACGCTTGGACAATTCAAGGTGGTGGCGGTTGCAGGGCGACAGGTCACTTCCCGTCTGCGCGATCCCGATGATCGGCTTGCCGGACTGCAATTCGGCCCGCGTCAGGCCGTAATTCAGGTAGCGCTCCAGATAAAGCGCGGTCATTTCCGGATTGTCCGGGTTCATGAACCACTTGCGCGAGCGCAGGTCCTCGATTTTGATACGTTTGGTCATTGGCCTGACCAGCCTCCGTCGATGATATGGGGATGCCCGGTGGTGAACCCGCTGTCGTCGCTGGCAAGATAGACGACCAGCGCGGCGATTTCATCCGCTGACGCGACGCGGCCCATGGGTTGACGCGCGACGAACTGTTTCATTGCTTCGTCATAGCTGCCGATCTCTTCGCCCAAAGCCTTGACGCGGTCATGCCAGCTGGGGCTTTCGACGGTGCCGGGACAGATGCAATTGCAGCGGATGCCCTTGGTGATAAAGTCGACGGCCACCGATTTGGTCATGCCGATCACCGCGGCTTTGGTGGTGCCGTAGATGAAACGATTGGGGGCGCCGATCACCGACGAACAGGCCGACGACATGTTGATGATCGACCCCTCGCCGCGTTCGACCATGCCCGGCAGCGCCGCGCGGATGGTACGCAGCATCGAGCGCACATTAAGGTCGAATGCGAAGTCCCATTCCGCGTCCGTGGCGTCCAGAACGGTGCCGTGATGGACAAAGCCCGCACAGTTGAACAACACGTCTGGTGCGGCACGCGCGACCCCTTCGGCCACGCTGGCATCGTCCAAGGCGTTGAGAACAAAGGATTCAATGCCGTCAGGCATATCCTTTAACAGATCCGCATTCACATCCGTCGCGAACACTGTCGCCCCTTCGGCCGCCATGGCGAGTGCACTGGCGCGTCCGATCCCTTGCCCCGCAGCGGTCACAAGCGCGCGCTTTCCGTCCAAACGGCCCATAGAGTCCCCCCATCCTTTTCAAGTGTTGCGCATCGCCATTGGCTGCGTTTTGGTGGGACCGTAGGACAAGCCGTTCGCGTTGACCAGACGTCACGGCAAAATGGGAGGTATTCGAATGGCGACGCAAAAGGTGGCCCTGTTGGGAACGGGGTTGATGGGCTTTCCCATGGCCCGCAATATGGCACAGGCTGCAGTGCCCCTGACTGTGTGGAACCGCACTAAGGCAAAGGCACAGCCGCTGGCCGCTGACGGGGTCGTGATCGCGGACACAATGACCGAGGCAGTGACTGACGCCGACATCATTATCACGATGATGAGCGATGGGCCGACCGTTCTGACCGTCATCGAAGAAGTGAAGTCCGCCTTGAGAGCCGGTGCGCTTTGGATCGACATGTCGTCGACCAAGCCTTGCGAGGCGCGCGCGCAGGCGGAGGCATTGACGCAGGTCGAGGTCGCTCATCTGGATGCGCCTGTTTCGGGCGGCACCAAGGGGGCCGAAGCGGCCAGCCTTGCCATCATGGTGGGTGGTGACGCGGCGGATGTGGATCGCGCCAAGCCGACACTGGGCGCGATGGGCAACCCGGTGCATGTGGGGCCTTCCGGCACGGGGCAATTGTCCAAATTGTGCAACCAGACCATCGTGGCCGTGACCATCGGAGCGGTGGCTGAAGCTATGCTGCTTGCCGAACAGGGTGGCGCCGACCCGGCAGCTCTGCGTGCGGCCCTCAAGGGCGGCTTTGCCGACAGCACCATCCTGCAACAACACGGAGAGCGCATGACCACCGGCAACTTTGAACCCGGGGGCCTGTCGAAATTCCAGCTCAAGGACCTGAACAACGTGTTGTCTGAGGCCGAAGCCGCCAACCTGAAATTGCCCATGACCCAAGGCGTGCGCGACCGCTTTGCCCATTTTGTCGATCACATGGATGGTGCGGACAAGGACCATTCGGGCCTGTATCTTGAACTGCGCGCACGGAACGGATTGGACACATGATGCGGGTACTTATTCTTGGTGGCGGCGGGATGGTCGGGCAGAAGCTGGCCCACAAGCTTGAGGAAGAAGGGCTGGATGGCTCACCCGTATCCCTGACCTTGCATGACCTCGCCTTTCCCGAAGGTGCGGCCGGGGCGGACCGGCGGGTTGGCAACTTGTCGGTCGCAGCCGAAGGAGCGGCGCTGGCGGCCGAGCGGTTCGACCTGATCTATTTCCTCGCCTCCATCGTGTCGGGCGAGGCAGAGACGAATTTCGATCTGGGTTGGCAGACGAATCTTTGGCCGATGTGGCATTTCCTCGAGGCATTGCGCGCGCAGCATCGCGCCACTGGTGGCGCCTACGTTCCACGCGTGGTGTTCACTTCGTCCATCGCAGTATTTGGCGGGCCCTATCCAGACAAGATCGGGGATGAATTCCTGACCTCTCCGCAGACCAGCTATGGCGCGCAGAAGGCGGCTTGCGAATTGCTGATCCAGGACTTTTCGCGCAAGGGGTTCATCGACGGCATGTCGTTGCGTCTGCCTACTATCTGTGTGCGACCGGGTAAGGCGAACCTTGCCGCGTCTTCCTTTTTCTCTGGCATCATCCGCGAACCGCTGAACGGGAAAGAGGCGGTGCTGCCTGTGCCTGACACGGTGCGTCATTGGCATGCGTCTCCGAAATCAGCGGCGGGGTTTCTTGCTCTTGCGGGCACCTTGGACAGCGATCGGTTGGAAGGTCGGCGCGCGCTGAACCTGCCGGGTCTGAGTTGCACGGTTGCCGAACAGATCGAAGCGCTGCGCGACGTGGCCGGGAACAATGTGGTCGCCCTGATCAAGCCCGAACCAGATGCGACCATCGCCAAGATAGTGGACGGCTGGCCTCGCGACTTTGCCCCTGAGCGGGCCAAAGCACTGGGGTTTGTGGCAGAACAAACATTCCGCGAGATCATCGACGTTTTTGTCAGTGAGGACCTGCAGGGCCGATAGGACTGTTCCGTAGGAATTTTAGCTCGCCGCAGCGATGTGGCGCGCAGTCGGCATCTTTGTCCCGAAAGATACTGGAGCCTTGATCAGATTATTGATGCCGCTTTTTGGTGCTGTGCTGTGCGCGGGCGTCTCCGGCTGTAGCCGAAACCCGGGAGGTTTCCGCCACCAGTTACAGCAACTCGAACAGCTTTTTCAAAGCATCGTCAGGCGAATTGCAGGCATATCGCAGCCAGAGCACGCTCGACAAATTCGAAGGGATCGAAGGCTCATGGCTGGATATCGTCAAAAGTTCCTGTTTCGGCAGCTTCATCATCCTGAGAGGCATACCGCCGGGTGGGGGCAATTGCATCTTTACCGATGTGACCGGCGATCAGGCCGGAACAACTTCATCCCGGGGCATCAAGTGCCGCGCCAGATGGTCGTGGATTTTCTGGCGGGTCAGCGCCTCGTCCCCGGACATGGCGGCATCCAGTATTTGCTGGTGATGCTGTATGTTGCCGGAGATAAAGTCGAACGCGCGATCCTCCTCCATCAATTGCTGGCGGAAGCGGCAGTAAATCTGGTGGTGCGTCATGCGCAAACTGTCAGAGCCGCAAGCGGAAATCAGTGTTTCGTGAAACTGACGTTCCGCTGCGAACCAAAGATCGACAAAGGGCGTGGTGTCGGTGGCCGTCTGCAGGCGGCGTTCGAGATGGCTGAGCTGATGATGGGCGGCGGTCAGGCGCGCCTCCCATGCGACCCCACCCGCCCGAATCGACATCGCCGTTCCCTCGGCTTCGAGCAACACGCGCAGGTGAGTCAATTCGTGCAGAACATGGCGCGACTTCGCAGGCACCCGGAACCCACGCTGTTCGCGGAATTCCACCAGACCCAGCGTGGACAGGCGGAACAAAACTTCGCGGATGGTACTGGCGGAACAGCCGAATTCGCTTCGCAAGTGCTCGGCCTTGACCTTCTGGCCATGTTCGAACCCGCATGTCATCAGCCGATGACGCAAGGTTTCGAAGATGTCTGTTTCGCCCAACATACGGTGCCGTTCTTCCAAGTCTTAACGTTCTCGTTAAATCACAAAATCTCGAAATTCCATCAAAATCTCAAAAATTGACAAAATTTCACATTTCATGTTGTCGCGGGGGAAATCTCCGCTTAGCCTTCCGCTTACGGTGCGTCAAAGAGGGCTAAAGCCCCATCTGTGCGCAATCAAAAATTGTCTGGGAGGATAACATGACATTCATGATGAAGGCGGCGTCCGTCGCCGTCGCTGCGGCGCTTGCAGCAACCGGGGCGTTGGCAGATGCCCACGCCACAACCAAACTGCGCATTCAAACGCACTATGCCCCCGAAACCGTGTCGGGCAAGCTGGCCGCGCAATATGTCGAAGACATTCAGATGATGTCTGGTGGCGGTATTCAGGTCGAAATGTTCTACAGTTCGTCCGTTGTGAAATCGGTCGAAACATTCGATGCGGCAGCCACGGGCATTCTGGACTGCGACATGACCGGCGGCGCGTACCAGACTGGCAAGAATTCGGCCTTCCAATTCGTGGGCGACATCATGGGTGGCTATGAAACGCCCTATCAACAGCTGAGCTGGCTGTATTACGGTGGCGGCCTCGAAGCGGCAGCGCCCCTGTACAACAAGTACGGCATGGAGCTGATCGGCTGGTGGGTCTACGGGCAGGAAAGTTTTGCCTCGTCCAAACCGATTGCCAAGGTCGCTGACTTTGAGGGCTGGAAGTTCCGTTCGCCTCCGGGCATGGAAACCAAGATCTTCGAAAAGCTTGGTGCTTCGCCCATCGTGATGGATTTCACCGAAATCTTTACCGCGCTGGAAACCGGCATCATCGACGGTGCGGATGCATCGGGCCTGTCCAACAACGTCGGCCTGGGCCTTTATGACATCGTGAAATACGCCAACTTCCCCGGCTTCCACTCGATGCCGTCTGATCACCTTGCGTGCAACAAGGCAGTCTTTGACGCCATGCCCGAAGCACACCAGCGCATCATGAAAGTGGCGATGGAGGCCTTGGCACTGCGTACGGCCCTGACCTTTGAAAAGGCCAATGCCGAAGCGGCGGCAACGCTGCGCGAACAGGGTGTGACTCTGTCCCAGTGGGCACCCGAAGAGCTGCAGAAATTCCGCGATGCGGCACAGTCCACATGGCCTGATTTTGCAGACACGCCCGAAGCCAAGGCGCTGGTTGACTCGCACCTCAACTACCTGACGCAGCTGGGCCTCGTGTCCCAGTAAGCGGCTATGCTGACTTGGGGTTCCGCCACGGCGGAGCCCCAACCACCCGAACGTGCACGGCAAGACGCACTTCGGGCTTTTCAAAACAGGGGGGAAACTGTGATGCAGGTGCGCTCGGGCGGTCTGGTTGAATGGCTTGTGCCATTGGCTTTCATCTTTGCGGCTGGCTGGGTCACTTGGCACATGCCCGCCTTTATTCTCACGTTCCATCCACCGACTGACCCCTCCGAATACGACAAGCTTTTGGCGCTGTTCGGTCGCGTCGACGTGAGCCCAGACATGAGCGGTCTGTTCGGCGGCACCGCCGACGCCGTTGATTGGCTGGCCGCTATCTGCATTCCGATCTTTCTGTATATCGGCGTGCGCACCGTCCGCCGCGCCGGCATGGAATTCGAAAGTTGGCGACCTGCGGATCGGCTGGCCGTCTTTATCGGTCGCGTCACGATGATGCTGATCGTGTGCCTCACCTCTGTCATGCTCTACGAAGTGATGCTGCGCTATGTATTCGAGGCACCGACCCTTTGGGCGAACGAACTCAGCCTGTGGCTGGCCGGTTTCGTATTTCTGTGTGCGGGCCTTTATGCCATGCAGCAGCGCAGCCACATCCGCATTGTTCTGCTTTATGACGCTGTGCCGCGCGGGGTGCAGCGCGTGTTCGATTCGATTTCCACCGTCCTGATCGTCACCTTCGCCTTTTTCCTGATTTATGGCGGGTATGGCGAAGCGTTCGACAAATTCTATCGCTGGGAAACCTTTGGCACCGCCTTTGATCCGCCTATCCCCGCCACGCTGAAACCAATGGTCCTGCTGATCGTTGGCCTCGTCGCACTTCAGGCCGTCGTCAATCTGATCTCTGACTGGAACAAGGAAGAGGTTCACTACGGCGGCGAAGACCTCGACGAAGAAGAAATTGCGCGCATCAAGGCGCAAGTGGCAGGGGACTGAAGTCATGGATATCGGAACGATTTCACTCGTCCTCATGCTGGGGCTGATCCTGTTGCTGGCCATCGGGATGCCGCTGGGCCTTGCCTCGGCGGTTCTGGCCGTGCTTGTGCTGGTGATGAAGTTCGAGCCAGCCCTCTTGCTGAACCCGCTGGCCTTTGGCGATGGCATTCTGACCGGCAGACCAGGATCCGGGCCGCTCAATATCCTTGCGCAGAAGATATACGGGCTTTTAACGGACTATGTCCTCATATCCATTCCGCTGTTCATCTTCATGGCGGCCTTGCTGGAACGCTCCGGCATCGCCAAGGAAATGTATTCGTCGCTGAATGTCTGGCTGTCGCGCACCCGTGGGGGCATCGCGATCGTGACGTCGATAATGGCTGTCATCATGGCCGCCATGTCCGGGATCATCGGGGGCGAGGTGGTCTTGCTGGGTCTGATCGCGCTGCCGCAGATGTTGCGGCTGGGCTATAACCAGAACCTTGCCATCGGGGTGATCTGCGCCTCCGGTTCTCTTGGCACCATGATTCCGCCCTCCATCGTGCTGATCATCTATGGCCTCATAACCGAAACCTCGATCAAGGCTCTGTTCACGGCCTCCTTCATCCCCGGTTTCATGCTGGCGTCGTTCATCATCATCTACATTATAATCCGTACGCAGTTGCGGCCCGAAGACGCCCCATTGCCCGACCGCGTCCCCGGTGAACCCGAGGGGCGTGAAAAGAGGAACCTGTTCCTTGCGTTCCTGACGGTACTGTTCGCTGGCTTTGGCCTCGCGCTGTTCCTGCGCGCTTGCTTTTTCGAATTTTCGGGGTCGAACGCGGCGAATACGGGCGATGCGGCCTTTTGGGGCACCTCTGAATTCATCTATATCTTCGGCATAATGGTTGCGATCAGCGTCGGGTTGATCTTCTTTGTCTTTGGCAAGGACCGTACGGCCAGGGCATGGTCCATGGGCAAGGGTCTTGTTCCGCCCATCGTGGTGATCGGGGTCGTCATGGGCTCGATCTATGGCGGGATCACCGGCATCACAGAGGCGGCTGGCATGGGGGCCGCAGCGGTGTTCGTAATTGCCTTGCTGCGCGGCGAGGCATCGACCGCGCTGGTCTGGGATGCACTGATGCGAACGCTGAAGTCTACAGGGACCATCATCTGGGTGACCATCGGTGCCGCGACGCTGGCGGGGGCCTATACCATCGCGGGCGGGCCCACTTACGTGGCCGACTTCATCGTCGGATCGGAACTGCCGACCATGCTGGTCATCCTGTTGATGATGCTGATCCTGCTGTTCATGGGGGCCTTCATGGACTGGGTCGGGATCGTGCTGCTGATCATCCCTGTGTTCCTGCCGATCGTGCTGCGTCTGCCGATCGAGGAAATCGGCCTGTTCGGAGAGTTGAACCCGCGCCATGTCGCGATCTGGTTCGGCGTCGTGTTCTGTATGAACATGCAGGTCAGCTTTTTGTCGCCCCCGTTCGGGCCTGCGGCCTTTTACCTGAAATCGGTAGCGCCGCCGCACATCACGCTGACGGATATCTTCAAGGGCTTCCTGCCCTTTATCGGCATCCAGCTTCTGGCCCTTTCGGTGCTGCTGATCTATCCGCCGATCATTTCTATCCTGCTTTAGGGGTTTTCCCATGTTGGCCGCAGCCCAAATCGCACAGTTCTACACTCAAGGGTATCTAGTCATCGAAAATGTCCTGCCTATGGATGTGCTGGACAAGGTGCGGGCGGAATACAGCGATCTGATGGACCGACTTTACGCCCGCTGGCAGAGTGAGGGGCGTGTGCCGGACGGTGCGGGCCTTGATTTCTGGGGCAAGTTGTCAGCGTCCTATGCCGCCGGGTGCGATTGGTTCCAGCCCATGGACATCAGCCTGCCGGGAGGAGAAATCGCGCCTTATTGCCCGATGCATTTCGGCCCGGCCATCTTTAATCTGGTGATGCACGACTGCCTGCTTGATCTGGCCGAGGCATTGATCGGACCGGAGCTGACGCTGAACCCGATCCAGCATGTGCGCATCAAGCCCCCCAGCCCCCAACTGACCGAAGGGGAAACACGCGCCCACATCACCCGCACCGACTGGCATCAGGACCGCGCCGTTGGGCTGGAAGAGGCGGACCAGACAGACATGGTCACCGCATGGATCGCGATCACGGACGCGACCGAGGAGAACGGCTGTTTGCAAGTGGTGCCGGGCATCGACGCAGGGATTCTACCCCACTGCCCACAGGTACAGACCGCCATCGCACCCAAACATCTGGACACCTCGCGCGCCCTCCCGCTGCCAGTCAAGGCAGGCGGCGTTGTCCTGTTCCACCCACTGGTGCCGCACGCATCGCTTCCCAATCGCTCGGATCAATTCCGTTGGTCCTTCGACCTGCGCTTCAACCGCGCGGGTCAGAACACGGGCCGCGAACACTTCCCCAGTTTTGTCGCGCGCAGCCGTGCAGCTCCTGAGACCGAGTTGCGTGAATGGCAGGTCTGGCGCAAAGCATGGTTTGACACCCGCGACCGCTTGGCCATGACTCCGCAAATCCCGATTCACCGCTGGGCGTCCGACGCCCCCTATTGCGCCTAGAGGCTTCATGGACTTCATCCGGCTTGACCCGTCAGACACTGTTGTCACCGCCACCCGCGCGCTTGAGGTGGGCGTGGGGATCGAGGACACAGCGACCCGCGCCCTGATTCCATCAGGTCACAAGATCGCAACGGTCGACATGGCCAAGGGCTCTCCGATCCGCAAATACGCGCAAGTGATCGGGTATGCGGCGCAGAACATCACGGCGGGCGATCACATCCACACCCACAATGTCGAGTTTCGCGGCACGGATGTGGAGTACGAATTCGCCACCAACCTGCGACCCGCGACGCCAGCCACCGGCGACACCTTTCTGGGCTATCGCCGCGACAATGGGCAGGTGGGTACGCGCAACTACATCGCTATCGTCACCTCGGTGAACTGTTCCGCCACCGCAGCGCGCATGATCGCAGCACATTTCACGCCTGACATGCTGGCCGATTATCCCAATGTCGACGGCGTTGTCGCCTTTGTGCACGGCACGGGCTGCGGCATGGCCGGCGACGGCGACGGGTTCGAGGCGCTACAACGCGTCATGTGGGGCTATGCCGCCCATCCCAATCATGCGGGCGTTTTGATGGTTGGACTGGGCTGCGAGATGAACCAGATCGACTGGTTGCTCGAGGCGTGGGGGCTGAAACAGGGCCCGACATTCCAAACAATGAACATCCAATCCGTTGCCGGGCTGCGCCGAACTGTCGAAAAGGGGATCGAGAAGATCGCGGCGATGCTGCCCATCGCCAATCAGGCGACGCGCACTGAATGTCCGGCCTCTGCGCTGAAAGTGGCTCTGCAATGCGGCGGGTCGGACGCGTGGTCCGGGATCACCGCCAACCCGGCCCTTGGCTATGCCACCGACCTGCTGGTCGCCCAGGGCGGCACCGGCGTTCTGGCCGAAACGCCCGAGATCTACGGGGCCGAACATCTGTTGACCGCCCGCGCCATCGACCGGTCCACGGGAGAGCGTCTGATCGGCCTGATCAAGTGGTGGGAGGATTACACACTGCGCAACAAGGGCAGCATGGACAACAACCCGAGTCCGGGAAACAAGGCCGGAGGGTTGACGACCATCCTTGAAAAATCACTGGGTGCGGCAGCCAAGGGGGGGACCACGCCACTGGCGGGCGTCTACAAATACGCCGAAATCGTGCGGGCGCGCGGCTTCACCTTCATGGATAGCCCTGGATATGATCCAGCGTCGGTCACAGGTCAGATCGCCGGGGGCTGCAACCTTGTTTGCTTCACCACCGGGCGCGGGTCGGCTTTTGGATCCAAGCCTGCGCCGACGATCAAGGTCGCGACCAATACGGAAATGTATGGCCGCATGACCGAAGACATGGATGTGAACGCGGGCGCGATGCTGAGTGACGGGGTGCCACTGGAGGAGAAGGGGCGCGAGATCTACGAACTGTTCCTCCGTGTCGCCAGCGGGGAGCAAAGCAAATCCGAGGCGCAGGGCCTTGGGGACTATGAATTCGTCCCGTGGCAGATCGGCGCGGTGATGTGATGGAATGTCTGACCCCTGAACAGAAACAACACTTCGAGGATCAAGGCTATCTGCTGGTCGAAAACCAGATTCCGCCGGATTGGCTTGCCAATATCCGGGCGGAGATCGAACGGTTCGAAGACGAAGCGGCCACAATGACCGCCAGCAACGACCGCCTCGACCTTGAGGATAGCCACACGCCCGAGGACCCGCGCCTGCGCCGGATCAAGCTGCCCCACACAATTTCTGACGTCATGCGTGAGCTGATGTACTCCGACCACGTGCTGGCCCCCGCCCGTGACCTGATCGGGCCGAACCTGCGGCTGCACACCACCAAGCTTAACATGAAATCGGCAGGCTACGGGGCCGCGGTGGAGTGGCATCAGGACTATGCGTTCTATCCCCACACCAACGACGATATCCTCGCCATCGGTATCTGCATTGATGATATGGCTGCCGAAAACGGCCCCCTCATGGTGTTCCCCGGCTCGCACAAGGGTCCAGTTTACGATCACCATGTCGATGGGGTTTTTGCCGGGGCGATGCTGCCGCAGGAAAATGGGCTCAACCCTGACGACGCCGTGCAACTGACCGGACCCGCCGGATCGATCAGCATCCATCACGGGCGCATCGTGCATGGCTCGGCCCTGAACACCTCTGACCGAGCGCGGCGCATCCTGTTTTACGAGATGATGGCGGCGGACGCGTTTCCCATCATGGGCAGCATGACCAAATGGGCAGGGATCGAGGATTACAACACACGGATGCTGTGTGGTGAACCGACGCTGACCCCGCGCCTCAAAGATATCCCGATCCGTATTCCGCAACCGCAACCGGATGTGCCGATCTCGATCTATGAAATTCAAAAGGGGCTGAAGACACGCGCCTTTCAAACCATTCCCGGACAGGAGAAACAGACATGAGCAAACCAGCAATTGGATTCATCGGACTGGGTTTGATGGGCGGTGCGATGGTCGGACGCTTGCAGGATCAGGGCTATGACCTGACGGTGATCGCCAACCGGACGCGTACGTATGTGGATCAGGCTGTGGCCCGAGGTGCTGTCGAAGTGACAACGGCAAAGGCGGTGGCCGAAGCCAGTGACATCGTGATGCTGTGCATGGACACGTCCGCCAATGTCGAGGCGCGGATGCGCGGACCGGAGGGGGTGATCGCGGGCCTGAAACCAGACGCAGTAGTGATCGACTTTGGCACGTCGCTGCCCGCATCGACCAAGGAACTGGGGGCGGAGGTGGCGGCGGCTGGGGCGCATTACCTCGACGCGCCACTGGGCCGCACGCCAAGCCATGCCAAGGACGGGCTGCTCAATATCATGGGCTCGGGCGACAAGGCGACCTTTGATCGGGTCAAGCCCGTGCTGGAGGATCTGGGCGAAAACGTCTTTCACCTAGGCGCGCTTGGCACCGGGCACACGATCAAGCTGATCAACAACTTCTTTGCCATGACAACGGCCAATGCCATGTCCGAAGCCTTCGCCATGGCCGACGTGATGGGTGTGGACCGGCGGGGCGTATACGACGTGATGTCCGCCGGGCCGCTTCGGTCAGGCATGATGGATTTCGTCAAGGCTTATGCCATTGACGGCGATCCCAACAACCTTGCCTTTGCGGTCAAGAACGCGGCCAAGGATGTCGGCTACTACGTCAAGATGGCGCAGGACGCCGGGGTCGACTCTATCATGTCCAAAAGTGCTTTGACCGCCCTGACCGCGTCTGTAGAGGCAGGGCGCGGCGAAGAATTGGTGCCCACTCAAGTCGATTTCTTCTCGGCCCGATACAAGGCATGAACCTTTGGCCATAGCCGCCCGCGCCCAGCAAGACCGCGCTGCCCTTGGCATCGCCATGACGCTGGGGGCATATGCGTTCTTTTCCTTGATCGACACATCAGTCAAATGGTTAGTGCTGGCTGGTCTGCCTGCGTTCCAACTGGCGTTCATGCGCTATCTGCCGCACTTCATCATCTCAACTCTGTTGGTGCTTCGGCAAGGGGCAAGCTGGTCGAACTTTCAGACCGACCACCTTGGCCTTGTCATCCTGCGCGCGCTCCTGCTGGCCTCCGCCACCCTGTTCAACTTTATCACGCTCAAGTATCTGTCGCTTACGGTCACGGGGTCGATTATGTTTTCGGCCCCGATCATTGTCTGTGCGCTGTCCTGGCCGCTGCTGGGAGAGCGGGTGGGGCCGTGGCGCTGGGGGGCAATCATTCTCGGGTTTGTCGGGGTTCTTGTGATCATCCGACCCTTTGATGCGGATTTTCACTGGATTGCATTGCTCAACGTCTACAACGCCGTGTCTTTGGCGCTGTATTCCATCATAACGCGCAAGATTTCGGGCATCGTGGCGGCAGAGACCATGCAGTTCTACATGGGCGCGTTCGGCGCGATCCTGCTGGCGCCATTTGCGTTCAGCGTCTGGGTGGCTCCCGCGAATGGGCTACAATGGACCCTGATGATCGGCCTTGGCATCTGGGGCTGGGCGGGGCACGAGGTTTTCTCTCGCGCGCATGCCTACGCCCCGGCCAACACGCTGATGCCCTACACATACAGCTTTCTGCTATACCTTGCGCTGGCAAGCTATGTCGTGTTCAGCGACATTCCGGACGGTTGGACGATATTGGGCGCGGCTATCATCGTCTGTTCCGGCTTTGTGGTCTGGTGGCGCACCGGCAAAAGGGAAACAGCATGAGAATCGCGGCAATCGGCGAGGCAATGATCGAGTTTTCGATGCACGGCGACACCGCCTCGGTCGGTGTCGCGGGCGATACACTCAACACTGCCATCTACCTCAAGCGCAGCGCTCCTTCACTGGAGGTGGATTACATCACCCGGCTGGGCACGGATGCGTTTTCGAACCGGATTGCGGACTTCATTACGGATCAAGGTGTCGGCACCAAATACATCCAACGCGATCCCAATGGCACTCCGGGCCTTTATGCCATCACGACCGACGAAAGCGGTGAGCGGTCGTTCACATACTGGCGCGACAGTTCGGCGGCCCGGCTGACCTTTGTGACGGATAGCGGGCCGGATTTCGTGGTGCTGGCGCGCTATGACGTGATCTATCTGTCGGGCATCACCATGGCGATCCTGGCCCCATCGGTGCGCACAGCCCTCATGCGGTTCCTGCAGGCCTTTCGGCGATCCGGCGGAAAGATCTGCTATGACAGCAACTATCGGCCCCGCCTGTGGGCCGATGTCGAAACCGCGCGCGCGACCAACGATGCAATGTGGGCGCTGACGGACATCGCGCTGCCCTCGATCGACGATGAAATGGCCATGACCGGCGACACGGCGGACACCATCGGGAAACGCTTTCTCGGGATGGGCCGGTCGGGAGCGTTGAAACGGGGGGCTTTGGGTCCGTTGTGCCTCAAAACCGGCGCCACCTATAATTTCCCGCAAGCTGCGACAGTCGTGGACACGACAGCAGCGGGCGACAGTTTCAACGGCGGCTATCTAGGCGCTGTGCTGACCGGGGCCTCGCAGGCCAATGCGTTGCGGGCGGGCCATGACCTTGCTGCGCAAGTCATCGGGCACAAGGGCGCGATCCTGCCAGTTTAGCAACAGAGGACAACAATGATCCACATCGGGGTCGCCGGGGCCGGGCTGATCGGCAAGCAACACATCGCTGCGATTGAACGCACGCCCGGTGTCGGGCTATCGGGCGTTTTGGACCCCGCAGTTAACGATGCCCCATGGCCGATGGCGCGCGATCTGGCGGACCTCGCCGCACGCTCGGACGGAATCATCCTTGCCGTCCCGAACGCACTTCACGCCCCGGTTGCGAATGAGTTGATCAACCTGCTCTGCCCGATGCTGGTCGAGAAACCCCTGACAGCGACCGCTGCTGAAGGGGCAACACTTGTCGCCAACGCTACAGCTGCACAGGTGCCGGTTCTTGTCGGCCACCACCGCCGACATAACCCGCTGATCGCCAAAGCCAAAGAGATCATCGCTAGTGGCAAACTCGGCACCCTGACGACCGTTCACGGCCAATGCTGGCTGCCGAAACCGGACCATTATTTCAAGACCGCGTGGCGGCAGGGGGAAGGAGCCGGGCCATTACTTCTCAACCTGATCCACGATGTGGACGTGTTGATGCACCTGTGCGGCCCCATTGTCACTGTGCAGGCGCTGGAAAGCAATGCGATCAGACAGGCCAAAGCCGAAGAGGTGAGCGTGGCAATCCTGCGGTTTGGCAGTGGAGTCCTTGGCACACTGAACCTGTCCGACGTGGCCCTTGGCCCATGGAGTTGGGAACTGACCGCCGGGGAAAACCCGGCCTACCACAAGACGGACCAATCCAGCTATCTGATTGGAGGCACGCATGGGTCACTATCCCTTCCAAACTTGACCGTATGGACCCAGAAGGACGGTCCGGACTGGTGGGCGCCCATCGACCAAACGCGGGTGCCTGTCCCCCTTGCCGATTCGCTTTCTGCGCAGATCGCGCATTTCGCCGACGTCATCGCGGGTCGCGCGCAGCCCCTGGTCAGCGCCGCAGATGGGTTGCGCGCCGTACAGGTGATCGAGGCCATTAAAGAGGCCTCACGAAAAGGTACAGCCGTCGAAATCACGCAAATTACGCCATAGCGCCCCTGCAATCCTGTGCTACCATGACCCTACGCGCAAATTGCGCGTCGCGATAAGGCAGGGGGTGTCTTCTGGACCTGCCCGGCGTCCGCGTCTGACGTGAAACCCCACCCGAAAATGTAACCGAGAGAAGGAGCAGCTGATGTCGTCAGTTGGTGTGATCGGATTGGGTGATATGGGCAGCGGGATTGCCAAGAACCTGATCAAGAATGGATTCGAAACTTGGGGGCGCGATCTGATCGAGACGCGCCATCGCGCCCTAACCGACATGGGCGGACATGCCGCTGCGTCGACAGCCGAGGTGGGCGAAAAAGCGCAGTACGTTTTCGTCATGGTAATGAAGGGGGCCGAGGCGCATGAGGTCATTCTGGGGACAGGCGGCCTTGCGCAGTCGATGAAACCGGGAGGTACGATCCTGCTGACCTCGACCATCAAACCGGCCGAGGCCCGCGCGATTTGTGAGGGGCTGAAGGACACCGGGATCAAGCTGATCGACAGCCCCGTGTCGGGCGGCTATCCCGGCGCGCAAGGTGGCACCCTGACCATGATGGCGGCAGCACCAGACAACGTTCTGGGCGATGCGCGTCCGGTGATGGAGGCGGTGTCCGCCGCCATCCACCATGTCGGTACCGTCCCGGGTGAGGGGCAGGTTGTAAAGGCCTGCCTGCAATCGCTGATCGGGTCGATCTTTTCCGCCACGTTCGAGGCTGCCGCGCTTGCCGCCAAGGCGGGCGTGCCGGGTCAGGTGATCCTCGACGTGTTCTCGACTTCCTCCGCCGGGTCGGGCATCACCAACAATGCCTTGCAAAAGATCATCGACCGCCAATTCGAAGGCACGGGCAGCCATATCAACACGATGCACAAGGACCTCACCATCTCGATGGCCTTGGGTGAGGAACTCGGCGTGCCTCTCCATACGGCAGCGGCTGCAATGCAGATTTTTCACGCCGGGCGCACGCGCCATCCGCAAGGGGACAACTGGGTTGCGACCCGCGTGATCGAGGACATTGTGGGCGCCGAATTACACCGTGACGCGGCAAAGGTGACGCGATGAAACTGGGTGTGATCACGGATGGAATCAGCCGCGATCTGTTCCACGCAATCGACGTCATGGACGAGTTCGAGTTGACCTATGCCGAATTGCAATTCGTTGGTGATGCGGAGGTCGGCGACCACACGGATGCGCAGGTTAGCGAAATCAACACGATGCTGCGCGACCGGGGCAAGCCGGTCAGTTGCCTGTCCCGCCACATCTTTGCCGGGATGACCGCCCATAACCGCCCCGGCGATGCGCTGCACACGCAGCACATGGATGCGCTAAAACGAGTGATAGACATGGCGCATGTGGTCGGCAGCCCATTGGTCCGCATCATGACCCAAAAAAAGGAACAGATCCTTTGGGGACGCAACGGGGCCGAAAAATGGAACGTCGCGCATGGGGCGTGGGACAGTATGGCCCCGATGATTGGCCCCGCCGTCGAACTTGCCCGTAGCGAAGGGATCACACTAGTGGTCGAAACCGGCAATGGAACGATGGTCAATTCCAACTACACCGCGCGAAAGCTCATTGACGAACTCGATGCCAAGGACACGCTCAAGGTGCTGTGGGATCCGGCGAACAACTGCTGGTGCCATGAACTGGCTTTCCCGGACGGCTATGACGAGGTCCGCGATGGCTATCTGGGTCATATCCACATCAAGGACGTTCAGGTCGACACACCCCGCGCCTCTCTCGAAGTGCGCGAACTGGGCAATGGGCAACTCGGGCCGATGCTGCAACCCATGGCGGACGCTCTGCGCAGCGACGGCTATGATGGGGTGATCAGCCTTGAAAGCGTCTATCACCCCGGCAATGGCAATTTCGAGGACGGGTTTCGCGCCTGCATCGACCGGTTCAAGGCGATCTTCGGACCGTGATGACGCGTGATATTGCGCTGCTTCGCCCACGCCGCTAGGCAGGGCGAAGCAGACGCAAAGGCCTGTCCGATGACCAACGCCCCCCTACCCGCACTTGACGACATCCGCGTGGCCGTTATCGGCTTGGGCTATGTCGGCCTGCCACTGGCCGTCGCCTTTGGGCAGCAGCGCCTGACAGTGGGCTATGATCTGAACAGAGACCGAGTGACCAAGCTGCGATCGGGCACCGACAGTACGGGCGAAGTGGACGACCTGACCACGGCCACGCACTTGACGTTCACTTCCGACCTTGCCGACATCGCCGCCTGCAACGTTTACATCGTCGCCGTGCCAACCCCTATCGACAACCAGCGCCAACCTAACCTCGCCCCGCTTCTGGCCGCATCGCGTGCGATAGCTTCAGTGATAAAACGGGGCGATGTCGTGGTCTATGAAAGCACAGTCTATCCCGGCGCGACCGAGGATGACTGCCTGCCACTGGTCGAGGCAGGCTCGAACCTGACGCTAAACACCGATTTCTACGCAGGTTATAGCCCCGAGCGGATCAATCCGGGCGACAAGACGCGCCCCTTGACCAAGATCACCAAGGTCACGTCCGGCTCAACCCCCGAGGCGGCGACGCTGATCGACCAACTCTATAAATCCATCATTACCGCAGGGACGCATCTGGCCCCCAGCATCCGGGTGGCCGAAGCCTCCAAGGTCATCGAAAACACCCAACGGGACGTCTCCATCGCGCTGATCAACGAACTCTCGATCATCTTTTCTCATCTCGGCCTCGACACGGCGGCTGTTCTGGACGCAGCTGCGACTAAATGGAACTTCAACCGCCTTACGCCGGGACTGGTAGGCGGGCACTGCATTGGGGTCGACCCCTATTACCTTGTGCACAAATCCATCGCCGCCGGGCACATTCCCGACATCATCCGCATGGCGCGCGAGATCAACGATGGCATGGCGCGCCACGCCGTCAGCCTGCTGATCAAGAAGATGATACAGCACGAGGCGCGCGTGCATGGCGGGCGTGTCTTGCTGCTGGGGGTGACGTTCAAGGAAAACTGCGCCGACATACGCAACACCAAAGTGGTGGATATGATTACCGAATTGGAAAGCTATGGTCTGGATGTCGATCTTTTCGACCCTTGGGCCGATGCAGACGAAGTGCACGATTGTCACGGTTTGGACATGATACAAACCATGCCCGAGGCAAAGGGCGCGTATGACGCGGTGATCCTTGCCGTGGCGCACACGGACCTTGTCGCACTCGGGCCTTCGGCACTACGCGCGCGACTGGCACCGAAGGGAGTTTTCTTTGATATGAAAGCGGTGTTCGATCAGTCGGAAAGCGATCTGCGTCTCTAGCGGATCATGGCCGGCCAAAAGCTCGGATTGGCCTAGCGATCGACAATGTGCTTGAGGTGCCCCGTCTTGACCCACAACCGCGCGCCGTCTTTTCCAGCTGACAGCATCCGCTTTGATCCGGGCGCAAGACGCAACCAGTCACGCGACACCATCTGATCCTCGCCCGCGCTGATCGCGCCGTCCAACACAAGCACCTCGGCCCCTTCCGGCGCGGTAAACACGTGCTGCGTGCCCCCGGTCCAGACCTCAAGACGCACATGTTCACGCGCATCCTTGAACAGCGTGGCGGTTTCGACCCCCGTGCGGGACACGTCCGGGGTGGTGTCGGCAGCGTTCATGTCGATGCGTACATGCTCGCGGTCCTCGGGATCGAACTGCCATAGCTTAACGAAAATCGTGGCCCCTGGCTCCGAACTTGGCGTGTGCCGCGATGTAGGCGGATTGCGTACATAAGTGCCAACGGGGAAATCGCCCTCTTCGTCCTGAAATACGCCGTCCAGCACCACGTATTCTTCTCCGCCGTCATGAGTGTGCGCAGCAAAGGCGCTGCCGGGGGCAAAGCGCACGATAGTGGTGGCGCGCGCCACCTCGTCTCCGATCCGGTCCAGCATCTTGCGTTCGACTCCGGCGCCAGGCGACGATCGCCATGGATTGTCCTCATAGGCGATGCGCACATCTTCGGAAAAGTCGGCGTTAAGTTCCATGGTCGAGCTCCTGCAGGTCTGACTCCTCAGGTAGTCAGCGAAACGTACTTTGCAAGCAAACCTTTTTGGCCGGACACGCGGCATTCCTGTGCTTCTGGCGCCCACACCCTCTAGAACCCACTCACACGGACAATTGTGAAGTGCGTTATCGGTTCGCGTGTGCAAACTTGCAACAAAACAGTCATTCGGAACGATGAAATGAAAAAAGAAATTGTCGCGCAACTTTCGGCTCTTGAGGACCGCATCCCTGCCTACGCCATCGTCGGAGAGGTCGATCTGGTCGTGGTCAGGCTCGACGACGACGTGTCGGTCTTTTATGGCCGCTGCCTGCATCGCGGCGCGCTCATGTCGGACGGGTTTGTGCGAGGCAACAACCTGATCTGTGGTGTGCATGACTGGGATTACAGGCTCGACAGCGGTGTCAGCGAATATGCAAATGACGAGGCGCTGCCAAAGTTCAAAAGCTGGCGCGAGGGGGACGATATCTGCGTTGATGGCGACGAAATCGCCGCGTGGGCGCATGACAATCCGCAACCTTTCAATCGCAATGCCTATCTCGGACTCTATGCCGACACATCCCACGGAACCGAGGAAGAACCCTATAATGGCCTGATCCAGCAATATGCCCGCGACGGCCTGTCCAAGACCGGCCATCACGGCAAGGTCGACGCAATGGGCGTGCCGCGACATACGCTTCCGGACTGGGACGATATCCAGATTCTGACCGCGCAACTGCACAAGCCCCCGCTGCTGGATGATGAGGCCGTGGGCACCGAGGTCATCATCGGCCCGAACGCGCAAAAACCCCTGCGCCTCGACATCCCATTGTTTGTTTCCGACATGTCCTACGGCGCTTTGTCCGAACCCGCCAAGGTGGCATTGGCCCGCGGTGCGGAACTGGCCGGAACAGGCATCTGTTCGGGTGAAGGCGGCATGTTGCCCGAAGAGCAGGAGGCCAATTCGAAATACTTCTACGAACTCGCCTCGGCCCGGTTCGGGTTTTCGTGGGACAAGGTGGCCAAGGTTCAGGCGTTCCACTTCAAGGGTGGTCAGGGGGCCAAGACTGGCACGGGCGGCCATTTGCCCGGGCACAAGGTAAACGCCAAGATTGCGGAGGTGCGAGGGCTGAACGAAGGCGAGGACGCGATCTCGCCCGCGCGGTTCCCGGATTGGACAGATCCCGAGCAAATCAAGGAGTTCGCCGACGAAGTACGCGACCGCACCGGTGGTATCCCCATCGGTTACAAACTTAGCGCGCAACATATCGAAAAAGACATCGACGCAGCCCTCAAGGTCGGGGTGGACTATATCATCCTCGACGGACGTGGTGGCGGGACGGGTGCGGCGCCCATCATCTTTCGCGACAATATCTCTGTGCCGACGATCCCGGCTTTGGCGCGGGCGCGGGCTCACCTGGATCGGCTGGAACGCAATGATATCAGCCTTGTCATCACTGGTGGCCTGCGCAAACCGGCAGATTTCGTCAAGGCACTGGCACTGGGTGCGGATGCCATCGCGCTGTCCAATTCGGCCATGCAGGCCATCGGCTGCATCGCCATGCGGGCATGTCACACCAACAATTGCCCCGTTGGGATCGCCAGCCAGAAGCCGCATCTGGTCAGCCGCATTATCGTCGAAAAATCCGCCCGCCAACTGGCTAATTTTTTCGAGGCAAGCACCGAATTGATGCAGGTCATGGCTCGTGCCTGCGGCCACGATCACCTGAACAAGTTCAACGCAGACGATCTGACAACATGGAAAAAGGACATGTCCGAGATTTCGGGTGTAGCGTTTGGAGGACCGACATGATGGACAACCTCGACTGGATCAGTGTCGGACACACAGGCGACTTGCCAGAGGGGCGCGTCAAGACCGTGACCGCTCGCACGACCTCAATCTGCCTGTCGCATTTCGACGGACAATGGGCTGCGATGAACAACCACTGCCCGCACCAGCGCGGACCGTTGGGCGAAGGTTCGATCGAGCGCGGCGAGGGCGGAAAGTGTTGGATCCGCTGCCCGTGGCACGGCTGGGATTTCGATCCCCTCACAGGCAAGCCACCCGGCGGGCACGAGGATAGCGGGCAGGATATCTATCCCGTGAAAATCGAAGGGGACGAGATTTTCGTCGGCCTTGAACCAGAGCCTGAACATCAGCGCACAGTCAGCGACCAGATGGCCGAAAGCATGGTCAACTGGGGTATCCGCCACGTGTTCGGCATGGTTGGTCACTCGAACCTTGGACTGGCTGACGCCATACGGATGCGTGTTGAAGCAGGAGAGATGAAATATGTCGGTATTCGCCACGAGGGTGCTGCTGCTTTCGCCGCCTCGGCCTACGGCAAGCTGACCGGCCATCCTGCTGCCTGCTTGACCATTGCTGGACCCGGTGCGACCAACCTGCTGACCGGGCTGTGGGATGCCAAGGTGGACCGCGCGCCAGTGCTGGCGCTGACGGGTCAGGTCCAGACGCAAGTGTTCGGCCCCGGCGCCTTTCAGGACATTGATCTTGCCTCGGCCTTCGCCGCCGTCACCCGGTTCAGCCAGACTGTGCTGTCCACATCCAATCACTCCGAAATCGTCTCACTTGCGATGAAGAATGCGCTGGTGGAACAGGACGTGGCGCACCTTATCTTTCCCGACGACATGCAGACCAACCCGTCCGACAAACCCGCCAGTGCGCCCGACGGGCGGATGGGCAGGGCGGTGATGAAACCGTCTGACGCGGATGTGGCAGATGCGCTTGAATTGCTGAACGCGGCCAAGCGCCCGATCATCGTCGTCGGGCACGGCGCGTGGGATCATATGACGGCGATCACGGCACTGGCAGTCGACCTTGGCGCACCCGTTTTGACCACGTTTAAAGGCAAAGGGCTGATCGCGGATGATCACCCCAACGCGGCAGGCGTGTTGGGCCGATCGGGCACCCCAATCGCAAGCTGGTTCATGAACGAGGCTGACCTGATCCTGACCCTTGGCACATCCTTTTCAAACCACACAGGGATCGCGCCGAAAAAGCCGATCATCCAGGTCGATTACGAACGTATGCAACTGGGCAAATTCCACGCCGTTGCCCTGCCTATCTGGGCCGAAATCGGAGCCTTCTGCGCCGCCGTTGCCCCACAGATCAAGCGTCCCCCGGACAGCGCCGACCAGATCGGCGAGTTGGTTGGACGTTGGGACATATGGCGCGCGGAAAAACGGACAAGACTGGGCGAACAAACGGCCAAGGGCATCCACGCGGTCGCAGTCTTCGACGCGTTATCACGGGTCGCTCCGTCCGATGCGATCATCGCGGTGGATGTGGGAAACAACACCTATTCCTTTGGCCGCTATTTCGAAACCAAAGGGCAGCGGGTGCTGATGTCGGGCTATCTCGGCTCCATCGGCTTCGGATTTCCGGCGGCGATGGGAGCGTGGGCCGCCTGTCAGGACTTCGATTGGCTAAAAGGGCGGAAGGTCATCTCGATCTCGGGCGATGGCGGGTTCGGGCAATACGCGATGGAACTGACGACGGCCGTGAAATACGGCATGGACATCACCCACGTGCTTTTGCACAACGGCGAGCTTGGCAAGATTTCAAAGGAGCAGCGATCCGGTGAATGGCCGGTGTGGGAGACTGACCTGCACAACCCGTCCTTTGCCGCCTTTGCCAAGATTTGCGGGGCGCATGGGGAAAAGGTAGCGCACTCGGGCGACATCGAGGCGGCGTTGCAGAAGGCATTGGATGTGGACGGCCCCGCACTGGTCGAGATCATGACCGACGCCGATCTGGTCTGAGTTCGACGCGGGGATGCCGCGGACGGAATTGGCCTCTGCCCCTTTTTCCAGGCCGGTAAGGCCTTGTTCACGAACGGCTTTGAAAGCGCCCGCAACAACGCCCGAAACTTCGATGCTGCACTGCCCTGGCGCACGGGTGCGCGCGCCCGGTGCCCTGTTCAACTCCGAGTTTTACCAGCATAAATGATCCGCTTCGCCAAATGGGCGGCTGCCGGAATCACACCGTTATGCGTGCGCTCATCCCGACCGTCCGTCAAAGGTCCTGACGGTGATCCCCTCACCCTCAAGCATCTGGCGTACAGTGGCCGCGATCCCGACCGCTTCGGGCGTGTCGCCATGGCAGCAGATGCTGTCGATCGGGGTCTCGATCCGTGTGCCGTCCTCGGTGATGATGGCTTGGGCCTTGACCATCTCGACCATGCGTCGCCCGGCCAGTTCTGCATCGTGGATCACCGCGCCGGGCTTGCGTCTGTCTACCAGTGTTGCATCCGCGTTATAGGCGCGGTCGGCGAAAATCTCGCAGGCAAACCGCGCGCCCAGACTGCGTACCGCGCGTTCCTGCGCGGTTGCTGCCAGCACCATGATGATCGCGTCAGGCAGCACCGACAGCGCTGCCTCGAAACAGCCGCGCGCCATAGCTTCGTCCTCGGAGGTCATGTTGCCCAAGGCGCCATGCAGCTTGACATGGTGCACCTCGGCCCCCAAGGCGCGGGCCATCCCAAAGCTCGCCCCTACCTGACAGCGGATCGAATTCTGCAAGGATTTCAGTGGCATGTCGATGCGCCGCCGGCCAAAGCCCTGAATGTCGGCAAAACCGGGATGCGACCCGATGCCGACACCCTTAGCCAGTGCGATACCCATGGTCGCAGCCATCACATCGCCGTCGCCCGCGTGCGCGCCACAGGCGATGTTGGCGGATGTCACCGTGTTCAGCAGGGCCGCATCGTCGCCCATGGTCCAGGGGCCAAAGCTTTCGCCCATATCGGCGTTCAGATCGACTTGCATCAACCCATCATCCTTCTTCCACGGTCGGCGCTGTGGCCGAGACCACACCACCGACCAATTGGTAACTCAGCAAATCCTGCATCGTCGCAGGATCTCGCACAAGGGGCGTCACCGTACCGGGAAGCTTGCGCATCTCTGCACTGGCCCGGGCCTGAATGGCCGCCCCCTCGTCAAGCGTGACAAACTGGAACCGGATGAGCGCCCCGGCAGCGGCCTGCGCCACGCGCGGCAGATCACAGGGCAAGACTGTGCCAATCCGGGGATAACCCCCTGTCGTCTGACATTCCGCCATAAGCACAAAAGGCGTGCCATCTCCGGTGATCTGAATATCGCCGGGCACGATCACTTCGCTCACTATGCTGAGCGCCTTGGGGTTGGAAAACCCGTCGCCGTCGCTGTCCATGCGCACGCCCTGACGGTTGGCGCGCGGGTCTCGGCGGAATTCCGTCGCCACGAAACGTGCCCGGATATCCTTTTCAAAATCATTGGTCTGCATGCTGGGTACGATACGCACCGTGCCACCCGATAGGCGTGCATCGGGTGACAGCTTCATGCCGACGTCCTTGCCCATGTCCGAACCTATAGGCAGTACATCGCCCTTCTGCAAAAGTCCGCCAAGGCCAACAGACAGGTGTGCCGCGCGCGAGTCCAGTGTGGGTTCGGTCGCGAACCCGCCGCCTACATGCAGATAGCCGTAGGTGCCCGACCGCGTCGGCCCGATGGTCAGCTTTGCGCCCTTGGTCAAGGTGTGGCTTGCGTTCCACGCCAATGCACCGCCGTCAATCTGCGCGGTCATCACGGCACCGGTGAACGCGACGCGCACATCCTCGGTCGCTTCGAACACACCACCTGTGCCGACCATTTCCAGAACGGCCATTGACGCGTCCTGACGCAGCAGCGCGGCACCTTCATGCACAGCCAGCACATCGGCAGCCCCGCCACGGGTCAAGCCCTTGGCCAGAAATCCGGGCCGCCCGAGGTCCTGCAGCGCTATTGCTGGTCCAGCCTGAAGCGCGCGCAGGCCCCTCATTCCAGCACCTCGCGCACAGCCCCACCAGACCCGTCGGCATTGTGTGCTTCGATGCGGGCCAGTTCCTTGGCGCTGATGGATGTGAACTGCACCTCGTCCCCCGGTGACAGGGGAAAGGACGTGTCGCTTTGCGGTCTGAAACAGGCGAACGCGGATTGACCCACATGTCGCCATCCGGTCGGCGTATCCTTGGTGAACAGGCAAATCTGGCGCACGGCCGCAACCAGCGCGCCTGCAGGGATATTGGGGGACAAACCCACTTGGCGCGGAATGTCCCATGCCTCGCCCAGCGTGCCCAGATAGGGCTGACCGGGGGCAAAACCCAAGGTCAGCACGCGCAAACGGGCGGATGTCAGGTCTGCCTCGGCTTCGGCCTCGGTCCGCCCGGCAGCGTCCGCCGCTTCGGCCAGTTGCGGGGCGCGGTCGCCGCCGAAAACAGCCGGAATCGTCCAGAGCGAACGGCCCGTAGGCAAGGTCGCATCGGTCCAGTCCCGTTTCTGCAGAACCGCATCCATCCGTGCCCGAAGGTCGTCAAAGCGATGCTCGGACAAGTCTACACGGAAAAAGGCGGACACCAACGTGCTGCTACTTTCCGCGATTTCGGGCCAGTCCTGATCATCCACCGCGCTGCGAAAGGCGATAGCGGCCCGGTTGGCGGCATCCGTTGCGGAATCTCCGAAGGTGACCAGCAGGCCGTTCAGGCCAACAGAGCGGATCGTCGGAGCGAAGGGGCTGTTTTGCATGGCGCGACATTAGCGTGTCCGTGCGTATCTGCAATCGCCTAAAGCGGACTGCGCAGCCAATCGCTGTCGAACGAAAGCTGGCTGACCCCCGCCAGCCGCAACATCCGGTCAAGCTCACTTTCAAGCGCGCGCTGGCGCCCCTTGCCCCACCGCACCCCACGTTCCGGCCAAAGCGCGCGCACGCGTAAAGTATCCTCGGCGCGAAATGCTTTCATGTCGATCCGCCCCACCAGTCGGTCTCCTTCGAGCAGCGGAAAGACATAGTAGCCGTAGGTCCGCTTGGGCTCTGGGACAAAGACCTCGATCCGGTATTCAAAGCCAAACAATCGTTCGGCCCGTTTTCGGTCACGCAAGGCAGGGTCGAAAGGACTGAGCACCCGCAGACGCGGCGTCGGGTCTTGATCCTGCGTTGGACAATCGGGCAAATCTGGCCACGCATAAGCGGGGCGTTTACTACCTTCGACGCAGGTGACATTGACTTGGATGATGCGCCCTGAGGCCAAGGCTTGCGTGCACCACGCCTTAGCCTCTGCCGGGCTGATGTGATCCCAAAAGGCGGCCAGTTCGCCATGGGTAGCAAAGCCAAGGCGGTTCAGGGCCTCGCGGCAGCACCAGTCGATCGTTTCCTCTTCGTCAGGGGCGTTGCCCGCAGCGGTCCGGTCGATCACCCGTTCTGTGAGGTCATAGTACTTCTGAAAGCCCTGCCGCTTGACAACACAAAGCGCACCACTGCGCCACAGGTACTCCAGCGCAGTCTTGGACGGATGCCAGTCCCACCAACCACCCGATCCGCGTTCCTCTCCTTCACCTACCTGCGAGGAACAGACGGGACCGCGGTCGCGGATCATGTCCAGAACGGTTTGAAACTGCGCCTCGAACCCGTCCCTTCGCCAATTCTTGTAGCGGCGTTTCAGCAGCTCGGCGTCCCGCTGACGGCGCATATGCCAGTAGGGATAAAAGGCCATTGGCACCACGGCTGCATCATGGGTCCAGTGTTCGAACAACGCCCGGTCTCGTTCATAGAGCAACTTGAGGGCTTTGGGGCGAAAACGTTGTCTGCGTGCGAACAGGATCAGGTCGTGGGCGCGTGCGACGGTATTAATACTGTCAAGCTGTACAAAGCCAAGCCGTTCGATCAGTGCCAGCAACTCCGCCCCCTGCGCGGGTCCTTGCGGCGGGTCCGACAGGGCGTGACGATCCAGAAACACGCGCCGGGCGGCGCCGTTCGTCAAAGTAAACGGGGTCACGGCCGCCGATTGCGGCGCAGCGTGTCACCATAGGAGATTTTGGGCGTCAAGGTGATGTGCTTGGATTCGGTATCGCCAGCGGCACGGTCCAATATGATGTTGGCCGCCGCACGCCCGATTTCAAGCCGACAAGCGTCCATCGTGGCAAGACGACGGGGCAATCCATCCAACAGCTCCACCCCGTTGAAACCCGCTAGGCCAATCTGACCGGGGATGTCGACGCCCTGTTCCAACAGATAAAGAAGCCCGCCGGCACCGATCATGTCGTTGGAATAATACAGAAAATCAAGATCAGGGTTGGCATCCAGCATTGCCTTGGTCATCTCGCGGCCCTTGGCAAGCGCAGAACCCCCGGAATAAAAATCCCGTGCCTCGATCTCGATCCCCGCCTTGGCCAGCACTTCGGTCAGACCCTCGAAACGCTTGCGCGCACGGTGGTCACGCGGCATCGAGGTGCCCATGAACCCGATACGGCTGTAGCCTTGTTTCAGGATCGCGCGAGCCATTTCCTGACCGGCAGCACGGTGCGAAATGCCGACCATGCTGTCGACTGGATTGCCGTCGGTATCCATGATCTCGACCACGGGAATCGCCGCGTTTTTCAGCATCGCGCGTGTCGCGTCAGAATGTTCGAGCCCGGCAATGATGACGCCCGAAGGACGCCAGGAAAGCATCTCGTAGAGAACCCGCTCTTCCTTGTCGCGCATATAGTCCGTTACGCCGAACACTGGTTGCAGCGGTGTATCCTCAAGCACCCGATTGATGCCGTTCAGCACCTCGGGGAACACCATGTTGCCCAGCGACGGGATTATGACCGCAACAAGGTTGACGTGCTGTGACGCAAGCGATCCAGCGATCTGGTTGGGCACGTAGCCAAGCGCCTTGGCCGCCTCAAGCACTTTGGTCCGGGTGGCTTCAGACACGTCCCCCCGGTTGCGCAACACGCGGCTTACGGTCATTTCGGAAACACCGGATGCTGCGGACACATCGCGCAGGGTAAGCGGGCGTTGGGCGCGATCGGTCAATGGCAGTCCTTTTTGAAAAGCGTGTTTCGAGTTAGAGCCAAAAGCGCAGGGAATTCAAGGTGTGCAATGGCGTGTTGCTGCGCCAAAAGGGTGACAAGGGCGTCAAGAGGCATTAATCGGGAGCGGCACGACCCCGTGGCTCAACTGGATAGAGCAGCCCCCTCCTAAGGGGCAGGTTGCAGGTTCGAATCCTGCCGGGGTCGCCATAGACCGACTTGGACTTGGCTTGATCGGGTTTTTACAGTTGGGCAATCAAGTGCGGTTACACGAACGAGGCCTTCAAAACCTTCCCATGGCTCTGTCAGGCGGTTTCGACGCAATGACGCCGGAAGGCGCGCTTGAGCATGTCCAGTTCCGCGCGCAGCAATTCAACCTCGCTGCGGATATCGTCGCCCAAAGCTTCGCCTGCGATTAAGGTAAACTGGCCCAGCTGTTCGTCATCAGTTGCATCCGAGATAAGGAAAACCTGTACACCGTCCGCGATTGCGGTCGCGGGAATCGGCACCTCAATGCGCCATTCTCCTTGGGTTGCGCTTTCTGCTACAACGACGTCCGGCACCTTTGTGCCCAGATGAGTCACTTTGATCTGGGGTACGCCGGTGCCAGTCTGCTGCACGATGCCTTGCCAGACGCCATGGCGCATCTTTGTCGGGGTCAGTGTCAGGGTACTCATCTGGCCTCCTTTTGCATCACAGCGCGGCGCGCGGACGGCGCGAGAATGTCAGGTCGCGCAACGTGATCTGGTTCATCTGTGGCCCTTCGAAAATCAAGTCAACCCACGCCCGTTCTACGCGCTTTTCGTTCAGTTTCGAATAGGCGAGATCGAATTCCACGGTCACATCTTGCTGGTTCAGGGGCAATTCGCGCACGATCTGTTCGGTGTTTGGCCCGTGCCTGATGTTGAGACGGCCAAAAATTTCCAGCGGCTTTTCCATCTCGACGATCGCGTTCATGCCTACCAGATGAGTCTTGCGAAGCCCCTGCACTGCCTCGTGCGGCAGATCGATGACGAGCGACAGGAACGAACCGTCGAATTTGAAGACGTCGAGGCGCAAGCCGTAAGGGGCCAGATCCTCTTCGCGCAGGTTGCGCAACTGGCGCAGGGTCAACTCACTGAGGGCGCAGTCGTGAAACAGCGTGGCCTCGCGGCCCAGCATGGATTTTGTCTGAACAGACGACATGCCCGGGTTCGGCAAAGGGCCACGCCACAATTCAGGCCGCCAGGACCAGTCCGCATTGTGAGGTCGGGGAAAGGTGGTCGAACCCAGCGCGGGTAGTGCCAGACGTTCATCGGCCTGGTGGATCAGGCGATCAAGGTGGCTGCGCAGCAACCGGGCCGAGGCACGTTGCGCGCGCAATTCGCCCAGCTTCGTTTCAGCCGCATTGCGCGCGGCCCGCGCCCAGCGGCGCATGGCACGCCTGTGCGCCAGCTTTTCGATAAACCTGATCGTCTTGCCTGCCATTTACCCTTGTGCCGTCCTGGCCGCCCCTGCTTTGGTGGGCTTTCTTATCTATGCCAAAGGTTTCTTTGAAATAAACCGGGCATTGCCTAGTTCGTCGCGGGTTTTGACGTTGCCGTTGCAGAATTGTCCTGCGCAGCGCGTGCCCGTTGATCGGTTTGCGCCTGGGTGCGGCGCATCGTCTGGACCAAAAGGTCGGGCGCGCGTTCGCCCAGGTCCGCCCCGCCCGACGCCTCGTAAATCGCAAGGCCGACGACCTGATCCCCCACTTGCCCGATGGCGCGCCAGAATTCGTCACGCATATCTGGGCTGGGTGGCGCGCCTTTTACCTTGAGCAGGGTCATCGCATCTGATTGCCGACGCACAAGGATGGTTTCACCCTCCGGCCCAAAGCCCGCACTCGCCGCACCCGTGGCCGCCGGTTTCGACACGGCGGCAGCAGTCATCAACGCAATCGGCGCGCCAAAGATTGTGGTGCCACCCAATGTGTCGCACCGCGCCATCAACGCAAAGCTTGCCCTTAGGCTGCGTTTGTCGATGCAGAAGCCCGCTGCTGGAACAAGGGTCACAGCACCACGCGCCAAAGTCGCAAATGGTAGGGCGTTGGCTGCTTTACCCTCACTGGCACCGCCATCCAAAGCGGCAAGGTCGTCACATGCTGCAAGGGCCAAAAACATGGCCCCCGCAGACAGGACCTTACAGCTCCATGTAGTCATGACGCTCAGCCTTGGCGCCGGGATGGGTGACCGCCCCTTTGTAGGTGGCGCCCACCAATTGGGCATATTTCCAAAGCGCGCCGGCACCATAAAGCGTTTCGCGCGGGCCGGCCCATGCCGCCTTGCGCTCCGCCAATTCATCGTCCGAAAGGGCGACGTTGATTGACCCTTCAATTGCGTTGATTGTGATTACATCGCCGTCTTGCAGCAGGGCGATTGGGCCGCCGTGGGCTGCTTCGGGGCCAACATGACCCACACAAAAGCCACGCGTCGCACCCGAAAAACGGCCATCGGTGATCAGAGCCACCTTCTTGCCCATGCCTTGCCCGGACAAGGCCGCAGTCGTCGCCAGCATTTCGCGCATGCCGGGACCGCCCGAAGGGCCTTCGTTGCGGATGACGAATACGTCGCCTTCCTTGTAGGTGCGGTTTTGCACGGACTCGAACGCGTCCTGCTCGCATTCGAAGACGCGGGCCGGGCCGGTGAAAATCTGGTGCTGGGGTTCGATGCCAGCAACTTTCACGATGGCCCCCTCGGGTGCGACGTTGCCTTTCAGGCCAACAACACCGCCAGTCTTTGTGATCGGCGTTTCGACCGGATAGATGACTTTGCCATCCGCTTCGAGCGTGTTCTTGTCCAGCTCCTCGCCGATGGAATAGCCTGTGGCCGTCATGCAATCCTCGTGGATCAAACCTGCCTTGCGCAGTTCCTTCATCACGACAGGAACGCCGCCCACCTCGTAGAGATCCTTGGCCACATATTGCCCGCCTGGTTTGAGGTCGACGAAGTAAGGGGTATCGCGGAAAATCTCGCACACGTCTTCGAGAAAAAAGTCAATGCCCGCCTCGTGCGCCATCGCAGGCAAGTGAAGGCCCGCGTTGGTCGACCCGCCTGTGCAGGCCACGATGCGCGCCGCGTTTTCGAACGCTTGACGGGTACAGATATCACGGGCACGGATGTTCTTTTCGATCAGGTTCATGACGGCAGCACCGGATGCCTTGGCGTACTCATCGCGGCTCTCGTATGGCGCCGGTGCGCCGGAGGAGTTGGGCAGGGCAAGGCCGATCGCTTCGGACACGCAAGCCATCGTGTTGGCCGTGAACTGTCCGCCGCAAGCTCCGGCAGAGGGGCAGGCCACCCGTTCGAGAATGTCGAGTTCCGCCTCGGACATTGTGCCGTTCTGCTGATGGCCGACGGCTTCGAACATGTCCTGAACTGTCAGGTCGCGGTCGAGGTATTCGGCAGGGACGGACGCATTCTTGGCCACACGACCCGGCAGGATGGACCCGCCATAAAGGAACACGGATGGCACATTCAGACGGATCATCGCCATCATCATGCCCGGCAGGGACTTGTCACACCCCGCCAGACCCACGATGGCGTCATAACAATGCCCGCGCATGGTCAACTCGACCGTGTCGGCAATCGCCTCGCGGCTGGCCAAAGACGATCGCATACCCTCGTGACCCATGGCGATGCCGTCGGTCACGGTAATGGTGGTGAATTCGCGCGGAGTCCCCGACGCGGCCTTGACCCCAACCTTGACCGACTGGGCCTGACGGTTCAGCGCGATGTTGCAGGGCGCGGCCTCGTTCCAGCAGGTGGCAACCCCGACCAGTGGCTGATGGATTTCCTCTTCGGTCATGCCCATGGCGTAGTAATAGGACCGGTGCGGCGCGCGCGCCGGGCCTTCGGTCACGTGGCGGCTGGGCAATCTGGATTTGTCGAATTTGCCGTCTGGCATCTGGCCTCTCCCTGAAACGTTTGCACCGGAATAGCCATTGGTCCGCATCCCTGCAAGCGCAGGACGCGGTTGTAATGCGTACACCCGGGCACTAGGTAGTTCAGACGGTTCCGGCAGGGGTTTGATGTCGACCCGTAATCGGGCAGGACCAATCAGGACGATCTCATGGATTCCAGCCTTTTCGCTTTCATCTGGAAGCATTCCAAAAAAGATCAGCTTGCACTGCTCGCGCTGACAGTTGTGACGTTCCCGTTCCTGTACGCCACGCTCGAACTGCCCAAGCGTATCATCAACGATGCCATCGGCGCGGCAGACGATGTCATTGCCGTCTGGAACTTTGAGCTGACCCAAGTTCAGTTTCTGCTGGCTTTGTGTTTCGGTTATCTTGCGGCGGTCGTTGCGCATGGCTTGCTGAAAATGCGCCTGAACACGATGAAGGGTGTGACGGCCGAACGCCTGTTGCGCCGGTTCCGTTATTCGCTGATCGCACGCATGCTGCGGTTTCCGCGCAGCTACTTCCGCTCGACCGGTCAGGGCGAATTGGTCAGCATGGTCACATCCGAGGCAGAGCCCATGGGCGGGCTGATGGGCGACATGGTGGCCCAACCGGTGTTTCAGGCCGGGCAGATGCTGATCATTCTCGTGTTCCTGTTCATCCAATCCTTCTGGTTCGGGCTGGCGGGTATTGCGCTGATCCCCCTGCAGGCCTGGTTGATCCCGATGATGCAACGGCGCATCAACCTGCTGAACAAGGAACGGATCAAGGAAATGCGCGCCTTTTCCTCCGAAATCGGGGAAAGTGCTGCGGGCATTTCAGACCTGCGCACCAATGGCGGCCTGCGCTATCGCCTTGCGCAATTCACCGACCGTTTGGGGCGCTTGTTCTACATCCGGTTCAAGATCTACCAACAAAAGTTTCTGATGAAGTTCCTTAACAACTTCATCACGCAGCTGACCCCGTTCTTTTTCTATTCCGTCGGTGGTTACCTTGCCATTCAGGGGCAAATCACCGTGGGCGCGCTGGTCGCAGCGCTGGCGGCTTACAAGGACCTGTCGAGCCCGTGGAAAGAGCTTTTGACCTACTACAACCAGACGCAGGATATGGCCGTCCGCTGGGAAGTTGTGACAGAGCGGTTCGGGCCGAACGGCATGATCGACGAGGCCCTTTTCGAAGGTGAGCCAGAAGAAATTCCGCACCTGCAGGGCGACATCGTCATCAAGGACGTTACGGTGCGCAATGCGGACAACAATCCGGTGCTGGAAAATATCGACCTGACCATCCCGAAGGGCGCGCGGGTCGCCATTCAGGCGCGCAACGAATCCGAACGTACGGCCTTTGCCGAACTGCTGACGCGCGAGGTACTGCCCACACGCGGCAAGATCGAAATCGCCGGATTTGACTTGTCCCAGATGCATCAAGCCGTGATCGCGGCGCGCATCGGTTATGCGCATTCCCGCCCCTACCTGTTTGACGGCACACTGGGCAGCAACCTGCTGATGCCGCTGATGACCAGCCCAAGGACCGTCCCGATTGATCGGGGCAAGAAGGACAAGATGCTGATCGAATCCCTCCGCGCGGGAAATAGCGCGGACCAAGTGAACACGGACTGGGTCGATCCAGCCCTTGCAGGGCTGAACGACTCTGATGACATCCGCAAATGGTGGTTCGAGCTGGTGCAGGCGATGGGCATTGACGAGTTCATGTTCCGGCGCATGCTCACCAGCCGGATCGACGCCGAAACCCACCCCGAGCTGGCCAAAGCCATCGTGAAATTGCGCCCCGCAGTCGAAAAGTGCCTGCGCGAGAAGGGAGTCATCGACGTTGTTCACCGCTTTGACCCTGACGAATTCAACCCAGCAGTGCCTTTGGGCGGCAACCTGCTATTTGCTTCGCCCAAACGAGAAATCAGTCAGGAAGGACTGGCGGCAAACACGATGTTCATGAACCTCATCCTTGATCATGGGGTGGCCGAACAAGGCATCGCAATCTCGCAGACACTGATAGAAACGCTGCACCAGACCTTTGGAATGGACGGCACGAACCACCCGCTGTTTACAGCCCTGAACATCTCGGAAGAGATGTACGAACGTCTGGTCGATATCGCCCAACGCCGCCGGGAAAAGGGAGACGCGGCTCTGAGCGACGAGGAATTCGCGTTGCTGCTGACCGTGCCTTTTGCCTTCACAGCCGAACAGATCGGACCAGCCTTTCCCGACAGTTTCAAAAAGGAAATCGTCGCGATTCGCAAAGCCAATGGGGACGCGCTGCGCGAACAAACCGAGGACTTTTTCGTGCCGATCGCGCCGGACAATTATTTGCCGCGTTTGACCCTTCTGGAAAATGCGCTTTATGGCCGAATTTCCATGGTTGCGGGCCTCAAAGGTGAGATGGTGGAGGACCTTGTCGCCGACCTGATCAAGGACGAGGGGCTTCGTCGTCTGGTTGCCGAAACCGTGTTCGACATTCCCACGGGCCTTGGCGGCACCAATCTGCCCCCGGTGTTCCACGAACGGGCGGCGTTTTCGCGGGCGGGGATCAAACGGCCGGATGTTCTTGTTCTGGACCGTGCCTTGGCCAGCCACGACGCGGACGAGCGGCGCACAACGCGCAACGCGCTGCGCGGCATGTTGCCGGACGCAACGCTGATATTCCTCGAAGAAAAATTCGAGAACCCGGATGCCTACGACCTGTTCGTCGAGATCAAGGGCGGGCGGATCGACGGCGTGCAGAACCACGAAGATACAGAAAGCGACGATCTGAGCCGCAAGTTGCGCGTCATCGCGCGCACCGACATGTTCGCCAATATCAGCACACGCAATCAGCGCCTGCTCGCCTTTGCAGCGCAGTGGTACGATGCAAACACCGATCAGCGCATCTTTTCCATGAACGAAAAACCGGACGCGGCCTATCTGTGTATCTCTGGCTCCGGTCTGCTGAGCTATGATGCGCCTGATGGCGGCCAAAGGACGGTTTCAGCGGTCGAGCCGGGGCGGTTGATCGGCGATCTGGCCATTATTTTGGACGAACCGCGGCAGTTGAACCTGACCGCGACGGCCAAATCCAAATTCCTGCGGATCGGTGCGGCAGAATTCCGGGCAGTCCTTGAAAACGACTCCACCGTTTTGCTGGGCCTGCTGCAAACCGTGGCCGGCCATCTCACAGGGGCAGCCGAATTGCTGCGTCAGGCCAATATTTCAATCCCGCAAGACGAGGGGCCGCCACCGCCGCCGCTGGACGAATGAGCGTCTGGTCCTTTGACTATCGCCCGCACGCCCGCTTTGTCGCGCCTGCGCTGGCGGCGCCGCAGCTATGGCGATTGTGCCTTGGCCTAGTTCTGGCTGCGGCTTTTTTTCTGGCGCTCAGCCAACTGGTCTTTGGCAGCTTGTTGCAGCTGTTGGAGCCTGCGGCGGCACAGGCGATCCTTGCAGACAGTCAATCGGGGCAAACGGCAGCCGGTATGTTGGTTTTGCTCAGCCAACTGGGTCTGCTGGCCGTCTCTGCCGGGCTGGTGGTCATCATGGTCCACAAACGCAGACCCTTGACCCTGATCGGTGATCCGGCGCTTGCCGCGCGCCAGTTCGGAATCGTGGTGGTTGCCATGATCGTCCTGACCGCCGCGATCTGGGTTCTCCCCCCCTATGATTTTGGCGATCCGTTGCAGCGCAATATGGGGTTTGGTCGCTGGTTTTTGCTGCTTCCGGTCGCTTTGCTGGCGGTACTAGTGCAGACCAGTGCCGAGGAAGTATTCTTCCGCGGCTATGTACAACAGCAGCTGGCGGCACGATTCAAATCGCCGCTGGTGTGGATGCTGGCACCTGCCGCACTGTTCGGCATCGGTCACTACTTGCCCGAAAGCGCGGGCAGCAATGCATGGACCATCGTGGCGTGGGCGACGATGTTCGGTATCCTGATGGCGGACCTGACTGCGCGGTCAGGAACCCTAGGTCCAGCCATGGCGGTACACTTCGTCAACAACATCTCAGCCATGATTCTGACCAGCACACCGGACGAGATGTCGGGACTGGCGCTTTATGTTTTGCCGTTTGGCATGTCGGACGAGGCACAGATGGCCGCGTGGCTGCCTGTCGACTTCGGCTTTATGCTGGTCAGCTGGCTGGTAGCGCGGCTTGCGATCAGGGCCTGATTGCATTTGCCCCTTGCCCGGATTATCTGACACACGACGCCGCAGCAGGAAGACGTGATGAACTGGATCAGCAACTATGTCCGCCCCCGGATCAATTCGATCTTTTCGCGTCGCGAAACGCCCGACAACCTGTGGACCAAGTGCGACGAGTGCGGGACCATGCTGTTTCACCGCGAACTAAGCGACAATCTGAACGTCTGCACCAATTGCAACCACCACATGGGGATCACCCCACGCGACCGGTTTCGCGCCCTGTTCGACGGCGGTGTGTTCACCGAAGTCAAAGTACCCGCTCCGCTTGCCGACCCGCTGCATTTCCGCGATCAGAAAAAATATCCGGAACGCATGCGCAGTGCGCAAAAGAGCACGGGAGAGGCCGAGGCGATGCTGGTCGCGGCAGGCCAGATCGGGCGCACGCCCATCATCGCCGCCGCGCAGGACTTCAGTTTCATGGCCGGTTCGATGGGCATGTATGTGGGCAACGCGATCATCGCTGCCGCGCAGGAGGCCGTGAAGCTCAAGCGCCCGTTGATCCTGTTTTCCGCCGCCGGGGGCGCGCGGATGCAAGAGGGCATCCTGAGCCTGATGCAGATGCCGCGCAGCACCGTTGCCGTGCAGATGCTGAAGGAAGCGGGCCTGCCTTACATCGTCGTTCTGACCCACCCGACCACGGGCGGTGTGACGGCCAGCTATGCCATGCTGGGCGATGTGCATATCGCCGAACCCAACGCGCTGATCTGCTTTGCCGGGCCGCGCGTGATCGAACAGACCATTCGCGAAAAACTGCCCGAAGGCTTCCAGCGTGCCGAATACCTGCTGGATCACGGAATGCTGGACCGGGTCACGAAACGGACCGAGATGCGAGACGAATTGATCACCATCACCCGGATGCTGATGGGTCTGCCACCTGCCGTCGCAGGCGATCTGCCCGCGCCGGTTTTGGATCAGGAACCGATGCCGGCTCTCGAACCCAAGGCCGACGCCAAGCCGAACACCGACCAGACCAGCACAGGCGATGCACCCACGTCATGAGCACGGGCACATCCGACGCCATCCTTGCCCGGATGATGGCGCTGCACCCCAAGATCATCGACCTGACACTGGACCGTGTCTGGCGGCTTCTGACCGCGCTGGGAAATCCGCAGGATGATCTGCCGCCCGTGATCCATATCGCGGGCACTAACGGCAAGGGATCGACCCAAGCGATGATCCGCGCCGGGTTGGAAGCCTCGGGCAAGCGGGTGCACGCATATACCTCACCCCACCTTGCGCGGTTTCACGAGCGTATCAGGCTGGCCGGCACGCTGATTTCAGAACCCGACCTGACGGCGATGCTGGACGAATGCTATGCCGCCAATGATGGGGCGGACATCACCTATTTCGAGATCACGACTTGTGCCGCACTGCTGGCCTTCGCCCGCACTTCGGCTGACTACACGCTGCTTGAGGTTGGTCTTGGTGGGCGCCTGGATGCTACCAACGTGATCGATGCACCTGCCCTCACCGTCATCACGCCCGTTTCGATGGATCACGAGGCCTATCTGGGTAACACGCTAACAGCCATCGCGGGGGAAAAGGCCGGCATCATCAAGCGCGGTGTTCCTTGTGTTGTTGGCCCGCAGGATGATGCGGGCCTTGAGGTAATCGAGGCGCGTGCCGCGCGACTGGGTGCGCCACTGCTGGCGTATGGCCAGCATTGGCATGCCAGCGCGGAACGCGATGGCATGATCTATCAGGATGAAACCGGGCTGCTGGACCTACCCCGTCCGGTGCTACCCGGCGATCACCAAATCCAGAATGCTGGCATGGCGCTGGCCGCTTTGCGCCATTTGGGATGTGATGAGGCTGCTTGCACCGCCGCCCTGACAAACACCCATTGGCCTGCAAGGATGCAGCGATTGCAGTCCGGCCCGCTTGCAGACATCGCTGCCGCATCCGGGGCAGAGCTGTGGTTGGACGGCGGCCACAACCCCGCTGCCGGCGCCGCTATTGCCTCGGTCCTGCGCAATATGCCGAAACGGCCAACGCACTTGATCTGTGGTATGCTCAACACCAAGGATGTGCGCGGCTATCTCGGACCTTTGGCAGACGTTGCGGACAGTCTGACGGCCCTTTCCATTCCGGGAGAGGCAGCAACCTTACCCGCTGGCGACACCGCACAAGCAGCACGCGACGTGGGGCTAAATGCGTCCGAAGCACCCGACCTGGCGACTGCCCTTTCCGGGATCCTTGATCACACGCCGCATGCACGGGTGCTGATCTGTGGATCACTGTATCTCGCCGGAACAGTTCTGCGGGAAAACGGCTAGGCCATCCAATCATCGCTTTGCATCTCGCGAAGGCGCGAGGCGGTGCGTTCGAATTCGAACGTGCCCTCCCCTTCGAGATACAGCATCTCAGGCACCGCCGCCGCCGAACAGATCAGCCGCACGTGCGCCTCGTAGAGCGCATCGATCATGGTCACGAACCGCTTGGCTTCGTTGAAGTTGCTGCGTGATAGGCAAGGTATGTCATCGACCATCAACACCTTGCAGGCAGCGGCAATGGCCAGAAAGTCACCTGGCCCCAACGGCTTGGCGCACAGGTCGTAAAAGCTGGCGCGTCCGACCCCGTTTCGGAACTGCGGCACGGTCAGAGTGCGCCCGGTCACGATAATGTCCAACGGCTGAGCCTCGCCCCCCGACAGATCAGTCCAGATCGCATTCATCTGTTTGCGCGCCTCACCACCCAGAGGTGTGAAATAGGTCGGACTGCCAGTCAGCCTGTCTTGCCGGTAATCGGTGGGCGAGGCGAGTTCCCAAACCACCATCCGCTGTTTCAACTGCTCGATGAAGGGAAGGAACAGCTGACGGTTCAGCCCATCCTTGTAAAGATCATCCGGCACCCGGTTCGACGTGGTCACCACCACCACCCCGGCAGTAAAAAGCGCTTCGAACAATCGGCCTACGATCATCGCATCGGTGATGTCGCTGATCTGCATTTCGTCAAAGGCCAGCAACCGGACAGAGGCCGCAACATCTGCCGCCACTGGCGCAATCGCATCGTCCACGCCCCGTTTGCGGGCTATGTGCATGGCGGCGTGGATTTCCTGCATGAAGGCGTGGAAGTGTACGCGGCGGGCCGGTGCCTCGACATGAGAGACAAAGAAATCCATCAGCATGGATTTGCCGCGCCCCACACCGCCCCAAAGGTACAAGCCTTTGGGCGGCTCGGGCGCCTTACGGAATAGTCCGCGCTTGAACGGTTCGGCCAAAGCGGCGCGGATGCGTTCGAATTCCGGCAGCACCGCCTCTTGCGCGTCGTCGCGTTTAAGCGTGCCAGCGGCCACCAAGGCGTCGTATTCTTTGATCAGATCGGTCATCTGCGTCCGTGGTAGCGCGCTGGCGGGCGCAAGAAAAGCCAGCATACATCAGCGATTGTTGAGCGACGCCAAAAATTCCTGATTTGACGCACAGTGAAGCCGCTGGCTATCTGCATCAATTGATTGGAGTCATCACATGCAAAGCAGACCGTCCATCTTTACCCCGGTTCTGATCGTGGGCAGCGTCATCATCATGGTCAGCTTTGCTGTGCGCGCGTCCTTCGGCGTGTTCCAGATCCCCATCGCCGAAGAGTTTGGCTGGTTGCGGACCGAATTTTCGCTGGCCATCGCAATCCAGAACCTGGCGTGGGGGATCGGCCAGCCGATTTTCGGCGCCGTCGCGGAAAAGATCGGGGATCGCAAGGCGATTATCATGGGCGCGCTGATCTACGCCGTCGGATTGGTTCTGTCCGCGTGGTCGACAACTCCTCTGGAACATCAGGCCTATGCGTGGCTGGTGGGCTTTGGTGTCGCGGGCACCGGGTTCGGTGTGATTTTGGCAGTGGTCGGGCGGGCGTCAAGCGACGACAACCGGTCAATGAGTCTGGCCATTGCCACCGCAGCGGGGTCCGCAGGCCAAGTGTTCGGAGCGCCGGTAGCGGAATGGATGCTGACGATGATGAGTTGGCAAAACGTGTTCCTGATCTTTGCCGTTGTCATCCTGTCGCTGATCCTGACCCTACCGCTGATGCGCGCACCCGCAATGGCCTCACGAACCGAACTCGAAGACAGCTTGGGCCAGATCCTGATCAAGGCCTTCCGTGATCCATCCTACACGCTGATCTTTCTGGGCTTCTTTTCCTGCGGGTATCAACTGGCCTTTGTCACGGCACACTTTCCCGCCTTCGTGACCGAAGTGTGCGGACCGATCCTCGCAGGTAGCGTCCTGCACAATATCGGGATCACGACGACATCCGCCCTCGGGGCATGGTCGATTGCCCTGATCGGGCTGGCCAACATTGCCGGCACACTGGCTGCGGGATGGGCGGGCAAGCGGTATACCAAGAAATACCTGCTGGCAGGTATCTACACGGGCCGCACCATCGTGGCCGCGCTTTTCATCATTTTTCCAATGACACCAGCAACAGTGATCCTGTTTTCCATTGCCATGGGGTCCCTGTGGCTGGCCACGGTGCCGCTGACATCCGGCCTTGTCGCCCATATCTATGGGCTGCGTTATATGGGTACACTTTATGGGATCGTGTTTTTCAGCCACCAGTTGGGTTCATTCCTTGGCGTGTGGCTTGGGGGAAGGATGTATGACCTTTATGGATCCTACGAACAGGTTTGGTGGATCGGAGTCGCCATCGGTGCGTTCAGCGCCATTGTCCACCTGCCGATCCGCGAACAACCCCTGAAACGACCGCTGACCGACTAGCCGCGAGAGCCGCGGAGCGCGTCCAGCACCTGATCGGTGTGGGTATAGGTCAGACCGTGCCCGGCCCCAGGCACCACAATCTGCCGCGCTTGCGGGTTCCATTTCGCAAGTCGATCCTTGCTGGTCAGGGGAATGACATCGTCATCCTGGCCCCAGACGGCCAGAACCGGGACGCCGGCAGCCGCAATCGCCAAATGCTGCTCTTTGGTCTTGTGACGCAGAACGCCGCGCAAGGACGACAGGATGGCCGGGAAATAGCCGCGCCTGTCCGTTTCGGCGTGTTGCATGGCGTTGATCCTATCGACACTGCCGGGCAGGTGCGCCTCGGCCCTCAGGCCTTTGCGAAGGATACGGGGATAGACCAAAAGGAACAGCCAATCGCCAATCACTGGCCAATCCCTTGCGATGGCCACCTTTCCGCCTGCAATGTCATGCATACCCGCCGGGGCAAGCAGGATCAGCTGCTTGACCTTGCCCGGATAGGTCGCCGCAAAATGCGCGGCAATCGCGCCGCCCATGGAATAGCCGAGCACCGTCAACGGCTCATCCACCTGCTCATGCGCCAGCAGATCGGTCAATTGCTGCAGGAAAAAGCCCGCATCCTGACGCCCCCACACATTATCCGAAATCCCCCGGCCATAGTGATCATAGACCAGAACCCGAAACCCCATCAGCGCCAGCCCTTTGGCCATTCCACGCCACACATAAGACGATGTGCTTAGACCGTGGATACAGACGGCTACGGGTCCGCGTTCAGGGCCAAGCCATTCGTAGTGCGTAATCCCTTGCGAAAGAAGGGCGAACTTGCCGGATGCAGCGCGCCGTTTCTTTTCGCTGACGCCGTCACGCATCCATTCGATGGTCAGTGGGATGGCCGCAAGGCCCAATAGGATGACAAGACTCCACATCATTTTGAACGCCACCGATCCAGAATGTAGCGGCTTGTCATCAGGTCCAGATGCGCCCCGCCCCCGTTTTTAAAAAGCGTAATGTCGCCGGGTGCGCGTTCAAAGGCGGCCAGATCGTAATAGTCCGCAATCAGGTGGTCCCGTTCGATGATGCCTGCCTCAAGAGGTATTTTGACCTCACCGATATGCCCGATCGTCGTGTCGAAACTGTCGACAAAGACGCGCGCCGCCAAAAGAGCGGCATCGTCCACTTCGCGCATGTCGGGGCGGTAGGCCCCGATCAGGTCGATGTGCTGGCCGGGGCGCAGCCAGTCGCCCTTGATCAGTGGTTCGGTCGACATCGTGGCGGATGTGACGATGTCGGCACTTTGCACAGCATCCGCCAGATCGCCGGCGACCGTCAGACGCGGACATTCCATTGCCATCGCTTCGGCATTGGCGCGGGTCCTGTTCCAAACAGTGAAATAGGCGTCGGGGAAGGCCGCCGCATAGGCATCGTACAGCGATCGACCCACGGTGCCTGCGCCAACGATCAGGATGTTGCGGCTGTCAGGGCGGGCGAGGCGCCGGGCTGCAAGCAGGCTGTCTCCGGCGGTTTTCCACTTGGTGACAAGGTGAAAGTCGATGATCGCCTCAAGCGTGCCATCACCGTCGGAGTACAGATTCACGCCACCATTGATCATCGGCGCCCCTTGCCCCGGATTGTTGGGAAATACCGTCGCCGTCTTGACCGCCATACCCATCCCGTCGATCCATGCCGCGCGGGACAACAACGTATCGGGGTCACGATACAGGAATGTATCGCCGATCTTGGCCTTCGGCAGGTCATGCCCACGGGCCAGCGTATCCGTCAGGCCGATCCAGTCGAGCAGCACCTCGCCTTCCGCAAAAGGGATAAAGGGTATGCTCATGCAGCCTCAGCCTCACTCAGTAACCCTTCGGCCACCAGCCGGTCACCCCAGCCTTGTGGCCCTTCGAACAGGTGTGTGCGCCACCCGCGTGCGGCTGCGGCAGCGACATTGTCGGGACGATCATCGGTAAAGATCAGGTCGGAGCCAGACAGGCCGCTGGTCTCCTCCACCATCTGGTAGATTTTGGTCGCTGGTTTGATCACCTGCATGTGGCCCGAGATGAAATCGCGGTCGAAGTCACGCAGAAACGGGTATTGAGTGGCAGCGTAATCATAGCTTTCGATGCCGAAATTGGTCAGCGAGAACACCGGGACACTCTTGGCTTGCAACGCGCTCATCAGACGCACCGAATGGTCGATCACGGGCGCCGCCATTTCGATCCAGCGGTCGTGCCACATGCGGATTTCGTCGCGCCAGTCGGGGTAGACTTCGGCGGTGGTATAGATCGTTTCGGTAAAGGGACGACCCATGTCGACCTTGTCATTCATGGCATGCAGGTCGACCTCGTCGAACATGTCCCGACGGCGTGCTTCGCCGATGACACTGTCGTAAAACCGCTCGGGCTGCCATTCGATCAGCACGTTGCCGATGTCAAAGACGACTGCCTTGATGTTCATCTTGTTGCTGCCCTTAGTTCGCGTTCCAATGCGTCCAAGAAACGCGATCTGTCCGCTTTGGTAAAGCCTTTGCCGCCGCCCTGCCGAAACGGGTCGGCAGCGCGCAGATCCGCCATCAGGTCGCGGGTGGCCAACACGTTGCCGATATTGGCGGCTGTCAACGCCTCACCGTTATGCTTGAGGACGCGCGCGCCCGCTTCGACGCATTTGGCGGCAAGCGGTATGTCGCCGGTGATGACCACGTCACCCGGACCCGCGCGATCAGCGATCCACATGTCGGCCACGTCCGGCCCTTCGGGCACGATCACATGTTCGACCAGCGGGTTGGGTGAGGGGCGCAAGCCGCCGTTCGAGACCACTTTCATTAGCACATTGTGACGGGTGGCGACCCGCTCCGCCTCGGCCTTGACCGGGCAGGCGTCCGCGTCGATGTAGAGCGTGGTCACTGCCAAAGCGCCTCGGCGTGGAAGGCGACATGATCCTCCATGAACGTCGAGATGAAGAAGTACGAGTGATCGTAGCCCGGTTGCATCCGAAAGGTCATCTGCTGGCGGCGGGCAGTTGCGGCCTCGGCCAAAGCTTCGGGTTTCAGCAGGTCGAGGAACTGATCACTGGTCCCTGTGTCGATGAGTACCGGCCCGTCAAAGCCGCTGGCACGCATGAGGTGGGTTGCATCGTGGGGGGACCACAGGTCTTCGTTTGTCCCGAGGTAGGCAGTGAGCTGCTTGCGCCCCCAGTCACTTGCGCAGGGGTTGGCGATGGGGGCAAAGGCCGACACGGATTTGAACCGTCCCGGCGCGGACATCGCCATGGTCAGCGCGCCGTGCCCACCCATGGAGTGCCCGGTGATCGACTGACGTTCCAAATCCAGTGCGAATCTGTCGCCGAGCAGCGCAGGCAGTTCATCCATCACATAGTCCCACATCCGATAATGCGGCGCCCATGGTTTTTCGGTCGCGTTGACGTAGAATCCGGCGCCTTTTCCTAGATCGTAGGCGTCGTCATCCGCCACGCCTTCGCCACGCGGCGAGGTGTCGGGAAAGACCAGCGCGATTCCCTGTTCGGCGGCCCAGCCCTGAGCGCCTGCTTTTGTCATCGCGTTTTCATGGGTGCAGGTGAGGCCCGACAGGAACCACAGTAGTGGCACCGGGCCATCGCGTGCCTCGGCTGGTAGAAACAGGCCAAAGGTCATGTCGCAGGCGCAAGCGGTCGAGGCGTGGGTATAGACGCCTTGTGTGCCGCCGAAGCAGGCGTTTTCGGATTGGGTTTTCATGTGCTTTCCTTTCCAGGTTGCGCCATCGCTATCGGGCCAGGGCGCTTGCGGCAAGTTTTGGGAGCTTCCGGCAGTAGAATTTTTGGCCGATTCAAGATCAGCTGACCCACGCAATCACCGCTGTGAGGCTGACGATGCTGAGCGCGGTTGAGACAAGGATAGCTGCCGACACCCGCTGCGGTGCGACGCCATAGTGCTGCGCCAGCATGTAGATATTGCCCGCGACCGGCATGGCGGCACAGGCAATGATCATAGCGGCGCCGAAGGCTTCGACCTCGAACAGATAGATTGCGGACACAGCCACGGCTGCGGGATGCAGCACGAGTTTGCAAAAGCTGAGCCAGCCGGCGATCTGGATGCGTTCAGCGGATTTGCTGGCCAGTGATGCGCCGATGGCAAAGAGTGCGCCCGGCGTAGCTGCCCCACCAAGGATACTGAGAAAGTCGTTCATTGGCACAGGGATTGGAATATTCAGGCCCGCCCAAAGCAAACCCAGTGTCATGGCAACAATCATCGGGTTCTTGATCAGCCCGAAACCGATGGTCCGAAAGATCGACAGCGACATGCGCCCGTCGCGCCCCGCGGTGATAAGGATCACGATCAGGCTGGAAAACACTATCAGGTCCGTGGCCAGTACAAGCATGACGGGACCGATGGCGCGGTCACCGAACAAGAGCGCGAGCATGGGCAAACCCAGAAAGCCCGCGTTTCCGATCACGGCGCATTGTGCCTCGACCGCATTGGTTTGGATATCGAGGCCGCGTATGCGCCCGACCGCGGTTGCGATCAAGTAGATGAACACAGTGCCCGACAGATAGGCCAGAACAAGCTGCGTATCCCAGACCTCGGCAAGTTCAAGGTTTGCGGCAAAGCGGAAGATCATTGCTGACAGGGCGAAGTAGAACACGAACTTGGTCAGGTAGGCTGTCGCCTCCTGCGTGAAAAATCGGGTGCGCCCGGCCCAGTAGCCTAGCCCGATCAGGGCGAAAAAGGGCAGGGTTTTGAACAGGATCGCAATCATCGTCCAGCATTAGCGTGGGAATCCGGTGCTAGCCACTGCCGATCAACGCGCCCGCGGCAAAAACAAGGGCGCCGCCCACGACAACCTGCAATGTTGCCCGCCAAAAAGGCGTATCCATGTACTTGTTCTGTATCCACGCGATAGCCCACAGCTCGATAAACACCACCAGAAAGGCGATAATCGTCGCAGTCCAGAAGTCCGGGATGAGGTAAGGCAAGGCATGGCCCAAACCGCCCACGGTCGTCATGACACCGGCGGCAAAGCCACGCTTGACCGGGGAGCCGCGCCCCGAAAGCTGGCCATCGTCTGACGCGGCCTCGGTGAATCCCATCGAGATACCGGCCCCGACTGAGGCGGCGAGACCGACAAGAAAGGTGGTCCACGTGTCCTGCGTGGCAAAGGCGACGGCGAAAATGGGCGCGATGGTCGATACTGACCCGTCCATTAGGCCCGCAAGCCCCGGTTGGACATAGGTGAGTATGAATTGTCGGCGGTCCTTGTCGTCCTCGCTGGCCCGGGTTTCATCGTCTAGGTGCTTGTCCGTCAACACCCCCGCTTTGCGTTCGTGACCGGCCTCAGCGGCGGCGAGATCGCCAAGCAGCTTGCGGGTGGCGGCATCGCTGGTGCGTGCGGCGGCGGCTGAGTAGAATCGCGCGGCGTCACGCTCCATCGCTTCGGCCTCGGCCCGGATGCGATCGAGGCTGAGGTTTTCCATCAGCCAAATTGGACGCCGGGCATAATATCCCGCCACATGTTCGCGCCGGATCAGGGGGATTACGTCGCCAAATCGGGTGCGATGCAGGTCAATCAGACGCTGGCGGTGGGTGTCCTCTTCGGCGGCCATATCGTCGAAGATGGCGGCGCTCGCCGGATAATCCGCGCGCAGCCGCTCACCATAGCCACGGTAGATGGTGGCATCGTCCTCTTCTGACGAAATCGCAAGTGCGAGAATCTCTTGTTCGCTCAGGTCAATGAATCGTTTGCGTTGTGGCAAAAAGCGCATATTCCCACCCTTAGTTTAGAACCATTCCAAACTATGATGGCGTGTCTGGCACAACTTGCAACAGGTCAAGTGAGGTTTTTTCTGTAAGAACTGAACAGATCGGTTTATGTTGCCGGTCTCTGACAGGGGAGTGACCATGAACGACGCATCGCCGATTGTCCGCAGGGGTCGAAAATTCGATCAGGTCCTCGAGGGTGCGCGTGCTGTGTTCATGGCCGACGGGTTTGAGGGGGCGAGTGTCGATGACATTGCCAAAAAGGCCGAAGTCAGCAAGGCGACGCTGTACAGCTATTTCCCGGACAAGCGGTTGCTGTTCATGGAAGTGGCCAATCAGGAGTGCGCGCGCCAAAGTCAGTCAGCCATCGACAATATCGACATGAGCGCGCAGCCTCGTGACGTTCTGGCGCAGGCGGGGCGGCATTTTGTGCGCTTTATCACGTCCAAGTTCGGTCAGCAGGTGTTTCGTATCTGTGTCGCGGAGTCGGATCGGTTTCCCGAGATCGGGAGGGCCTTCTATCAGTCGGGCCCTGCCCGGATGCGGGCCGAGATGGCCGCATATTTCACCGAATCCATTTCGCGCGGTGAGTTGCGGATCGACGATCTGGAGCTGGCCGCCGACCAGTTTGGCGAATTGTGCAAGGCAGACATCTGGCCACGGCTGATGTTTGGCGTGATCGACCATGTAGAAGCTGCGGATATCGACCGGGTGGTCGATGGTGCGGTCGAGACGTTCCTGGCCCGCTACGGAGCCTGACGCCGAAGTTCACGTTTTTAAAGGGACTACAGCCTCGACTCGCGGGCGCGACTCAGCTTATTCATGATAGGAACAAAATGTGAACATTTTAGATGTCCGACCGTCGCATCCTGTCCCTATGGTTCCCCCGATTGGGGGCCGAACGTCTGATCCGGCGCCAGCCGTTGCTGGGCGATCAGCCGCTTGCCGTGGTGCAGGAGCAGCAGAACATGCAGGTAATCACCGCTTTGAACGCCGTAGCACAGGCGCAGGGGTTGCAGGTTGGCCAGCCCGTGCGCGACGCCCATGCCATGTGTCCAGGCCTGCTGACCCATCCGCGCAGTGTGGTGGGTGATGCGCGGTTTCTTGAGGCGCTGCAACGCTGGGCGGGAAAGTTCAGCCCTTGGGTCGCACCGGAAGATGGCGATGCGTTGGTGGTGGACCTGACGGGCTGTGCCCATCTGTTCGGGGGCGAGGCGCAGTTGATGCAGGTGGTCGCGGATGACTGCACCGATCTGGGTCTGAGCGTTCTGATGGGGCTGGCCGATACGCGCGGGGCGGCCTGGGCGCTCGCGCGCTATGCAGGCCGGGCGGCAGGATCGGACCGATCAGGCGATGCCATCGATCAGGAGGCGCGCGCCACCCGGTCGCGCGCAGGCAAGCGGCGGCACTGGACCAAGGGAGGCGCGGCACCTGCCATCCGGACCCGGACGGACAGTGCAGCGCGCATCGCGCCACCCGGCCAGACCTATGGCGCGCTTAGCCCCCTGCCAATCGCCGCGCTGCGCCTTGAGCCTGAGGTGACGGCGCAGTTGGGTCGTCTGGGGTTGCGCCGGGTCGGTGATCTGCTGGGCCAGCCGCGTGCGGGGTTGGCGCGCCGCTTTGGGCGGGGGTTGGTCATGCGTCTGGATCAGGCCATGGGCAGCGCGCCCGAACCCGTCTCTCCGGCCAAACCGCCGGACCATTTCGCAGTGCGCATGACCCTGCCCGACCCGATCGGCCTGACTGAGGACATGATGGCCGGGATCGACCGGCTGCTGCCACGTCTGTGCAGCGCGTTGAAGACCAAGGCGAAAGGGGCGCGTCGCGTCACCCTTCAGGCCTATCGCAGTGATCACGGCGTCGAGGTGATCGAGGTCGGGTTGGCCCGCCCCAGCTTTGATCCCGCCCGCATCCGTCCGCTGCTTGAAATGAAGCTGTGTGAGATCGACGCGGGCTTCGGTATCGACATGTTGCGGCTGGTGGCCTCGCAGGTCGAGCCACTGCACGATGCGGTCGTGGTCGGGCACCTTCAAGCCGGATCCGCGGTGCAGTCGCGGCTGAACAAGGCCGATGCGCTGGACGATCTGGTGGGGCGACTGGGCGCGCGGGTGGGGCTGGATGCGATCCGGCGCATGCACCCGGCGGACAGTCACATTCCTGAAAAGTCGCACCAGATCCTGTTGGCCGCATGGTCGCAACCGCATGACGGGACATGGCCCACACCGCCCAACCCACGCCCCTTGCTGCTCTGGCCCCCCGAAGCCGTTCATGCGCCCGCAGTGCCGCAGATGCCAGAGACCTTCCGCTGGCGTGGGCGCACCCTGACTCGCCAGCGCGCAATCGGACCTGAACGCATGGCCCCGGAATGGTGGCTGGACGATCCGAACTGGCGCAGCGGCACGCGGGACTATTGGGTGACGGACACGACCGACGGACACCGGCTATGGCTGTTTTATGGGCACGGTGGGGCGATGTCTGCGGGGTGGTTCTGTCAAGGGAGCTTTATCTGAGGGAGAGCCATTCGAAACAGGTCGGACAGGGCCGAAGCGTCACGTCAGAAATAACTTCTGACCAAACTGCCCGCGATTAGGCTCCAGCCATCCGCAACCACAAAGAAGGCCAGCTTGAATGGCAAAGACACGATAGCGGGTGGCACCATCATCATCCCCATACTCATCAACACAGCTGCGGCCACAAGGTCGATGATCAGGAACGGCAAGAAGATCAGGAAACCGATCTGAAAGGCGCGCGAAATCTCGGACAACAGGAAACTGGGGATCAAGACGGAAAGCGGCGCATCTGGCGACAGTTCCACCCCTTGGGTGTCTGGCCGCAAATCGGCCATGGCGCCGAAAGTGTCGGCATCCAGACGGGCCGACATGAACTCCCGAAAGGGTTCCAGCGTGCGCACGAATGCGGTTTCCGGGTCGATCACATCATTGGTCAGCGGTTGCAGTCCTTCGGTCCACGCCTGCAGAAACACAGGCTCCATCACAAAGTAGGTCAGGAACAGGGCAAGGCTGACAATCAGCATGTTGGGCGGGGATTGCTGCAAACCGATGGCCTGACGCAGTATTGACAATACGGTGACTAGAAACGGGAAACAGGTCACCATGATCGCAAGGCCCGGGGCAAGGCTCAGCACGGTGACGAGTGCGATCAACTGAAGCGTTCGCGCACTCAGGGAGCCCTCATCGCCAAAGGAAATGGAAATATCCTGCGCCCACAGCGCCTGCGGTAAAAACGCAGCAGACAGCAATACGAGCACCCCGAGACGCATCAGGTCAATTGCCCGGTGCAAGATCAAAGATCTCGGTCAACCGCACAACCAGTTGACCGTCATCACTGCCTTCGGCCTCTTCCAGAGTTCCGCGCGCGATCAGCTTGTCCCCGACATAAAGATCGACCGGGTCATCGACCCGCTTGTCCAGGGTCAGAACGGCATTGGTGCCCAGCATCACAAGGTCCCGCACCAGCGGGCGAGCGCGGCCTACGGACACCGTGATTTCAATCGGAACCGCCGTGAAGGGGTTATGCGTGTCAGACGCTAGCGTTTGGGTATCAGGCAGGTCTGCCATCGGTCACCTCTGATTTCTGGGTTTCAAAAAAGGTTGTGACCGCCAATGCGATATCAGCCACGGTCTTATCCAGGTTTATCTCTGCCTCGGACGCCCCAATCCTTAAAATCGCTTGATTCGGCGACATTGTGGGATCCACCACCAAATCGAAGGCTTCGGGCAAGTCGTTTGCCAAGGTCGCGCGCACCGCAGCCTCAGACTCAGGGGCAACCGCAATTTCAATGGGTCGATCCAGGGCTGCGCGCGCAGAAGCCACCACATAATCGCGGATATGGCTGCCCAGACTGGCCTGCGCGACCAAGGGCAAAACTGTTTCCACGACCTCTGCCATGATGCTTTGAACGGAGGCATTCAAAGTGGCGCGCAACTCGTGATATTCAAACGAGGCGGACTGCAGGCTTGTCGCCAGTTCAGCCGATACATGCGTCTCGGATTTCGAATGGGCCTTGAGCGCATCTTCCCAGCCCGCCTGATAGCCACTTTCAAAAGCCTGAAGCTTCAGGTCCTCAAGCTCGTCAGCTGACATGGAGCGTTTGCCGACCTTTGCAGGTTGCATCGTGCCGAAATCCTGAAACAGATGCGTCGTCGACATCAGGCCCGCTCCTCGGAGTCTTCCAGCCAACTGCGCAGAATTTCGACTGTTTCTTCTTGTCTCTCACCGATCATGTTGCGCAACCGTTCGACCGGGTCAGCAGGCGGTGCGACACCTCCGTCAGACGAGGTTGCGAAATTCATGGCTGTAAGGTCAGGAAGGTCATTCATGCCGGAACCAAGCTGAATGTTTGGAAAGTCATCTCCCATATCGCTCACTTCACCCATCAACACCTCCTGCTTCGATGCAGTTTTCGGTTCAGAAGCGATAGCGGGCGGGCCGGACGGCAAGGCTGGCGGACTTGGCGGGCGAGACAAAACCGGGCGCACGACAAATAAACCCAGAACAATAGACACGATGGCAAGGATCGCCATTTGGATTGCCGACATCACGTCCAATTCAAAAAGGTCGAGGAATGATGACTGCGCGGCCGTCCCAACCGGATCGATGGATTGTAGCACCATGGACTTGATAGTGATGATATCACCTCGGCTTTCGTCGAAGCCCACCGCGGAGGCGACCAGTTCCTTCAACGCCTCAATCTCTTCAGCAGAGCGTTCGGTGGGTGCAGCTTCACCGTTTTGCGGGGCTGCGATCGTTTGGTTGACCAAAACGGCAACTGTAATGCGCTTGATCGCACCAGCGGCGCGCGTGATCGCACGTTCCGTTTCGGACACCTCATAGTTGATCCGCTCACGTGTTTCGGAATCCTGTGACGATGCGCTGTCCCCCGCGGCACCATCACCATCCGGCAGGTTCGAAGCGACAGTAACGTCCCCATTGCCCGCTTCGTTAGAATTGCTGGTCCTTTCTTCGGTGTCTGTACTTATGACCACTCGGCCTTCAGGGTCGAATCGGCGTTCGCGGAACTCTTCGGTTTCGTTCACCGTGTCCACGCTGACTTCAACGATAGCGTTTCCGTATCCGACGCGTGCTTCCAGCAGGCGTTCGACTTTCTGACGCAGAATCTGTGCCTTATCATCCGACCCTGCAGACGTCGCAGCCTCATCTGCGGCACCAATCAGAGCACCATTTGCGTCAATGACCGCAACATCGTCCGCAGACAGACCTGCGACCGCGGACGCCACAAGGAATCGGATCGCCTTGGCCTGTTGCGCGGTCAAGTCTCCGCCGTTGGGAGTCACAGATACGGATGCTGTAGGCGTGACGCTGCGTTGAAACGGGTTCGACCCTGTCGAAGCGATGTGCACACGCGCCATGTTGACATGTGGGCTGGACACAATCGTACGGGCCAATTCCCCTTCTTTGGCGCGCCAGTAGGCGGCGTCGAACATTTGTGAAGTTGTGCCGAAACCGGACAGGTTATCCAGCAGTTCGTAGCCACCGTTGCTGTTGGCCGGCAACCCCTCGCTCGCCAAAGTCAGGCGAAGTTCGTCGCGATCCTGACTATCGACAAAGATCGATCCGCCGCGCACATCGTAAGCGACGCCACGTTGTTCCAGCGCACGCACCACATCGCCTGCAGCCCCGTTTTCCAGCCCCGCATATAGCAGTGTCATGGACGGGGCCGTTGCGATTCGCGACATCGCCAAGACGGCAAGAAACACAGCGACCGTTGCCGCAACGACCGTTATTTGCCGCCGGATATCCAAGCCCATCCAGACATTCAGTAATTGCTGCACAATCGCCTCCGTCCTGCCGCGCGTTCTGCCCGACTTTGTCCAAGCAATGACCGATCAGCCTTAACAATCGGTTAGTTGATCTGTGCCAAAACAGATTTTGACATCAGCAGATGGAATGAAAATGACGGACGCCGTGGCAGATGCCCCGCAAGAGGCCAGGAAATCATCGAAAGTGCCTATGATCCTTGGCATTGTCGCCGCCTTGGCGGGCGGCGGCGGAGGGTTTTATGCCACCTTTTCGGGCCTGATTCTGGCCTCCGAATCCTCCGATCAAGTCGTCGAAGATGACGCGCAGCCAGATGCTTTACCGGATGTCGCATTTGTTCCGGTTGAGCCGATGACCGTATCCCTCAGCCCCGCCTCGCAAGGGCGCCACTTGAGGTTTCGCGCGCAACTGGAAGTCCCGTCGCAATATGCAGGGGACGTGGAAACCCTGTTGCCCCGGGTTGTGGATGTTTTGAACGGATATCTGCGCGCGCTCGAAACACGGGATATCGACAGTCCGGCCGCGATGACGCGGCTGCGTGCGCAGCTGTTGCGCCGAGTGCAAGTCGTGGCTGGTCCCGGCCGTGTAAACGATCTGCTGATCATGGAATTTGTGCTGAATTGAAGGTGAGATATGGATTTGATAGCTGACATTCTCCTGGCTGCGGGGGCTATTGGCGCCGGTTTTTACTGTTTCGTTCTTGGGCGACGCCTGAACCGGTTCAACAACCTTGAAACGGGGGTTGGCGGTGCCGTGGCGGTGCTTTCCGCTCAGGTTGACGACCTTAGCAAGATGCTGGCCGCCGCGCAAAAAACGGCTGCAGAATCAACAGAAACGCTGGAGCAGTTGACGTCACGCGCCGAGCAGACTGCACAGCAACTGGAACTGCAAATGGCCTCTCTCCACGATATTCCTTCACCACCGCAAAAACCCAAAACAGTGCAGTCGGCAACACAGGCACAGACGGGCACGGAACCGATGTTCACGCGCCGTGCAGCGGGGGCGAAATGATGGGACAGAAGCGCAAAACCAAGGGGTTCGCTTCCGGGCGTGGGTCGATCCTGTTAATTTCAACACTGTTGGTCGGTTCCGCAATACTGCGCGTGGCCACCGGTGCCGGAGCGGCGGTTGCAGAGGTAGGGCTTGCAAACCAATTGCTCTTGCCTGCCCGGAACGCAGAAGCACATAAAACACCCGCACCCGTTGATCACACCCAGATCCAGTCGCTCTTGGATGCTTTAAGGCAACGCGAAACGCGCGTCGCAGAACGGGAAACGGAATTGGGCGTGCGCGCCAAGGCGTTGGACGTAGCGCAAGTTGAAATCGAAAGGCGGCTAGACGCCCTTGAACAGGCCGAAATACGCCTGAGCGCAACCCTTGCACACGCCGAAACTGCTGCCGAAGACGACATTGCGCGATTGACGACGGTTTACGAGAACATGAAGGCCAAGGATGCTGCCCCCCTGTTCGAGGCGATGGAACCGGAATTCGCGGCGGGATTCTTGGCGCGTATGCGTCCGGACGTAGCTGCCAAGATCATGTCGGACCTTGATCCGCAAGCAGCCTATTCGATCAGCGCAATCCTTGCAGGTCGAAATGCCAAAGCGCCGAAAAGCTGACAGCAGGGCCACCTCTGTTAACGGAAGTCTGCAAAACTGCCAACCAAACTGAAAAGGGACGCCTTTCATGATCGGCATTATCGGAATCATCACTATTTTTGTCATGGTCTTTGGCGGCTACCTTGCCGCCGGTGGTAAGATGGGGATCATCCTCAAATCCTTGCCGTTCGAAATGACGATGATCCTTGGCGCTGCCATCGGTGCATTCCTAATCAGCAACTCGATTTCCGAAGTCAAACATACCGCCAAGGACATTGGCAAAGTCTTCAAGGGCCCAAAGTGGGCGCATGAAGATTACAAAGACCTGCTGTGCCTCTTGTTCGAACTGATCCGCCTCGCCCGCCAGAATCCGGTCGCCATCGAAGAGCACATAGAAGACCCGGAAAACTCTTCCATCTTCTCCCGGTATCCCAAAATTATCGAGGACAAAGAGGCTGTTGCGTTGATTTGCGACACCATGCGCTCGGCATCCATGAACTACGATGACCCGCATCAAGTCGAGGAAGTCCTTGAAAAACGGATTGATGCGAACATGCATCACGCGCTGCATTCAAGCCATGCGTTGCAAACCGTCGCCGACGGGTTGCCTGCTTTGGGAATCGTCGCGGCGGTTTTGGGGGTGATCAAGACGATGGCTTCGATCGACCAACCGCCAGAAGTCCTCGGTAAGCTGATTGGTGGCGCTCTGGTTGGCACCTTTCTTGGGGTCTTCCTTGCCTACGGTCTAGTCGGCCCGTTCGCGTCGAAGGTCAAGGCGGTGGTGGAAGAGGACGCGCATTTTTACCAGCTTATCCGGGAGGTTTTGGTGGCCAATCTTCATAACCACGCGACCAATATCTGTATCGAAGTCGGACGCCAGAATACACCTTCACATTGCCGCCCGTCTTTCGCGGAGCTGGAAGAAGCGTTGAAGGCCGCAAAGCAGAACGTCGCGTGATGAGGTGGTTTGTCCTTGCTCTACTATTTCTTTCCGCGCCTGCGCTTGCTCAGGAAATCGACGTGCGTTCGGGCGCACATGCAGATTTCGCGCGGTTAGTTCTGTATGTGCCAGCAGGAACGCAATGGACCCTCGACCAGAATTCTGGCAGCGCAAGGCTCGTGCTCAAAGGCCACGAAGGCGGCTTTGACTCATCGGAAGTGTTCAATCGCATCGATCGCACTTTTATCGCCAACGTTTCCGCGGACAACACGACACTCACGGTTGAGTTTTCATGCGAGTGCAGCGCCCGCGCTTTCGCTCAAGGTCCAAGAATGATCGTTCTGGATGTTTCGAAAGCAACCAAATTCACGCCGACGCCTTCACAGGATTTCGCCCTGAGCTTTGTCGGTCAGCGCCCGCTGCGTTTCACGGAGTCCGAGATACCAGCGGCACCGCGCCAACGGACCATTGACCAAACTCGTGAAACGGAACCGCAAAACGAGACTGAAAACGCAGTACTGCCTAGCAACTTCGAAGCATTTGCAACCGGTTCGGACCAGGCAAAACCGGACACTGAGGGTCTTCGAAATGCACAACAAAAGCTGTCCCGCCAAATCAGCGGTGCGGCAACTCGTGGTATCCTCACGCCCGCTGGCGGCAGATTAAGTCTGGTCACCGCACTCCCAAAACCGCAAATAGACACGCGCATTTTCGACACACCCGCGACGACTCAAAGACCCGAAAGCGCAAGTCAGACACGGAATGGCAACATCCGGATTACCAGCAGTTCCGATATTCCGCGGGTTGGCCAGGATCAGGTGCAGACGTCGACCTCACTTGGCATTCCATGTATCGACCCTGCCCTGATTGCGGTTCAGGATTGGGGTGCAGACATCGGACTGGTAGGTCGACTCGCCCAACTTCGCAGCCAGCTTTACGGCGAGTTTGACCGGCTGGACCGCGGCGCCGCTCTGGCGCTTGCAAAAACATACTTGCACTACGGATTTGGCGCTGAAGCAAAGAAAATCCTTCAGCTAGACGCGTCGTTGGCCCAAACATATCCGGCGCTGAGCGCAATCGCGGAGATTATGGAATACGGTTATAGTCGAGACACGCATTTCCTGGGCAATTTTGTAGATTGCGACAATCAGGCAGCACTTTGGGCAATTTTGTCGCTCCCGGAAATTGATCCGGCGCGCACGATCAATATCAAAGCAGCGTTGTTGAGCCTGAGCGGTTTGCCGATGCATCTTCGCAGGTTCATCGCGCCGGAACTCAGCCGCCGCCTGTTGGCCTATGGTGATGAGGCGGGCGCGGCAGCGGCTTTGCGCAGTCTTGAACGCGCCCCCGAGCCGCTGTCATCGAATGCGAATCTGGCCAAGGCGGACATCGAAATCGCTCAGGGAGACGTCGCTCAAGCACAGGATCGCTTATCTGAAATCGTGGCCTCAAATGCAGAACAATCCGCCGAGGCATTGATCAAATTCATTGACTCTCACTTGGAGGAAGATGCCGAAATCGACGAAGACGTCGCAACTCTTGTCGAAGCCTACGCCATGGAAATGCGCGATGATCCAATCGGCGATGAATTGCGTCGCGCACATGTCCTCGCGCTTGGCAAATCCGGGCAGTTCTCTGCGGCGTTCGAAGCATTGTCGCGAGTGCGCGCTCGCGCGACCGACATAACAGAAGACCCGTTGCGTTCTTCTGTACTTGACTTGATGTCCCGCAGTGCGTCGGATGTTGAATTCCTTGATCATAGCTTTGATCAAATGGCTATTGCACCGGAAACGATCCTACCCAAAACCAGATTCCGGATCGCAAAGCGGTTGACTGAACTCGGTTTCTTTGAACAAGCCGAAATCATTCTTGCGGCAGGAACCGGTGAGCCGAAAACCTCACAATCCGCATTGCTCAGAGCTGAGATTTCGATTGCTTTGCAGCGCCCGCAGGAAGCATTGGCGCACCTTTTTGGCGAGAATTCGGAAGCGGCATCTGTCCTGCGTGCTGAGGCCGAAATCCGGGCAGGCGATTATTCCGAGGCGCACTCAATCTACTCTGATATTGGAGACGGACCAAATAGCCAACGCGCTGCATGGCTGTCTGACGAATGGTCCCTTTTGGTAGAAGAAGCGGCGCCCGTATTTGGACCCGTCGTCCGCGTGGCACAGACGACTTTGGACAATCCACCGGAAACCGACGGAATGCTCGAGCGCGCAAAAACAGCAGTTTCGGAGAGTGAAGGCGCACGGGAGGCGATCCGACAGTTATTGAATTTCAACGATTCGAGCATTGTCGACAACTAGTTTGTTCAGTTTCTCGAACATGGTTACCAAATGTAAATCTACCAAGCCTTATGATCATCCAATCACAGAAAGTGATGAGGGTAAGTTTTGGAATTTATTGAATTTTCAGCGCGGGTCTCGACTCTAGGATGTGGGTCGCTTGCGCAATGCAAACCCGCCATAAGAATTCAAGCCATTGGCAGCAATTGTGTTAACACTCCCGTATTGCCAAAGACTGCATGTGCCGGCGCAATACAGCGAATCATCAGTCCCTCGCAGCGCATCAAGGACCTACAATCTGGTTCGTCGATTTGCCCAGGCCCGATCGAATTCGCGAACTGTGGCCGCATCATCGACCAATCAGGAGGTCGATATGTCTGAGTCCGGAATCGCGTTCAACCCAAGCGCCCTGTTCAATCCCACTGTTCTGCTCGCTGTTGCGTTGATGGCCGTCATCGTCATGATGATTTTGCCGATGCCTGCATGGGTGCTCGATGTCGGCTTGGCGGCGTCTTTCGCGCTGGCCATTCTCATATTTACCATCACTCTGTTCATAGAGCGGCCTCTCGATTTTTCCGCATTTCCGACCATTCTTCTTGCTTCGCTGATGCTGCGCCTTTCATTGAACGTCTCGTCGACAAAATTGATCATTGGGCAGGGGCACACAGGTACGCAAGCCGCTGGAGAGGTCATTCAAGGCTTCGCGCAGTTTGTTATGGGAGGCAGTGTCTTTCTAGGCCTTGTGGTGTTTTGCGTCCTTCTGATCGTCAACTTCATGGTCATCACCAAGGGCGCGACCCGGATGGCCGAAGTCGGCGCGCGGTTTGCCCTTGACGGTATGCCTGGCAAACAACTCGCAATCGACAGCGACATGTCAGCCGGAGCCATCACGCATCAGGAGGCCAAAGCGCGCCGGGAGCTCGAACAAGCCGAAACGACCTTTTTTGGCTCGCTCGACGGTGCGTCCAAGTTCGTCAAAGGCGATGCAGTTGCGGGCCTTCTCATCACCCTTCTCAACCTCGTCGCGGGTCTCGTTATGGGGGTCGTCGTGCATGGCATGCCTTTGTCCAACGCCTTTGAAACCTACGCCATCCTGACGGTGGGTGATGGGTTGGTGTCACAAATTCCGGCGGTCGTGATCTCCATCGCGTCAGCACTGCTGCTGGCCCGAGGGGGCGCCAAGGGTGCTACGGACTTGGCTGTGTTCAGCCAGCTTGGCAAACATCCCGCAGCGCTTATGACAGTCGGGGTCTTGATGGGGATGTTCGGTCTGGTTCCGGGATTGCCGCTGGCACCATTCATGCTCGGCGGAATTGCGTTGTCCGCTGCCGCTTTCGTAATCAACAGAAAGTTGAGGGCTGCCGACAGTGAAAGACAAGACGAAAATTTTGAACATCCGACCACAACCGAAAAATCGTTGGGCGATGTTTTGGAGTTGGACGATATCCATGTCGAATTCGCGCCCGATCTCGTGAACATGGTGCTTGACCCCGGCACCGGGCTTGACGCGCGGATTGCCAATATGCGCACTCATGTCGCGTCCGTGTTCGGGTTGATCCTGCCCGAGATACGATTAACGGACAACCCCGCGCTCAAGACTGGCGTCTACGTTCTGCGCATTCAAGGTGTCGAACAGGCGCGTGGCGATCTGCGATCCATGGATATCCTTGCCTTGACCCCTGACGACAACTCAAAGATGCCCGCCGGTCAGGACACGACCGAACCTGTCTATGGCGCGCCAGCCCGATGGATCGCGCACGAAGATCAGGAGGCCGCAGCCCTCGCGGGTGTAACCATTGTCACGCCGACAGAAATATTGGCGACGCATCTTCTGGAGGTCGTGAAACGCAATTTCAGCAGGTTGCTCACCCTCAAATCCCTGCGTCGCCTGTTGCGCGAAATGACCAACATCAGTGACCCAGCCCGCGCTGAAGCTAACCAGAAGATGCTGGACGAATTGATCCCGGACAAGGTGCCGATTGATATACTTCACGCCGTGTTGAGGCTATTGCTGGACGAACAAGTGTCGATCAGGAACCTGCCGTTGATCCTTGAGGCAACGGCAGAAGCCCGTGGTCGGAACGCTCAACCCGAAAGCATCTGCGAACTGGTACGACAGCGGCTTGGGTTTCAACTGGTAGCCGAAATGCGCCGTCCGGACGGCAGCCTGCCACTGGTACAGCTTGCACCCGAGTGGGAAGACACATTCGCGAATTATCAGGTCGATGCCGAGCGTGGGCTGGACGTGGCACTGCCGCCCGACCTATTCAACAGGCTTGCAGACAATATGTCCGAAAAGTTGCAGGACATCAGCGAACAGGGCATTTTTCCAGCGGTGGTCACCAACACACGGCGGCGCAGGTTCGTGAAAACGCTGATGCGGGCCAAAGGGATTTCGAATCCCGTTCTATCCTTCGAAGAGATCGGAGTAGACGCCCGCCCGGCACTTGTCGGAGTTATCGCGGCGTGACAGTTGCGGCAGAGCTTATGGCACTTGCGCAGGTTCAACTCTGGCTGGGCTTCGTTGTGTTCCTCCGTGTGGCAGCCACAGTGTCCTTGCTACCCGGGTTCGGCGAACAAACCGTGCCTATGCGGATCAAACTTGTAATTGCCATCGCCTTTACACTGATCATCGCGCCAGCGTTGGACAGCAGGCCGCCGGATTTTTCGGTGGGAGTCCTGGCCACACTTGCTGCGACCGAAACGATGGCAGGCGTATTAATGGGCATGGGCGTGCGACTGTTTATTCTTGCGTTGCAAACTGCGGGCTCAATCGCTGCCCAATCCACATCACTGTCGCAAATTCTTGGCGGCGCCGCGATCGAACCGATCCCAGCCATGGGCTATGTGCTGACCGTTGGTGCAATCGCACTGGCGGTCATGGCTGGGCTGCACGTCAAAGCGGCGCAATTGTTGATCCACTCCTATGTCTTGCTTCCGATGGGTCTATTTTCGGCAGGCAGCGATGTTGCGGATTGGGGACTGGTGCAGGTTGCCCATGCGTTCGAACTGGCATTTGTGCTTGCGGCACCGTTCGTGTTGATGTCGGTACTCTACAACTTGGCGTTGGGCGTCATCAACAAGGCCATGCCGCAGCTGATGGTCGCCTTTGTGGGCGCACCAGTGATCACCCTTGGCGGATTGTTCTTACTTTTTCTGGCCACACCGACAATGCTGGGCGTCTGGTTATCGTCTTTGGATCATTTTATGGCCAATCCGTTTGGGCCGCGGCCATGAGCGGGCAGGACGATGACAGCGACAAGTCATTTGATCCGACTCCGCAAAAGCTCTTGGAAGCGCGTAAAAAGGGAGAGATCGCAAAATCCACCGACCTGCAGACGGCTGCAGGCTATGCCGGGCTGACACTCGCATTTCTTGCGGTCGGCGCACAGGTCTTCCTAGGGTTTGGATCGCAGATGCAAGTGATCCTCGACCGAGCTGCAGAGTTGTCCGACATCGCGTTTGCGGGCGGTCTGCCAGCGGTGATGGGCAGCATTCTGTGGAATGCAGCGGTGGTCCTCGCTCCGATCTTTGTCTTGCCCGGCGTTGCGGTGCTCGGTGCGATCCTCGCCCAACGGGCCTTCGTAGTTGCCCCAAGCAAGATTCAACCGAAACTGTCGCGTATTTCGATCCTGTCGAATGCGAAGCAAAAATTCGGACGCGCCGGGTTTTTCGAATTCGCAAAAAGTTTCGCAAAACTTGCAATCTATTCTGCGTGTCTGGCCGTTTTTCTGGAAGCACGACTGCCCGAAATGATCGCAGTCGTGCACAGCGCTCCTGGCGTCGTCGTCACAATGCTGGCCGAACTGTGCACCGCGTTTCTGCTGGTCGTAGTTTTGGTCTCATCCGCACTTGGGGCGGTTGATGCCCTCTGGCAGCATCAGGAACATATCCGAAAAAACCGGATGTCTCGCAAAGAGATCATGGATGAAACCAAGAACGCCGAAGGAGATCCCCACCTCAAGCAAGAGCGCCGAGCACGTGCGCAGGCCATCGCCACACAACAGATAATGGCGGAGGTGCCCAAGGCGGATGTGATTATCGTGAACCCCACGCACTATGCGGTCGCGCTGAAATGGACGCGCAGCGCCGGGACGGCGCCGATATGTGTTGCCAAGGGCGTGGACGAGATCGCATTGCGCATTCGGGAGATCGCGACCGAAGCGGCGGTTCCCATTCACAGCAATCCTCCTACAGCGCGTGCCCTTCATGCTGTCACCAAAATAGGCGAGGAAATTTCGCCGGACCATTACGAAGCCGTCGCTGCAGCCATCCGTTTCGCCGATGATATGCGCCAGCGAGCCAAGGAGAGCATTTAGCCGTGGACCTTGACCAGCTCAAAATGCTCTCCGATCTCAAGTTTCAGAACAGCCAAAAGGCCTTATCGGATCTGTTGATACGGGAAAACATCTTACGCGCCGAGCTGAGTCGGCTACGCCAGTTGGCGCGTGAAACACAGTCTCAACCCCCCGAACAGGAACAGATGCGTTTGATCGGCGGCGATGTGATATGGCTGCAATGGCTTGGGCAGACGCAACAGCGGCTGAATAACGAGTTGGCCCAGATCCTTGCACGAAAAGAAATGCTGATCGACCGGCATCGTCGCGCGCATGGGCGCAAGATTGTTTCGCAAAAGATCGCTGAACAAGAGGCCGATGCGCGAAACAAAGCCAAGCGCAAAGGGCAATTGGACTCCGCGATCAATCACGCATTACTGCGTTAAAGTTCAGTAGTCCTGACGCGCGATGTCGATGATCAGCACGTCACTTATCTGGTCACCCATCACTTTTTGCGCAACTTCGCGCAGTGCTCCGCGCAATACGGCGAGGTTGTTGGCATTGGTGAATGCCCCGTCAAAGCCGCCAATATTGGCGTGGTCAAACAGGACCTGCAGAAAGGAATCGCGCAGCTTTGGTTCGCGGGAATATATTGCGTCTTTTTGCCCGGCCGGGACTTCAAGGCTTAATGACAGAACTGCGAGGCCCTCGATCGAATCGCCATCTACGATTGGCACAACGAATTGGTTGTTCATCTTGACGTATTCACGGGTCAGATCGATTGCAGTTTCTTCGGCCCGCGTTTTGATCTCGATCTTCTCATGACCTTCTTCGCCATCGGCGATGGGTGCGGGTTGTGGACGCAGGAAGATGCCTGCGCCGACGCCGGCGCCAACGCCAACCAAAAGCAAAACGAGGGGAAGTAACATTTTCATCTTCTGGTCACCCTAAAATGGCAGGACAGCGTCAAGAACCTGCTGCCCGATACGGGGCTGTTGAACATCCGTGATTTGACCGCGCCCCCCATAGGACACGCGGGCAGAAGCAATCTTGTCATATGTGATTTCGTTTTGGCGCGAGATGTCTTCGGGCCGCACATATCCCGTCACCAGCAACTCGCGCAGTTCGAAATTTACACGAAGCTCCTGAGAGCCCGCAATCGACAACACGCCGTTCGGTAGCACGTCGACCACAGTTGCCGCGACCCGTAAGGTCAGCTTTTCCTTGCGTTTGACTGACCCGTCACCGCTGGATGAACTATTGGAGTTGATCGCCACCAGTTCTGAACTCGATGCCCCCTCGGGCAGGTTTTCGTCAAGCCGCTGCGGCAAGCCACCCAGCTGCGGGATACCCAAGGTTTCGGACCCACTTCTGGACCTGTCGGTTTCGTTCGAAATCTCCGCCTTTTCGTCGATCTCGATGACGACGGTCATGATGTCGCCACGCTGAACCGCACGTCTGTCCCCCAGCAAAGATCCGCGCTGACGGCTCCAGAGCGATGCCTGGTCAAGCGGCGACGTTTCTTCGATCACGGTCGGGAGGGATGCGGTGATCATCGCGGAATGCTCTTGCGTAGAAAGCGGGTTTGAAAATGAAGGCGCTTTGCCCAAGTGATCACTGCGCCCGCATGCACCAGCGGCAAGCACAAGTATGCAACCGGCAAAACCACGGGCACGAACGGGAGAAAACTTGCGCATTATTGGGTCACCTTGATGGAACTGTCTGCTTGCACGTACCCGAACAGGGTCGCGCGAGAGCTGAGATTCATGATGCGGACCCGGTCGCCTACCCCGCCGCGTTCTAGGGCGCGCCCCTCGGTGCTGATCGTCAATCCGGCGGCCTGAAAATGCAGCGATACGATCTGGTTCCGGTTAATCAGGGCTGGCGCTCCGACGCCATCGAACGGTATCGGCCGACCCGCATAAAGCGCAACGCGCGCCTCTTGACCGACAACATCGGAAATCCGATCGAACATGCCGGGATACACACCGCCAATGATCGTCAGATCAGCGACCGTGATCAGCGTGCCCGGTCGCAGCGTGCGTGTCGGGGTCACGACATCGGCAGCGACGGCGGAAGCAAACAGGAAAAGGGCCAGAACACATCGCATCATCTTACCTGCGTCATCGCCCCCATCATTTGGTCTGCGGCTGAGATCACTTTGGAATTCATCTCGTATCCACGCTGGGCCGAGATCAGTTCGGTAATCTCGCGCACCGCATCGACCGAACTTTCCTCAAGATATCCTTGCCGCAACGAGCCCAACCCATCGAGGCCCGGTGTCGTCGTGATGGGCGGGCCGGAGGCTTCGGTTTCGGCAAACAAGTTGCTGCCCAGCGCCTCAAGGCCTTTGGCGTTGGTGAATCCTGTCAGGTTGAACTGCCCGATCAACTGACCGGCAGCAGCGTCCGCGAAATAGGCATAGACTTCGCCATCCCCATTGATCGAAATGCTGCGGGCGTCGGCAGGAATGACGATTTCCGGGGCAACCGGATAGCCATCGGAGGTCACAATCACACCCTCCCCTGTGCGTTTTAGGCCCCCATCTCTGGTATAGGCGGTCAGGCCCGACGGCAGGATTACCTCCAGGAATCCTTTGCCGTCGATCGCAACATCCAGATCGCCGCCGGTTGCGGCCAGCGACCCCTGCGACAGTTGCACCGACACCGCCGCGGGCCGCGCGCCAAGACCCAACTGCACGCCCGTAGGCAGCACTGTGCCATCTGAGGCATTGATCGAACCCGGGCGCGTCATTTGCTGATAGTGCAGATCGGCAAATTCGGCGCGTCGAGCGTTGTAGCCCGTCGTGCTCATGTTCGCGAGGTTGTTCGAGATCGTTTCGACCCGCATTTGCTGGGCCAACATGCCTGTCGCGGCGATGTGAAGGGCGCGCATCAGTTTCTCCTCATTGGGATTTCATCATTGCGTCCATGGCACGGCGGACACGTTCATCTTCGGAATCGAGAAAGCTTTGGCCCATCTCATAAGCGCGCTGGATTTCAATCATGCGCGCGAGCTGGCCGATAGGATCAACGTTGGAGGCTTCGATAAAGCCTTGCAAAACGCGCGCCGCCTCGGTGGGTTCAAAGCCATCGTCGGCACTGAACATTACTCCGCTTTGGCGGGTCATGCCGGAGGTATCGGTCGGCGCTACCAAAGCAATCTGCCCGACAAGCAGGCCATCAGCACTGATCGTGCCATCAGGCGATACTGCGATTGACTGAACGTCAGGCGGAATGAAAACAGGCGCTCCCCCAGCGTCCAGAACTCGGTAGCCGTCGTGGGTAACAAGGTCGCCCGCGCCATTAGGCGTAAAGCTGCCCGCGCGAGTCAAACGTTCTCCATCAGGGGTTTCGATCAGGAAATAGCCATCGCCCTCGATGGCGAAGTCAAATGTGCCACCCGTTTGCGTCAGTGCCCCCTGTTCAAGCGACGTATTGCGCACATTGCCCTGACCCATCGACAGTGACTCGCCGCCCTGCATGCCCCGGACGTATTCAGAAAAAATCACGCCCTCTTGTCGGAATCCAGTCGTAGCCGCGTTGGCGATGTTGTTCGCAACAACCTGCATTTCGCGCATCAGGCCGGACTGGCGAGTCAAGGTGATGTAGCCTGTGCTGTCCATGTTAACCTCCGATAATCAGGGGAATGATGCGATCATGGAAAAACGACACCATCGTCTGAGTCATGAAACCCATGGACATCCAGAACACGACCATGATGGCTGCCAGCTTGGGCACGAAGGTCAGCGTCATTTCCTGGATCGACGTCAGCGCTTGCACCAGACCGATCGAAACACCGGCAACCAAGGCGACGGTCAGGATCGGGATGGAGACGATCACCGCCACCCACAGCCCCTGACGCATCGTGTCGAAAAAGATCACCTCGTTCAGCATATCAAACGGGCATCCGCAGGATTTCCTGATACGCTTCGACGACCTTGTTGCGCACCGTGACGGCGGTTTCGACCGCCAGCTCGGTTTGTGCCAGTGCCTGCACCAAAGCGTGGGGGTCGGCATCTCCGGTCATCGAGGCTTGTGCGACCTGTTCCCCATGGGCCAGCGTCTGCGCGAAATCCATCGCGATCCGTCCGAACATGCTGTCGCCAGGCATCTTGCCCGGTTGCGTCGCGGCGCGGGACGCCGAATAATTCTGTACTGCGGAAAGTGCTGCTGATTCCATTCTGGATCTCCTTATCGTGCGCGCCGCTTAACGGCGCAGCAGTTGCATCAACCCGGCCGACATTTGCCGCGTCTGTTCAAACATTTTGAGGTTGGCCTCGTAACTGCGCTGCGCCTCGCGGGCGTCGGCAAGTTCGATGAGCAGATCGACATTCGATCCGTCGTAAAACCCGGCCTCATCCGCCATCGGGTGGGACGGGTCAAACACCCGCTCAAGTGGGCGGTCATCCAATGACATCCGCCCGACTTCCACGTTTGCCACGCCATTTCCGGCATCAAAGGCAGTGCGAAACGGGACGGTTTTGCGCCTGTACCCGGGCGTGTCGGCATTCGATATGTTTTCGGACAAGTGACGGAGTCGCGTAGCCTGCGCCTGCAAGCCGCTCGACGAAACACTCAATGCTTTTGAAAACTCGCTCATTATATTCGATCCTTACTGTCGGCCAAGGCTGGCGCGCAGGATATTCAGTGCCGACTTGTAGATGGCGAGCGAGCGATCATGCTCACGCTTGATTTCGGTGGCGCGCAACATCTCGGTCTCGATCGACACGGAGTTACCATCCGGTGAGGCAAAGGAGCGGTCCTGCTCAATCAGACCGTCGACTCCTCCGGCGGTCAAACCGTGTAGATGTCCCGCACGGGTTGCTCTTTGCCTCGTCGCACCGGCATCCTTTGGCGCATAGATTTCTTGAAAACTGGGCATGTCGCGAGCCACGAAACCGGGCGTGTCCGCATTTGCCACGTTCTGCGAAATGACCGCCTGCCGTTGGCCGGCATGGACTGCCATTGCATGTGCCGTTTCGAAAACGGTGAGATTCTGGAACATCGGGGCTTCTCCCTCGAGCGATTTCAATCAAGGCTTAACTGTGATTCCTTTAAAAACTGTTTGCAGACATCAGGAGGATCCGATGCAGCAAGCAGCTCGATTGAAATCTTTTCACAAACGCCTGTCCCAACTTCGCATTGCCCGTACGATTGGGCGCGTTACCGGCGTGCAGGGTGGGCAGGTCAACGTGACTGGACTGGATGGTGACACCCGAATCGGCGATCGGGCCGAGCTTACGCGAAGGGATGGAACGATTCTGAAGGGGGAAGTGGTACAATTGACGGCAACCGGCGTCATGCTCTTGCCCGATGCGAGTGTCGAAGGAGTAGCACTGGGTGACCGGGTCGTTCTGGATCGCAGCACTGGTGTCGCACCTGACATCAGCTGGGTTGGGCGAATCGTCGATCCGGACGGCAAGCCATTGGACGGCATGCCATTATCGCCCGGGCTGGTATCCCGATCCTTGCGGGCCAGCCCACCCGCAGCCGCCACCCGCCGTGCTTTAGGCGCGCGGCTCGACACGGGGCATGTCGTCTTCGATACGATGCTTCCAATCGTGCGCGGACAGCGGATCGGCGTGTTTGCGGGCTCCGGTGTCGGAAAGTCCAGCCTGATGGGTCAATTGGCCAAGGTCATGACGGCGGATATCGTCGTGATTGCGATGATCGGCGAACGTGGGCGGGAAGTGCGCCATTTCGTGGATGAGGTCCTTGGGCCGGAAGGGCGCGCGCGCGCAATTGTCGTCGCAGCGACCTCGGATCTGGCAGCGCTGGTCCGGCGCCGATGCGCGTGGACGGCAATGGCGATTGCCGAACACTTTCGCGATCAAGGCATGTCAGTCTTGCTGCTGGCCGATTCGATCACGCGTTTCGCCGAGGCACATCGTGAAGTGGCCGTGGCCGCGGGAGAGGCTCCGGTATTGCGAGGCTATCCACCCTCGACGTCCCACTTGATCATGTCGCTGTGTGAACGCGCGGGTCCAGGGACAACCGGCCAGGGGGATATCACGGCTGTTTTCAGTGTGCTGGTGGCAGGATCCGACATGGACGAACCCATAGCGGATATTTTGCGCGGGGTTTTGGATGGGCACGTGGTGCTTGACCGGGGCATCGCGGAGCGGGGGCGCTTTCCCGCCGTCGATGTGTTGAGATCCGTTTCACGCAGCCTGCCAGCCGCTGCAAGTGTGGACGAAAACCAGATCATCCGTGAGGTGCGCAGGCATCTGAGCGTTTATGAGCAGAACAAGATGATGATCACCGCCGGACTGTATACTCAGGGCACCGATGCGGAGATTGACGCCGCCGTAAACATCTGGCCGCAGCTGGATGCGGCCATGGGTGCGGTTCACGATAAATCATGTGCGCACAGCTTTGATCAAGTCAAGCTGGTCCTCAGACGGGCGGGACGTACGGGGGCGGGTCGGTCTTCACAAGTACCTGTTCGGGCCTGAGGCCGTTGGCGCGCATCATTTAGCGTCATTGCTGCTAAACTTTTCTTCAGGCTGCGACAAAAATGGCCGGTTTTATTGATCGCAGCGCTGCAGCTACGCGATGTTGAGAAGTAAACAGGAACCTACACCACGCCCGTCAGCCCGCAACCAGCTTCAGTTGTCGCTGCGTAAAAGACTACCGCGCGCGTTCAAATCAGTTTTGGATGAGTGTGAGCGCGATGGCCGCACCCGAGGCGCCCGCACTTCGACCATCAAATTGCGACCTGGCAAGGAATGTCGTGACTAACCGGCCCAGCACTTCCGGGTCTGCGAACTCGGATGGATCCGTGACACCGAATTGTCGGGCGGCCCTGTCCCGAAAAACACCCAACTGGAAATCAATGTCGGCTTGGCCAAACGCGCTTGGCAGGCCAAACGCGGTTTCGAACAGGTTTCGCAGAGGTGGCTGCCCCATAATGGAAAACCACTTGCGCGCTTCACTGCCGGTACCGCCGACGACATCCGGCAATGTCCGCTCGGCATAAAGTGCTATGCGCATGTTTTCATCCTGATTGCCCGTAGCAATTTCAAAACTGCTTGCCTGATATTTCGCGATGATCTCTTCGGCAAAACCAGTGCGCAGAGCTCCACGGATTTCACCGGGCCCCAGACCGAAAGCCGCTGAGAAATCCTGATAGCGGGAGTCCGTAAATCGATTGGCCAATGCATCATCAGCGGTGGTGCCGTCGCTCAGCATTTTTTCGATAAAGAAACGGTTGTTTATATCGTCCTGCAAGCCGAACGCACCCAAAGCCACAGCCAGCATGCGGCGGTCGGACACCAGATCCTCTGCGGTTCGGACATCACCGATATTCTCAGCAAAATAATCCGTATCCCGCTTGAGTTCGACAGATTGGTTGAACGCCGAAAATTGCTGGTCATAGGTGCGCTGCAGGAATTGCCAACCCACCACCCCCGAAGAAATTATCACCGGCTGATACACTAGACTCAGGCTCCGGCGGCAAGCAGACGCTCTTCGCGCGGCAGCAGTGAGCGCAGCGCTTTGAGACAGCGGTAGTGATCGTTTGCCACCAACGCATGCGAGGCGATATCGAGATGTTTTCGACTGTCCGCATCGACAAAAACCTGGCTCAGTTCTTCAACGCTGCGCAGCAATTGGCGGCGAGCTTCGTCCTTGTCGGCATCGCCCGACAGCACCAGTTGCACCGCATAGCAGACGCGGCGAACTGGTGTTTTGGCGTCTTCGGGATGGATGGCGTCACGCAGCCGCAGGATGTGCGCATCCGGTGTCATGATGGCAAGGCGGCTGCGACGATCCCCGTTTTCGATGACAGCGCCGTTGATCAGGATACGCTCCTTTGGGCTGAGCTTGAGTATCAATCCACTCATGTCACTGGGCCTTCCTTTTTCAAGCCGCGCAAAACCGCCATATTAATCTCAAGCAATGGCATCACGCTCGCTTTTCTACGCAGAATCTGACGCGTCTGATGATTGGTGAATTCAGCGAGGTACGCGATGCGCGCCTTCAATTCTTTCGGGAACGGGTTCTCGTTGTCCGCAATGTCCACGACCAGTGCTGTCCACAGCCGCTGATTCATATGCAGAGCCTCAGCGAAAGCGGCGAAATTCGATTTGCTTTGAACCGCGGCGTCGCGCAGTTCATGAGTGACGCGCGCGATCACCTCGTATTCGGCGCGACGGTCACTGCGGGTCGATACGGAGTGCTCGGCATAGCCGCGCATGGCTTGGTAGGTCGCGTTCACACTGTCACCTGTTCATGTTCGTATCACGGGAGTAACGAGGCGCTGCACGAACAGCGCCTCGTTCAGATGACTTAGCGGAAGAGTGACAGTATCGACTGCGGCGCCTGGTTGGCGATCGACAGCGACTGAACACCCAACTGCTGCTGGGTCTGCAACGCCTGCAGGCGGGCCGAAACTTCTTCCATGTCGGCGTCCACCAGCGAACCGATGCCCGATTTCAGGGAGTCGGTCAGCTTCGAGATGAACTCGGACTGAGTATCGATACGGTTTTGAGCCGAACCAAAGGCTGCCGACGCATCGATGGATTGCTGGATCAGACCGTCAATCGCAGTCAAGGCACCTGTCGCGTTCTGTGTCACATCAAGCGAGGACAGTGCGCCCAGGCCGCCACTGGATGAACTTGTTCCAGCAGTACCGCCTTGTGTGAGCTGTGCACTGATGTTGATGGCGGTACCCGAAGAGTTTGTGATCTGAATTTCGTTCAGGTTCACATCACCCGCAGCGTTGGTCGTGCTGTTCACTGCCGCAGAGTAGTCACCGCTGCCAGTAGCCGCGCCGAAGAACGCGTTGATCTGGCTTGCCAGTTCGTTGGCGACATCGGTCACGGAGTCAGCTTCGCTGGCAACATACTCGAACGTACGGGCGCCGGTGGTTGTGCCACCACCGACGACGTTGATCTCCACATCGCTCAGGTAGATCTGGTAGGATGCACCCGCCTGTACTTCGTTGACGGAGATGGCGGCCGAAGTACCGGTGGCCAATACTGCCGGAGCGTTGGTAGTTTCATCCGTCAGATCGTCGTTTTCGAAATAGGTGTCGTCAGCAGTACCTGTCGTATTTGCGCCGTCGGCAATCGTCGCGTTGTTCAGGACGGAAAATGCCGCGCTCGCGGCAGCTTGGGACGCGGCGCCGTTGGTTGTACCCACCACTTGTGTGGCTGTGGAATCCGTAACGGACAGGTTTTGACGAACGACGTCGATCGAATTCGAAGTCACCGTACCGTCAAGGTTGCGATCCAGCGAAGACAGGACGCTCAGGTCAACTGTGCTCGATCCGTCGATCAGGTTCTGACCGTTGAATTGTGCAGCAGCCACAACCGACGTGATCTGATCGCGGAACGCCACGATGTCCGCCTGGATCGCATCCAGGTCAACGTTTTCCTCTTGGGCCGCGACGATCCGCTCTTTCATATCGGTCAAAAGGTCGGTGATCGTCTCAGATGCGTTCGCAGCAACGGCAACCGTCGCGTCACCGAGGCTGAGGCTTTCCGAAATGGCCTGAAACCCTTTGACGTCGGATTCCATGACTTTCGAAATCGCCCAGACGGCGGAGTTGTCCTTGGCGGTTGCGATCGACTTACCGGTCGAAATCTCGCTTTGCGTCATCGCCAGATTCTTGTTGATGGATTTCAGCGTTTGCAGCGCAACCATTGCGCTGTTGTTTGTAAGAATGCTCGACATGTGCATTTCCTTTTGTCGCGGCGCTTTGCGCCTTGGGTTACGTCCCGCCCCCCATTGGGACGGACCAAATGCCGTTCTGACAAATGCACCCCCGTAAATACGAGGTCATGCGCCACCCGATGCGAGTGCAAGGACACCATGCCCTTCAATTCACTAACCGAACCCTAAACGCGTCTATTTGTGTCCAGCGGATTTGAATCAATCCCAATCTATCATGCTCGCTTTTCCACGGAACCACCCGTGCGTACATCAACGGTTCGCTTCTTGCCAAATGAGTCATATGTGTCGAGTGACTGGCGCACACGCCGGATCGCCACCAATCTCCGCGCAACCGAACGCAAGCCGTCCAGTGCGCTGTTCAACAGCTCCTGGTTTCGCTCGACTTTGCCGTGCAGTGCGCCAAGGGCCGTCGGATCTTCGAACTCGAAACGGTTCAATGTATCTATCAACCCCTCTTTGCGCGCATGTAGCCGCGAGACCTCGTCAAGCTTGCCTTGCAACAACGCCGCGCGCTCTGCATCCAGCACATCATCCAGCGCATCCATCGTTTCGACTATTTGATCATGTTTCATTCTGCCGCTCCTTGAGTGCTTCAAACAACGCTTCGGCAAGACCGATTCCGCCGGCTGCGACCATCTCTTGGGCCTGCGCCTGAACCAGGAACGATGAGAACTGGTCCTCTCCTGCTCCGCCGCCATGCGATTCGCGCGTTTTGCCGAGCCCTGCGGATTTCAGCATTTCGGCAAGGAATGTGGCCTCTAGCTTTTGGGCGGCAACGCGCAGCGCCGCATCTTGGCGCTCCAGCTTGGGGGCCATGATTTTTACCGGGGTCAACTGCATCGCAACTTCCTTTCAATTGGAGCAATTTTTTCCAGCATGGCTCGCAAGCAGTAAAGAACCAGTAACCATCGCTGCACCATAAAGCGGTCAACGTGGAAGAAATCCCGGAGACCCGAATGAACCTGACTGTTTTGTCGAGCCTGCCCAAATCAACAGAACCTGCCAGCACAGTGGCGGACCGCGATAGGACAGAGGGAGAAGGAAATGCGTTCGGCGATGTCTTTGGTGCACTGGTTGCCAATACACCGAACGACACGCGAAAAGGTGAGACCACCGTTGACACTTTTCCAAAAGCCTCCGAGGCGATCCGCGAAACACGCGATGATGGTCCCGGGAAATTGCCTGCTGCGGATGGTGCGAAAACGGATGGCGACGAAGTCGCGATGACAAAACCCAGTCAAACCGAAGTCTCCGTCGGAATGCCGGTTGAATCCGCAAGCGCGCCCCGCATTGGGTTCAAAGATGACCCTAGCCGTCGAGTGCCCGAAGCAAAGACTTCGGAGCCAAATGTTTCACTTGGCCAGGCACCTCGCGTTACGCATCGCGGCACACCAGAACAAGTCGATGTTTCCAGGTTGCCAATCCGCAACGTGCACGCTGACCATGCACAAACTAAATCTGGCAGCAATTCCAGGGTGATCCTGCAATCAGGAACGCTGCATGCCCCGATATCTGCAGGCCCAAAAACGCAGGCCAACACACGAGACATACAAAATGGAAATGCTTTCAATAGCACTGTTTTGCCAACCTCGGATGTGCTGCGACATATCAGGTCTGCCCCACAGTTCGGGCGAACAGACGCGATTGACTCCGCCGTCACGGTTACCTCAGTGAAAATGACGACTGACATTCAACCGTCTGGTCTCGCAATTGGCACTAGCCTGGAGCCGGGCCGCTTGGGAAACAGGCCTCGCAGGCCAAATCATGGTGGTGCCGAGGGGCTTGGGTGGGACCAACGGCCACTCCCCGGGTTTGACAACAAGACCAGAAACATCAGCAAACCCAAAGATGTGGCACAACTTTCCATGCTGGAACGCCACCTTGGTGGACATGCCCCGACTTTGATCGCGAATGCCCGGGATGGGGAGCGTCCCAATTTCGTGGTGTCAGGCCCGATCAAATTTGAAGATGGGATACAGCAGCCCAGGCTTGCTCAAACCTCAGCGATTTCCGAGGGCCAATCAGATGACTCAACCCGTACGGGTATGCAACCAAAAGGCCTTCCCCTTGTTCCAATCAAGGTGAGCGCAGGACCTCCAACTTTTGGGCAAGACAAAATAACTGGCGACACCAGCCCGCTGTTGTCCCAAGCGGTGGATGAAATGGGTTTTGATTTGCGCCCGACACTGTCGATCACCGGCGCAACCGCGAACGTGCATGCGCCGCGAAACGACATGGCAACCAGCGTAGCCCATCAGATCGCCGAAGCGGTCAGGCGAACGTCTGACAAGTCCGTCGAAATCGCGCTGAACCCGGTTGAACTGGGTCGTGTTCGCATGGTGCTGAGTGCGTCGGACGCAGGGATAACTGTCAACATCCTTGCGGACCGCCAGGATACACTCGACCTGATGCGCCGAAATATCGACGATCTCGGGAAATCCTTTGCGGACATGGGCTACGAGGACATTTCATTTTCCTTCGGTCAAGGTGATCAGGCAGCGGATGACGCCAGCGAAAACAAGCCAGACCCATCGGTACAAAACATCGAAGACATCCCGTCTTTGGACACTCCAACCGCTCCCGGACAATTATCATCCCGCCTGGCTATCGCGCCGGATGGCATAGACATGAGGTTTTGACAGCTATGGATATTCTCTCCGCCCCAAGCACAACCACGACATTGACCCCGCAAAGCGCCTCCGGCAATTCGGTGCTCAGCTCGGATTTCGAGGTGTTTCTTCAAATGCTGACCGCGCAGGCAAAATACCAGGATCCACTGGAACCCATCGATTCCTCGGAGTATGCCGCGCAATTGGCTCAATTCTCGATGGTGGAGCAGCAGGTCACAACAAATGACTTGATGGAGCAGATGCTGTCAGCGCTTGGTGCGAATGATATGGCCAGCGCGGCCAACTGGATCGGGATGGAAGCCTTGATTCAAGGGCCCGCGAAATATGATGGTGATCCTGTAACGATCGCACCCAACCCCCCAATTGCCGCGGACGAGGTCACGTTGATCGTGACAAACGCACAAGGCAGCGAAGTGCAACGCCTCGCAATGCCCCTTGGTGCTGAGCCTTATGTCTGGGATGGGCGCAAAGCTGACGGGACGGCGTTGCCTTATGGCGAATACAGTTTCCAGATCGAAAGCAAGGCGAACGGAGAGATCCTGGTCACTGAACCTGCGCTTTCCTATTCGCGCGTGACGGAGGCGCGGATCGACAATGGTGCCACTTTGCTTGTGCTCGACAGCGGCTACATGATCTTTGCCGACAACGTCGCCGGTTTGCGCGAACCCGCCTAGGGCCGCAGATCAGAAATATGGAATGCACCGTAAAGCGGTGGCATGAGAGCGCGGCGCAATCGTCCCAGCGGAAACGGGCGCGGTGGTTCGCGCATCACACGCGGATAAAGGGCAGGCTCCTGCCCCAATGCCAATTGTGCCAGCAAACGCCCGGAAAATGTCCCCATGGCCACCCCGTTTCCATGATAGGCAAAGCCTGCCAGAATGCGCGGTTGCCCCGGCACCGGCCCCACAAAAGGAACCATGTCCCGTGCCAGGCACACCATTCCCGACCACGCATGGGGCAAGTCGACGCTTTGCCATGCGGGAAACATCCGGCGAAAATCGCGCACGACCTTGGCCCGCGCCCCAGCCTCGGCACTGGCCGAGGAAAATACCCCGCCCCGCATCCCGAATAGAAACCGGCCGTCAGGCATCAGCCGGAAATAGTGTAACAGCTTGCGGCTGTCATAGGCCATCTGCCCGCTGGTCCAGCCCTGCGCCTGCAATTCAGCTTCATCTAGCGGGCGCGTGACGATCACCGTCGACTGGGCGGGCATATACCGCCCGGCCATCCACGGCGGAACATCTTCGCTGGAATAGCCGTTCGTGGCCAGTATGACACGCCCGGCCGTGACCCGACCTTGCGCGGTTTTGACCCCGCCTGCATCGATGCCTGTCACCGCACTTTGATCATAAAGACGAACGCCAGCGGCGCGCGCAGCTTCGCTTAGCCCGGCCACGTATTTGCGGGGGTTCAGGGCAAATCCGATCGGCGTGGTCATCGCGCCGAAGAACGGACCCGACATGCCTACGGACGGCAGTTGCGCCTGCGTCAGAATGTCGGGTGTGACGCCGTAGTTCTGCCGGATCGCTTCCGCGTCCTCGCCGAACCCTGCCGCATCGCGCGGACGATGCGCCAGAAAGGTTTCTCCGACCGAATGGCGATCCACGTCCAACCCAAGGTCATCGATCAGCGCAGCGACCAGTTCGACAGCAGAAACTTCGGCCTTGCGCCACTCCAGCCGCCCGTCGATTCCGAACCGACGATCCAGTGCGGAGTCAGAGGCCCTCGCCCCGCCCAGACAGCAGAACCCCCCGTTGCGCCCCGACGCGCCCCATCCGATCGAATTGGCTTCGACCACCACTACGGACGCCCCGGCTTGCGCAAGGTGCAAAGCCGTAGACAACCCGGTAAAGCCGCCACCGACTACGACGACATCGCTCGCCATCTCTTCCGTCAGCACCGGATTGGGCGCAATGTCGGCGGTTTCATCCCAACAGCACCCGCTGCGCGGACCGGACCCGTAGGCATAGTCAGAAAAGATGCGCCTCATTGCGCGCGCGCTGCGGCCTGTTCGTCCCGTTTGGCCCGCAGGGTGGCCTGTTTGCTGGCCAGCGATGCCGCAACGACCCCGACGGTGACCAACCCGATCAGAATGGTGGACAGCGCGTTGATCTCGGGACTGACACCAAGGCGGACGGAGGACCAGATCTTCATCGGCAACGTCGTCGCCGACGGGCCGGAGGTGAAGGAGGCAATCACCAGATCATCAAGGCTGAGTGTGAAGGCCAGCAACCAGCCAGAGATCACCGCAGGCGCGATGATCGGCAGAGTGATTAGGCGGAACGCCTCGAACGGGGATGCGCCAAGGTCCAGTGCCGCCTCTTCCAGCGATTGATCGAAAGTCATCAGCCGCGATGACACCACGACCGACACAAAACACATCGAAAACGTGGTGTGCGCCAGCACGATGGTCAGCACTCCTCGGTCCATCCCGATCCCGATGAACAGCAGGAGCAGCGACAGCCCGGTGATCACCTCGGGCATGACCAACGGCGCGTAGATCATGCCGGAAAATAGGGTGCGCCCGTAAAACCTGCCGCCCCGCACCAGCACATAGGCGGCCATGGTTCCCAGGATCGTCGCAAAGGTCGACGAGATCACGGCGACCCGCAGCGTCACCCAGGCCGCGTCAAGGAACGCCTCGTTCGACAGCAACTCGCCATACCAGCGCGTCGAAAACCCGGCCCAGACCGTCACCAGTTTTGAGGCGTTGAAGCTGTAGATCACGAGGATCAGCATCGGCATGTAGAGGAAGGCAAATCCGAGGGTCAGCGACACGACGTTAAAGGGGCTGAGCCGGCTCATTTTTCAGCCTCCGCCTGGCGCTGTTCGTTTCGCTGGAACAGGACGATGGGGATGATCAGAATCAGCAGCAGGATCACCGCCACAGCCGAAGCCACCGGCCAATCGCGATTGGAAAAGAACTCTTCGAACAGAACCTTACCGATCATTAGCGTGCCCGATCCGCCCAGCAGCGACGGGATCACGAATTCGCCCAGCGCCGGAATGAACACCAAAAAACTGCCCGCGATGATGCCGTTCTTGGACAGCGGAATGGTAACCAGCCAAAACGCTTTTAACCGCGAACAGCCCAGGTCTTCGGCCGCTTCGATTAGCGACCCGTCAAGGCGATCCAGCGCAGAATAAATCGGTAGGATCATGAACGGCAGGTATGTGTAGACGATGCCGATATAGACGGCGGTGTTGGTGTTCAGGATGGTCAGTGGTTCCGTGGCAAGCCCGGTCCAGATCAGAAACTGGTTCAGGAACCCTTCGCCGGACAGAATGCCAACCCACGCATAAACCCGGATCAGGAACGAGGTCCAGAACGGCAGGATCACCAACATCAGCAGAGTGGGCCGCCACTGTTCAGGTGCAAGCGCCATCGCATAAGCCATCGGATAACCCACGCAGAGCGTCAGAACCGTCGATATCAATGCGATCTGAAGCGAACTGAGATAAGCTTTCCAATAAAGATCATCCTCGGTCAGGAAGACGAAATTTTCGAAATCGAGTTGCGAAAGCATGTTCCAGATGCCGTCCTTGGCCGTCGGCGTGTAGGGCGGTATGGCCAGCGCGATGTCGGACAGCGAAATCTTGAAGACGACCGCGAACGGGATCAGAAACAGCGCAAACAGCCATGCGTAGGGAACCGCTATGAGGACCGCGCGCCTCATTGCTCCAACAGAACCCCGGCAGTCTTGGTCCAGCTGATCCACACCGGGTCTTCCCAAGTGATGGATCGGCGCGACAGTCGGCGGGTGTTGGCAGTTTGCGCCTTGATCACCTGCCCGCCTGGCAGTTCGACGTGGTAGGTCGACAGATTACCAAGGTAGGCGATGTCCAGCACCTTGCCCTGCAGCAGGTTATCAGCGCCCTCGGGTTTGTCGGTATGGATCGCCACCTTTTCGGGCCGCACAGCCAGATGGGCCTGAATGCCATCGCTCAGCGGTTTGTCCGATACGGCGTGAACGGGGGACTGTCCTTCGGCATAGGTCAGGGCATAAACACCATCGCCCGTGGCTTTGACCTGCCCGCTGACAATGTTCACGTCTCCGATAAAATCGGCGACATAGACCGAATTGGGTGCCTCATAGATTCTGTCGGGCGTTGCAACCTGAATGATCCGCCCTTCGTCCATAACCGCGATCCGGCTGGCGACGGTCATCGCCTCTTCTTGATCGTGGGTGACGATGACAAAGGTGGTGCCGGTCTTTTCCTGAATGTCCATCAGTTCGAATTGCGTGGCCTCGCGCAGCTTGGCATCCAGCGCGCCAAGGGGCTCGTCAAGCAGCAGCAGTTTTGGGGCCTTGGCAAGAGAGCGGGCAAGAGCCACACGCTGGCGTTGACCACCGGAGATCTGGTGCGGTTTGCGGCGGGCGAATTTCTCAAGGCGGGTGAGCTTGAGCATCTCTTCGACGCGGGCCGAAATCGCGGCCTTGTCGCTGCTTTCGCGGCGTAGGCCAAAGGCGATGTTGTCCCAGACGGTCAGGTGCGGGAACAACGCATAGGACTGGAACATCATGTTCACCGCACGCTTGTTCGGCGGGACCTTTGCAATGTCGCTGCCAGACAGTTCGATGCTGCCTGTAGTCGGGTTTTCGAACCCCGCCAGCATCCGCATCATTGTCGTCTTGCCGCAGCCCGACGGACCCAGCAGGGCAAAGAATTCGCGTGCGTATATGTCGAGGGTCAGATCGTCGATGGCGACGAAATCGCCAAAGCGTTTGGTCACGTTTCGAAACCGGATCAGCGGTTTCTCATCCGGGTCGTCCCAGGGGGCGAAATTCGTCTCTGCCAAGGGGGAATCCGATCAAATTTGAGGTGGGCGCGGAGGATGCCCCCGCGCCCCGGGATCAGGGCTTATGTGCCCGATTTCACCTTGGTCCACATACGTGTGACGGTCCGCTGTGTGCGGGCATCATAGGGCGTTGTGGTATACAGATTTTCCAGCGTCGCCGCGTCAGGGTAGATCGCGGTATCGCCGATCACATCTTCCTCAAGGAACTCCTGCGAGGCGAGGTTGCCATTGGCGTAATAGACATAGTTCGATGCCGCCGCCATGTTCTGCGCGTCCATGATAAAGTTCAGGAACGTGTGCGCAGCCTCCGGGTTGGGGGCGTCGACCGGGATGGCCATGTTGTCGAACCACATAAGCGCGCCCTCTTTGGGGGCGTAATATTCGATGTTCACGCCGTTGTCCGCCTCAGCCGCGCGGTCACGGGCCTGAAGGATATCGCCGGACCAGCCGATAGCGACGCAGATGTCACCGTTGGCCAGTGCGTTGATATATTCGGAACTGTGGAATTTCTGCACATAGGGCGCGACCGCCGACAGGATCGGCTCGGCCTTTTCGATGGTTTCAGCGTCCTGCGCGTCGGGGTCTTCACCCAGATAAGCCAGTGCTGCGGGGATCAGCTCCACCGGTGCGTCCAGAATGTGCACGCCGCAGGATTGCAGCTTTTCCATATTGGCCGGGTCAAAGACCAGGGCCAGCGAGTCCATTGGCGCATCTTCGCCCAGCGCCTCCTTGACCTTGTCGACGTTCACGCCGATGCCGGTCGTGCCCCACATGTAGTTGATCGCATATTCGTTGCCGGGGTCATATTTGGCGACGCGGTCGCTGATGACGGGCCACATGTTTTCGAGGTTTGGCAGCTTGGACTTGTCCAGCTTCTGGAACGCGCCAGCCGTGATCTGGCGTTGCAGGAACGTGCCCGATGGCACCACGATGTCATAACCGGACGAACCGGCCAACATCTTGGTTTCCAGCACTTCGTTGCTGTCGAACACGTCATAGATCAGGTCGATGCCTGTCTCTTCCTCGAATTTGGTCAGCAACTCTTCGTCGATATAGTCCGACCAGTTGTAAACACGCACTTCATCGGCCAACGCTGTGCCCGCAAGGGCGACAACTGCCGTTGTGCTCAGGATTAGATTCTTCATGGTGTACTCCCGTAAGTTGCCCGTTTGCCGGGTCGTCGGTCATGAAACCAAGTTTTATGGCAGCCGTCCAGCGCGATTGCACATGTCGCATTGACGGCGCGCGCTATGCCCATATTCTCGGCACGTTCTCATCTCAGAGGTTTTTATGCCCGCCATCACAAACCACCTGCCCACCGCTGAATTGCAGGCGCTGGACGCAGCGCACCACATGCACCCGTTCACAACCAACAGCGAACTGGCCGCAAAAGGGGCGCGAATCATCACGCGGGCAAAGGGTGTCTATCTGCACGACAGTGAAGGGAATGAAATCCTCGACGGTATGGCGGGTCTATGGTGCGTCAATATCGGCTACGGGCGCAAGGAGATGGCGGATGTTGCCGCCCGCCAGATGCTTGAGCTGCCGTTCTACAACACCTTCTTCATGACCAGCCATGTGCCCGCCATCGCGCTGGCCGCGAAAATCGCGGAGCTGGCGCCGGGCGATCTGAACCACGTGTTCTTTGCCGGGTCCGGGTCAGAAGCGAACGACACAAACATCCGCATGGTGCGCACCTACTGGGCGATGAAGGGCAAACCAACCAAGTCGATTATCATCAGCCGCAAGAACGCCTATCATGGCTCGTCAGTCGGCTCGGGATCGCTTGGTGGAATGACCGGGATGCACGCTCAAGGCGGCATGCCCATTCCCGACATAATGCACATCAACCAGCCCAACTGGTGGGCCGAAGGCGGCGCGATGGACCGCGATGCTTTCGGTCTGGCCCGCGCTCAGGAACTGGAACAGGCGATCCTTGAGCACGGCGAAGATCGCATCGCAGCCTTTATCGCTGAACCCATTCAGGGGGCCGGCGGCGTGATTATTCCACCCGACACCTATTGGCCCGAAATCCAGCGCATATGCGACAAGTACGAAATCCTGCTGATCGCGGACGAGGTGATTTGCGGCTTTGGTCGGACCGGCAACTGGTTCGGCAGCCAGACTTTGGGCATCCGCCCGCATATCATGACCATCGCCAAGGGCCTGAGTTCCGGCTACCAGCCTATCGGCGGCTCGGTCGTCTGCGACGAGGTTGCACAGGTGATCGGGTCGGGCGAATTCAACCACGGTTACACCTATTCCGGCCATCCTGTCGCCAGTGCCGTCGCACTGGAAAACTTGCGTATTCTTGAAGAAGAGCACGTTCTGGATCACGTCAACACGGTGGCTGCCCCCGCCCTGCACGAAATGTGGCACGGGCTGTCGGACCACCCGCTGGTGGGTGAAACCACCATTGTCGGCATGATGGGTTCGCTTGCACTGACCCCGGACAAGGAAAGCCGCGCCAAATTCGCGATGGATGCGGGTACTGCCGGGTTCATGTGCCGTGAACGCTGCTTTGCGAACAACCTCGTCATGCGCCACGTTTACGACCGCATGGTCATCTCGCCCCCGCTTGTCATAACACCGGAAGAGATCAAGGAATTCGGCCGCCGTGCGCGCACCGCGCTGGACGAATGCTACGCGCAGCTCAAGGACCAGGATATGCTCAAATCCGCGGCCTGATTTGGCGTGGCAGCGTGTATGGAAAGGGTCAGCGCCCTGCACCGCAAACGCAAGTCTGTGCGGAATTTTTTCCCGCGACTCTCCACCTTGGCGGGAAAGTTTGACCGGAAAAGTGAACATTTCACCCGACCCAGAATGATTCCCGCCGACGCAATAGGCGATTCCTGCAGTAAAAACGCCTAAAAAGGCGTATTTTCGCAGTGAATTCGACCAGAATAGGCCAGGCTTTGCGTTTTTGCTGCCTTGTTGGTTGCAACGCAGCGTCCGTCCAGATTTACATGAGCCAACTGGTAGTCAACTGCCGGACATGAAACGGGGAACCAATTTTGGCGGATACTGCGACGGAGCAGGCGTTTGTTGAATTCGAACGCGTGCAGAAAAGTTATGATGGCGAGAACCTTGTCGTCAAAGATCTCAACCTATCCATGCCCAAGGGTGAGTTTCTGACCATGCTCGGGCCATCGGGGTCAGGCAAGACGACCTGCCTGATGATGCTGGCGGGCTTCGAAACGGCCACCCATGGTGACATTCGGCTGGGCGGCAAGTCCATCAATAACATCCCGCCGCACAAGCGCGGCATCGGCATGGTGTTCCAGAACTACGCCCTGTTTCCGCACATGACGGTGGCTGAAAACCTGTCATTTCCGCTTGAGGTACGCAAGATCGGCAAGTCCGATCGCGAGGAAAAAGTGATGCGCGCGCTAGGCATGGTGCAGATGCAGGATTTCGCAGGCCGCCGCCCCGCCCAACTGTCTGGCGGACAGCAACAGCGGATCGCTCTGGCTCGCGCTCTGGTTTTCGAACCGGAACTTGTGCTGATGGACGAACCGCTTGGCGCGCTCGACAAACAGCTGCGCGAAACGCTGCAATTCGAAATCACCAACCTTGCGCATGAGTTGGGCATTACAACCGTCTACGTCACGCACGACCAAACCGAAGCGTTGACCATGTCCGACCGCGTCGCCGTTTTCGACGATGGCCGCATCCAACAGCTTGCGCCACCGGACACGTTGTACGAAGAACCGCAAAACAGCTTCGTGGCGCAGTTCATTGGTGAAAACAACACGCTCATGGGTGTCGTTGAATCGATTAAGGGCGAACACTGCACTGTCCGTCTGGATGATGGCAGTTTGATCGACGCCAAACCGATCAACGTGAGCGAAAAGGGCCAGCGCACACGCGTGTCCATCCGGCCCGAACGTGTCGAGATCGACAAGGGCCGTCTTAGCCCCGACGCACATACGTTGAAGGCCGAAGTACTGGAATTCGTCTACATGGGCGATATCTTTCGAACACGGCTGCGCGTTGCGGGCAGCGATGACTTCGTCATCAAGACTCGCAACGCACCCGACCAGATTCGCCTTAAACCGGGCACTCAGATCGACATCGGGTGGATGGCCAACGATTGCCGGGCGCTCGACGCCTGAGCACGTAACGAAGGCCGAGGCGACGCCCGACGTCTGGCCTTCCGCACTCAAAAAACGGGCTTAAATAGTGGGAGTAATACTATGAGACTCGCAAAAACCTTTCTGGCGACAACGGCAATCACCGCCGCGTCGACTATTGCGTTTGCAGACGGCCACATGGCCAGCGACATGACACTTGTAAGCTGGGGCGGTGCATACCAGTCCAGCCAGCAAAACGCTTACGTCGCACCCTACCTTGAGATGAACCCCGGTGTTTCTGCCGTTTGGGACGAAAGCTCGGCTGAAGCCGTGGCAAAACTGCGCGCCATGAACGAAGCGGGCAACGTCACATGGGACGTCGTTGACGTTGTCGCGGCGGATGCCATCCGACTGTGCGACGAAGGTCTCGCGATCGAGATCGACCCCGAAGAAGACCTGGCCGCCGCCCCCGATGGCACATCGGCCGAGGACGACTTTGGCGACCTGCTGGTCAGCGACTGCTTTATCCCGCAGATCGTCTATTCGACCACATTCGGCTACCGTACTGATCTTGTGGGTGACACACCGCCGACAGACGTCTGCGCCGTGTTCGATACGGATGCATACCCCGGCAAACGCAGCCTCGAAAAGCGCCCGATCAACAACATGGAATGGGCCTTGCTTTGTGATGGCGTGGCCAAGGGCGACGTCTATGACGTTCTGGCCACTTCCGAAGGCCAAGACCAAGCGCTTGCCAAGCTCGACACCATCAAGGACGACGTGATCTGGTGGTCTGCCGGCGCGGACACGCCCCAACTTCTCGCCGACGGCGAAGTGATCATGGGTTCGACCTATAACGGTCGTCTGTTCGCCGCCATCGAAGAGCAAGACCAGCCCATCGCCATGCTGTGGGACGCACAGGTGTTCGACCTTGACGGTTGGATCATTCCTGCAGGCCTGTCCGACGAACGTCTGGCACGTGCCAAAGACTTCGTTAAGTTTGCGACAGACACGCAGCGCCTGGCGGATCAGGCCAAGTACATCAGCTACGGTCCTGCACGCGCATCCTCGGCCCCGCTGGTCGGTCAACATGCCGAACTGGGGATCGAGATGGCACCGCACATGCCAACCGATCCGGAAAACGCCAAGAATACGTTCCTTTATAACTACGAATTCTGGGCCGACTACCGTGACGACATCGACGCCAAATTCCAGGCGTGGTTGGCACAATAAGACCAACGTGGGGTGCGGAAACGCGCCCCGCATCTCATGCAGGGTGCGCGCCTGTCGCGCATCCTCACTCCACCGGAGACGACAATGCCCAAAGGCTACATTATCGGCCACATCACGGTGAATGATCCCGATACGTACAAAGAGTACATCGAGAAGGACACACCGATCCTGTTGGGCATGGGTGCCGTCCCCATCGTGCGCGGCGGCACCGCCCAAGTGATGGAAGGTGAAACCCAGGACCGCCACGTGGTGTTTGAATTCCCGTCGTACGAGGCCGCCCTCGCCGCCTATCACGACCCCGCCTACCAAGAGGTTGCCAAGATCCGGCACCGCAGCGCCACCAGCACCATTATCGTAGTGGAAGGGACCTGAACCATGGCCGAAGCGATGCTTGCCGCCGACGGCACCCCCCTGAAACGCAGCCTTGCGCGCGCCCTGCGCCGCCAGAAACTGCGTGCATTGGGGCTGATTGCGCCACTTCTGCTGTTTGTGCTGATCACCTTCATTGTGCCGATCGCGTCAATGCTGTTCCGCTCGGTCGAGAACGAAATTGTCGAAAACACCCTGCCCTACACAGTCACGGCCTTGGCCTCATGGGATGCGTCGACAGACGCATTGCCCTCAGAGGACGTGTTCGAAGCTATGTACTTCGACATGTTCATCGCCGCCGAGGCCAAGCGCCACACGCGACTCGGGACGCGCCTGAACTATGAAACCACCGGCATGTCCTCGCTGTTTCGCCAGTCAGGCCGCGCCTTGGATGATGTGGGCGAGGCCGCCCAGAACCCTCTCGAAGACTTGAACGAGGCGTGGAAAGACGGCGAAACTTGGTATGACATGTTCAATGCCAGCGAAGACGTGGACGCAGAACTGCTGCTGTCACAGCGCGCCCGTGTCGCCGCACTGACGGACGATCCAGCCAGTGCTGATATCAACTTTGCGCCCAGCGCAGCGCTGTCTAGGCTGCTGCCAAAAACGGCGCGTGAATACACCGCTTGGGCGGTTTATACCGCCATTCAGGACGAACGCGACCCGGCTGCGCGCGATCCATGGGAAAGCGTTTATGCTGCCCTTGCGCTTGACCTTCAGACCGCCGATCTGGTCGGATATTCAGGCCCCGGCGCTGATCTGCTGACCGAGGCGCAACGCGCAGACATTCCCGTTCCGAACTTTACCGACGCCTTCGCGGAAATCGACGAAGACTGGGCGACCCAGGAACCGTGGACAACGATCCAGACTCATTCCAGTACCTTTACCAGCGGCTACTTCCTGAACGCGATCGATGCACAAAAGACAGACGATGGCGTGGCATGGCAGCCGGAAGACAAGCAGATTCTGCTGACCCTTTTCGGGCGCACGATCTGGATGTCGATGCTGATCATGTGTTCGTGCATTGCACTGGGCTATCCCATCGCATGGCTGCTGGCGAACCTGCCGATGCGGCAGGCCAACCTGCTACTCATCCTTGTGCTGCTGCCGTTCTGGACGTCACTTCTGGTGCGCACCTCGGCGTGGAAGGTGATGTTGCAGCAACAGGGGGTGATCAACGACGTATTGGTCTGGATCGGCCTTGTGGCGGACGACAACCGGCTGATCATGATCAACAATCAATTCGGCACCATTGTGTCGATGACACATATCCTGCTGCCGTTCATGATCCTGCCGATGTATTCCGTCATGCAGACGATCCAGCCATCCTACCTGCGCGCGGCCAAGTCACTGGGCGCAACGAACTGGACAGCCTTCTGGCGGGTCTATTTCCCGCAATCGGTTCCGGGGATCGGGGCGGGGTCCATCCTCGTTTTCATCCTCGCCATCGGCTACTATATCACGCCGGAAATCGTAGGTGGAACCAAAGGCGTGTTTATTTCGAACCGCATCGCCTATCACATCTCGTCATCGCTCAACTGGGGCCTCGCTGCCGCACTTGGATCAATCCTGCTGGCGGCGGTGCTGGTACTCTATTGGGCCTATGACAAGATCGTGGGCATCGACAACGTGAAGCTGGGGTAACGAACATGGGCCTTCCTCCATATGCAACGACGGGCCAGCGGATCTGGTACTACGGCTTCCGTGTCATCTGCGGGCTGATCTTTTTCTTCCTCGTGGCCCCCATCGTGGTGGTCATGCCACTGTCGTTCAACGCGCAGGACTTCTTTACGTTCACTCCGGAAATGCTGCGCTTCGACCCTGCGGGATACTCGCTCAAGCACTACGACGATTTTTTCAACAACCCGCAATGGCAACTGGCGATGAAGAATTCGCTGATCATCGCTCCGATTGCGACAATCATTTCGGTGAGTCTCGGTACGCTTGCGGCCATCGGCCTGTCGCAATCCCATGTGCCGTTCAAAGGCACGATCATGGCAATCTTGATTTCGCCCATGATCGTCCCGCTGATCATCTCGGCCACGGGCATGTTCTTTTTCTATTCGGCGCTTGGCAACTGGATGGAAAACTCGCTTGGGCTTGGCAAGGATTTCGTGGGCTATATCAAGGTAATCTTGGCCCACGCCGTTCTGGGAATCCCCTTCGTCATCATCACGGTGACGGCAACGCTCGTCGGCTTTGATCGCTCGCTGACACGCGCTGCGGCCAATATGGGCGCGGACCCGGTCACAACCTTTTTCCGCGTACAGATGCCACTGATCCTACCCGGCGTCATCTCAGGCGGGTTGTTCGCGTTCATCACGTCCTTTGACGAGGTCGTCGTGGTGCTGTTCGTCGGCTCAGCCAGCCAGAAAACCCTGCCTTGGCAGATGTTCATCGGCCTGCGCGAACAGATCAGCCCGACGATCCTCGCCGTGGCCACGATCCTTGTGGTGATCTCAATTTGCCTGCTGACCACGGTGGAACTACTCAGGCGCCGGTCGGAACGTCTGCGCGGCATGTCACCCGGCTAAACCGTCTTTTGGCCAAAATACTGTGGTGGAGGCCGCAAGGCCGGGGGCAAAGCCCCCTGGAACATGTCGTGGCGCAGCCTCTTTGGGGTCACCGCAGCTGCTTTAGCAGGTTCAGTGACGCATAGCCATCCGGCGTCAGCCCCTTTGCACGTTGAAAACTGCGCACAGCATCCAGCGTCTTGGGTCCAATTCTGCCATCTACGCCTTGCGTATCAAACCCTGCTGCCGTCAGCCGCTGCTGCATCTCCTGACGCTCAGCAAAGGTCAGCGCACGATCACCACGCGGCCAGTCGGCCTTGATCGCAGAGCCGCCCTTGATCCGGTCACTCAGGTGGCCAACACCAATCACATAAGCATCAGCCGCATTGTACCGCTCGATCACACTGAAATTCTTGAAAATCATAAAGGCCGCCCCCTGCCCGCCAGCAGGCAGCAGGATCGAACCAGACCCATGGTCCGGGACGGCCTTGCCATCGACGCCCAGAACGCCCAACCGCGCCCATTCACTTGGCGCACGCGAGATCTTGCGGTTGGCAGAGGCAAAGTCAAAACCACGCGGCAGCGTCACCTCAACCCCCCAAGGCTGGCCCTTGACCCAGCCGAAACGGGACAAATAAGCGGCGGTCGAAGCCAGCGCATCCGTTGGATCATCCGACCAGATATCCCGCTTGCCATCGCCGGTGAAATCCACCGCATAATCCAGATACGAGGTCGGAATGAATTGCGTATGCCCCATCGCCCCTGCCCAGGATCCGGTCATGTTGCGCGGGCTGGTGTCGCCGTTTTCAAGGATCTTCAGAGCCGCAATCAACTGTTCCTCGAAAAACTTCCCGCGCCGCCCGTCGTAGGCCAGCGTGGCCAAGCTTTGAACGATGTCATTCTTGCCGCGAAATGTGCCATAGGCGCTTTCAAGACCCCAAACGGCGACGACCACCTCTTTTTCCACGCCATATCGCGCCTCGATCGCATCCAGCGTGCTGCGGTGGTCGCGCAGCGCGGCCTTGCCGTTCCGTATACGGTCATCAGATGCGGCACTGTCCAGATAGTCCCAGATCGTCTTGGTGAATTCGGACTGGTTGCGGTCACGCCTGATTACGTCCGTGTCGTAACGCACGCCGCGAAAGGCGCTGTCGAACGTGCCCGCGCTGATGCCCTGCGACAAGGCGCGGCTGCGGAACCCGCCCAGCCAGCGCTGCAATCCGGCCTCTGCTGCCGGGTCGCCCGTAACGGGTGCCGAGGCCTTGGCCCCGGTCTTGGGCCGCAGTTGCGGTCGCAAGACGGGGGCCGTCGCAAAAGTCAAAAGTGGCGCAGGATCGGCGCGCGACACCTCATCCCGATCCGGGCGCAATTCAGGCCGTGTCGATTGCGCTTGTCCAATATGTCCAATGAAAAGGGCGCTGCCAATGGCCCCAAAGGTGACTGCCCACCGCATTTTATGCCTCATGATCGCTGTTTTCCGCGTTGGTTCCAGCTTAGCGAAAATTGGCGAGTCAGGATAGTGTTCTGTTCTCGACCACGCAATCCTTCGCCATCTGTTCGGTCTCGGCCCTGATCCGCGCCAGATGATCCCGCAGCAGTGGCACGCGATGGGGTCTAAAACTGTCACCCGTCACCCTCAGATCGTCCATCCGATCGAGCCGGAACACCCGGAAATCCTGCCGCAAATGACACCACGCCAGCAGTACGTTTGTGTTTTCCAGATAGACGATGCCTAGCGGTTTGACAGTACGTTCGGTCTGGTCCCCCTTGGCGTCCTGATAGGCAAAGCGCACGCTGACCTCGTCCCATGTCGCCTGACGCAGCCGCGCCACGTCGATGCGTGGCGGGTCGGGACGCCAGTACCGGCGCGCGTCCAGCACTGCGTGTTTCAAACGATGTGCCTGTTTCGGCGGAACCCGTGCCTGTATCTTGGAAAGGGCCGAGGTCGCGGCCTTGGCCAGCGCCGGGTCGGCAATCACCGCCACATCGCGAAGGCCCAGAACCAGCGCCTCCAGCTCATCATCCTCGAAACCCAACGGCGGCAACGTCGCGTCTTCGATCAAGGTGAAGCCAAAGCCAGCCTCGCCGTCGATCACAGCGCCGAGACCGCGCAATTCATCGACGTCGCGGTAGATCGTGCGCAGCGACACATCCATCTCATAGGCTAGCGCCTGCGCGGTGATCGGCGGTGTCATGCGGCGCAGAGTCTGCATCAACTGGAAAAGGCGGTGTGTGCGGGTCATGGGCCAACTCTAGCACACACACTGTCAGTTTCTGACAACAGGAATTGCGCGCTTACCTGCGTCGACTGACCTTGCGCTTGACCTTGTCACTGCGACGCTTGGACTTCACCGCTTTACGGCGCGGGCTGCGCCCTGCCGGACTGGATCGCCCTTTGGGCAGCGACTGGCCATCCAGCGCCAACAACTCCAACGCGATACCACCTGTCACGGGGACCGCCTCGGCCAGTCGAACAGTCGCGCGTTGGCCAATTCCGATGGTCAGGCCCGTATCCGACCCCATCAGCGTGTTCGCCTCGCGGTCGAAATGGAAATACTCGGACCCGATGGCGCGCATCGGCACCAGCCCGTCGGCCCCGCTGTCGTCCAGCTTGACGAAGATCCCGAACTTGGCAATTCCTGCAACCCGTCCCTCCATCTCGTCGCCCACACGTTCGCTCAGGTAGGCAGCCAGATAGCGGTCGGTCGTGTCCCTTTCGGCGGCCATAGACCGGCGTTCGGTGTCCGAAATATGCGTGCCGGTCTTTTCCAGCACTTCGGCATCCTCGGCGCGCAGGCCGTCATCACCCCAGCCATGGGCCGAAATTAGCGCACGGTGCACGATCAGGTCGGCATAACGCCGGATCGGCGAAGTAAAGTGTGCGTAGTTCTTCAGTGCGAGGCCAAAGTGGCCGAAATTGACCGGGCCATAATAGGCCTGTGTCATGGACCGCAAGGTCGACATATTGATCAACTCCGCATCGTCCGTTCCGAGCGCCTGGTTCAGCAGCCGGTTCAGATGCGCGGTTTTCAAAACCTGCCCTTTGGCGAGGTTCAGCCCAGCCGCCTGTGCCACCTCACGCAGGGATTCCAGTTTTTCTGGTGCGGGTTCTTCGTGGTTGCGGAACAGCAGCGGCGATTTCTTGGCCACGAGGGTCTCAGCTGCGGCCACATTGGCCAGCACCATGAATTCCTCAATCAGGCGATGCGCATCCAGACGGTCCTTAAAATTAACGGATGAGACTTTGCCATCCTCGCTGAGCACGATCTGGCGCTCAGGCAAATCCAGCTCAAGCGGCTGACGCAGTTGGCGCGCCTTCACCAGCGCAGCATAGGCGGCATAGAGAGGCCGCAGAACAGGCTCTAACAAAGGCGCTGTGCGTTCGTTCGGCGTGCCGTCAATGGCGGTCTGAACCTCTTCATAGTTCAGCGACGCAGGCGATCGCATAAGGGCGCGATGAAAACTGTGGCTCAGTTTCTGTCCCTGCGCGTCGATTTGCATGCGTACGGCGATACAGGCACGCGGCACTCCTTCGTGCAGTGAACAAAGATCGCCCGACAAGCGGTCCGGCAGCATCGGCACCACACGGTCAGGAAAATAGGTCGAATTGCCCCGCTTCTTCGCCTCACGATCCAGCGCAGAGCCGGGTGTGACATAGGCCGCCACATCCGCAATCGCGACCCAGATGATATGGCCGTCCTTGTTCTTTGGGTCCTCATCGGCATGGGCATAGCAGGCGTCGTCGTGATCGCGCGCATCCCACGGGTCGATGGTGATCAGGGGCATGTCGCGCAGATCCTTGCGCCCTTTCAGGCCCTTGGGCCTTTGCGCATCCGCCTCGGCAACCACATCGTCCGGGAAGCTGTCGGGAATTCCGTGTTCGTGGATCGCGATCAGCGACACGGCCTTGGGCGCGCCGGGATTGCCCAGCCGTTCGACCACGCGGGCGCGCTGCAGACCAATGCGAGATTTGGGTCCAGCCTGTTCGGCCTCGACCAACTCGCCATCCTTGGCCCCGCCAGTGGCGTCGGCGGGCACGGACCACTCGTTCATGCTGCCCTTGGCGACAGGCATAATTCGCCCGCCTTCGGCTCCCTTCCGGAAGACACCCAGAATGCGCGCCGGGTTGGTCCCGATGCGGCGGATCAGCCGCGCCTCGTAATTATGATCCTCGGCCTTGACCAGCGTCAGACGTGCAAGGATGCGGTCCCCGGACCCAAGGGCAGGATCAGAGGCACGCGGGATCACCAGCACCTTGGGTTCGACCCCCGTGCCATGCCACTCCATGGGGCGCGCAAACAGGTCGCCATCATCGTCGGGGCCCGAGATCAGCAGTACGCTGACCGGCGGCAGACGGTCGGGGTCCTGATAGGTTTTCTTGCGTTTTTCGACGTGTCCGTCTGCCTCCAACTCTTTCAAAAGGCGCTTGAGGTCAATCCGCGCTGCACCCTTGATCCCAAAGGCTTTGGCGATGTCACGTTTGGCCGTGAGCGTCGGATTGGCGGCAATCCAGTCGAGGATTTCGGGCTTGGTCGGGATACGCGTCATGTTCCATCAGGTAGCACGCGCGCCAAGGGGCGTCATGGCAAATCGTCACCTGTATCGACATCCGCAAGGGTGGCGATCAGGGCGACGCGTCTGGCCCCCAAAGTCGCACGGCTGTCCGCAAGGGCGTGGGACGTCGACCAACGCACACCGTCCAGGAGTAGAGGGCGCATAGTAGACCCTAACTTGGCCCCAACCAGCCAAAATCCCCCATCGGGCGCAGGCCCGAACACGGCGTCATGATGCCCGAGGGCTGCAAACCCTTCGGCGACACGGGCGCGCGTGATACCAGGAACATCAGCACCAATCACGCAGACCGGGCCGCCCGCACGGCGCATCGCACGCAGCATGCGATCACCCAAATTGCCGCGCCCTTGCGGCCACCGCGTCATGTGTGCTGGAAAACAGCGGCTCGTCAGCCCCTCGGCATCAGGGGCGACCGCCAGCACAACGTCCCAACGCGGATCCTTGATACGGCGCAGCAGGCGGGCAACCTGATGGCGAAACCACCACGCCGCAGGCACCAGTCCAATGTCGCGGCCCAGCCGGGTCTTGACCCGACCTGCGCGCGGTACTTTGACCATAACGACCAGCGTCCGCCTCAAAGCGCGCGTTCCATGTCACGGTGTGGGATGCCTGCGTCGTCATAGACCGGACCATAGGCGGCAAAGCCAAGCTTTTCATAGAAGGCCAACGCGTGGGTCTGCGCACCCAGTTTGGCTTTTGTCACGCCGGGTTGCGCGCGGGCTACGTCCAGACAGGCCAGAATGATTGCTGCACCCAGGCCCGTACCCCGCGCCTCTTTCAACACGCAGACACGCCCGATCTTGGCGACACCATCCGCAATTAGAATGCGCGCGCATCCAACCGGAGAGTCGTCGTCGTTGGCCAGAAGATGCAGCGCGTCACCGTCCCGCCCATCGACCTCGTCCGCTTCGCTGACGCCTTGTTCTTCGATGAACACAGTGCGACGCAAAGCGCGACACGTGGCGATATCTTGGGTCTGCGCAATTGTCCATTTCATGCGAAATAGTCTCGCAATATGCGGCTGTAGATGGCCTTGAGCTGATGGACATGTTCCACGCGCACATGCTCGTCCACCTTGTGCATCGACTGACCCACAAGGCCGAATTCGACAACCGGGCAGTGATCCTTGATGAACCGCGCGTCCGAGGTGCCGCCGCTGGTGCTCAGCACGGGGTCAAACCCCGTCTCGGCCTTGACCGCCTGCGCAACAAGGGTCGACAATTCGCCCGGCGGCGTCAGAAAGCTTTCCCCGGATATCTTGATTTTCGTGTCGATCTTGACCCCGTAGGCGGTCGCGACGGCATCTGCCTGTGCATTTAGCCATGCGGACAGGCTTTCACCGCTATGCGTATCATTGAAGCGGATATTGACCGTCGACCGTGCCTGAGCCGGGATGACGTTGGTAGCAGGGTTGCCGGTGTCGACGGTGACGATGGCAAGGGTAGAGGCATCGAAGTGGTCGGTACCAGTGTCCAGTTCATGCGTTGCGAGCTGATCCATCAGTCTCATCAAGGGGGGCAGCGGGTTTTGCGCGCGATGTGGATAGGCGGAGTGACCTTGTACACCCGTCACGGTGAACCACGCAGTCATCGAACCACGCCGCCCGATCTTGATCATCTCGCCCATATTTTTCGGGCAGGTCGGTTCGCCCACAAGGCAGACGCTCATCGCTTCGCCGGTGCGCTCCATGTGGTCCAGCAGGGCAGTTGTCCCGTCGGCGGCATCGCCCTCTTCGTCCCCGGTGATCGTCAGGATGACCGCTCCATCGGGCGGCGTGTCACGCACCAGATCCACGGCTGCGGCGGCAAAGGCGGCAACGCCGGATTTCATGTCGGTCGTGCCACGCCCGTACATGACCCCGTCTTTGATCTCGGCTCCAAAGGGGGGCATGGACCATGCCGCCGCATCCCCAACAGGCACGACGTCAGTATGCCCATTAAAGCCAAAGCTGCGGGCATGTCCCTTGTCGCCCCAACGTGCGAACAGGTTCCGGATGCCGCCCCGATCGGCCCAAGCGCAGTCAAAGCCCGCCCCTGAGAACAGGTCGTGCAGCACGTCTAATGCCCCGCCATCCTCAGGGGTCACGGACTCGCATCGTACGAGTGCAGCGGTCAATGCAACGGGATCAACAGGGTCCATGAGCGTGTCCAATCATAGGTTGTGGCGAAAAGGACGCGATTTCCACACCTTGGCGCAACAAGAGAGTTAACAGCAGGTTAATATCTGTGCTAGGCTCATCGCAATAATATGACCCGAGGCAGGGCATCAGCAGTACCGGTCGCCAACGTGCGACCACATTGTGCGAAACTCAGCACGACATGACACGCGGGTAAACCGCGTGCGCTGCATCTGTTCTGCCTTGAAACAAGGGGTGAGCAGGTAATGGTTGCAGCATCGGAACTTCCGATCCAGACGGTGCGCGAAGGCGTCGACGCCACGGACATGGCCGAGGCAATATTCGGCAACGGGGTGCAGGTGGTTTCGGCCTCCTACACCGGGGATATCGACAGCGCGGGCATTTATTCGAACGGTGACAGTGTCGCGCCAGGTGTCACGCCCAGCAATTCTGGAGTGATCCTGTCCACAGGCAACGCCGAGGATTTCACCAACTCGTCCGGATCCTCCAACCAGTCCAACAGTACGTCGACCAACACGTCCGGGGTCAACAGCAACAGCCAGTTCAACGCCGCTGCCGGTGCACGCACCTATGACGCGTCCTATCTGGACGTGGATTTCATTCCCGACGGCAATGTGATGACGATGCAGTTCGTCTTCAGTTCGGAAGAGTATCCGGAGTTCCAGAACTCGATCTATCAGGATTTCGTCGGCGTTTGGGTGAATGGCCAACTGGTCGAGATGGATGTTGGCAACGGCGACACCGACCCCGGCAACATCAACACGACCAACAACATCAACATGTTCGTCAACAACGCCAACGACGACTACAACACTGAAATGGACGGGTTCACCATCACGCTGACGCTGACGATGGTCGTGACCCCGGATGTGGTAAACTCGATCCGCATTGGCATCGCCGACGTCAGTGACACCCAATACGATTCCAATCTTCTGATCGCAGGTGACTCGGTACAGACCGATCTGGTCGCTATTTCGGATGACGTGAACGTCTATCCGGACGGAACAACATCGTTCAACGTGCTGAACAATGACGTAAGCCAGCCGGGATCGACGCTGACCATTACCCATATCAACGGACAAGCGGTCAGCATCGGCAGCACCATCACCTTACCCACCGGCCAGACCGTGATGCTGGGTGCAGGCGGCGTCTTTACCGTGACCGGCGACGGAGACGAGGAAGACTTCAATTTCACCTACACGGTCACCGATGGCATCGACACCGACACCGGATTCGTCAATGCCACGTCTATCCCCTGCTTTGTTGCTGGAACGCTGATCGCGACACCAGAGGGCGATGTTTCGGTCGAAGATCTTGAACCCGGCGATCTGGTCCTCACGCAGGATGACGGCCCGCAGGCCTTGCGCTGGATCGGAACGCGGGTGGTTCCGGCGCAAGCTGACTTTGCCCCGATTCTGATCCGCGCGGGCACGTTCGGCGCTCATGACGACCTCAAGGTGTCGCCACTGCACCGGGTGCTGATCCGCGACAGCCTGTCCGAACTTCTGTTCGGCGAGTCCGAAGTGTTGGTTGCTGCAAAGGATCTGGTCAACGACCACTCTGTCATACGCATGTCGGGGGGCACGGTCACCTACGTCCACCTCATGTTCGACAAGCATCAGGTCGTGTTTTCCAACGGGCTGGCAACGGAAAGCTTCTTGCCGGGTCCGCAGACCACCAAAAGCTTCGAGGCGCAGACGATGGCGGAAATCTGTGCCATTTTCCCTGAACTGAACCCACATACCGGAGGCGGGTACAGCCCTGCGGCCCGGCGGACGCTGAAACGCTACGAAGCCGATCTTTGGCGCAAGGCCAAGACTGCGGCATGAGCTGGATCGGTCTCTCTGATCATCAGGACGGACGGTTCGCGCCCTCTGGGTTCGCAGGTGATGCAGGCACGACACCGATATCAAAGCTACTGACACGCGGGACTATCATGTTCGAAACGCGCGTGCCGGGTCAGGTGCGTCCGCACGATCTGATTGGCATCTCACATCAGTTTCCCTGGGCAAGAGAACTCGTGTTTCGCGCCATTCCAGGCGGCGGGATCGCCATGGTGCACCGGCACAACCAGGACATCATCCATGCCGCCATCCGCTGGGCCGGGGACGGGCGTGCGCATACGCTGCGGGTGACCTATACTTGGGACGCCCCGACCGGGTGGGCGCGTCTGGCACTGGAGCAGCCCGAACGGTCACGGGTCGTAACGAACGTGGTCCACGCACCGCGCCCGCAGGTCACCAGTGACTTACGTGATCTGATGTTGGGCAATGACAATCGCACCTTGTCCAAAGAGGTGCTGTTCGCCGCCCTGTCCACCCACATCGCCCCCATCGGCCCCATGCCGACGCTGCACCCCGAAACGCCGATCGCCACACCGATGGGATATCGCGAAGCGGGCAAATTGCGGCGCGGCGATACGGTTCTGACGGACACCCACCAGATCGTGCCCGTCCTGCATGTGGTCAGAAACCGGGTGCCCGCGCGGGGCAGCCATGCGCCTGTGCGGCTTCGGGCCCCCTATTTCGGTCTGAGCCGCGACATTGTCGTGGGGCCCGAACAGCGCATCGTATTGCGCGGATCCGAGGTGGAATACAACTTTGGCCAAGAGGCCGTTCTGGTCCCCGCCCGGCACGTGGTCAACGGCTACACCGCCACATGGTCTGCACCCAGCGCGGTGGCGGATTATGTGCAGCTGATCCTGCCGGGGCATGAAGTTCTTCTGGCGGCAGGCTGTGCCTTGGAAAGTCTCTACATCGGGCGTTTGCGGCGGAATGAGGAGCGTCTGGCGGAAAGCATCCTGTCCGGTATCCCAAGTCGTCTGCTGCCAGAACACGCCCGTCCTTATCATCAGGTCCTGCGGCCATTCGAGGCGATTACCCTGATCGACCACCGCGCGGCCTAATCCTGTTCGTCGTCCTCTTCATCCCCAAAGAACGGAGTGACTTGCGCGACAATCACCGAATTTTCGTCCAACGCGCGCTGCATAAGGCCACGTTCGCCGTCTCCAATCTCATGCCCCTCGGCCTCGCGCTCGGCCAAGGTACCATAGCCCGTCACATCCAGCGGCGCGGTATCGGCCTGTTTCAGCAGCGCCACCGTTTCGCGCACCGCCTCCCCCTCGTCCACGCCGGAGGCAAAACACATCAGCGCAGCGCCCGTCGCATGCTTTGGCAGGCCATCGCCCGCCTTGCGCCCGATCTGCACCACAAGGGTGTAGACCTGTTGGCGGGATGGTTTCTTGGGCTTGTCGTTCATGATGCATAGGGCGGGCAATCTGCCCACCATCCGTTGCCCCTAATCACGCAACAGCTCGTTGATCGACGTCTTGGACCGCGTGCGTTCGTCCACCCGTTTCACGATGACTGCGCAGTACAGGTTTATGCCGTTTTTCGACGGCATTGACCCCGCCACGACGACCGAACCGGCGGGCACTTCGCCATACATAACTTCACCGGTTTCCCGGTCCACGATCTTGGTCGACTGGCCGATGAACACGCCCATGCCCAGCACGGACCCCTCGCGCACGATACAGCCCTCGACCACTTCAGACCGGGCCCCGATGAAACAGTTGTCTTCGATGATGGTCGGGCCCGCCTGCATCGGTTCAAGCACACCGCCGATGCCGACGCCGCCCGAAAGGTGCACGTTCTTACCGATCTGGGCGCAACTGCCCACCGTCGCCCAGGTATCGACCATCGTGCCCTCGTCCACATAGGCCCCGAGGTTGACGAAGGATGGCATCAGCACCACGCCCGGCGCGATAAAGGCGGATTTGCGCACAACGCAATTGGGCACGGCTCGGAACCCGGCGCTTTTCCAATCCTGCGGCCCCCAGCCCTTGAACTTGGAGTCGACCTTGTCCCACCAGCCGCCGCCCTGCGGGCCGCCATCCTGCTGTTCCATGTCCTTTATGCGGAACCCCAGCAGCACGGCCTTTTTGGCCCACTGGTTCACATGCCAATCGCCGTTGTCCTGCTTTTCCGCAACGCGCAGCTTACCGCTGTCCAGAGCGGCCAGCGTGTCTTCGATTGCGTCGCGCACTTCGCCCCTTGTGGCGGACGTGATCGTATCGCGGGCTTCCCACGCGGCTTCGATGGCGGTTTCAAGCTGTGCATTCGACATGGGCATCTCTCCGGAATTGATCGCCGCGCTTAGACAACAATCAACGCCGCCTTGCAATCACATCTGGGCAAGCGCGGCCCGTCGCGATACCCCTTGGCCAAGAGCCAAGGAGCATGCCGCAATGAAAGACGACCGCCATAGCCCGTTTCGCGACGCCCACACCGACCGCAAGGCCGCCGAGGGCATCCCGGACACGCCGCAGACGCGATCACCGTCCTATCCGCTGGCCTTCGCGGACGATGAATTCATGTGCCGTGACGAATTGCGACCCGTGCGTCTGCAACTGGAGCTGCTGAAACCCGAGTTGATGATGAACGAAGCTGGCGTTGAATCGACCATCGTCATGTTCGGCGGCGCGCGCATTCCCGATCCAAGTAACAAGGATAAGGCACGGACAAAAACGCTGGCCGATCTGTCCCATTTTTATGACGAGGCTCAGACATTCGCCCGGCTTATGACCGAAAAATCAATCGCGGGCGGCGGCAACAATAGTATCGTGGTGACCGGGGGCGGCCCCGGCGTCATGGAGGCTGGCAATCGCGGCGCCTACGAAGCGGGCGGGCGGTCCATTGGCCTCAATATCGTGCTGCCGTTCGAACAGGCGCCGAATTCCTACGTCACGCCGGACCTTGCGTTCAATTTCCATTATTTCGCGATCCGCAAGATGCACTTTCTGATGCGCGCACGGGCCATCTGCGTGTTTCCCGGCGGCTTCGGCACCATGGACGAGTTGTTCGAAGCCCTGACCCTGATCCAGACCGGACGGATGGAGCGCATACCATTCCTGCTGTTCGGCCGCAGCTTCTGGGAAAAGATCATCAACTGGGATGCGCTGGCCGACGCTGGCACCATTTCCAAGGATGACCTTGACCTGTTCCGCTTTGTCGAAAGCGCACAAGAGGCCGTCGACGTCATCGACACATGGGGCCCCACGGCAAAACGCGGCGAAGTTCCAGGTCGCTGACGCGAACCAAGCTCCAGGTTCAGGCCGTCATCGCGGCTGGCAGAACACAGACTTCGACGCGGTGCGGCAGTGTTTCGACCACGTCGCCGGCATCCGTTTCGCGGATACCATAACCATAGCCAGCGAGGCGGTGTTTCCATTCGCGACGCGACAGCGCCTTCATGCGTTCGCGGGTGACAAGGTCGAGGACCTGCGCCTCGATGAACTGATCGTGGTTGATAATGATCGACATGGGTTTACTCCAACTTTCCGTGTTTCCCTGAGGATCACACTGGATACAGAGCAAGGCAGCATTGGTGCGCAATCGCGAAAAGATTGTGACCTTTTCGGGAACAATCCGTTTCCTGGCGCGTCAGCACCGGCATCGCGCCGGGCTGGCGGCACGTCGCGCCGTCACTTCATCCGCCCGGAGTCAGGAGGAAATCCCGGCCTCCGCATCGATCTGCCTGCGCGACTTGCGCGCCCGTTCGGTTGCGGATTTCAGCTGGCCACAGGCGGCCATGATATCCTCGCCCCGCGGGGTGCGGATGGGGCTGGCATAACCCGCCTTGTATATGATGTCGGCAAAGGCCCGAATGCGGTTGTTCGAACTGCGTGTATAGGGCGCGCTGGGCCATTCGTTAAACGGGATCAGGTTGATCTTCGCCGGTATCCCCTCGATCAGCTGGATCAGGCGGCGGGCATCTTCGTCACTGTCGTTCACGCCGTTCAGCATGACATATTCAAATGTGATGCGTTCGGAGTTGGAGACTTTGGGATAGGCGCGCAAGGCTTCCAGCAAAGCTTCGATATTCCAGCGCTTGTTGATCGGCACAAGCTTGTCGCGCACCTCATCTGTGGTCGCGTGAAATGACACGGCCAGCTGGCACCCGATTTCCTGCGCGGTTCGCGCAATCTCGGGCACGACACCGGATGTGCTCAGGGTAATGCGGCGGCGTGACAACTGGATACCCTCGGCGTCCATCGCAATCTTCATCGCATCGCGCACGTTTTCGAAATTATACAGCGGCTCGCCCATGCCCATCAGCACAATGTTGGACAGCAGGCGGATTTCATCCTTGGGGGCGCCGGGCGTGGGCCACTCGTCCAGATCGTCCCGGGCCATCATGACCTGCCCGACGATCTCTCCTGCCGTCAGGTTGCGCACCAGCTTCTGCGTCCCGGTATGACAAAACGAACAAGTCAACGTGCACCCGACTTGAGAAGAGATGCACAACGTCCCGCGTCCCTCTTCGGGGATATAGACGACCTCGACCTCATGCCCACCTGCGATGCGGACCAGCCACTTGCGTGTGCCGTCCGTACTGACCTGCTTCGAGACGACCTCGGGGATTTCAATGACGAACTTTTCCGCCAACTCGACGCGATATGCCTTGGACAGGTTGGTCATTACATCAAAATCGCGCACGCCCCACTGGTAAATCCACTGCCAAATCTGGCCGACCCGCATCTTGGCCTGCTTTTCAGGCGTACCGTGGGCGATCAACACCTCGCGCATCGCATCGCGGGTCAATCCGACAAGATTCACGGGCCCCTCCGGCAATTTCCGGGGAATCGTCAATACATCCTGCGTGATCGGCGCGTCAGCCATAGCATAGGTCCAAACGGTTAGGTGATGCGCCCCTATATAGGAAAAGTGCGGACGATCAAAAGGATTCGCCCGCACCTTCTTTTGGCCGAATATGCTGCGGGGGCCTGGAACGGGCGGGAGCATCGCCCCCACTGCCGCCTACTCTGCAGCGACAGCCTTGGGTTCCCACGCAAACGGGGCAAAGGCCGCATCGGTGGGTGTGTCGAAGATCGAATTGGTGAAGTTCGACAGCACCTTCTGACCATAGATCAGAATGGTATCCAGAATGGCACGCTCTCCATACCCTGCGGCCTGAAAGGCGGCGATAGCGTCCGCGCCCGGGCGACCGTGGGTGTCACGGATGGCCAGCGTGAACGTACGCAACGCTTCCAGCTTTTCGGGCAGTGGCGTCTCGTCGCGCAGCGCGTTCACGATGGCATCGTCGATCTTTTCGCGCTTGGCGATGCCGGTATGGGCAGGCACGCAATAGTGACACCGGTTGGCGACATTGACGGTCATCCAGACCACGGTGCGTTCTTCGGGGGTAAAGGCTGTCGCATCGACAGACAGCCGGTGCAGGTGTTGATACGCTTCAAGCAAGCCGGGGCTTTCCGCCATAACGCCGTGCAGACTCGGCAAGCGGCCAAAAGCCTTTATCGAGTTCTCAAGCAACGGCTTTGATGCGGCTGGGGCAGTTTCGAGCGTGTGTACAGTGGTGGTAACCATGTCGGTATCCTTTCAGGTTGGATGCGTAGATACCTAGTTTGGAACCTAACAGTTCCCAATAGGCGCAAATGCAAAAGCGACCGTGCATCCCTGCACAGCCGCTCACATTGGTTTGATTTGCAAAGTCCCTGTCAGCCGCTGCAGCGTGCCTCGGCATCTTCGACTGCGGCGGTAAAGCCCAGCAGCGAAAACGTGTCCTTGGTTGTCGTGCCACGGCTGGACACACCGGTCACTATTGCATCCGCGCCCCGTTTCATCGCGGTCACGATTTTGGAGTCATCCGCAACGGTCGCGGGCCAGGCCCATTCACCGTCCGTGAACAATTCAAACTCGTTGCCGCTGATATTCAGGTTCACAGTGGACCCGGACCGGAACGGGTAGCCGCCGGTAAAGGCGACCTGCCCCTGTGCCCCGGCACTTGGACGATAGAACACCATCAGCAGAATCTGCCCGCGCGTCGCCGCAACGACACGGCCCTCGCGGGTGTTCACAGTTTCCTTGGGTGTGGCGACACCCCAGCACTCGGTCGGATTGTCTTCAACAAAGACACTCCAGTCCGTCTTGGCCGCGACGCGATTGGTGCTTTGCTCTTGCGCGGTGGCAGTTCCGGCCATCAGCGCCACAGCACCGAGCCCCATCATGATTTTCGACGTAATTCCCATCTTACAGCCTCCAAGCTGTCCAAACCTCAATCGCTCAACCGCACTCGTGGTGCGCCATTTTCGGCGCATTCTCTTGCAAGGGCGGCAAATCTTCTCGACAAGTGGCACATTAGCGCGAAACGCGCGACGCAGGAAAGCCGAATTGGCGAGTTTTCGCGCAGAAGTGAGGGAAAAGATGACGCATCCGGCCCATGGCGCAGTGACACTTGCAGAAGTATGGCGTGGCCCCTTCCTTGAAAGCGCGCATTCAGGCCATGCCGTGGTCTGCGATGACAGCGGTCAAATCGTGCAAGCGTGGGGCGAGCCTGAGGCGGTTGTGCTGCCGCGTTCGTCCTCGAAAATGCTGCAGGCCCTGCCGCTGATCGAAAGCGGGGCAGCAAAGGCGCAAAGTCTGACAACCGAGCATCTCGCCCTTGGCTGCGCCTCGCATCAGGGCGCGATGATCCACACAGACAGGGTCGGCGCATGGATGGAACATATCGGCAAAACCAACGACGATTTCTGCTGCGGCCCCCAAGTGTCGCGGGACGAGGATGTGCGCAACACCATGATCCTTGCCGGGGAATCGCCCTGCCGCATCCACAACAACTGCTCGGGCAAGCACGCGGGGTTCTTGACCGTTGCGAAACATCTGGGCGGAGGCCCGGTCTATGTCGATCCGGACCACCCAGTTCAAAAAGCTTGCCTTGAGGCGTTCGAGCGCATGACACAGGAAACCTCGCCGGGGTTCGGCGTTGACGGATGTTCGGCCCCGAACTACGCCTGCACGCTGCACGGGATGGCCCGCGCCATGGCCGCGTACGCCGCCGCTGGTGATGACAGCCCGCAAGGTCAATTGCGCAGCGCCATGGCAAAACATCCCGAACTGGTGGCCGGCGAGGGGCGTTCGTGCACCCGCTTGATGCGCGCCTGCGGCGGCAAGGTAGCGATCAAGACCGGGGCCGAAGGATATTTCGTGGCTATGTTGCCGGACCAGAAACTCGGTGTCGCGCTCAAGATCACGGACGGGGCGACGCGGGCCAGCGAATGTGCGATGGCGCAAATCCTCGTCCGGCTCGGTGCGCTCGACCCCAACCACCCGGACGCATTGGCCTATACAAATGGCCCGATCAAAAACTGGGACGGCCTTGAAACCGGATACCTGCGTGCGGCACCTGCGTTGCTCTAGCGTCCAGCCCCTCCCTGATATCAAAAAATCCCGGGAGAGGCCGAAGACCGAGGGCAGAGTCCCCTAAACGCTCACGAATTCAGACCGCGCATAACCCTGCAAGTAAAGCAACGCCGTCAGATCGCCAAAATTCACCCGCACATCGCACCGAGCCGCAACGATTGGCTTGGCGTGCAGCGCGACGCCCATGCCTGCAAGGTGCAACATGCCCAGATCGTTGGCTCCGTCACCAACGGCCAGCACCTGCGCGGGCTCCAGCCCCAAACGCGTGGTGATGTCGTGCAACGCATCGACCTTTGCCTGCTGGCCAAGGATCGGCATGCCCACCTGACCGGTCAGAACACCACTCTTAGTCAACAACGCATTGGCCCGGTTCTCGTCGAATCCCAGATGCGCGGCGACCGAGGCTGTAAAGGCCGTAAACCCGCCCGACACCAATGCGGCATAGGCCCCGTTGCATTTCATCGTGGCAAGCAATGTCGCACCACCGGGCATATAGGTGATGCGGGTCGAAAGCACCTCGGCGATCACTTTTTCGGGCAGGCCTTTCAGCAGACCGACGCGCTCGCGCAGCGCAGCTTCGAAATCCAGCTCTCCATTCATGGCGCGTGCGGTGATGTCCTTGACCCGGTCCCCGACGCCGGCCACATCGGCTAGCTCGTCGATGCATTCCTGCTGGATCATGGTGCTGTCCATGTCGGCCAGCAGCATCGCCTTGCGACGTCCTTCAATGGGCAGGATGACCAAGTCAACGCCCAGTTTCTGCACCTCCGCCCAAACGTCCCATTGGTTGTCGGGCAAGGTTTCAAGTAAGAACGCCGCCGCCTCGTCCGGGGAAAGCCACTGCGCATCGCCGCCACCCCACGCGTTACGCAAGCTGTCAACCAGTGCCGGGTCCAGCGTCGGTTTGGAAGGATCGGTTAACAATGTACAAACAAACATCTGGCCAAGTTTCCGATGCGCGACGGCGATGCCGCAATTAAATCTTCACGCGGCGCTATAGCCCCCATTCCCCGCTTGCACCAGCCCGATGCGGGTCGTAGATGCAGCGGCGGGACACCCTTCCCCAACGAAGGGCGATTATCTGTAAGGATACCAGCAATGGTCACGACCACTCCGGCAGCGCGCCCGGCAAATCCGCGCTTTTCTTCTGGCCCCTGCGCCAAACCCTCCACATACAATTTGAACGCTTTGGCAGATGCCCCATTGGGCCGTTCGCACCGCGCCGCCGTGGGCAAGGCCAGGCTGAAACAGGCCATCGACGACACCCGCGACATACTGGGCGTGCCGGACGATTACCGCATCGGCATCGTGCCCGCCTCGGACACCGGCGCCTATGAAATGGCCATGTGGTCGCTGCTGGGTGAACGCCCTGCGGAAATGGTGGCCTGGGAATCCTTTGGTGCAGGCTGGGTCACGGACGTGGCCAAGCAACTGAAAATCGAACACACCGTCCACATCGCCGACTATGGACAGATCGTGGATATGGCGGCGCTGAACTACGATCACGACGTCTGCTTTACGTGGAACGGCACGACCTCGGGCGTGCGGATGCCGAACGGTGACGCGATCCCGGCAAACCGCAAAGGGCTGACGCTGTGCGACGCGACCTCTGCCGCCTTTGCGATGGACCTGCCCTGGGACAAGCTCGATGTGACCACGTTCAGCTGGCAGAAAGTGCTGGGGGGCGAGGCGGCACACGGCATGCTGATCCTGTCGCCGCGCGCAGTCGAGCGGCTCGAATCCTATACGCCTCCCTGGCCCATGCCCAAGATTTTCCGCCTGACCAAAGGCGGCAAGCTGATCGAAGGGATATTTGTCGGCGAGACCATCAATACTCCGTCGATGCTTGCGGTCGAGGATTACCTGTTCTCGCTCGACTGGGCGCGTTCGGTCGGTGGTCTGAAAGGTTTGATCGCTCGTGCCGATGCGAACGCTGGGGCCATTTCGGCCTTTGTAGAGACGCATGACTGGATCGAGAACTTGGCCTCGGACCCGACAACGCGGTCGACCACCTCCGTCTGTCTAAAGTTCACCGACGACCGAATCAATGATGGTGCTGCTTTCGCCAAGGCGGTCGCAAAACGCCTTGCCGATGAGAACGTGGCACTGGATGTCGGCGCCTATCGCGACGCCCCTCCGGGCTTGCGCATCTGGTGTGGTGGGACAGTCGAAACGTCAGACATCAAGGCGATGTTGCCTTGGCTTGAATGGGCCTTTGAAGCCGAGATCACGGCGGGATAAATCCCGCCCTACCCCTTTCAACATTCCGTAGGGCAGGGTTCACCCCGCCACTCCCGTCATCTGCAAAAGGACCACCGAAATGGCTCCCAAGGTACTTATCTCCGACAAACTCAGCGACGCCGCTGTTCAGATTTTCCGCGACCGCGGTATCGAGGTTGATTTCCAGCCCGATCTTGGCAAGGACAAGGACAAACTGGCCGAAATCATCGGCAACTATGACGGTCTTGCCATTCGGTCGGCAACACGCGTAACGCCGACCATCCTCGAGAAAGCCACGAACCTAAAGGTGATCGGGCGCGCAGGCATCGGTACAGACAATATCGACAAGGAAGCAGCCTCTAAAAAGGGGGTTATTGTCATGAATACCCCGTTCGGCAACATGATCACCACCGCCGAACACGCCATCGCGATGATGTTCGCCGTGGCGCGTCAAATTCCCGAAGCGTCCGCGTCGACCCATGCAGGCAAGTGGGAAAAATCCAAGTTCATGGGTGTAGAACTGACCGGCAAGACGTTGGGCGTCATCGGTGCTGGCAATATTGGCGGAATTGTGTGCGACCGCGCCCGTGGTCTCAAGATGAAGGTTATCGCGTTCGACCCGTTCCTGAGCACCGAAAAAGCCAACAAGATGGGCGTCGAAAAAGTCGAACTCGACGACCTGATCAAACGCGCCGATTTCATTACCCTGCACGTGCCCAAGACCGAACAGACCACCAACATGATCGACGCGAAAAAGATCGCGATGATGAAACCGGGCGTGCGCATCATCAACTGTGCACGCGGCGGTTTGGTGGACGAAGTTGCACTGGCCGAAGCGCTGAAATCCGGCCACGTCGCCGGTGCTGCCTTTGATGTGTTTGCCGAAGAACCAGCCAAGGAAAACCCGTTGTTCAACCTGCCTAACGTAGTTTGCACGCCCCACCTTGGCGCCGCTACAACCGAAGCACAGGAAAACGTGGCTCTTCAAGTGGCCGACCAGATGGCGAACTACCTGCTGACAGGCGCGGTCGAAAACGCGCTCAACATGCCCTCCGTTACGGCGGAAGAGGCCAAGGTCATGGGCCCATGGGTCAAACTGGCTGGTCATTTGGGCAGCTTTGTCGGTCAAATGACGGACGAGCCAATCAAAGCGATTAACATCCTCTACGATGGGGTGGTTTCGGATATGAACCTCGAAGCGCTCAATTGCAGCCTGATCGCGGGAATCATGAAACGCGCCAATCCGGACGTAAACATGGTTAGCGCCCCGGTCGTCGCCAAGGAACGCGGGATCAAGATTTCAACCACCAATCAGGACAAGTCGGGCACGTTCGACGGCTACATCAAGGTCACCGTGGTGACGGGCAAGCGCGAGAGGTCTGTTGCAGGCACAGTGTTTTCGGATGGCAAGCCACGCTTCATTCAGATCAAGGGCATCAACATCGACGCCGAAATCGGGGCACACATGCTCTATACCACCAACGAGGATGTGCCCGGCATCATCGGTCTTCTTGGCAATACGATGGGCAAGAACGGCGTCAATATCGCGAACTTTACCTTGGGTCGGAATGCCGCCGGAGGCGAAGCGATTGCCCTGCTTTATGTCGATGAGGCAATCCCCGCAGATGTGCTGAAGACACTCGATGGGACAGGTATGTTCACGCAGGTGAAACCGCTGGCCTTCGACGTCGCCTGAGTGGTTCATGCCCGAAAATGCGACCAGTTGCGCGGCAATTCGCGACTGGTCGCCGCGGCTGGTGGCATGTGTCTTACATCCCTTACCGAATCCGGTTAAGGCCCAAGGGTTCCAACCAGTTCTGTCGGGTAACCCATGCTACGTCCTATTTATGCTATCGGCGATATCCACGGCCAGAAAATTCAACTGGACCGGGTACTTGGCCTGATCGAGGCAGATGGCGGAGCGGACGCTGATATCGTTTTTCTGGGGGACTACGCCGACCGCGGGCCGGACAGCCGCGCCGTACTCGAAACACTGATAAAAGGCCAAAAAGCAGGACGAAACTGGACGTTCCTCAAGGGCAACCACGACCGCATGTTCGAATGGTTCATGCAGCGTCCGATCCTGCACGATCCCTACATGATGGTCGAACTCTATTGGTTGCATCCGCGCCTTGGCGGCGACACCACATTGGCGTCCTACGGAGTGGATGCGGGACCACGACGACGGGAAAAGGATGTGCAAGCCGATGCGCGCGCTGCCGTCCCTGCAGACCACGTCGCCTTTCTGGAAGGGCTGAAACTGAGCCACGTCTCAGGTGAGTTGATGTTCGTGCATGCGGGCATCCGCCCTGGTGTCCCGCTCAAGGATCAGGACGAGGAAGACCTGCTGTGGATCAGGGGTGAATTTCACCGGCACACCGGCCCGCATCCCAAGGTGATCGTGCACGGGCACACGCCTATCGACGTTGCCACGCATTACGGCAACCGCATCAACCTCGACACGGGGGCCGGATACGGCGCGCCGCTGACCGCGGCCGTGTTCGAAGGGACCGAAGGTTGGGTGCTGACGGAAAGCGGTCGCGCCCCGCTCGCCGGGTAAGGCGGGTTACAGCCCAACGCGTCGACAGGGCAGCACTACCGCCAATCCAGCACCACCTTCCCCGAAGAGCCGGACTTCATCGCGGCAAACCCCTGTTCGAAATCGCGGGCAGCAAACCGGTGGGTGATCACCTGCGACACGTCCAGACCGTTTTGCAGCATCGCAATCATCTTGTACCACGTTTCGAAAATCTCGCGCCCGTAGACACCCTTGATGGTGATCGCCTTGAACACGATACGCGACCAGTCGACGGGACTTTTTCCCGGCGGAATACCCAACATCGCGATGCGCCCGCCCATGGTCATCGCCTCGACCATCTGATCCAGCGCGGCCTGATTGCCCGACATTTCCAGGCCCACGTCAAAGCCCTGTTTCATCTTCAGGCCCGGCATGATGTCCTGCAAATCCTCATGCGCAACATTCACCGGCACCACGTCCGCAACCTGTGCAGCCAGCGCCAGCCGATCCGGGTTCACATCCGTGATCACCACATTGCGCGCGCCCACATGCCGCGCCACCGCTGCCGCCATGATGCCGATGGGGCCCGCACCGGTGACCAAGACATCCTCACCAACCAGATCAAAGCTCAGCGCGGTGTGTACCGCGTTGCCCAGCGGGTCAAGGATCGCACCGATGTCATCGCTGATCTCGTCCGGCAGCGGCACCACGTTGAAAGCGGGCAGACGCAGGTACTGCGCAAAGGCCCCCTGCTCGTTCACACCGATCCCACGGGTCGCCGGATCAAGGTGAAACTTACCCGCCCGGCTTTGCCGCGATGTTTTGCCGATCAGGTGCCCTTCGCCGGAGCAACGTTGCCCCATCGCCAAATCCTGAACGTTAGAGCCGATTTCGACGATCTCTCCAGCGAACTCATGACCCGTGATCATGGGTGTCGGCACCGTTTGCGCCGCCCACTCATCCCAGTTCCAGATGTGGATATCCGTGCCACATATGCCGGTCTTGTTGATACGTATCAGGACATCATCGGGTCCTATTCCGGGCACAGGGGCGGTGACCTGCCACAAGCCCTCTCGGGGGTGGGTTTTTTCAAGCGCGATCATTTCGTTGGTCATCACGCACGTCCTTTTTCAAAAACCAGCCATGTCCATGTCACCTGAGCCGCCACGTTGCCAGGCTGGAGTGACGAGGATTCGACCTGCCTCAATAGAATCATACCAAGTGTTTTGGCTCGGGTTAGGGTCGATTCCGTATCTATTGCAGCAATGGGGCGTTCAGGATGGCCCGGCCCTTGGCGCAAGGACATGATCAGCCGCCCACCCGTTGCAAGAAGCATGGACAAGCGCGTCAACGCCGCCGCACGGTCATCGGGATCAACATGTTGCCAGACACCATTCAGCAGCACGAGGTCATAACAGCCCCGTATCGTTTTCAGGTCGGGCAACCTGTCGCGCAAGATCGTCGCGTTCGGCACCCGGTGCATGGTTTCGGCCACAAATGCAGCGACCGGGTCCACGGCAGTAACGGTGTGGCCCATGGCGGCACACCATTCTGCGTCCCGTCCGCTGCCAGCACCCACGTCCAACACGCGCGCAGGGGCGGCTGGCAACAGATCCTGCACCCCGGCATAGATCGCGTCCGAAGGTACGGAATCATATTGCGCAATCAGCGCCGGGGCGTGGGCGCGGTACCCTTCGATGACTTTGCGCGCGATTTTCATCCGACCACACCGCACGCTTTGCCCGCCAGCTTGAACGCTTCAAGCCCCCGATCCAGATCGTCACGCGTCAGCGCTGCGTTCATCTGCGTGCGGATGCGCGCCTGACCGCGCGGCACAACCGGGAAAAAGAAGCCGGAGACATAGACGCCTTCGTCAAACAGGCGTGCGGCCATGTCTTGAGCCACCTGCGCCTCACCCAGCATGACGGGGATGATCGGGTGTTCGCCCGGCAACAGGTCAAAGCCCAGATCGGTGAGGCCCGCGCGCCAATAGGCAGCGTTGTCGAAGAGCTGGGCGCGCAAGGCGTCGCCCTCTTCCACCAGCCGGATCGCCTCGATACCCGCAGCGACGATCGCTGGTGGGAGCGAGTTGGAGAACAGGTAGGGCCGCGCGCGTTGGCGCAGCAAGTCGATCACGGGCTGCGGCCCCGCGATATAACCCCCGATGGACCCGCCCAGCGCCTTGCCCAGGGTACCCGTCAGGATATCCACCTCCACACCCGCGTGGGCAGGTGTGCCCGCGCCCTGCGGACCCATGAAGCCAGTCGCATGGCAATCGTCGACCATGACAAGCGCACCGTACTTTTTTGCCAGCCCTGTGATCTCGGGCAATTTGGCAAGATAACCATCCATGGAAAACACACCATCCGTGGCGATCATGATATGCCGCGCGCCCGCGTCGCGCGCTACCTGCAATTGCGTCTCTAAATCGGCCATATCGCTGTTTGCGTAACGATAACGTTTCGCTTTGCACAGCCGGATACCGTCGATGATCGAGGCGTGGTTCAGCGCATCCGAGATGATGGCATCCTCCGGTCCCAAAAGCGGCTCGAACAAACCGCCGTTGGCATCGAAACAGGCCGCGAACAGGATGGCACCATCCTTGCCAAGAAACTTCGCCAACCGCTCCTCAAGCGCGCGGTGCAGATCTTGCGTGCCGCAGATGAACCGGACAGAAGCCATGCCGAAGCCGTGCGTGTCCATCGCAGCGCGCGCGGCGGCGATCAGGTCGGGGTGGTCAGCCAGCCCAAGGTAGTTGTTGGCGCACAGGTTCAGCACCTCGCGCCCGCCCACTTCTATCCGTCCCCCCTGGGCCGAGGTGATCATGCGTTCGCGCTTGGTCATCCCGTCAGCGTCGATCTGCGCCAGAGTGTCGGTGATGTGAGATAGAAACGCGGTTGTCATGTCAGGGCTCCTTTGTGCGAAGCTCTAACATATCGGACGCGATTCCGAAATAGGGGAATACGTAATGCCGGACGAATTTCCGTAAAACCGGAAATCAGGCGTCCTGCACCACCAAAAAGGCGCGCGAGGGCCGCGTCGCCTCGATCCGGTGCGGCACGTCGGCGGCATAGCGGGCGGTATCGCCCTGCCCGATCTTGTCTGTCGTGCCGCCGCTGGTCACGATCAGTTTGCCCTCGATCACCGTCAGTTGTTCGCGCGCGCCACGCCTGTGGGGCAGGCTGTCCAGCACGCCGCCTTCGGTAAAGCGCAATTCGTAAACTTCGTGACGACCGGCATCCTCGGGCGGGCTGAGGATGCGAATCGTGCATCCTGCACCGCGGTTTTCGATGCTGGGCACGTCGGCGGCGCGCAGCACCTCAATCGTGGCCGCCGGTCCGTCGTCCAGCAAGCCTGCAAAATCGACCTGAAGCGCGCGGGTCAGGTTCCAGAGCGTCGCGATGGTGGGCGAGGATTCGCCACGCTCAATCTGGCTGACCATCGAGCGACTGACGCCCGACAATTTGGCCACTGCGTCCAGCGACAGACCCTGCGCACGCCGCGCCTCTTTCAGGCGGGCAGGCAGCAGTGATAGGATAGCGTCGGTTTCATCCGTCATGACGGACAGATGCCCGTGCCGTTGCGTCCGTGTCAAGGTGCGGGGTTCCTTTGCTTGCGTTGCGCGGCCATCATGGCGCGCAACAAGGAGGATCATCATGAGCAAAGACATCGTCATTTTGGGCGGCGCGCGCACCGCCATCGGCACCTTTGGCGGTTCGTTGGCCGGCACGGCGCCCATTGACCTTGGCACCGTCGCTGCCAAGGCGGCGCTGGAACGTTCGGGCGTAGAGGCCGGGCAGATCGGGCATGTCGCATTCGGCCACGTGATCAACACCGAACCGCGCGACATGTATCTGAGCCGCGTCGCGGCGATGCAGGCGGACGTCCCGGACAGCGTTCCGGCGATGAACGTGAACCGGCTTTGCGGGTCGGGTGTGCAGGCAATTGTAAGCGTGATTCAGTCTCTGATGCTGGGCGATGCGGAGTTCGGTCTGGCGGGCGGCGCAGAAAACATGTCGCGCAGCCCCTTCATTATCCCCGACCAACGCTGGGGCGCCAAAATGGGGGATGTGCGCACGCTCGACATGATGCTGGGGGCGCTCAATTGCCCCTTCGGCACCGGGCACATGGGCGTCACGGCCGAAAACGTAGCCGCCGAACACGGGATCACCCGCGATGCGCAAGACGCCTTTGCCATGCAAAGCCAGGAACGCGCAGCAATGGCCATCGCCGAAGGAAGGTTCGCCAGCCAGATCGCGCCGGTCGAAGTGCGCATCAAACGTGATACGGTCGCCTTTGAAGTCGATGAGCATCCCAAGGCCACCAGCCTTGAGGCGCTGGGTGGCTTGCGCCCGGTGTTTCAGAAAGACGGCACCGTAACCGCAGGCAACGCCTCGGGCATCAATGACGGGGCGGGGGCCGTGATACTGGCCACGGCAGAAGCGGCGCAGAAAGCCGGCCTGAAACCGCGCGCCCGCATCTTGGGCTATGCCCACGCCGGTGTCCGCCCCGAGGTGATGGGCATCGGACCCATTCCGGCGGTGCGCAACCTACTGGCGCGCACCGGACTGTCCGCTGGCGACTTTGACGTGGTGGAAAGCAACGAAGCCTTCGCCGCCCAGGCATTGGCCGTAACGGGTGACCTGGGGTTCGACCCTGCCCGCGTGAACCCGAATGGCGGCGCGATCGCGCTGGGCCATCCGGTGGGTGCGACCGGGGCCATCATCACCGTCAAGGCGCTTTACGAACTGGAACGGATCGGCGGATCAAAAGCGCTGATCACCATGTGCATTGGAGGCGGTCAGGGGATTGCGCTTGCGATTGAACGGATTGCCTGATTGCAACTTTGGACTGGGGCTCTGCCCCAGACCCCGGAGTGTTTTTCGGCAAAAGAAGATCAGGTCAGCGCCTCGATCAGGAGCGTCAGGCCGCCGCCAGACAAGAGACCAATGGCCGCTGCCAGCGCGATCCAGCGCCAGAAGCCGCGTCGTTTGGGCGCTGTAGGGTTCGATTGTGCGATCAACGCCTGTTCCACAAGCCGTGGCAGACGGGGGCCAAAGCGGGTCAGCACGCGGGCAGTCTTGTAAAGGTCGGACAGGACCGCCTTGGGGCCAATCGATTTTTGGATGTAATCCGTGACTACGGGCGAGGCGACCTGCCAGATGTTGATGTTCGGGTTGAGGCTTCGCGCCACCCCTTCCACCACGACCATAGTGCGTTGCAAAAGGATCAGTTCGGTGCGGGTTTCCATGCCGAAGCGTTCCGTCACCTCGAACAAATAGCTGAGCAGGCGACCCATCGAAATCTTGGACGCGTCCATGCCAAAGATCGGCTCGCCCACGGCGCGCAAAGCCCGCGCGAATTCATCGACATCCTTGTCGGCAGGCACATATCCCGCCTCGAAATGCACTTCGGCCACGCGTTTGTAATCCTTGCGGATAAAGCCGAACAGGATCTCGGCATAAACGCGGCGCGTGTATTCGTCGATATGGCCCATTATCCCGAAATCATAGGCAATGATATCGCCGTTTTTGGCCACTTTGAGATTGCCCTGATGCATATCCGCATGGAAATAGCCATCGCGCAGTGCATGCAGCAGGAACAGGCGCAGCACGCGTTCGGAAAGGTCGATACGGTTGTGCCCCGCAGCGTCGATGGCCGCATTGTCGCCCATGGGCACGCCATCGGCCCATTCCAGCGTCATCACCCGGCGCGCCGAATACTCCCAGCGGATTTTTGGTAGTGTAAAGCCCGCGTCGTCCTTGGTGTTGGCCGCGAATTCCCCGGCGGCAGAAGATTCGAGCCGCAGGTCCAGCTCGCCCTGCACCACGCCGTCAAAATGTTCGATCACCTCCATCGGGCGCAAACGGCGCGCGCCGGGGGCAAAGATTTCGACAATGCGCGCAGCAAGGTAGAACGCATCGACATCCTTTTTGAACGCCTTTTCGATGCCCGGACGCAGCACCTTGACCGCAACCGGATCGCCACCATCCGCCAGACGCGCCTTGTGCACCTGCGCGATGGAAGCGGCAGCGACGGGTTCGCTGAATTCCGAAAATATCGTGTCTGTCGGCAGGCCCAACGCGCGCTGCACTTCGGCCTTGGCCTCTTCGATCGAAAAGGGCGGCAGTTTGTCCTGAAGAACGCGCAACTGCACGGCCAATTCGTCCCCCACCACGTCCGGTCGCGTAGAAAGGACCTGACCGAACTTGATATACGCCGGACCCAAGGCGGTCAGCGCGCGGGTGGCGGGTGGCATGGACGGATCGCCGTGATAGCCAAGCCAGCGAAACGGCTTGCCAAGCGCCTTTGCGACGAAGCGTAGGGCAGGCGGTGCTTCGAACGCATCAAGCACGACATTCATCGCCCCCGTGCGTTCAAGTGTTGCGCCTGTACGTATCAGGCGGATGATGTTGTGGGGGCCTCGCATGTTGTTAAAGCTTCCAGCCGGAATGCAGGCACGCCACACCCATGGTCAGGTTGCGGTACTTGGCCTGTTCGAACCCGGCGTCGCGGATCATGGCCAAAAAAGTATCCTGATCGGGGAAGTTGCGGATGGATTCGACGAGGTATTGGTAGCTGTCGCGATCCCCGGCGATCATCTGGCCCATCGCGGGGATGACGTTGAAACTGTAAAGATCGTAAAGTTTTTGCATCCCCTCGTTTGGCAACTGGCTGAATTCCAGCACCATCAGACGCCCGCCGGGTTTGAGAACACGGTAAGCTTCGGCCAGTGCGTCCTGCGGACGGGTCACGTTCCTGATGCCAAAGCTGATCGTGTAGACATCGAATGTGTTGTCCTCGAAGGGCAGCGACATCGCATCACCGACGACCCAGGTCAGACTGTCGGCCATCTTGTCCGCCTCGGCGCGCTTTTTACCCTCGATCAGCATCGGTTCGGTCAGGTCCAGCACGGTGGCGTGGCCATGGCCCGCCCGTTTGAGGAATTTGAAAGATATATCGCCTGTGCCGCCAGCGACATCCAGCAGTGACTGACCCGAACGCGGAGCCAGCCAATCCATCATCGCCTCTTTCCAGATGCGGTGGATGCCGACACTCATCACATCGTTCATGATGTCGTATTTCGAGGCGACCGAATTGAACACACCCTGCACGCGACCCGCCTTTTCGTCCTCGGGCACCGTCTGATATCCGAAATGGGTGGTCTTGTCGTCGCTCATGGCTTTGGTCTTTCCGATCGTTCAGGCCTTGTTATAGAGCGCATGCAGGCATACACAACGTAGCCCTTTTGACGCAGGACCGATCCGATGCCCGAATTGCCCGAAGTCGAAACCGTGCGCCGTGGACTGTCCCCGGCAATGACGGGTGCCGTGATCGCGCGTGCAGAGGTGAACCGGCCCGACCTGCGCTGGCCCTTTCCACCCGCAATGGCGGAGCGCTTGACGGGGCGGCAGGTGCTGGGACTGCGACGACGGTCGAAATATATCCTTGCGGATCTGTCCGGCGGCGAGACGCTGCTGATCCACCTTGGCATGTCGGGGCGAATGTTGGTGTCAGGTGATCCGTTGGGTATCTTTGCCCACGAACACCCCGTCGCGGAAAAACACGACCATGTGGTGCTGCACATGGACAACGGTGCGCGTATTACCTTCAACGATCCGCGCCGGTTCGGAGCGATGGACCTGATGGCGAGCACCACAGCGGATCAGCACAAACTGCTCGCCAGCCTCGGCCCCGAGCCGTTGGGCAACGATTTTCACGAGGCGCACCTGATCGACGCCTTCCGAAGCAAGAACGCACCAGTGAAATCCGCGCTGCTGGATCAGAGAATCGTTGCCGGATTGGGCAATATCTATGTGTGCGAGGCGCTTTTTCGAGCTGGTATCGCACCAACGCGTAAGGCAGGCAGGATCGCGACGCGGCGTGTCGCCCACCTTGTGCCCATCATCCGGGACGTCTTGTCCGAAGCGATTGAGGCGGGTGGATCGTCTTTACGTGATTTCCGCCAAGCCGATGGAGAACTTGGATATTTTCAGCATCGCTTTGATGTATACGGGCGCGAGGGACAGGCCTGCCACACGCCCGACTGCGGTGCCGACATCACCCGTGTAGTGCAGTCGGGGCGCTCGTCCTTCTATTGCAGGTCATGCCAAACTTAGCTTGAAACGGTGCGCGCGCATGGTAATGCTCGGCCCTTAACGGCAATAAATGGATGACTCCACATGGCCTATGAGACGATCATCGTCGAAATAGAAGATCACATCGCGAAAGTGACCCTGAACCGTCCCGACGCGCTGAATGCACTCAATGATCAACTGATGAGCGAACTGGCAGATGCCATGGCAGCGGCGCAAGCCGATGCCAAGGTGCGCTGCATCGTGCTGACCGGGTCGGAAAAGGCCTTCGCCGCCGGGGCCGACATCGCGATGATGAAGGACAAGACCTTTGTCGAAGTGTTCAGCGAGGACCTGTTCGGCCCCGAAACGGATGCCATCAGCCGCGTACGCAAACCGATAATCGCTGCGGTGTCGGGCTATGCGCTGGGCGGCGGATGCGAGCTTGCGATGATGTGCGATTTCATCATCGCCTCCGAAACCGCGAAATTCGGCCAGCCCGAGGTGAACCTGGGCGTGATGGCCGGCATCGGCGGCACCCAGCGTCTGACCCGTGCCATCGGCAAGGCCAAGGCGATGGACATGAACCTTACGGGCCGCTTCATGGATGCGGTCGAGGCGGAAAGAGCCGGGCTGGTCAGTCGGGTCGTATCGCCCAAGAAGCTGATGGAAGAAGTGATGGCCGCCGCGCACAAGATCGCTGAAAAGTCGATGATGTCGACCATGGCGATCAAGGAGGCAGTCAACAAATCCTTCGAAGTGCCGCTGCGCGAGGGGCTGTTGTTTGAACGGCGCGTTTTCCATTCGCTGTTCGCGACCGAAGATCAAAAGGAAGGCATGGAAGCCTTCCTTGAGAAACGTCAGGCACAGTTCCGCGACAAGTAGGGCCGTACTCCGGCCCACCTGTCATTTCTGATTGGCGCCTCGGATCTGGCGAATCGACGCGCGGATCCTGCGCCAGTCCATCGCTTCGGCGGTCTTGCCTGCTTCGACCGCCCGGCGTTCGCGCTGGGCAACTTCCACTTCTGCCTTGTTTCCGTGCGCGCGATACAAGGCTTGGGCGTATTCGGACGTGGCCATGGGTTTTGTCATGTCATCCTCCTTTGGTTGCTATGGACCAAAGTATAGCACGGTTTGAACCCGATGTGGTGAAGGCCGGTACGGGTTGGCGAGAACCGTTGACTCTGGTGTGCAAACCGCCTATCCGCACGGCTTGTTGAAACTACCGCACCAAATAGATTGGGACGAGATAAAATGGCAAATTCGCCTCAGGCCAAAAAGCGGGCCCGTCAAAACGACAAACGCTTTGAAGTGAACAAAGCGCGCCGGTCGCGCATCCGCACCTACCTGCGTCGTGTCGAAGAGGCGATTGCCTCTGGTGACAAGGACGCTGCCGGAGCAGCGCTGAAGGCGGCGCAACCCGAGCTGATGCGCGGTGTGACCAAGGGCGTGTATCACAAGAACACAGTGTCGCGGAAAATGTCGCGCTTGTCCGCGCGCGTCAAAGCGATCGGCTGATTCAATTCTCGATTGCAAGAATTAGGCGTCGCAGTTTTGCGGCGCCATTTTCGTTTTCCCTATGAAAACAAGGCACGCAGAGATTCTTTTTTCAGAATCTTTGAGTCAAGTCGCAAGATCAGTAGACGGCCTGCGAGCGAACTTGCTACCACCGAACATGCGATCAGGAATCGCCTTGGGGGACAGGCCGGACGTGACTGTACACTGCTGTGCAGGATCGAATGGAGTGGGACATGCTGCCATTAGTATGACTCGCATTTTGGAACATGCCTGCGTGCAGACGCCAGACCTGTAAAATTTGTTTGGTGTGCGGAAAGCGCGTGAAAACTGCTCAGTATTAGGGCGGTGTTGCGTGTCGGCTCTGTAAATTCCAACGAGACCGAATCCGTCTTCTCTGGGGACGGGACAGGATCGGTTTGCCCCAAGATCAGGGACGGGCAATTTCGGCGGGCCACAGATCGCCGGACAGGATTGGCAGAAGGGATGGATGTCGCGCATGACACAACAAGAATGGGGACAGCTGAGAAAACGGCTGCTTAAGACAGTAGGTCAGAACAACTACACAACATGGATCGAACCGCTTGAGTTTCGCGAGTTGAGCGACGGAATCGCGACCTTTGATGTGCCGACGAATTTCATGGGCAACTACGTCAGCCAGAACTTCTCTGATCTGATCCTGCGGGAGTTGAAGGCTGAAAACGACGCCGTGCGACGCCTGAGCTTTTCCGTCGCCGCCAATTCGCAAGCGCGGCCCAGTGCGGTTGACGCAGCACCTGCACCGGCTCACCGGACAGCGCCCGCGCCGCAATCTGCTTCGTCCTCTCTTTCCGCTGCCGCGCTCGACAAGCGTTTTACCTTTGACAAATTCGTCGTCGGCAAACCGAACGAACTGGCCCATGCCGCCGCTCGTCGCGTTGCCGAAGGTGGCCCTGTCACCTTCAACCCACTGTTTTTGTATGGCGGTGTCGGCCTTGGTAAAACTCACCTGATGCACGCCATCGCATGGGAACTGCGCGCCCGTCGGCCGGATATGAATGTGCTTTATCTGTCTGCCGAACAGTTCATGTACCGGTTCGTGCAGGCCTTGCGTGACCGCAAGATGATGGATTTCAAGGAAATCTTTCGCTCGGTCGATGTGCTTATGGTGGATGATGTTCAATTCATCGCCGGAAAGGACAGCACGCAGGAGGAATTCTTTCACACCTTCAATGCCCTCGTCGATCAGAACAAACAGATCATTATTTCTGCGGACCGTGCACCCGGAGAGATCAAAGACCTCGAAGAGCGCGTAAAATCGCGCCTCCAATGTGGTCTGGTCGTTGACCTGCACCCGACCGACTATGAACTGCGTCTTGGCATTCTGCAATCAAAGGTCGAGCAACAGCAGATCGTCTATCCCGACCTCAACCTGGAGGATGGCGTGCTGGAATTCCTGGCCCTTCGCATCTCCAACAACGTGCGTGTGCTTGAAGGGGCGCTGACCCGTCTGTTCGCATTCGCCAGCCTCGTGGGTCGCAAGATCGATCTGGATCTGACGCAGGACTGTCTGGCAGACGTTCTGCGCGCTTCCGAACGCAAGATCACGGTCGAGGAAATCCAGCGCAAAGTGTCCGAACACTACAACATCCGCCTGTCCGACATGATCGGTCCCAAGCGGCTGCGCAGTTATGCCCGTCCGCGTCAGGTGGCGATGTACTTGTGCAAGCACATGACGTCACGGTCCCTGCCCGAGATCGGCCGCCGCTTTGGCGGGCGCGATCACACCACGGTCATGCATGGCGTCAAGCGCATCGACGAGTTGCGCCAGCAGGATGGGCAGATCGCCGAGGATCTGGAACTGCTGCGCCGCGCGCTTGAAGCGTAGGTCGGATACAAAACCAAAAAAGAAGCGGCGTCCACGAGCGCCGTTTTTTCACTGACCCCTCTAAACGTCGTTAGAGATGGGCGTGTTCAACAGTACTTCCAGCCGGGCATTGAAGGCTTCGACGTCCATGGACGCATCAAGATCGCCAACAGGCCGCAGATCGATCGTGACATGCCGCCGACCCCTTTTGATGCCGATAAAGCTCCAGAACTGATCGTAAGTGGCGCTTTGGAATTTGCCCAAACCGTCCAGCCGCAGCAGCAGAACGGGTGTGTTCGGTTCGGCGCGCAGGATGTCATACACCCCGGTGAGGTAGGGCGGCACCAGTTCTTCGGGCTGGCGGCGCACTTTACCCGCCGGAAACAGAAGCACCGAGTTTCCATTGCCCAGCACCTTGTGGATCACGCGCAGCACAAGCGCTTTGCGCGCCTGCCGTTTTTCCGCAGGCCAGGATTTGGGCGAACTCATCGGGATGGCGGACGACACAAACATCGGCAGGAACTGTGACCAGCTATAAAATTCGTCATAGTGAACTGTTGGTCGGATGCGCGTGGTCGAATAAAGTATAGCGGCAATCAACGGGCCGTCATGACGGCTGACATGGGTGGCAAGGATCAGGGTGCCAGGCTGATTTTGCAGCAGGTGTTTGCCCGAACAGCTGACATTGTAGAACAACGCGTAATAGGTGCGCACGAGGATGAACAAGAAGTGCCGGACCCACTTGCCTACGGTAACGTCGATGAGTCGCTTCATGAGATTTCGGCCCGACGCATGACTTTGATCATAATTCTTGCACCTGAAATGTGGACGCCACATATCCGCGCCGCCGATTTGCCCAACCTTGGTCACTGCCGATCCCGGGTCAATGGTAATCTGCAGTGGAATTTCCCCGTTCGACAAACGACCAAGGACGATGCGATCGGTGCCGCGGCACCCTGACCGCTACGGTTTGACCAGGAATTTGCAACCGCGGCTTGACGACCTCCGCGATCCGGCGGACAAACCAATAAAATACTTGTGATGCAGCGTGGTTGGGCTAGTGTGCCGGTCCCTGCACACCGGTTGGGGATGATTGGAGACGGACCATGAAAATCAGTGTCGAACGCGGCGTTCTGCTCAAGGCGGTCAGTCAGGCCCAATCGGTCGTCGAACGGCGCAATACAATTCCGATCCTCGCCAACGTGCTGATCGAAGCCGAAGGGTCGGATGTGACGTTCCGCGCAACCGATCTGGACATCGAAGTCGTCGACAAGGCCCCTGCGCAGGTCGAACGCGCGGGATCGACTACCGTGTCTGCCACCACCCTGCACGAAATCGTACGTAAACTGCCAGATGGTGCGCTGGTGTCTTTGACGGCGGACAATGCTGCAGGCCGTCTGACGGTCGAGGCGGGGCGGTCGAACTTTTCGCTTGCCACGCTGCCCAAAGAAGATTTCCCGGTCATGGCATCGTCTGAATACGCGTCAAACTTTTCGATTGCAGCACCCAAGCTGCGCCGCCTGTTCGACAAGTCCAAATTCGCCATTTCGACCGAAGAAACCCGGTACTATCTGAACGGCGTCTACATGCACATCGCCGACGGGGACGAGGGCAAAGCGCTGCGCTGTGTCGCCACGGACGGTCACCGCCTGGCCCGGATCGACAGCGACCTGCCGGACGGGGCCGCTGACATGCCCGGCGTGATCGTGCCCCGCAAGACTGTGGGTGAATTGCGCAAGCTGCTGGATGACGATGATATGGTCATCGCCGTGTCCGTTTCTGAAACCAAAGTGCGCTTTGCCACGCCCGACATCACGCTGACCTCCAAGGTCATCGACGGCACCTTTCCCGACTACACCCGCGTCATTCCATCGGGCAACACCCGTCGGATGGAAGTGGATGCGTCCGATTTCGCCAAGGCGGTGGACCGTGTGGCCACTGTGTCGTCGGAACGTTCACGCGCGGTCAAACTTCAACTGGACGAGGATCGCCTGATTCTGTCGGTGAACGCGCCCGATTCAGGTGCGGCCGAGGAAGAACTGGCCGTTGCCTATAGCGACGAGCGTCTGGAGATCGGATTCAACGCCAAGTATTTGCTGGAGATCGCATCGCAGGTGGATCGCGAGAATGCAGTGTTCCTGTTCAATTCCTCGGGCGATCCGACCCTGATGCGCGAAGGCAATGATCTGAGCGCGGTCTATGTCGTCATGCCGATGCGCGTTTGATTTCTTGCCTCCGGCGGGGATTTTTTTCAATCAGAGAAGGGGACGGTGAATGGCGCTGTCCCTTTCCGCTTTGACCCTTTCGCATTTTCGTTCGCACAAGCTGGCGCGCCTGTCCATTGATGCGCGACCCGTGGCGATCCACGGACCCAATGGCGCAGGCAAGACCAACATCCTCGAGGCCGTGTCGCTGTTTTCGCCTGGTCGCGGACTGCGCCGATCCTCGGCCGAGGAGATGACCCGTCGTCCCGAAGCGGTGGGCTGGAAGCTGACCGGTGTTTTGCATTCCATGCATCAGGTGCACGAAGTCGAAACGTGGTCCGAAAACGGCACCGCTCGGCAGGTCAAAGTGGATGGCAAGGCCGCCGCGCAGACGGCGCTGGGGCGCATTTCGCGGGTACTGTGGCTGGTGCCGTCCATGGATCGGTTGTGGATCGAAGGGGCCGAAGGGCGGCGGCGGTTTCTGGATCGCATGACGCTTAGCTTTATGCCCGATCATGCGCAGGCATCTCTGGACTATGACAAGGCGATGCGCGAGCGCAACCGCCTGCTCAAGGACATGGTGCGCGACGCGCACTGGTATGCAGCCCTTGAACAACGCATGGCCGAAACCGGCGCTGCCATTCACGCCAACCGCTTGCAGGCGCTGCAGGAGTTGGCGGAGGCCCAGAAGGACGCCCAGACCGCCTTTCCCGCCGCGACACTGACGCTGGAGCCGGGCGAACTGGGCATGCCGGACACCGCTGCCGATTTGCGCGACGCACTGGCCGAGGGGCGCAAGCGGGACCTGTCCGCCGGGCGTACCCTGATCGGCCCGCACCGCGCCGACCTGTACGGGATTTACGCGGCCAAGGATGTGCCAGCGCGTGACTGTTCCACGGGCGAACAGAAGGCGCTGCTTGTGTCCCTGATCCTTGCCAACGCCCGCGCGCTGACCCGAGATTTCGGGGCACCGCCCCTGTTGCTGCTGGATGAGGTCGCGGCCCACCTGGACGTGGACCGGCGTGCCGCCCTGTATGACGAGGTTTGTGCCTTGGGGGCGCAAGCGTGGATGACAGGTACCGAGCCGACACTGTTCGACAGTCTGGGCGCGCGCGCGCAGTACCTGCACGTGACCGACACGGATGGCATCAGCACGGTCACTGGTCCGTGACGTTGGGGGTTTGGGACATCGCGCTTTATGCAGGCGCGCTGCTGGTGCTGTTCCTGACACCGGGGCCCGTCTGGGTCGGACTGATTGCGCGCAGTCTGTCGGGGGGGTTTCACGCGGCGTGGCCGCTGGCGTTGGGTGTGGTGGTAGGCGATGTGCTGTGGTCGCTGTTGGCCATCTTTGGCATCACCTGGGTGCTTTCGGTCTATGGCGGGTTTCTGGAGGCCCTGAAATGGGTGGCGGCGGCGATGTTTCTGGTGATGGGCGCACTGGTCATCCGCAACGCAGACGCCAGGATCAACACCGACAGCCGCCTGACACGTCCGGGCATGTGGGCCGGGTTCGTGGCCGGACTGGTGGTCATCCTTGGCAACCCCAAGGCGATCCTTTTTTATGCAGGCATGCTTCCGGGGTTTTTTGATCTGACGCGGCTCACAGCCTTCGACATCGCGGTGATCGTTGCCTTGTCCATGGTCGTCCCGCTGTTCGGCAACCTTACCATGGCCCTGTTCATCGACCGTGCGCGCCGCCTGTTGCAGCAGCCCGAGTCGCTGCGCCGCATGAACATTTCGGCGGGCATCCTGCTGATCTGCGTCGGCCTTGTCATCCCCCTGACCTGAAACGCAAAATCTTGTGTCAGCGGCGTGACAATCCCCCTGAAAAAGCGTATATTTTGGGCCAAACAAGAAGGGCCCGGACAATGGCAGAAAACGAGCAAATCCCCGAAGAATACGGCGCGGATTCCATCAAGGTTCTCAAGGGCTTGGAGGCTGTGCGCAAGCGTCCGGGCATGTATATCGGGGACACCGACGACGGATCGGGTCTGCACCACATGGTTTACGAGGTCGTCGACAACGGCATAGACGAGGCGCTGGCCGGTCATGCGGACGCCGTAAACGTCACGATCCACGCGGATTCCAGCGTGTCAGTCAGTGACAACGGGCGTGGAATCCCGGTCGGCATTCACGAAGGCGAGGGCGTCTCGGCTGCCGAGGTCATCATGACCCAACTGCACGCGGGCGGGAAATTCGACAGCAACTCCTACAAGGTTTCTGGCGGTCTGCACGGGGTGGGCGTGTCGGTCGTGAATGCCTTGTCGGATTGGCTGGAATTGCGCATCTGGCGCAATGGCTCTGAACATGTCGCGCGTTTCGAGGGCGGCTTTACCGTCAAGCACCTTGAGGTCGTCGGCCCGTCCAATGGCAAGACCGGGACCGAGGTGCGCTTTCTCGCCTCCACCACCACTTTCTCGAACCTCGACTACGTGTTCGAGACGTTGGAGAAGCGGCTGCGTGAACTGGCGTTCCTGAACTCGGGGGTGCGCATCATTCTGACCGATGAGCGGCCCGTGGAGACCCTGCGCTCTGAACTGTTCTACGAGGGTGGCGTGCGCGAGTTCGTCAAATACCTCGACCGCTCCAAATCCTCGATCATGTCCGACCCGATCTTTATCACCGGGGAAAAGGACGAGATCGGCGTCGAGGTTGCGATGTGGTGGAACGACAGCTATCACGAGAACGTCCTGCCCTTTACCAACAACATCCCGCAACGCGACGGCGGCACGCATATGGCGGGCTTTCGCGGTGCGTTGACACGGACGATCAACGCCTATGCGCAGGCGACCGGCATCGCGAAACGTGAAAAGATCAGCTTTACCGGCGATGACGCCCGCGAGGGGCTGACCTGCGTCCTCTCCGTCAAGGTGCCGGACCCCAAGTTCAGCAGCCAGACCAAGGACAAGCTGGTCAGTTCCGAAGTCCGCCCCGCGGTCGAGGGGCTGGTGAACGAAAAGCTGTCCGAGTGGTTCGAGGAGAACCCGAACGAGGCCAAGATCATCGTCGGCAAGATCATCGAGGCGGCATTGGCCCGCGAGGCGGCACGCAAGGCCCGTGACCTGACCCGGCGCAAGAACCCGATGGACATGAATTTCCTGTCCTCCAAGCTCAAGGATTGTTCGGACAAGAACCCGGCCAATACCGAGATTTTTCTGGTGGAAGGCGACAGCGCTGGGGGATCTGCCCAAACCGGGAGGGATCGCAAAACCCAGGCCATCCTGCCTCTCAAGGGCAAGATCCTGAACGTGGAACGCGCGCGGTTTGACCGGATGCTGGGCAGCCAGGAAATCGGCAACATGGTCATGGCGCTGGGCACCGGCATCGGGCGCGACGAGTTCAACATCGAAAAGCTGCGCTACCACAAGATCGTCATCATGACGGACGCGGACGTGGACGGCGCGCACATCCGCACACTTCTTCTGACATTCTTTTATCGCCAGATGCCGGAACTGATCGAGGGCGGGTATCTCTACATCGCGCAGCCACCGCTGTACAAAGTGGCGCGCGGCAAGTCCGAAGTCTACCTCAAGGACGAGGCTGAAATGCAGGATTACCTGATCGCCCAAGGCATCGACGGGGCCATGCTGCGCCAAGGCAATGGTGAGGAGATTGCAGGCCAGGACCTGATCCGCGTCGTCGAAGAGGCGCGGCAGTTGCGCCGCGTTCTTCAGGCATTCCCCACCCACTATCCCCGTCACATCCTTGAACAGGCGGCGATCGCGGGGGCCTTCGTGCCCGGAGCCGTCGATGGCGACCTGCAAGGCGTAGCCGACAAGGTGGCCGAGCGGCTGAACCTGATCGCGCTGGAATGGGAACGCGGCTGGGCCGGACGGATCACACAAGACAAAGGTGTCCGGCTGGCCCGCATTCTGCGGGGTGTCGAAGAAGTACGCACGCTGGACGGTCGCATGTTGCGGTCAGGCGAAGCGCGCAAGACGGGGACCTTTACCCAATCGCTGCAGGATGTGTACGGCGACCCGGCCACCCTGCACCGCAAGGAAAAAAGCCAAAGCATCATGGGCCCGATGGACCTGTTGGACGCTATTTTGGCCGAAGGCGAAAAAGGGCTATCGCTGCAACGCTACAAGGGCTTGGGCGAAATGAACCCCGACCAGTTGTGGGAAACCACTCTGGACCCGGATGCACGCACGCTTTTGCAAGTGCGAGTCGAGGATATGGCCGAGGCTGACGACCTGTTCACCAAACTGATGGGAGACGTTGTGGAACCAAGGCGTGCGTTCATCCAGCAAAACGCCTTGAGCGTCGAAAACCTGGATTTCTGAACGTTGAGCGGGCCTTTGCACACACCCTTGGACGGTCGCCTTCATGTGGGTGATGACGAGATGCTGAGCCGTGCCCAAGCCTATCAGGCGCAAATGGCCACCCGGCGCACGATCCGCGATTTCGATACGCAACCCGTGCCGCTTTCGGTGATAGAAACATGTGTGGCTGCCGCCGGAACCGCCCCGTCGGGCGCCAACCAGCAGCCGTGGCATTTTGTGGCTGTGAGCGATCCCCACCTGAAACAGCAAATCCGCGCCGCCGCAGAGGAAGAGGAACGCAAGTTTTACGCCGGCGGCGCAGGGGACGAGTGGCTGGAGGCGCTGGGCCCCATTGGCACCGACGCTGACAAGCCCCACCTCGAAGACGCGCCTTGGCTGATCGTCGTCTTTGCCCAGCGCTACGGCGTGGACAGCGACGGCAAGCGAGTCAAACACTACTACGTTCCTGAAAGTGTTGGAATCGCCACCGGAATGCTACTCACTGCGCTGCATCTTTCTGGACTTGCCACGCTAACACACACTCCTAATCCAATGGGATTTCTGCGCGACCTTCTGGGCCGGCCGGATAGGGAAAAGGCAACGATGATCATCGCCGTAGGTCACCCGGCGCAAGACGCCACCGTTCCTGCCTTTGCCAAGATGAAAAAGGCGATCGGCGAAATTCTGACCGTCAAATAAACGGTTCCAATTATTGTCGATAAATTCGTCACAATTCCTTTCCGACGCCGTTATGTTACCGCGCTTTTGAAGAAACGATGTCCACGCAAGTATAATAACAGTTGGTCGCATTGTGACCCGGCTAGACGAGATGTTGTTGAACCAATGGCCCGACTGGACCAAGACCATTCCCGCCGCAAAGACACCACACGCAGAAACTCCATCGTCCCGCGATGCACGACTTCGTACACAGCTACGCCGAATTCTGGCCGCAGGCAGTTTCCGCCAAATGGGTCAGGCGGATCATCCGAACGACCGAACCAGGCACGCTTTATGTGCTTGGCACCGGCCATCCGTGATACGATCCCAGCCAAGGGCATCGCCGGCTTTGGCCGTACTCACCTTTCACCGCCCAGCCTTATTGCAGATTTGATGTGCCACTTGGCGCCAACGGGGAATATCATGCATAAAATACCCTTGGTTTTGATGGTATGACTGGACTACGCTGCGAAATGAGGTCGGCAGACGGCCACAGTCCAATAGGTGGGAGAATACATATGGGTAAACGCGACGATCTGATCGCACAATATGCGGATGATTTGAAAAACAAGTGCGGCATGACTCCGGATATGGATCTGTTGACCAAAGTCACGATCGGTTGTGGCCCGGCGATCTACAACGCCGACGCATCCACCGTCGCGGGCAGCCAGCCATCCGAGCTTGAAACCGTCAAGGAAAACTTCCTGATAAAAAAGCTGGGACTCAAGGATGGTCCCGAACTGATGGCCGCGATCAATTCCGTCATCGAAACCTATGGTAAATCCGAGCGCAACAAGTACCGCGCCGTCGTCTATTACATGCTGACCAAGCATTTCGGCAAAGAGTCTGTTTACGGCTGAATCGGACGTTCCAAGTTGACACGGAGCACCCGCAGGTTAAGCGGGTGTTTCTGTTTTGGGTCCAATGCAACACACAATTAAATTGCGGTTCTTGCGGCGTCCGCCTAAGTGAATGTAGTCAGATCAGAACGGTCAGACCCTATATTGTTTACAGTGCGGTGGCTCTTGGGAGTGCTTGCCGGGGCAAAGGGTTCTGATCAGGTGTGGTCAGAACCCTTTTTTCAAAACAACGCCAGTACCCCGCCGATCACGGTCGAACCGAACGTGGCGTAACCACCATCAATCAACGTCAGTCGGAACGGGCGGCCCGAAAAACCATAAAAAGTGGCGATCCATGGGGACACCAGAAACAGGCCGATGCCAAAGCCGGCCACGGCCCCTTCGCCAAGCGTGTCGATTCCGCTGAGCGAAAACACATGGCGCAGCATGCCGGCAACCAAGATCGCGCCGATGATGCTGGTGACATAGGGGATAGGGTCGGACCGGTTCGCAGGAACGCTCCCAGTTTCATCCAAGGCGACGCCCGATGCAGCCATCCACGGTTTTGCGAAAATCGTGTACCAGATCGCGCCGAACATGAACCCGGCGACCCCGGCGACCAGAACTGACAGATATCCCATGCGCTCCTCCTTTGGCAATTTAGTGCCAAAATGCCAGAATTTGGCTGGAACGCCTAGGATTTATGGTGCAACACCCGCCATCTCGCACACGATCTGCCACTCTTGGTCGGTCACCGGTTGGACTGACAGGCGTGAATTGCGGATCAGGGCCATCTCGGCCAACCGCTCATCGCGCTTGACCATCTCAAGGGTCACGGGCGTTTCAACGGGTTTGACCGCCTTTATGTCCACGCACTCCCAACGGTCATCGTCGATGGTGCTGTCTGGGTGTGCCTCAGCGATAACCTCGACGATACCGACGACCGCCTTTTCCGTCTGGGAGTGATAGAAAAAGCCGCGATCGCCCACGCGCATCTCGCGCATGAAATTACGCGCCTGATAGTTGCGCACACCGTCCCATTCTTCGCCGGCCTCCCCCTTGGCGACCTGATCGTCCCAGCTCCAGGTCGAGGGTTCGGATTTGAACAGCCAGTGGTTCATGTGCCGACAACCTGTTTCCATGCGGTGATCTGCACGTCTTTGAACAGGCCCGCCTTGGCATAGGGATCATTGTCTGCCCAGGCCCGCGCCGCCGCCAAGTCATCGACATCCAGAATGATCAGCGACCCACAGGGCTGGCCATCTGCGTTCAGAAACGGCCCGGCCTTTTGAACCACGCCCGTGCTGTCCAGATAGGCCAGATGATCGGGCCTGTTCTCCATCCGGATCGACAATGCGCCATCCTTGTCCCAAGCCATCAGCGCAAAAACCATGTCATTCCTCCTTAAGCGGGCGCGCCAGAAGCTGGTGCATCGCGCCCTTCATATCAATCTTGCCGTCCACCAAGTCAGCAACGGTCCCGCATAATGGCAAGTCCAGCCCATGATCGGCGGCAACTTTGCGCAAGGCGCGGGCGGTTGCAGCCCCTTCGACGGTCACAGTCGCATCAAAATCCGTTCCGGCGCCAAGGGCAAGGCCAAGCCGGTAGTTGCGCGACTGATCACTGGTGCAGGTCAGGGTCAGATCACCCAGCCCACTAAGGCCCGTCAGCGTCTCAGAATCCGCCCCGAATACAGCAGCAACACGCTGCATTTCACCAAAGCCGCGCGTCATGACCGCCGCACGGGCACTGTCACCTAATCCCGCCCCGATGACCGCGCCACAGCCAATCGCGATCACGTTCTTGAGCGCCCCGCCCAACTCGGCCCCAGCCACATCCGTACTGCGGTAAAGCCGCAGGGATGGGGTCGACAATTCCGACTGAAGCATCTGGCCAACCGCATCATCCGCACAGGCCAGTGTCAAAGCTGTGGGCAGGCCGCGCGCTATGTCCGCGGCAAAACTCGGGCCAGTCAGGACAGCAACATGGCGTGCAGAAGCAAGCAGCGTGGATGGGCCTTGACCTGTATTCAGATTGATCCCCTTGCAACAGGCAACGACTGTTGCGTTCCTTAGGTCGACATTGGATAGAAACCCGTCCAGCACCTGCATCGGCAGAGACATGAGCAGGATATCGGATTGCAAAACAGTCTCTAACTGGTCAGATACATGCAAAAGTTCGGGGAATATCACCCCTGGCAGTCGTGTTTCGTTCTCGCGATCCGTCGCCATCTTGCGGATGTCGCGCGCCCACAGGGTCACAGGTTGTTGACGCGCAAGCGTGACGGCCAAGGCCGTGCCAAACGCGCCCGCGCCAATCACCCCGATACTCATGCCTTGGCCCCTTTCTTGCCCGATCCCAGCATGGCAGCGCTGGACGTGTCCAGCGGCATCCGCGGGCGGGCGGACAAGCCCATACCGTCGGGCGCGCGCAAGGGCATTTGTTCGATCCCGGCAGCGGCGATCATGGCTGCATTGTCCGTGCAAAGCGCCAGCGGTGGTGCCAGAAAGCGCACATTTGCATCCGCACAAACAGTCTCTAACACGGAACGAATGGTCAGATTTGCGGCCACGCCACCAGCGACACAAAACGTGGGCTGATCGGGTGACAACGTCAGATAGGCATCAAGCGCACGGGCACTCTTGCCCGCCAGACTGTCGGTCACCGCCGCCTGAAACGATGCAGCCAAATCCGCTTGATCCCGAACGCGCAGTGCGCCCTGCGCAGCCACTATGTCGTCGCGCGCGCGCAGCACGGCTGTCTTCAATCCGGAAAAGCTCAGATCGCATCCCGGCCTGTTTCCCAATGGGCGGGGAAAGGCAAAGCGGGATGCGTCACCATGGTGCGAAACAGACTCTATTGCAGGCCCTCCGGGCTGGCCCAGCCCCAAAAGTCGGGCCACTTTGTCAAACGCCTCACCCGGTGCGTCGTCGATTGTGCCGCCCAGCCGTTCAAAGCGGTCAGGCGCGTGGGCGATCAGGAACTGGCAATGCCCCCCCGACACCAAGAGCATCAGATAGGGAAACGCCACGTCATCCGTCAGCCGGGGCGTCAGCGCATGGCCGGCCAAGTGGTTTACTCCGTAAAGCGGCAGGCCTGTCGCGGCCGACAACCCCTTGGCCATCATAACGCCCGATACCACACCACCGATCAGGCCGGGGCCACAAGTGACGGCGATGGCGTCGAGCCCGTCAAGGCCGATCTGTGCCTTGTCCAGTGCCGCGGCGATACTGATATCCAACCGCTCAGCGTGCGCGCGGGCGGCGATTTCGGGCACGACGCCGCCGAAATCCGCGTGCAAGTCCGTCTGCCCGAACACGACCGACGACAGGATTGTCATGTCCCCCGGCACACCCCGTACCACTGCCGCAGCGGTATCGTCGCAACTGCTTTCGATGCCCAGAAGGGTTTTGGCGCGGCTCATGGGTCAAGGTCCGTTGCACGTGAGGCTGGCGCGAGGTAACACTTTGCACTGTGGCAAACAATGCATCCTCCACAGCCCTGCCCCTGATCATGACGCGCCCCCGCCCCGCGTCAGAGGCGTTTCTTGCGCAACTGCCCAAAGCAACTTACGACCTGTTTGCGCCAATCATCAGTCCGCTTATCGACATCGTCACTTTGGACGCGGCGCCGCAGATCGGCACACAGGACGCCGCCATCTTCACATCGGCCAACGGCGTGCAGGCTGCGCCCCCCGGTCAGGGCCGCACGGCCTTTTGCGTGGGCAAAGCGACAACCAAAGAAGCGGCGGCGCATGGATGGACCGCCACGCAGTCGGGCCACGATGCTGAGTCGCTGGTCGCGGCCCTAACAACGTTGAAACCCCATCAGCGGTTGTTTCATCTGTCCGGCCGCCATACCCGTGGTAATGTCGCTGCTCGGTTAACCGATGCTGGGTTGAACGTAACAAACCTCGCGCTCTACGATCAGATGCTTTGTGACCTGAGTCCCGAGGCGATTCAGGCCCTGTTGAATGACGCCCGCGTGATCGTCCCACTGTTTTCGCCCCGCACCGCCCATCATTTCGTACGAGTCGCACCCAAAACCGCATCCACCCATGCAGTTGCGCTTAGCCGTGCCGTGGCAGAGGCACTGGGCGATACACCCCTTGCGGGCCTGACTATCGCGCGCCATCCGGATGCAAAAGGAATGGGCGTAGCGCTTGGCGATCTGGTCCACAACACCTGATTGTGACGCTGCGGGTTGAGGGGGCGCGGGGGCCGGAGTAGAGTTCACCGTGGCGCACCGCGCGCCCGAAGAATCGGAAGGGGGGAGAAGACCTTGGCCAAACGCAAGAGCCCGAATACCGCGACCAAGGACGAATCAACCTCGGACTCTGCTGGACCGGACCCTAAGGCGACCACAGAGGCTGCCGCAGATCAAACGCCCGACACCGCGCCGGAACGGGATACCAACGCACCGGACGTTTCTGGCGAGAACACTGTCAAGGACAGCCCCGATGAAACCAATGTCAGTCCCGAAGAAACGGACCTGACCGAGGCCGAGGCAGTTGCCAAAGACAACACGACCGACGACATCATAGAAGCGACAGCAATCGAGTCGCCGGAGCCAGGCACCGAGGCTGAGGCTGAGGCTGAGGCTGAGGCTGAGGCTGAGGCTGAGGCTGAGGCTGAGGCTG
>CAYGPT010000001.1:0-43903 GCA_964351755.1 uncultured Rhodobacterales bacterium | reverse complement strand
AGAACAGATCGCTCCCCGCCCCCACCCCTGTCCAGCCCGAACCGCAACGCGCCTCGGTTTTGCCGCTGATCTTTGCCGGTATCCTTACGGCGATGATTGGCTTTATCGCGGCGCGCAGCGATCTGTTGCCTGCCAGCCTGCGCGCCCCGCAACCTGCCGCTGATCCGGCCATCGCCCAAACCATCGCGGAAACGACAGACCGGCTTGCCGCGCTTGAAAACACACTGGCGAACCTTCCAGGGCCGGAACCTCAAACGATCGTCAGCAGCGACGTTGATCTGGGACCGCTCAGCGACCAGATTGCGGACCTGTCTGCGCGGGTCGACGCGATTACGCCGCTGGCCGAGCGATTGAATGTTCTGACCGCGCGCGTAGATGCGCTGGCCGCGCGGCCTGAACCAGAAGCTGCGGTGCCGGACGACGCCATGGACGCCGCCCTGGCTGAACTGCGCGACACCGCTGCGACGCAACAGGCCGAGATCGACAGATTGCTGAACGCCGCGCGTGAAATCCAAAGCAGTGCCGAGGCTGATGCGAATGCAACGCTGGTGCGGGCCGCACTGACACGGATCATGTCAGCGGTGGACACAGGCAGCCCCTTTGCCGCCGCCCTTGGCGATCTGGAAGCGGCCGGGGCGACAGACATCCCCGACGCCTTGCACGCAGCGGCAGCCGATGGTGTCACACCGCTTGCCACCTTGCAGGAGACAATTCCCGATGCGGCCCGTGATGCCCTTGCAGCCGCGCGCAGCGAAAGCGGCGGAGGCCTTGGCGGTTTCCTGCAACGCCAACTTGGCACCCGGTCCGTGGCCCCGCGTGAAGGCGATGACCCGGACGCGGTGTTATCGCGGGTCGAAGCCGCTGTGCGTGCAGGCCGGCTTGGCGACGCGCTGGCCGAGGCAGAATTGTTACCCGACCCAGCCCGCGCGGCGATGGGTGCGTGGTTGGAACAGGCGCAAGCGCGTCAAGATGCCGTAGCGGCGGCAAATGCATTGGCTGAACGCCTGTCGGCACTTTGAAGGGGCCTTAATATGATCTGGTCATTGGTAAAAATCATCTTCTTCGTCGCAGCAGTCGCCGCCCTTGCGCTTGGCGCGGGATGGCTGCTGGAAGCCGAAGGCGGTGTGCGCGTCATCTTTGCCGGGCGGGAATATACGCTGGGCCCACTGGAGTCGGTCATCGGGCTGATCGTGCTGGTCCTTGCAATCTGGGTTGGGCTGAAACTGCTTGGACTGCTGGTCGCCATCTGGAAATTCCTGAACGGGGACGAGACGGCGCTGTCGCGCTATTTCGCGCGCAACAAGGCCGCCAAGGGTTTTGATGCACTGGCCGAAGGAATGATGGCGCTGGCCTCGGGCGAAGGGCGCATTGCGCTCGCCAAGGCGGAAAAAGCCAACAAATACCTGAACCGTCCCGAACTGACCAACCTGCTGACGGCACAAGCCGCCGAAATGGCCGGAGATCGCAAAAAAGCCGAGGAAACATATCGCAAGCTGGTCGCGCATGACTCCACCCGGTTTGTCGGCGTGCGCGGTATCATGAAGCAGAAACTGGCCGACGGTGACACCGACACGGCGCTGAAATTGGCGCAAAAAGCATTCGCCCTGAAGCCAAAGCATGAAGAGACTCAGGATGTGCTGCTCAAGCTGCAAGCGGGGAAAGAGGATTGGACCGGAGCACGGCAAACCCTGTCGGCCAAGCTGAAATATGGCAACCTGCCCCGCGATGTGCACAAACGCCGCGATGCCGTTCTGGCGTTGAGCGAGGCCAAGAAGGTGTTCGACAAGGACCAGACTATCGAGGCGCGCGAAGCGGCAATCGCCGCCAACAAGCAGTCGCCTGATCTGATCCCCGCCGCGGTCATGGCCGCGCACGGCTATATTGAACAGGGTCAAAAGAAATACGCGACCCGCGTGCTGAAAAAAGCGTGGGAAGCAAAGCCGCATCCAGACCTTGCCGCCGCCTTCGCCGCGATCGAGCCCAACGAAACACCCGCAGAGCGGCTCAAGCGGTTTGCACAACTCACGCGCAGCCATCCCAACGACCCTGAATCGCGCATGTTGATGTCTGAACTGAACATCGCGGCAGAGGATTTTCCGGCGGCGCGACGCGCCCTTGGCGACCTTTTCGAAACCGATCCCACGACGCGCTCTGCCGCCCTTATCGCCGCAATCGAACGCGGACAAGGCGCCAGCGATGCGGTTGTGCAAGGCTGGCTTGCCCGTGCGCTGTCTGCGCCGCGCGGACCGGCATGGGTGTGCGACAATTGCCAGAACATCCATGCAGAATGGACGCCAACCTGTAACAACTGCGCCGCCTTTGACACGCTGTCGTGGAAACGCCCGCCCGCTAGCGAATTGTCCATGCCCGGAGGAACGGAGATGCTGCCGCTTCTTGGCGCGCAAGGTGGCAGTGCAGCAGGGCAGTCCGCGGTCCCAATCAGGGACGTCGATGCAGATGTGATCGAGGCTGAAGATCTGGGCAATCCACCTTCCAAAGGCACCTGACCTGCTTGCTCTATTGTCAAAGCGCAACGGTTTTGGCGATCAATCGCCAAGCGGCAAGGTTTTTTTGGCAATGCGCCCAATTTCAAGCTAAACCGACGCCAATGAAAGGGTGCTTAAGCCGCCCTGGGGGACCTATCGTGCAAAAGATATTTAAGATTTTTGTAACGCTTGTGACGCTCTTTGCCGCAAGCGCGTGCACGCTGCCAAGGGGCGCTGCAATCCAAGGCGAAATCGTTCGCAACCAGAAAGACGAAGATGCTGCCTTCTCCGTCATTCCAGTCAAATCCAACAGCGTCGAACAATTGTCGAAATGGCCCGCAACGGGCTGGGCTGGGCATTACCATTGGTTCAGCGGAACCCGTGGGCCAAAGTCCAATATCATCCGAGCAGGGGATTTGATCGACCTCGTAATCTGGGACAACCAGGATTCGTCTCTTTTGACATCCGCAACGGACAAGAATGTTCAGATGTCCGGCCTGCGGGTATCGTCCACCGGGACAATCTTTGTGCCCTATATCAACGAAGTAACGGTGGCCGGTTCAACACCCGAACGTGCCCGCGAAATGATCGAAGAGCGTTTGGAAATCGTCGTGCCGGACGCGCAGGTGCAACTTTCAATGCAACCGGGCGCGGATAACTCCGTGGATGCGGTGCGCGGCTTTGCCTCGCCCGGCACATACCCGATGCCTAGCCGCGATTTTTCCGTTCTGAGCCTGATTTCCGCCGCCGGTGGTATTTCCAGCGACCTCGAAAACCCGCTGGTACGCATCGTTCGCAGCGACAGAAGCTATGAAATCCGCGCCGATACCCTGTTTGAACGCCCCTCTGCAAATGTCGTTTTGCGCGGCGGCGACAAGGTCATCGTGGAGGAGGACGAACGGTATTTCGTGGCCCTTGGCGCCACAGGTTCCGAAACCATCGTGCCGTTCAACAAGGAACATGTCACAGCCATCGAGGCGCTGGCGCTGCTGGGCGGGATCAACGACACCCGTGCCAATCCCAAGGGGATCCTGATCCTGCGTGAATATTCCCGCAAGGATTTGCGCAGTGATGGAACCGGGCCGATCAAAACACAGGTTGTATTTACAATTGATCTCACTTCGGCCGAAGACATTTTTGCTGCACGCAAATTCCAGATCAATCCACAGGACCTCGTGATGGCCACGGAAAGCCCGGTCGGCTCCATCCGTACAGTGTTTGGGCTGATCGGTGGACTCGTCGGCGTCGGGAACGCTGTCAGCAACAACTGATCTGCACAGTACCAGAGGCAAACAAGGCCCCGGCGATCATCGCGCGGGGCCTTGTTTTTTGCGAGGAGGGGTTGGGTTTTGCCCCACCGACACGCATCAGTACCGATAATGCTCGGGCTTGAACGGACCCTCGGGCGTGACGCCGATATAGGCGGCTTGTGCACTGTCCAATTTAGTCAGCTTCACCCCGATCCGGTCCAGGTGCAAGCGAGCGACCTTTTCATCCAGATGCTTGGGCAGGATATAAACCTCGTTCTTGTACTTGTCGGTGTTCTGCCACAGTTCGATCTGCGCCAGCACCTGATTGGTGAAACTGGCCGACATGACAAAAGACGGGTGGCCCGTGGCATTGCCAAGGTTCAGCAACCGCCCCTCGGACAGCAGGATCAACCGATTGCCGTTCGGCATCTCGATCATGTCCACCTGTTCCTTGATATTGGTCCACTTGTGGTTCTTGAGGGCGGCGACCTGAATTTCATTGTCGAAGTGGCCGATATTGCCGACGATGGCCATATCCTTCATCTCGCGCATGTGCTCGATGCGGATGACGTCCTTGTTGCCGGTGGTGGTGATGAAGATGTCGGCGGAGTCGACGACATCCTCAAGCAGAACCACCTCGAACCCGTCCATTGCGGCCTGAAGCGCGCAGATCGGATCGACTTCGGTCACCTTCACGCGGGCCCCGGCACCGCGCAGGGATGCGGCAGACCCCTTGCCCACGTCGCCATAACCCATGACCACGGCTACCTTTCCAGCCATCATCGTGTCTGTGGCGCGCCGGATGCCATCTACCAGAGATTCCTTGCAGCCATATTTGTTGTCGAATTTCGACTTGGTGACGGAATCGTTCACGTTGATCGCGGGAAATGGCAGTTGCCCATCGCGGACCAGTTCGTACAGACGGTGCACGCCGGTTGTCGTCTCTTCGGACACACCTTTGATCTGGTCGCGCACCTTGGTGAACCAGCCGGGCGTTTCGGCCATCCGCTTGGCGATCTGTGCCTTGATCACTGTTTCTTCTTCCGACGTTGGTACGGGAATGATTTCTTCCCCCGCCTCAGCGCGCGCACCTAGCAGAACGTAAAGGGTCGCATCGCCGCCATCGTCCAAAATCATGTTTGGCCCATCGGGGAACTGGAACGACTTGTCCAGATAGTCCCAGTGTTCCTCAAGGCTTTGCCCCTTGATCGCAAACACTGGCGTGCCGCCTTCTGCAATCGCTGCCGCCGCGTGGTCTTGTGTAGAAAAGATGTTGCACGAGGCCCAGCGCACATCGGCACCCAGGGCGACCAGCGTCTCGATCAGAACCGCCGTCTGGATGGTCATATGCAGCGATCCAACGATCCGCGCACCTTTCAGTGGCTTGCTTTGCCCATACTCCTCGCGGCAGGCCATCAAGCCGGGCATCTCTGTCTCAGCAATGTCCAACTCCTTGCGGCCATAGGCGGCCAGCGAAATGTCCTTGACGATATAGTCCTGCGCCATCTGCGTCATCCTCATGTAAATCGAGGTTCCGCTATCAGGTTATCAACATTTGCTCAATGCGGCTTTGTGCCCAAAGTTTATTGATCATCAAGCGCAGCGACAATCAGGTCTTCGCTCAGGTCCGAACCCCAGTCGTTACCTTGCGCCAAGACACATGCCTGTCCGTCGGCCAGATACTGCAGCAATGTCCAGCTTCCGCCCTGTTCGGACGCCCAGACAGACGTTGTATTCGTTTTCGAGCCTTCCACAGGAGCTTCTGCATACCAGTCGATCAGGCTCGCCTCCATATCGTGCGCGGACATGCAAACAGTCTTGGCAGATGCTGTGGCGGTCAATGTGATCAGCGTCGCGGCGCCGAGTGCGGGCAAAAACGTCTCAGGTCTCATTGCGATCTCCTTTGATGAAAGAACGTTGAAGCAGCCTTGAAGTTCCTTTGCGACGCGTCGGGGCATAGGGCAGTACCTAGTGGATGGTCAGCCCACGCCCTGATTATCAGGGATTTTTTCCGAAAATCGCGATATTCTGACAGTTCACGCGAGATTGGCCATGATTTCGACACAATCCCTTGTTGAAACTTGCAAAAGTAGTGAGGGCAGCAAAATGGCACGACGCGCAAATGTGTTGAAGATCACCGACTCCAGAGATCTCGGATGGTCTGAAACGACAACCATGGTCGACCCTTTGGCCGTGGCGGCCCCGAATTTCGAGAACAAGACATTCTCCAACGAATACGGCTTTTATTGTGTACCCCTGGAATTCACGGGGCGCGAAGTGCCGGAATTGCTGCGCAGGGGCGAAGTCTACGAACCCAAGACGCTTGCGCTCATGCGCCGTATCGCTGGCGATGGCGATATCGTGTCCGGCGGCGGTTTTATCGGCGATTTCTTTCCCGCCCTGTCAGAAGCGCTGGCCCCCGGTGCCATCCTGCACAGTTTCGAACCCAATCCGATCAGCCATTCCGCGGCCCTGCAGACGATTGCGATGAACGGGCTGCAAAACGTGTCGATGGGCAATGTCGCGGTTGGCGCCGAACACGCTGTCCTGCCTTTGCGCGTGTCGCGCGGCAAGGATGAGGCTATGGCCGCCCGCGCCAAGATCGTCGAAGGCGTATCCGACAGCGGCACCATCGACGTCGAAGTGACAACGCTCGATGACCTGATCGACCCGTCACGCAATGTATCTGTGCTTCATCTTGATATCGAAGGGCACGAGTTGCCCGCGCTCAAGGGCGCACAAGCCCTGATCCAGCGTTGCAAACCCATCATCATCCTTGAAGCGGCAAAGCCGCGCATGCGCCGTATGTACGCAACCGCTCTGCGCCAGATGTTTCCTGGGCTGAATTATGAAATGTCCGGGCGTATAGAGCGTAACTGTGTCTACCGCGCGACAGCATCCTGAGACCCAGCGCCCTCGACTAAGCAACGGCATGAACGGGGCTTTGGTCGTCCACCTGCAGAAGCGGTTGCCGTCGACCCCGACACGGAGCTACTCATGTCGGATCACCCGCCGGAGTTCGCAATGCCGACAAAACAACCCCGCGCATGGCAGCGTATGCTGTCTGGCCGCAGGCTTGACCTGCTCGACCCGACCCCTATGGATATCGAGATCGAGGACATTGCCCACGGCCTTGCCTTTGTCGCGCGCTGGAACGGTCAGACGATTGGCGACTATGCGTATTCCGTGGCAGAACACTCCCTTTTGGTCGAAACGTTGTTCGGGCGTATAGCCCCAAAGTCCCCAGCCAAATGGCACCTCGCCGCATTGCTGCATGACGCACCTGAATACGTGATCGGTGATATGATTTCGCCGGTCAAGGCGGCGGTGGGACCGGGCTATGGCGCGCTGGACGAACGGCTTGAGGCTGCGGTGCATATCCGCTTTGGCCTGCCTGCCAAAGTACCGCAAGCGATCAAGAGGCAGATCAAGAAGGCAGACAAGATCAGCGCATGGATGGAGGCCACGCAGATCGCAGGCTTTACCCAGACCGAGGCGACGAAGTTCTTTGGCCAGCCCCCCGCTGACATGATCGCCGATTTGCAAATCGTACTGCGTCCCCCTATGGAGACGCGCCTCGCCTTCACTGCGCGCCATGCCGAACTGCTTGAGAGGTGCACATGATCCAAGTCCGACCGGCCATTACCCTCGATGCGCCTTCGATGGCGCGGCTGTTGAACGAAATTATTGCCCAGGGCGGCACGACAGCTATCGCCAACCCGGTATCTGGCGGCGACCTTGCCGACTGGATGGCGGCCAATGACGGTCAAGCTGCGTGGCACGTGGCGGTGAACGACTCCGAACAGGTCGTCGGCTTTCAGTGGATTGCCCCCGGTTCAGACTATCTACCGCGCGAAGCAGCTGAAATCGCGACCTTTGTGCAAATCGGGCAAACCGGGCTCGGCATCGGCTCAAAGCTGTTCGATGCCACGCGCAAGGCTGCCAAAGCCATGGGATACGCCTGGATCAACGCCAACATCCGCGCCGACAACGAGGGCGGACTGATCTATTACCAATCGCGCGGCTTTCAGGACTATGGCCGGATCGAAGGGTATGAAATGTCGGATGGTCAAATCGTGGACAAGATTCTCAAACGCTACGACCTTTGAACAGGTGGTTAGAACACCTTGATGGTGCGGGTGCACGGGGGTGGCGCCCTATCTCCCCGCTCCAGATTTCGAAAAATCGAAATCTGCGGCATCCGCCAGAAACCTGCCGATCCCTGCCTATCTGTTCCAAGAAATCCTCGGGGCGAGGCCGCAGGTCGGTGGGGGCGGACACCCCCCTTGGCCTGTTAGCGTGGCGAGCGTTTCGCCAGTATGCGTTGCAAGGTCCGCCGGTGCATGTTCAGCCGCCGCGCCGTTTCAGACACGTTGCGGTCGCACAGTTCGTAGACCCGCTGGATGTGTTCCCAGCGCACACGATCCGCGCTCATCGGGTTCTCTGGCGGGGGCGGCAGGTCGTCTCCCGTCGCCAGAAGGGCGTTGGTGATATCCGTGGCATCCGCGGGTTTTGACAGGTAGTCGGTCGCGCCGATCTTGACGGCAGCGACAGCAGTGGCGATGGCACCGTAGCCGGTCAGCACGACGACGCGCGCATCCGGTCGCTTTTCGCGCAGCACCTCGACCACATCCAGACCATTGCCATCCTCCAGCCGCAAATCGACCACGGCATAGGCGGGCGGACGAGCTGTCGCTATGGCCTTGCCGCCTGCGACGCTGTCCGCCGTTTCGATCACGAAACCGCGTTTTTCCATCGCTTTAGCAAGACGACGCAAAAACGGTTCATCGTCATCCACCAGCATCAGGGTCTTGTCTTCACCCAAGTCAGGGTGCGCCGCTTCGGCCATGAGGTACTCCAGTTCCCGTATCATGTTTTAGTATGGCTGGGATTGAATATGGAGCGCGGTAGGTGTCGGGTCAAATCAAAGCGGATGCTCAGATGTTTTCGACAAAGCACGCAACCCGGTCCGCCATCGTCTCTGCCGGGACATCCCTGCGGAAAAATTCAACAAAACCGGCTTCGGGGAAAACAAGGTAGGTGAAGGTCGAATGATCCACGAGGTAGAATTCGTCGGATGTGTCGTGCAGCTTGTAATAGGTGCGGTACTCCTTGGAGGCGGCGTCGACCTGTTCAGGCGATCCAGTCAGACCGATCATCTTTTCATGCAGATTATAGGCAAAATCGCCAACGATCTCGGGTGTGTCACGCGCGGGATCGACGGTGATAAAGATGGGTGTCACGGACATACCGCGCTCGGCCAGAATATCTACCGCCTCGGCGTTGCGCGCCGTGTCCAACGGGCACACGTCCGGGCAGAACGTATAGCCGAAATACACAAGGCTGGGTTCGGTGATCACGTCCGTGTCAGTCACGGTCTGACCCTCGGCATTCACCAATTCGAACGGGCCGCCAATCTGATTGCCGTCACCCGCAATCTTCGTCGCGGTGCACTGGGCCAGACCCGTTTCCACCCTACCTTGTGTGAACCACCAAATTCCGCCAAGAAATAGAGCGGCGACAAGGGCGGCAACGGGTGCGATGATGCGGGTCATTCGGGTCCTCGGCACTTTGACATTTCCCGCCTTAGCTAACCATCTTTCGCCTTAGCGCAACCTACGAAGTAGTGAGACACATGGCGCAACCAGACTTCGGCCTGCTCGCAGGCCAACAAAGATCGAACTGGATTCGCCTGCGCACGATGATCCTGCTGCGCTGGGTCGCTATCGTCGGGCAGATCGTCGCGCTGACAGTCGCGCAGCGGATGTACGGGCTACAGCTGGAAATCGGGCTGTGCTATCTGGTCGTCGGCATTTCCGTGATCGGCAATCTGATCGCCATCTTCGTCTTTCCCGAAAACAAGCGCTTGACCGAATACGAGAACCTTTTGATGGTCCTGTTCGACCTTTTGCAGCTTGGGTTTCTTCTGGCCCTGACCGGTGGGCTGAACAACCCGTTCGCGTTGTTGATGCTGGGGCCGGTGACGATTTCGGCGGCGGTTCTGACGACACGGTCCACCGTTCTGGTGGGAGCGACGGCGATCGTGATCGTGACGCTGCTGTCGGAATACAACCTGCCCCTGACCACCCAAAGCGGGATCGTGCTGAGCATCCCGGACCTGTTCGTCTTTGGCAACTGGATCGCGCTGGTGATCGCCATCTGCTTTATCGGCCTCTATTCCCGCCGCGTGACCTTTGAAATGCATGCGATGTCGGATGCGCTGGCCGCCACACAGCTTGCCCTGTCGCGCGAACAAAAGCTGACCGACCTCGGGGGCGTCGTTGCCGCGGCAGCGCATGAACTGGGCACGCCGCTGGCCACAATCAAACTGGCCAGCGCCGAACTGCTTGAAGAGTTGGCGGATTACCCCGATTTGCAGGAGGACGCCGCGCTGATCCGTGAACAGGCCGATCGCTGCCGGGATATTTTGCGGGACATGGGTCGGGCTGGCAAAGATGATCTGCACTTGCGCCAGGCCCCTCTGATGACTGTCGTTCAAGAAGCGGCAGAGCCGCACATGCATCGCGGCAAAAAGGTAAAGTACACGCACGACCCTGATGCGGGAGATGAGATTGACCAACCCGCCATTCTGCGCCAACCCGAGATCATCCACGGCCTGCGTAACCTTGTTCAGAACGCCGTCGACTTCGCACGTTCGACCGTTTGGATCGAAGCGCACTGGACGGCTGATCAGATCACCCTGCGCATCATGGACGATGGCCTCGGTTTTCCGGTTCAGGTTCTGGGTCGCATCGGCGATCCGTTCGTCCGGCGGCGCAGGTCCGGCCCCGACCGTGCCCAGCGCCCGGAATACGAGGGCATGGGGCTGGGCCTGTTTATCGCCAAGACCTTGCTTGAACGCTCGGGCGCAGAGCTGACATTCGCCAATGGAACGGACCCCTATGCGGGGTCGCGACAGAACGTCAATTGCAAGGGCGCGATTGTCGAAGTGACGTGGCCCAGACGTAAGATCGACGCACGCAGTGGTGAAAATTCGATCAAGCAAGGACGAAACCAACAAATACGGGGCTGATGGTCCGTTCGGTTTACCAAACTTAACCACCTGTTAACCTTGATGAAGCATACGTAAAACCTCTGTCCAGAGAGGTTGCGCCGCGTGCCCGTAGTCGAGATCATCATTGTATTCGCCAGCGCCACGGCAGCCGTTGTCGCCGGTCTTGCCTATCTTGGTGCGGTGTCGGTGACCAAAACGGCGATGGCACAACCCAGTCCGCAGGGCCTGCACTTTTTGTTTTGCGACCTTGATCTGGAGCATGCGACGGAACAAGCCCGGACGGTTCTTAGCAAGGAAAAGGCCGAGACCGATTGGCAAGCTTTGCGCGCTGCGTTGACCTCACGCTTTCCCGGATTGCCGGATGGTGACGCCCTGCGCGAGATGAAGTCGCTGACACTGCGTGCTGCGGCGGCAGGCGATCCTGCGATACTTCATCTGGACCGCGAACAGGAAATGACCCGCGTGGTGATCGAGGATGACTTTCTGACCGATGCCAGCGCCGTGCACGAAATAAAATCGCTTGAGGCGGAACTGGATACGCTGCGCCTTGCGGCAATCGACGCCCCCTATCCAATCTGGCTGACCGACGAGGCCGGTGATGTTCAATGGCACAACACAGCATATGCCGCGCTTTCCGAAATTGCGCGCCCAAGACAATCGGCAAGTCATGAACCGCTGTTCCTGTTCGAACCAAGAGACCTGCGTGACAAACGCACGATCCGCGTTCCGATCAACGTCGAGCATAACGCGACAACCGAATGGTACAATGTCACCGCCACACGGGCGGGCAGCAACGTGATCTACCATGCGGTCGACATCAACGCCGTTATCCAGGCCGAAGTGGCCCAGCGCAACTTTGTCCAGACCCTGGCCAAGACCTTTGCCCACCTGTCCATCGGCCTCGCCATTTTCGACCGAAATGGGCAGCTAGCCCTTTTCAACCCCGCCATGGTCGACCTGACGTCCCTGCCCGTCGAATTCCTGAGCGGGCGACCGAGCCTGTTGTCATTTTTCGACCGACTGCGTGACAATCGTGTAATGCCCGAGCCGAAAAACTACAGCTCATGGCGACAAGAGATTTTCGACATGATCGCGGCTGCCACTCACGCCAGTTATCAGGAAACTTGGACACTGGACACCGGGCACACCTATAGGGTCAGTGGCCGCCCACATCCTGATGGCGCCGTCGCCTTTCTGATCGAGGATATCACTGCCGAGATTTCCCTGACGCGCAATTTCCGTGCCGAGCTGGAGTTGGGCCAGTCCCTGATGGACACATTCGAGGATGCGCTGGCAGTGTTCTCTTCAGCCGGGGTGCTGACCTTTTGCAATACGGCCTATCGCACAATGTGGAAGATGGATCCGGATTGCAGTTTCGCCGACGTCACCATCATCGACTCGATCAAGGAATGGCAAAGCCAAAGCGCACCCGATCCGTCTTGGGGCGATATGCGCGATTTCGTGATGAAGATCGGCGAACGCGCATCCTGGGAGGCCGAGATCACCCATCATAAGACGGGGGGCTATGTCGTTCGATTGTCGCCCATCGCGTCCGGTGCCACCGTCATCCGGTTTGTCGAAAGCAGCAAGGCCCATAACGTGCTCGTTCCGGTTAACTCTTAGGTCATTCCGCTTGCAGCGCTGGACGATGCCGATAGTTTGGCAGGATGAGTGTAAGTTCCCTGACCATCGACTGGCCTGATGAAGAGTCCGCTGCGCGTTGCGCCGTCATATTGGGCAGGCAACTGCGTACTGGTGACGTCATCCTGCTGAGCGGGCCAGTCGGGTCCGGAAAAACGCATTTCGCCCGGGCGCTGATTCAATCCCTGTTGCCTGCGCCCGAGGATGTCCCGTCACCGACATTCACCCTTGTACAGACTTACGAAACAACGTCCGGCCCGCTTTGGCATACGGACCTTTACCGTGTGGCATTCGATACGGAAATCGACGAACTCGGTCTGGTGGATGCCTTTGACTCTGCGATCTGTCTGGTGGAGTGGCCGGACCGGCTGGGCCCATTGTGCCCGGTTAATGCCCTTGGCATCGACATCGCGCCCGACGGCGATGCACGCCACGTACGCCTGTCATGGACGGATGAAAAATGGCCCGCCCGGCTCACCGGTGTGACACAACATGCCTGATCGCTCGGCATTGATAGACGTGTTTCTTGAGCGATCCGGTTGGGGTGGAGTGCCCCGAAGTCTGGTTGCAGGGGATGCCTCGAACCGTCGCTATGAACGGTTGCAGCGCAGCGCTGGCGACACGGCGATCCTGATGGACGCCCCACCCGACAAGGGCGAGGATGTGCGTCCCTTCTTGACCATCACGCGATTTCTGCGGCAGGCGAGCTTGTCTGCCCCTGACATCTACGCCCAAGACGAACAGCATGGTTTTCTTTTGATCGAGGATTTGGGCGACGATCTGTTCGCACGTGTGATGAAAGCTGATCCATCACTTGAAACGCCGTTGTATCAGGCGTCTGTCGACGTGCTGGTGGACCTTCATCGCGCAGTACCGCCGGACCTTGCCCGTTATGATGCCAAGGTCATGACCAGCCTCGCGGTGCTGGCCTTTGACTGGTATCAGCGCGGTGTGGTCGGGTCGGTGGACCATGGTGCCAAATCCGCGTTCAAGGATGCGTTTCATGAAGCCCTGTTGCCGGTTGATGCCGTATCGCCGGTTTTGATCCAACGAGACTACCATGCGGAAAACCTGATTTGGCTACCGGATCGCATTGGTGCGGCACGGGTGGGTCTGCTGGATTATCAGGATGCCATGCTGGGCCACCCCGCCTATGATCTTGTGTCCATTGCACAGGACGCGCGTCGCGATGTTCCCAACAACGTCGCAGAGATGATGATGGGTCGATACATTGTTGCGACGGGAACGGACGCAACCACATTCTCAACCGCATATGCACTGCTTGGCGTACAGCGAAATCTGCGGATTCTGGGTGTATTCGCCCGACTGTCGCTTGCCTATGGCAAACCACATTACGTGGACCTGATCCCGCGCGTATGGGCGCATGTTCAAACGAACTTGTCCCATCCAGCGCTGGAGCGGATCAAGCCACTGATCGATGCGCATTTGCCCGCGCCCACCCGAGCCCTTTTGACAAGTCTGAAAGACCAATGCGCCACGATCCCCCTGCCCTGATGCTTTTCGCGGCAGGGTTCGGCACGCGCATGAAGCGCCTGACCGCGCACCAGCCCAAGCCGCTGATCAAGGTTGCAGGGCGTGCCCTGATCGACCACGCGCTTGATCTGGGGCGGGATGCTGGCACTGCGCCTATCGTGGCCAACCTGCACTATCTGCCCGATATGATCGAAGCACATCTGAAAGGATCAGAGGTACAAACCACCCGTGAAGAACCCGACATTCTGGAAACCGGCGGTGGTTTGCGCCACGCCTTGCCGCTGCTTGGGTCTGGGCCAGTCGCAACCCTGAATACAGACGCCGTCTGGGCAGGGCCCAACCCTTTGCGGCTGTTGATCGATACGTGGGATTCACGGCGCATGGATGCCTTGCTGATCTGCGTGCCGCTTGAGCGTGCTCACGGGCGTGATGGCAAAGCCGATTTCCAAATCGACGTCACAGGGCGTCTGCATCGTGGCGGCGACACTGTTTATGGGGGCGCGCAAATCCTGAAAACCAACCTGCTGGGGACAGTTGAAGATACAGCCTTCTCCCTCAATGTCATTTGGAACATGATGGCTGACCGGAAACGCCTGTTCGGCCTGTCCTATCCGGGCCACTGGTGCGACGTCGGGCATCCCGGCGGGATCGCCGAAGCCGAAGAGATGCTGGCGCGCCATGTTTGAACCGTCGCCTCGCCCGCGTGTTTTCGGATGCCCCATCGGGGTGGATTTCCCAGCCGCAACCATCGCGGGGCTGGAGGAACGGCTGGGCCACGCCGCCCCCGAAGATTGGGCGCGGGTGACGCTGCTGGTAAACACCAAACGCATGGCGCGCCGCCTGCGGGATCTGTTCGATGCAGGGCCGCCGCGCCTTTTGCCGCGGATACGGATGATCACCGACCTCGACGATCTGCTGCCCGGCCCGGCCCTGCCAAGAGCCGCACCCCCACTGCGAAGGCGGCTAAAGCTGGTGGCTCTGACAAACAAGCTGATCGAACAGCAATCCGGCCTTGCCCCAGATACCGCTGGCTTCGATCTGGCCGACAGCCTCGCGGCCTTAATGGATGAAATGCAGGGCGAAGGGGTCGGCGCCGAAGACATCGCAAACCTTGATGTGTCTGACCAATCCGGACACTGGGCACGCGCGCAACAATTCATTGCGATTGCGCAGTCCTATATCGACGTCTCGAAAGATGCGCCCGACGCCGAAGGTCGCCAGCGCGAAACCGTTCTGCGGCTTGCAGCCCATTGGGCGGATCACCCATTGGCAGATCCGATGCTGGTGGTCGGGTCGACAGGGTCGCGCGGCACCACTCAACTGTTGATGCAAGCCGTTGCGACCCTGCCACAGGGCGCTGTGATCCTGCCGGGATTCGACTTTGACATGAACCACGTCTGGGACAGTCTGGCGGAGGAAACGACGGGCGAGGATCATCCGCAATTCCGCTTCGTCAAGCTTGCCGAAAAACTGGGCCTCTTGCCCGCAACGATCCAGCCCTGGTCGCAGGATCAAGCCCCATCCGAGGCGCGCAACAGGCTGGTCTCGCTTGCCTTGCGCCCGGCTCCGGTTACGGATGCATGGCGTAGCGAAGGACCAAGGCTGCGCGATCTTGAGGCCGCAACCAAACCCATCACCCTTATTGAGGCGGATACGCCCCGTGCTGAGGCCATCGCAATCGCCATGCGTCTGCGCATCGCGGCAGAGCATGGGCAACCCGCAGCCTTGATCACGCCCGACCGAATGCTGACCCGTCAGGTGACCGCAGCACTGGATCGCTGGAACATCTTGCCCGATGACAGCGGCGGCACACCGCTGCACCTGTCACCGCCCGGTCGCTTCCTGCGCCATGTCGCCGGCCTGTTCGACCGACCCTTGGACGCCGAGGCGCTGCTGACCCTGCTGAAACACCCGCTGACCCATTCAAGCCACGACCGCAACACGCACCAGTTGCGCACGCAAAAGCTGGAACTGCGGATGCGCCGACAAGGCCTGCCCTATCCGGATCGCGACAGCCTTGTGGCTTGTGCGACAAAGGCCGACAAGACCGACACAGAGGCGATGGAACATTGGGCGCTATGGGTCGCGAAAATGATGTGCGACCAGCATGTGCCCGCCAAACTGTCCCTTTCCGAGTGGGTCACCCGCCATCTGAACCTTGCCGAAGCCATGGCAAATGGTCCCATCGGCACGGATGGGGGCGAATTGTGGCTCAGGAAAGCCGGGCAAGTCGCCCGCGACACGATGCGCGCACTCACTGACGAAGCGCCGCATGGGACCGAAATGTCCGCATCGGATTATGGCGCATTGGTGGGCGGAGTCCTTAATCAGGAAGAGGTGCGAGACCGCGATGCCCCACACCCGACAATCATGATCTGGGGCACGCTTGAGGCGCGCGTGCAGGGGGCCGATCTGGTCATCTTGGCAGGCCTTAACGATGGCACATGGCCCGAAGCGCCCAAGCCGGACCCATGGTTGAACCGCAAGATGCGCTTTGATGCAGGTCTGTTGCTGCCCGAACGGCGCATCGGACTGTCTGCTCACGATTTTCAGCAAGCCATTGCCGCGCCCGAGGTGTGGCTGACCCGCTCGATCCGGTCAGATGATGCCGAAACGGTGCCGTCCCGCTGGATCAACCGGTTGAAAAATCTGGTGACGGGTCTGGCAGCGCAAGGTGGACCCGATGTGTGGTCCGAGATGAAAAGCCGTGGTTCGATCTGGTTGGATAGGGCCAAGCAGCTTGATGCGGCACCGAGCATGGGTCGGGCCATGCGGCCCGCGCCCTGCCCGCCTGTATCTGCCCGACCCCGGCATTTCAGCGTGACGGAGATCCAGACGCTGATCCGGGATCCCTACGCAATCTATGCCAAACACTGCCTGCGCCTGCGTGCGCTCAACCCGTTGGTGCAGACCCCTGATGCGCTATTGCGTGGAATTCTGTCCCATGACGTGATGAAACACTTCGTCAAGGCGACGCTGAATGACCCCGCTGCGCTGAGCGTCGACAGCCTGATGGCCCACGCTCGGCATGTGCTTGAGCGCGACGTGCCATGGCCCGCCGCCCGTGCGCTGTGGCTGGCGCGATTCGAACGGGCCGCCGCGTGGATCGTCGAGACGGAAACCGTCCGCCAAGCCATTGCAACCCCGACCCTGTTCGAAGAGGACGCCATGGGGCGACTGACCTTGCCCGCCATCGCCACAACGCTGACAGGCAAAGCGGACAGGATTGATGTGGACGAAGATGGCGACGTGCTGATCTATGACTACAAGACCGGCGCGCCGCCGTCGCTGGACAAACAAAAGCACTTTGACAAACAGTTGTTGATAGAAGCGGCGATGGTGGAACAGGGCGCATTCGAAAAACTGGGTGTCCGACATGTCAAAGCGGCACAATTCATCGGGTTAGGGTCGAATCCCAAGGTTGAGGATTCGCCCATTGCAGATGAGCCGTCAGTCAAGATTATGGCCGAGCTTCTTGGGCTTTTGTCGGCCTATCTTGAAGGCGACAAAGGCTATACTTCGCGCCGCGCGATGGAAAAGGACACGGATGCGCGCGACTATGACCAGCTTGCGCGCTTTGGCGAATGGGATGTTACGGCAGCACCTAATCCGGAGGTGCTGGAATGAGCGTTCCGAACGAGGCGACGCGCCGACAGCATGACGCGGCCCAACCGATGGAGTCCACATGGCTGTCGGCAAATGCCGGGTCCGGCAAGACGCGGGTGTTGACGGACCGGGTCGCGCGGTTGCTGCTGGAAAAGGTTGAACCGCAGCACATCCTGTGCCTGACCTACACCAAGGCCGCCGCATCCGAGATGCAGAACCGGTTGTTTCAACGGCTTGGCGAGTGGGCGATGCTGGATGACGACAAACTGCGTCTGGCGTTGGCCGATCTGGGGTTGGAACGTGTCCCCGACGGAGAAGATTTGCGCCGTGCGCGCACACTGTTCGCCCGCGCCATCGAAACGCCGGGCGGCCTGAAAATCCAGACGATCCATTCGTTCTGTGCTTCTCTATTGCGGCGTTTTCCACTTGAGGCGGGTGTCAGCCCCCAATTCACCGAGATCGAGGATCGCGCCGCTGACCTGCTGCGGGCCGAACTGGTGGATCAGATGGCGGACGGGCCGGACAAGCCTGTTCTGACGGCGCTTGCTCGGCAATACACGGGCGAAGATTTCCTGAAGCTGACGAAGGCGATTACAAGTCAGTCGGTTGAATTCTCGGATTTTTCTCTTGGTGATGCTTTGGCTCTGTTCGGCCAGCCACCGACCCTGTCCAAGGACAGCATCGAAACATCCTCCTTTGCGCCTGGTGATTGGGCTTTGTTGCAAGAGTTGATCCCGCTGCTGATCGTCAAAGGCGGCAACGATGCCAAGGCAGGATCTCGACTAAGCGCCATAACTGCGCTCGACTATGGTGCGATCCCGGAACTGATGGGTGTTTTTCTGTTCGGACCTACGGCACAGTCCGCACATCAAGCCAAAATCGGCAGTTTTCCGACCAAGCCCACGCAAAGCGCCGCTGCACACCTGATGGATCGGTTGAACGCGCTTATGCAGCGTATCGCAGATACACGCGATCAGGTTCTGTCGCTGTACGCCGCCGAACGCACCGTCGTCCTGCATGATTTCGCCCGTCGCTTTGCCGACAGCTACGCAACGGCCAAACAGCGACGCGGCTGGCTGGATTTCGACGACCTGATTCAGAAGGCGCGCCAACTGCTAAGCGATGATCGGGTCGCGGCTTGGGTACTTTATCGTCTCGACGGGGGGATCGACCATATTCTGGTGGACGAGGCGCAGGATACCAGCCCGGCGCAATGGGACGTGATCTGGCGGCTAGCCGAAGAGTTTTCGAGCGGCGAGGGCGCGCGTGCCGAGATCACACGCACCATTTTCGTAGTCGGGGACAAAAAGCAGTCGATCTACTCCTTCCAAGGGGCAGACCCGCGCGAGTTTGATCGCATGCAACGGGAATTCGGCTCTAAACTTGCGCAATCGGGCCAAAATCTGCGTCCGCTGACGCTTGATTATTCCTTTCGCTCGTCGCCTGCGATCCTGCGGCTTGTAGACGCCGTTTTCGAAAACGAAGGCTCCGCCGGATTTGGGCACGGCAAGCACCTCGCCTTCAACACCGACCTGCCCGGGCGCGTGGATCTGTGGCCGCTTGTGCCCAAACCCGAAGAAGAGGCCAAACAGGACTGGTTCGATCCCATCGATCGGCACACCTCTGCCCATCAATATCGCGTTCTTGCCAAGGCCATCGCGGAGCAGATCAAGCAAATGATCGACACAGGCGTTCTGATCCCCGACAAGGATGGCGCGCGACCCGTGCAGGCACGCGATTTCCTGATCCTTGTGCAAAGGCGCGGCGGCATCTTTTCCGACGTTATCAGAGCCTGCAAAGAAGCTGATCTACCCATTGCGGGCGCGGATCGGCTGAAAGTCGGGGCTGAAATCGCGGTGCGTGACCTTGGTGCGCTGTTGTCTTTCCTTGCAACGCCGGACGACAGCTTGTCATTGGCGACAGCCCTGCGTTCACCCCTGTTCGGCTGGAGCGAGCAGGACCTGTTTACCCTCGCGCATCACCGGAAAGAAGAGTTCCTATGGTCCGCGCTGCGCACAAAAGGTGAGGTTTACCCCGATACAGTCTCTGTTTTGCACGATATGCGGAACAATATCGACTTTCTGCGCCCCTACGATCTGATCGAACGCATGTTGACGCGGCACGGTGGGCGCAAGCGTCTGCTTGCTCGTTTGGGCCCCGAGGCCGAGGACGGGATCAACGCACTTCTGTCACAGGCACTGGCCTACGAACGCGCCTCGACACCCAGTCTCACCGGGTTTCTGACGTGGATGGAAACCGACGATCTCGAGGTCAAGCGCCAGATCGACAATGCGTCCAACCAGATCCGGGTCATGACCGTGCATGGATCCAAGGGTCTGGAGTCCCCCATCGTGGTGTTGCCCGAATGCGGAAAACGTAACCTGCAGATCAGGGATGAAGTCATTACAATGGATGGTGTTCCGGTCTGGAAAATGTCCGCAGATGCGCAGCCGGACGCTATGGCCGCACGGCTGGCAGACATGAAAGGCGCACAAGCCGAAGAGTCCCTGCGTCTGCTTTATGTGGCTCTGACACGTGCCGAAAAGTGGTTGATCGTCGGTGCTTCGGGCGAATTGGATAAGCAAGGCGATGACTGGCATCAGCGTGTCGAAGTGGCGATGCGGTCGCAAGGGGCGTTCGACCTGATTACGCCGGTTGGTCGTGGTTTGAGGATGGAACACGGGTCGTGGGATTTTACGGCCTCGACCCAAACACCGCTGTCGGATCAGCCACCCACCGATCTTCCTGCCCTGTTTGGCCTTGGCGCCCCTGAGTTGCCTGAAACGCCCAAAACATTGTCGCCTTCCAATCTGGAAGGCGCAAAAGCGCTGCCCGGTGAGGGTCTGGACGAAGAAACCGCCAAGGCATTTGGGACACTGGTCCACTATCTTTTGGAGACCCGGCAATTCGACACAATGCCCGACACCTTGCCCAAGACACTGCAACAAGAGGCCGCAAAGGAGGCACAGGCAATTTTGGACAATCCGGCCCTGGCGCACGTCTTTGACCCGAAAACCCTCGCCGAAGTGCCCGTATCCGCGCCCTTGGGGTCGCGGCGGATGCACGGCACGATCGACCGTCTGATCGTGACGTCGGAGGAGGTGCACATCATCGATTTCAAAAGCAACCGCACTGTACCCGCCACAGCAGACGCCTGTCCCGAAGGTGTTTTGCGTCAAATGGGTGCCTATTCCCACGCCATCGCCCAAATCTATCCGGATCGCGCCCAGAAACTGAGCATACTGTGGACCCGCACAGGGCAAATGATGGCTTTGCCGCACGATATCGTGACGAATGCGTTGAAGCGCACGCCATATCTTGACGATGCAGGTGCGGCTACCTAGCTTACGGGTCTACGCGTGATCCCGTGAGGAGAGATTCATATGGCAACCATGGCCGTAACCGATGCAACGTTTGACGCTGAAGTCAAAAATTCCGATGTCCCCGTTGTGGTGGACTTCTGGGCCGAATGGTGTGGCCCTTGCAAGCAGATCGGACCCGCGCTCGAAGAGTTGTCGGCCGAGATGGAAGGCAAGGTGAAGATCGTAAAGGTCGACGTGGATTCGAACCCGAATTCGCCCGCCCAGATGGGTGTTCGCGGCATTCCGGCGCTGTTCATCTTCAAGAATGGTCAGGTCGTTTCGAACATGGCCGGGGCCAAGCCCAAGGCCGCCTTGCAAAGCTGGATCGAAGAGTCCCTTTGAACCATATGTGGGGTATCCGTTTGAACGGGTACCCCATCACATCGACACGGGCCAACCCGCTGCGATCAACTTGGCTGCAATCTTGGCCTCGGCGCTTTCATGACCTGCATTGATGGCCATGTGCTGCCAGAACCACCACAGATATGCCGCAAAATCCGGTGCATGATCATCCGCTTGAGCGAGCGCGTCCTGCGCTTGTCCATCCAGTGCGATATGGTGGAAATCTGCCATACCGAACAACACAGATGGCTTGAGAAAAAACATCCCGTCAAAGGCAACGCTTGAATTTTGGGTGACCACAAAACTGCAGCGCGGCAGCAGCTGATCACGCCCGCCGGTTTGGATGGTTAGGTGCGGGTCGTCGGCCTCTAACGTTTGCAAGATGGAAAGCTCTTTGGGTGTATAGGCTTCTTTCGGGTGCAGGGTGGCGATGATGCGCCGGTCGGGATATGTGGCGCGGGTGCGCGCGATCATCTCTATCGGGGAGCAGGACTGGAATGACCTGTGCTGGGTAAGCAAGCCCTGCAACGGAATATAGATGAACCCGTCATCTGCGATATCATCCAACAAGGATCCGCAGACCCGTTTGCGCCAAAAGTCGAAAAAGCGCTGCGCTTCGGGACGCGGGCATAGGGACGCGTCGAAGTTGTCATGGGCCACGTCCCAATGCCACCGCTGATCAGACGCCTGTATCTGCCAGAACGGGTAATGATAGACTCTTCGAAACACGAGACAGCGCGCATTCGGCGGTGGCGTCATGTGGCACAAACCATATCCACGTCTACCGGCAGCTTTCAGCCTTTCTGCCGTCGAGTTCGCATGAAAGCTTACATCGAACCCGGATTTGGTCAGGACCGAGACGACTTTGCCGATAAAGTTATGCTGCCCGCCCTCCGCACTGCGCCGCAGCCCGTCATCAAGGTAAAAGCGCGTGTGTTTAGGTTGGTCCATGTGCCTCACACTAAGCAGGCCAACTGGGGGCGACAAGATCGCCCTCTTGTCCCCCATTCGGCCAAAAGCCATATAGGCCCGAACACACAGGAGACACGATATGGCCAAATCCGACTTTCCCGGCTGGCACGGGACAACGATCATTGGCGTGAAAAAAGGCGGCGCCGTCGTGATTGCAGGGGATGGTCAAGTGTCGCTGGGTCAGACCGTTATCAAGGGCAGCGCGCGCAAGGTGCGCCGACTGAGCCCCGGCGGTTTCGATGTTGTCGCGGGATTTGCCGGGTCAACTGCTGATGCCTTTACCCTGCTGGAAAGGCTGGAAACCAAGCTGGAAGCGACGCCGGGGCAACTGGCCCGCGCAAGCGTCGAGTTGGCCAAGGACTGGCGCACCGACAAATACCTGCAAAAGCTTGAGGCGATGCTGATCGTGACCGACGGCACAGATATGTTTGTGATCACCGGCGCAGGCGACGTGCTGGAGCCTGAGCATGATATTGCGGCCATCGGGTCCGGCGGAAACTACGCGCTTGCGGCCGCGCGCGGCATGATGGACAGCGACCGGGATGCGGAAACCGTAGCGCGGGACGCCATGGCGATTGCCGCGGATATTTGCGTCTACACCAACGGAAACCTGACCGTCGAGACGATCAAAGGAAGTACTAAATGACTGACCTGACCCCCCGCGAAATCGTGTCCGAACTTGATCGTTTTATCATCGGTCAAGCGGATGCCAAACGGGCCGTTGCCGTGGCGCTGCGCAACCGGTGGCGGCGCAAGCAATTGGACGACGATCTGCGGGACGAGGTGTATCCCAAGAATATCCTGATGATCGGCCCTACAGGCGTGGGCAAGACCGAAATCAGCCGCCGACTCGCAAAGCTCGCCCGCGCGCCGTTCCTAAAGGTCGAAGCGACGAAGTTTACCGAAGTGGGCTATGTCGGGCGCGATGTCGAACAGATCATCCGGGACCTTGTCGATTCCGCTATTGCCCAGACCCGCGAGCACATGCGCGAGGACGTAAAAGCCAAGGCCAAGCAGGCCGCCGAAGACCGGGTGATCACCGCTATCGCGGGAACTGACGCCCGCGAAGGCACACGCGAGATGTTCCGAAAAAAGCTGCGATCGGGTGATCTGGATTCGACCGTGATCGAATTGGATGTCGCCGACACCTCGAACCCGTTCCCGATGATGGACATTCCTGGGCAGCCGGGGGGTGGCGCCGGCATGATGAACCTTGGCGATTTGTTTGGAAAAGCGATGGGCGGCCGGACGACGCGCAAGAAACTAACCGTCGCCCAAAGCTATGACGTGTTGATCGGAGAAGAGGCGGACAAGCTGCTTGATGACGAGGCTGTGACCAAAGGCGCGCTTGAGTCAGTGCAGGAAAACGGGATCGTTTTTCTGGATGAGATTGACAAAGTCTGCGCCCGTTCGGATGCGCGCGGCGCGGACGTCAGCCGTGAGGGCGTTCAGCGCGACTTGTTGCCCCTGATCGAAGGGACGACCGTCAGCACCAAACATGGACCGGTCAAGACTGACCACATCCTGTTCATCGCCTCTGGCGCGTTTCACATCGCCAAACCGTCAGATCTGCTACCCGAACTACAGGGCCGCCTGCCTATCCGGGTTGAATTGCGCGCCCTGACCGAAGATGATTTTGTGCGCATCCTGCAAGAGACGGACAATGCGCTGACGCTGCAATATTCGGCGTTGATGGCGACCGAACAGGTGACGGTGACCTTTGAGCCTGATGGTATCCGCGCCCTTGCCCGGATCGCAGCCGAGGTGAATCAGTCGGTCGAAAATATCGGCGCGCGGCGGCTCTACACAGTGATGGAGCGGGTCTTTGAGGAGTTGTCCTTTACCGCGCCGGACCGGGGCGGCGAACAAATCGTCGTCGATGCCGCTTTTGTTGAGCAGCATTTGGGCGAGCTGTCGCGCTCGACCGATCTCAGCCGATATGTGCTGTAGTCGCGCTGCATTTTCTGCGCTAAGGCGAAACAGGCGTTAGCGAAGGAACAAACATGCGTTGGGTCACAGTTGTGCTGGCATTGGCTGTCATCGGCTGCAGCGATCGCACGGCTGCACCCATCGTTCCAGACGCGATGAATTTCGGATTGAACAAGGCAGTTTTCATCGGCACGACCCGCGCCGTCAACGAGGCCGGAGAGTTCGGCATCGACCGCTCGACCACATTGCGCCTCATGGAGGCAACCGTCTCTATTCCGCCGAATCGTGCGCTTGGCAGCGTGTCGGACGGGTTCGATAAACCCAAGCCTGAAAGGGACTTTGCCATCGCGGAGCTGACGCAATTCGAGACGCGGACAAAGTTTGCACAGCGCCTGCGGCGTGAAATCGGCAATAGTTCAAATAATGGCCGAGAGGTCACCATTTTTGTCCATGGTTTCAACAACAGTTTTTCGGATTCAGCTTTTCGGATGGCGCAGCTGGCCACTGATCTTGAGATTCCGGGCGCGCATGTCAGCTATTCCTGGCCGAGTCGGGGCAACCCTTTGGGCTACGAATATGACCGTGACAGTGCGCTGTTTGCCCGCGATGGTCTGGCCGACTTGATGCAGACGATCCGGGCTGCGGGCGATCCGAACATGATCGTGGTGGCGCATTCGATGGGCAGTGCCTTGGTCATGGAGACCTTTCGGCAGCTTGAAATCGAAGAACCGGGCTGGGTGGGCAAGCATGTGCGTGGTGTTATCCTGATGTCGCCCGATATCAACGTCGACGTGTTTCGCAGCCAGTTTCGCCGGATCAGGGATGTGCCGGACCCGTTTGTTGTGATCGTGTCGCGCAAGGATGCGGTTTTGCGCCTGTCCTCGCGGCTTCGGGGGCAAAAGACGCAGTTGGGCAATATCTCGAACGCGGACGAAGTTACTGATCTGCCCATTACCATTCTGGATGTGACCGAATTTTCGGATCGCAAGTCTGGCAACCATTTTGTGGCGGGTGGCTCGCCCGCACTGATACAGCTTTTGCGCCGCTCATCCGACCTTGACCGTGAGTTCCTGCGCGGACGCACCGGATCAGCCATTGTCATACCGGGGCAGCGACGCGTCGTCACGCAGACGAACCGCGACACTGCCGTTCTGATTTCAGAAGGTGAGCGATAGTGACCGCTCTTTCGCTGCGTGCGGATCTTCTTTCATTCCTCAGGGAAAACCGGAACTGGTTGTCGGCAGGGGCGCTGCTGACTTTGCTGTCTTCGTTCGGGCAGACATATTTCATTTCAATCTTTGCGGCTGAAATTCAGGCCGATTTCGGTCTGAGTCACGGAGCATGGGGCGCGATTTATTCCTTGGGCACCACGGCCTCCGCGGCAACGATGATTTGGGCGGGCAGCCTGACAGATATGTTCCGCGCCCGCGCCTTGGGTGTGCTTGTGTTGAGCATGTTGGCGGCCGCCTGCCTTGCCATGGCTCTGAACCCTTTCGCGGCCCTGTTGCCCTTTGTCATCTTTGCGCTGCGCCTGACCGGGCAAGGCATGTGCAGCCACATCGCCATCGTGTCAATGGCCCGATGGTTCGTCGCCACGCGGGGAAGGGCGTTGTCCGTCGCATCGCTTGGGTTTGCAATGGGCGAGGCGCTTTTACCGCTGATCTTTGTCGCCTTGCTGACGATGTTCCACTGGCGATCCTTGTGGGTCGTGGCCGCGTGCATCGCTTTGCTGGGCATCCCGATTCTGCTGACACTTCTGCGCTACGAACGCACGCCGCAATCCATGGCGGATGAAAACCAGAGTGTGGGCATGCAAAACCTGCACTGGACGCGCGGATCGACCATGCGCCATGCGCTGTTCTGGTTCATGGTGCCCGCACTGCTAGGTCCGTCGGCCTTCAACACCGCGTTTTTCTTTCACCAGGTTTATTTTGCCGAATTGAAAGGCTGGACGCACCTATCGCTTGTATCACTGTTCCCGCTTTACACAGCAATGGCGATCGGTGCGATGATCGCTTCGGGCATCGCCTTGGATCGGTTCGGCACGGCTCGGCTGATCCCGCTCTATCAACTGCCAATGGTGGTTGCATTTACCATTTTTGCCATCGCCGGTTCGCTTGGGCATGCTGCCATCGGGTTCGTGTTTCTGGCATTGAGTACGGGAGCGAATTCGACCCTACCCAACGCCTTTTGGGCTGAGTTCTACGGCACACGCCATATCGGTTCGATCAAGGCAATGGCGGCAGCGGTCATGGTCTTGGGGTCTGCCATCGGCCCCGGAATTACGGGCCTGATGATTGATCTGGGAGTCGACCTGACGACGCAATACATCGGTGTGTCAGTCTATTTCCTGCTGTCGAGCCTGTTCATGTGGATTGGAATTCGCCGGTTTCGCAGCGCATTACCGGCCTTTGCGTAGGTACACATAATAAGCCCCGCCGCCGCCATGGCGGGTATGGGCCTGGGTCACCTGCAACACGGCAGCAGACAAAGGCGGTAGTGACAGCCATTGAGGCACTTGATGGCGCAACACGCCGTAGCGCACCGGGATCGGTCCACCGTCATCGCGCGCCTTGCCCTTGCCTGTGACAACCAGCACCAACCGTTTGCCCTGCACCTGCGCCCCAAGGATAAAACGAGTCAGGGCCGGATGCGCGCGGTCCAGCGTCATACCGTGCAGATCCAGCTTACCCTCCGGTCTCAGCTTGCCCCGTTTCATCTGGTCAAAGGCCTTGCGATCCATGTGAACCGGCTGATTGTGCACTTGGTCGGCGATTGGCGCGGATACATCCGCCGTTGCAGTTGGACGAGACGGCGGCATGAACATTGCACGGGGCGAAGCTTCAAAGACAGCCTTTTGGCGCGGTTTTTGCGCGGGGGTCGTCACGAAATCCTGCGGTTTCAGCGGCTTTTCCGGGTGCAGGCGTTCGGCATTGGACACGACCTGGCGCCACAACTCTTCCTCGTCAGGACGCAACTTGCGGCGTTTCATATCGCACTTTCCGGCAGCAGGGCATAGGCACGCTGGATCGGCATCAGCACCATCATGCGGCCGGGATCGCGAAGGCGACCAGCCTCGCGGCCGGCGCGATCACCGGTGCCAAAAAACACGTCAGCTCGCTGTGCGCCCTTGATCGCCGATCCTGTGTCCTGCGCGACCATCAGGCGGCGAAGCGGCTTTTTGCCGTCTTTTTCAATCCAGACCGGTGCGCCCAGCGGCACAAATGCGGGATCGACAGCAACCGTGCGCAGGGTCGTGATCGACCGGTTCATCGCACCCAACGGGCCAAGGTCCGCCGGTACCTCGCTGACTTCGCGAAAAAAAACATAGGATGGATTGTGAAACAACAGTTCCGCTCCATCGAACGGGTTACGTTTAACCCAGTTCTTGATCACATCCGCGCTGACCTGATGCGGCGCATAGGTGCCGCGTCGCACAAGCTCCTGACCAACGGATCGGTATTCGTGACCGTTCGATCCGGAATAACCGACGCGGATCGTTTGACCGTTCGAAAGGTTGATCCGCCCGGAACCTTGAATCTGAAGAAAGAACAGCTCGACCGGGTCATCGACCCATGCAATTTCAAGGCCACGTCCGCTCATCACCCCTCCTTCGAGAATTTCGCGGCGTGTGTGCCAGGGTCGCGCAACGCGCGCCTCGGGCGGCATCGCATAGACGGGATAGCGGTAGCGACCGCTGCGGGTGCGCGATCCGTCCAGTTCGGGTTCGAAATATCCAGTGAAAAGGGCCGGGGCGCCATCTTCGATCAGGACGGGGCGAAAAAACAATTCAAAGAATGCCTTGGCATCCGGAATCTGGGTTGCCACAGCGCACAGCGACCGCCAGTCGGGGTCGTTCATATCGCGGCACGTGCTGCGGAACACTTCCAGCGCCGCGTCATGATCATCGCGATCCCAACCGTCGAGCGTGGCATAGTCAAGAACGGTATACCGAACGTCCGCTGCTGCACCGCTAACCATCAAGGCCACCGAGCATAGGACACCAGTCCAAGCGTTGATCAAGCGTCTGTGGACACCAGCAGCCAATTCGGGTCATCAGCCCCCATGGTTCGTGCAAAGGACCACGTGTCCTTTTGCCGTTTTGCGTCCGTCAGGCTGCCTTCGATGATATCACCGCCTTCGTCGCGGACAGCCGATGTCAGTTCAGCGACAAAGCGAATGCTCAACTCTGCCTCGTTAGTGTCTTCGTTGAATGTGGCATCCACCAGCTTCAATTCACGCACGCCGATGAACTCCGCCTCGATGGTCAGGCCCTGATCTTCGCGGGCGGCGACGCCATCGACGAAAGATTCGTAAATTTCTTCGGACAGGAACGGCTGGATGTCGGACAGATCGCCGCGCTCGTATCCCATCACGATCATTTCATAGGCACCCCGCGCACCTTGCAGGAAATCGGCAACGTTGAACGACGGCTCGATCCGTTTCATGCCAGCAAGTGCCTTTGCGGCATCGCTGTCTTCGGCAACGTGGTCTGTGATATCCAGATCGGGACCGCCTTCGATCACTTCCAGGTCGGGGCGGTTCGGCCGATCACTCGCCGTTTTTGGGGTTGGCGGCTGTTCAAAGCCTTCGCGTGTGCCCAGCACATTTTTCAGCCGCAAAATCAGAAAGACAGCAATGGCTGCTAGGACAAGCAACTGGATCAACGGAGAGTTCATTCATACCTCGTTAGGCGGGGTCGGGTGGCAGGCGCCACATCTGATCACTATGTAGGTGACCAGTGGTGGCAAGTCCACCATACGGCGGGCATGGCCCGGGGAAAGGATGTCGCACATGTGGCTGTTTTTGGCATTTCTGGCGGTCCCGTTGATCGAGATCGCATTGTTTATCCAAATTGGCGGGGCCATCGGCCTTGGCTGGACTTTGTTGATTGTTGTGATCACAGCGGTACTTGGCACCTATCTAGTGCGCGCACAGGGCACACAGGCTCTGGGGCAAGTACGCTCGTCCTTCAATGAAATGCGCGACCCAAGCGAGGCGTTGGCCCACGGTGCAATGATCCTGTTTTCCGGCGCGCTTTTGCTGACACCGGGGTTTTTCACCGATGCGGTCGGGTTTGCCCTGCTTATTCCGGGCGTCCGGTTAGCCGTCTTCAAATGGGCACGGTCGCGCATAAAGTTTCAGACATTTTCCACTCATCCGGGGCCCGGGCCGCAATCCGACGTGATCGAAGGGGATTATGCCGAGGTGGAAACCGACCCCGACGACCCGGGTCGTCCCTCTGGTTGGACCAAGCATTGAGGCTGGGGCGTCAAGCTGTTACGAAGCGAGAAATTCAATCGCCTTCGGGAGAAGTTTGATGGCAGAAGAAGAAAAAGCGGCCCAGACAGTACAACCGCAGATGCGGGTTTTGGGCCAGTATATTCGCGATATGTCCTTTGAAAACATCGTGGCGCAAAAAGGCGCGTCGCCAGATGTGCAGCCCGACGTGCAAGTTCAGGTGAACCTTGATGCCAAGAAACGTTCGCAGGATCACCAGTTTGAATCCGCGATCAAGCTCAAGATCACGTCGAAGGCGAAAGAGGGCGACACAGTTCTGTTCGTTCTGGAAATCGACTATGTCGGCCTATTCCACATTGAAAATGTGCCGGATGACCAGATGCACCCGTTCCTGTTGATCGAATGCCCCCGGATGATTTTCCCGTTTCTGCGCCGTGTTGTCAGTGACATCACCCGCGACGGTGGCTTCCCGCCGCTGAACCTCGAGAACATCGACTTTATTTCGCTGTACCGCAACGAAATCGCGCGTCGCCAGAACCAGTCGGCACCTGCTGACGCCTAAGTCGCAACAGTTCGTGATGTCACGCCCGTCGCCTGTGGCGGCGGGTGTTTTAGTTTGGCCAAAGTGTTTTGTCACCAAGTCCTGCGACAAAATCGGTATGGGCTTGCTTTTCAGCTTCGGTTAGTCGCGGTGCCAGCGGTTTTTGTCTGGGCTTTGGACTCCATGATGTTGCGGCGTTTGTTTTGTCCGTATCGCTGCCCCGCGTGGACAGTCCAAAATCGGGCTGCCGCCCCCCGATCAACTCAAGGTACACCTCGGCCAGAATTTCACTGTCCAGCAAGGCGCCGTGCAGGGTTCGGGACGAGTTGTCGATACCAAAGCGGCGGCACAATGCATCCAACGAAGCGGGTGAGCCGGGAAACTTGCGGCGCGCAATCTCAAGAGTATCTACAGCCTGATCGTAGGGCAGTTGCGGCAGGCCCATCCATTTCAACTCCGCATTCAGGAACTTCATGTCAAAGGCAGCATTGTGGATTACCAGCTTGGCGTCCCCGACAAAGTCAAGAAATCGCTTGCCTATCTCGGCGAACTTGGGCTTGCCACGCAGAAAATCATCGCCAAGCCCATGCACTTCGAATGCTTCTTGCGGCACCGAACGTTCGGGGTCGATATACTCGTGAAACACCTTGTCCGTCGGCATATGGCCGATCAGTTCGATTGCCCCGATCTCGACGATGCGGTCACCGCTTTCCGGGTCGAAACCTGTGGTTTCCGTATCAAGCACGATTTCACGCATTGGCCATCCGTTTTCTGATCTGCTCGACCACAGTCTGAACCTGTGCGCGGGCGTGTTCAACCGTATCCGTAAGGATAGTGAAATCCGCCCGCTTGCATTTTTCGGCGCTTGGCATCTGTTTTGCCTTGATGGCCTGAAACTGGTCCAGCGTCATCGTACCGCGCGCCACAACGCGGGCCTGCTGCACATCATCGGGCACGTGCACAACGGCGACGGCGTCCATCGCGGCGTCGCCGCCTGTTTCATAAAGCAAAGGGATATCGAAAACGGCAATGTCAGACTTGGTTGCGTCAAGAAATGCTGCCCGGTCCTGCGCGACAAGCGGGTGCACGATCTGTTCAATCCGGCCCAGGGCGGTTGCATCACCCGAAACGATAGTGCGCAAGGCTGCCCGAGATACCGCGCCGTCTGCGATGGCCGCCGGAAATACGGCGCCAATCGGTTCGACCGCCTGACCGCCGCGTTGATAAAGCCTGTGAACAGCCGCATCCGCGTCCCACAACGCGCACCCCTCTTGCACAAACATCTGGGCGGTTGTCGACTTTCCCATACCAATCGAGCCAGTCAGACCCAGCTTGAATGTCATCGCAAAGCTGCGGCGCGCGTGGCGCTGTCCACCTCGGGGCGCTGGCCAAACCAGCGTTCGAAAGCTGGGACGGCCTGGTGCAACAACATACCCAATCCGTCGACAGTCACGCACCCCGCAGCCTCTGCTGCGACAAGCAGGTCGGTTTTCAATGGTGTGTAGACAAGGTCCGTCACGATCGACCCACGCCGTAATCCATCCAAGGGCACGCGCATCTGCGGCTTGCCGATCATTCCCAGTGACGTTGTGTTAACCACCAGCGCGGATTCGTCGAGGATATTTCCAGCCTGCACCCAATCGACAACGGTGACGCGGTGGCCGAAATCGTCAGCCAGCTTTTCGGCGCGAATTCGGGTACGGTTGGTCAACAGAATTTCTGGCACTCCGGAATCCAGAAGGGATGCAATGACTGCGCGCGCAGCGCCCCCGGCACCGAGGACCGCCGCTGGACCAGCGGCGGGTCGCCATTCAGGCGCACCGGCCTTGAGGTTTTCGACAAACCCGTAGCCATCCGTATTGTCGGCATGGATTTTACCGTCTTTGCGAAAGATCAGCGTGTTAGCTGCACCGATCAGAGTGGCGCGATCAGTGACCAGATCGGCAATCTCGAGCACCGCCACTTTGTGTGGGATCGTGATATTGACGCCCACGAACCCCGCCTTGGGCAAGGTACGCAAAACCTCACGAAGATCCTGACCCGACACGTCCATGGGGATGTAATCACCGGCAATCCCATAGGTCTTGAGCCAATGCTTGTGCAGTTGCGGTGATTTCGAATGCGAGATGGGGGAGCCAATGACTCCGGCCAGAGGAATTTTGCCAGTCATCGTCTTACCGTTGGTTACCCTTCGATCACGCCGCGCAACGTCAGAAACGCCAAAAGTTCCAATAGCGGCAGGCCCAGCACGTTGAAGTAGTCTCCTTCGATGCTGTGAAACAACCGAACGCCTTCCGCCTCTAACTGATATGCGCCAACTGAATGGCGGATGTCATCCCAATTTCTTGAAATATAGCTGTCCAGATACGGATCGGACACATCTCGCATACGCAAGCGGACGGTGCCGACATGGCGCCAAATCGGTTTGCCATCATGAAAGATGACAGCCGCTGACAGCAACATATGCCGCTTGCCGCGCAATGCACGCAATTGCGCGCCAGCCTCTTCGGGACTTTCGGGCTTGGACAGGATGGTCTGATCGAGAGCGAGTACCTGATCGCAGCCGATCACCATGGCATCCGGGACCTTTGATGCGACTTTCTTTGCCTTCATTTCGGCGAGTGTGTCGGCGATATCGCGGGGGTTTGCTTGTTCGGCCAACAGGGCGGCTTTGATTGCATCCTCATCAATACGTGCGGCCTGAACCGTGAACTCAAGGCCTGCATTGCGCAGCAGTTGCGCCCTGATCTGCGATCCAGAGGCAAGAATGAGAGGAGTCGGCATGTGGGTAACCTTGTGTGCAAAGGGGCGGGTGAACGCGGCATGTCTTGTGTGCAGAATGGCGAGGGTGACCACAAGTCCATGACTTCGGTGAAGCTCAGGGAGATCAGCCCACGTTCATCCCCGGTGGGTAAGAATAACGGGGCTGCAGTGTACAATGGGATGCACTATTGGTTATCCACATTGTTTTACAGTTACTGAGCAGTCAATTTATGGATTAAGTATCTGATAATATTTTATTTTTACCTATATCCACACCGCTTGGTTGTGGTCTGTCCAAACTGTACACAGTCTGGATAACTATTGGGCCAACCGCATAATCCACAGAAAACGATGCCCCTACAAAATCATCATCCTTTTCTTAATCTTATATTTATTATTAGGTGGGCCGCGCAACGAAAGGGCCTGCGATGATCGATCTGCTTGTCGGACTATATCCATGGATCAAGGCATTTCATATCATGTCCGTGATCGCGTGGATGGCCGCGTTGTTCTATCTTCCGCGCTTGTACGTGTATCACGCCGAACAGGTAGGCATGTCGGGAGCGACTCACGCGCTGTTCCAGACGATGGAACTGAAGCTTCTCAAAGTCATCATGACACCGGCAATGATCTCGACATGGATTTTGGGACTGTGCCTTGCACTTATTCCGGGTGTGATTGACTGGGGTGCCGTCTGGCCCTGGACCAAATTGATTGGCGTTTTGGCAATGTCGGGTTTTCACGGATGGCTGTCGGCTCAGCGCAAGGCGTTTGCCAATGGTGGGCCGGTTATGACGGGCCGCCAGTACCGTATGATGAACGAGGTACCCACCTTGCTGATGGTGTTGATTGTCCTGTCCGTGGTGGTCAAGTTCTGAAACCGTTGACTTGGGGCGCATAGGCCCCTATTTGCTGTGGCGCACCCCGTCCGGGGACCGCATACAGCTTTTACATCTGACTGGACGCGCATCGTTTGTTTTCAAGCGGGCCAAGAGTATTCCCATGACAATCGAAGACACCACCGAAGTGCTTGCCCTTGCCGACCTCAAGGTCAAAAGCCCCAAAGACCTTTTGGCAATGGCCGAAGAGCTTGAGATCGAAAACGCCTCGACCATGCGCAAGGGCGAGATGATGTTCCAGATTCTCCGCGAACGAGCGGATGAAGGATGGGAAGTTTACGGCGATGGGGTTCTCGAAGTGCTTCAGGACGGGTTCGGCTTTCTGCGCTCGCCCGAGGCGAACTATCTGCCGGGACCGGATGACATCTATGTCTCGCCCGATATGATCCGCCAATATTCGCTGCGCACAGGCGACACGATAGACGGGATGATCAAGGCACCGGACGACACCGAACGATATTTTGCTCTTACTAGCGTTACGAGCATCAATTTCGAAGAGCCGGAAAAGGCAAAGCACAAGATTGCATTCGACAACCTGACTCCGCTTTATCCCGATGAACGGCTAAAAATGGAAACGGATGAACCCGCGACGAAGGATCGGTCAGCGCGGATCATCGACCTTGTATCGCCTATCGGAAAAGGGCAACGGTCTCTCATTGTGGCCCCACCACGTACGGGCAAGACGGTTCTGTTGCAGAACATCGCGTCGAGCATCGAAAAGAACCACCCAGAATGCTATCTGATCGTCCTGCTGATCGATGAGCGGCCCGAAGAGGTGACGGACATGCAACGCTCGGTGAAGGGCGAAGTGGTCAGTTCGACCTTTGATGAGCCTGCGACGCGCCACGTGGCCGTGTCTGAAATGGTCATCGAAAAAGCCAAGCGGTTGGTCGAGCATAAACGAGATGTAGTTATTCTTTTGGACTCGATCACCAGACTCGGTAGGGCCTTCAATACTGTGGTGCCATCATCAGGTAAGGTGCTGACTGGTGGTGTGGATGCAAACGCCTTGCAACGTCCCAAACGGTTTTTCGGAGCTGCGCGTAACATTGAAGAGGGCGGATCACTGACTATCATCGCAACCGCCCTGATCGATACCGGAAGCCGGATGGACGAAGTGATCTTTGAAGAATTCAAAGGCACGGGTAACTCTGAAATCGTTCTGGATCGCAAGATTGCAGATAAACGCGTGTTCCCGGCCATGGACATACTCAAGTCCGGCACCCGTAAAGAAGAGCTGTTGGTCGAAAAGGTCGATCTGGCCAAGACGTTTGTCCTGCGCCGAATCCTGAACCCGATGGGCACAACGGATGCGATTGAGTTCCTGATTTCCAAGTTGAAACAGACCAAGACGAACGAAGAGTTCTTTGATTCCATGAACACCTAACGCTTTGGCGAAGGGGATCTGAATGGACACGATCTTTGCCCTTGCCACGGCACAGGGCCGCGCTGGAGTTGCTGTCGTCCGAATTTCTGGTCCGCAAGCATTCGAGTGCGGTCGCTTGTTGTGCCGTACCTTGCCTGAGCCGCGAAAAGCGCTGGTCAGAGACTTGTCTGACGCAGAACAAGGTCTGTTGGACCAAGCTTTGGTTTTGACCTTTGCCGGGCCGAAGAGCTTTACCGGAGAGGACGTGGTCGAATTTCACCTGCACGGCAGTATTGCGGTTGTTGGCGCGGTCTTGGCGGCTCTGGGTCGCGGGCCGGCGCGTATGGCGGAACCGGGTGAATTTACTCGACGGGCGCTTGAAAACGACCGAATGGACCTGGCGCAAGTCGAAGGGCTTGGTGATCTGATCGAGGCGGAGACCGAAGCCCAGAGGCAGCAGGCATTGCGAATGGTGCAGGGCGCGTTGGGTGACAAGATTGAACAATGGCGCGCCAAGCTGATTCGTGCGGCGGCACTTGTGGAAGTCACGATCGATTTCGCGGATGAAGATGTGCCAGTCGACGTTACACAGGAAGTTGTTGGTTTATTGGATGCAGTCCGACGGGACGTGCAAGACGAGTTGAACGGTTTTCAGGCGGCAGAGCGGATAAGGACGGGTTTTGACGTGGCCATCGTTGGTCCACCAAATGCGGGAAAGTCGACGCTCTTGAATGCACTGGCTAGGCGTGACGCGGCCATCACGTCCGATCGTGCGGGAACCACGCGGGACGTCATCGAAGTGCGGATGGACTTGAATGGCCTGCCTGTGACCTTGCTTGACACCGCCGGATTGCGGGAAGGCGAGGACGAAATTGAAGTCGAAGGGGTACAGCGAGCGATTGCGAGGGCAGAAACCGCTGATTTGCGTGTCTTTCTGATGGAACCAGAAGAGGTGCTACTGATGTCGCCTTGGCCAGAGGACATCGTTGTTGCACCCAAGGCAGATGAACGTTCTGACAATGTGGCGGCCATTTCAGGCAAGACGGGGCAGGGCGTCCCTGAATTAATGGCGCGGATCACAGCGGCGTTGTCGACGAAATCGCAAGGGGCTGGCCTGGCCACCCACGCGCGGCATCGGGATGCGATGCAGGTGGCCCTTGTGACGTTACAGGATGCGATCCGTTTCGTTGGCGCCGGAGTGGATCATTATGATATTGCAGCGGAGGAGATTCGAACGGCGATTCGATCATTGGAAGCCTTGGTTGGTCGCGTGGATGTAGAAAATCTCCTGGACGAAATCTTTTCCAGTTTTTGTTTGGGTAAGTGATGGAGTGTTTCACGTGAAACAATTCGAAGTCATCGTCATTGGCGGCGGCCACGCAGGATGCGAGGCTGCCCATGCTTCTGCGCGTACCGGTGCAAAAACCGCCCTGATTACGATGAAGCGGTCGGGTATTGGGGTCATGTCGTGCAATCCGGCCATCGGGGGCTTGGGAAAGGGCCATCTGGTGCGCGAAATTGATGCCATGGATGGGGTGATGGGGCGCGTCGCAGATATGGCTGGAATCCAGTTCCGCCTTCTTAACCGTCGCAAAGGCCCCGCCGTTCAGGGACCGCGCGCGCAATCAGACCGTAAGGTCTATCATCGAGCTATGCTGCATGAAATGGAAACGCACCCCAACCTCATTATCGTTGAGGGCGAAGTTGTCGATTTCTTGATGTCTCCAAGATCGGTGCACGGCGTTATGCTGGAAGATGGCTCGGAAATACATGCATCGTCTGTGGTGTTGACCACCGGTACGTTTTTGCGCGGGACAATACATATAGGGGACAGGTCATACTCCGGTGGTCGCATGGGTGACAAAGCGTCTTCGCGACTCGCGGACAGGCTTGGCACTTTCGATATCCCGCTTGGGCGGTTGAAAACTGGAACGCCGCCCCGGCTTGATGGGCGCACAATTGCTTGGGATAAGCTTGAGCAGCAGGATGGAGACGAGGACCCAGCGATGTTCTCGTTCCTGTCAGGCGCACCAAGCCTCAGGCAGCTGGCGTGCGGAATTACTCACACAAACGTACAAACCCACGAGATCATTCGCGACAACCTACAAAGGTCCGCAATGTATGGCGGTCATATAGAGGGGATCGGCCCAAGATATTGCCCATCCATCGAGGATAAAATCGTTCGGTTTGCCGACAAGGAGTCGCATCAGATCTTCCTTGAGCCCGAGGGGTTGAATGACCATGCGGTGTATCCAAACGGCATTTCCACATCGCTGCCAGAGGACGTTCAAGTCGCGTATGTGCGTTCGATCCTTGGCCTGGAGAATGCAGAAATTGTTCAGCCTGGCTATGCTATCGAGTATGACTACGTTGACCCGCGCGCGCTGAACAGCGATTTGTCTCTGCGTAGTGTCACAGGACTGTATTTGGCAGGGCAAATCAACGGCACGACCGGGTACGAGGAGGCGGCAGCGCAAGGGCTGGTCGCAGGTCTGAACGCCGCGCGCGCTGCATGGAACAAGGAAGCTGTTCAGTTCAGAAGGGATGAAAGCTATATCGGCGTAATGATCGATGATTTGACGACGCGCGGCGTCACAGAACCATACAGGATGTTTACGTCTCGGGCCGAATACCGTTTGTCCTTGCGCGCAGATAATGCCGATCAACGCCTGACGCCTCTGGGACTTGATTTGGGGTGTGTTGGTGCCGTCCGGCAAGAGGCGTTCCTAAGGAAGCGGGATCAGTTGGACCGCGGGCGCGCGTTGATGGAAAGTACGATGTATACGCCTAAACAGATCGCAGCGACGGGCATCAAGATAAATCAGGACGGAACCAAGCGAACGCCGTTTCAGCTTTTGGCCTTTCCTGATGTCAGTTTTGATGATGTCGCGCGGCTTGAGCCGACTTTGGAAGCTATCCCTGCATATATACAGCAGCAGATATCCCGCGATGCGCTTTATGCCAACTATATCCAAAGACAGAATCAGGATGTGGCAAAGATGCGCAAAGACGAAGCTTACCTGATCCCTGAAGGACTTGTATACGCCGATATCTCTGGGCTGTCCGCTGAACTTACGGCCAAGCTCGAACGTGTGCGGCCGGGTGATCTGGCCCAAGCGTCCAGAATTGACGGCATGACACCGGCAGCGCTGGCGCTTTTGTTGGGCCGAATCAAGTATCTGGAAAAGAAATCCGCATGATCCGGGTTCCGGACTGGTATCACCGCGATGTTTCACGTGAAACACTTGATAAGCTAAACGCGTATGTTGAACTCCTCGTCAAGTGGACAGCCAAAATCAACCTGATCTCGAAAACGTCAAAGGAAGATATTGAGCAGCGCCATATATGGGATTCCGCTCAGATTTACACCCCGACTGTTGGCAAGTGGCTTGATCTGGGAAGTGGAGGGGGGCTGCCTGGGGTCGTCACCGCTATACTCGCGCAAGGAGACGGCTGCAACCTTGAGACATCTTTGATGGAAAGCGATCAGAGGAAAGCAGTCTTCCTGCGGACATGTGCCCGCGAATTGTCCGTTCCAATCAACGTGGTTGCCGAGCGGATAGAAGATGCCCCAGCCACCAAAGCCAATATCCTTTCAGCCCGGGCTTTGTCCGATTTGAACAGCTTGATTGGTCTGTCCGCTCGGCACTTGGAAAAAAACGGCCTGTGCCTGTTCATGAAAGGTGCAAATTGGCGTGAAGAGGTGCAAAAAGCGGAAGAAAACTGGCGGTTCACCTACGATGCGATATCAAGCCAGACGCATCCACAGGCCGTGATCTTAAAGGTAAAGGAAATTGAGCGTGTCTGACCCAACCCGACCAAAAGGGCCAAAAATAATATCAGTCGCGAACCAGAAAGGCGGGGTTGGAAAGACAACAACGACCATCAACTTAGCGGCCGCGCTGGTGGAGATGGGGTACCGCGTTCTGGTGGTGGATCTTGACCCGCAAGGCAACGCGTCCACCGGGCTTGGGATCGAGATGGAAGACAGGGAGTTCACAACATATGAACTTTTGCTCGAAGATATCGATTTAGGCGATGTGATCCTCAAGTCGGGGATAGATAGCCTTTTTGTGGTACCCGCCACAGTCGACCTTAGCTCGGCCGACATCGAACTGATTTCCAACGAAAAGCGCAGCTTTCTGTTGCACGACGCTTTGCGGCAACCGCAAATGGACAGCTACGAGCTTGACTACATCCTGATCGACTGCCCGCCGTCTCTGAATCTTTTGACTGTTAACGCGATGATTGCCTCGCATTCAGTTCTTGTGCCTTTGCAAAGCGAATTCTTTGCGCTTGAGGGTTTGTCTCAATTGATGCTGACGATTCGCGAGGTTCGGCACTCAGGCAATCCGAACCTGCGGATTGAAGGGGTTGTGATGACCATGCATGATACGCGCAACAACCTGTCGCAGCAGGTCGAACAGGATGCGCGAGACAATCTGGGGGACCTGGTGTTCAAAACGCGTATCCCCAGAAATGTGCGAGTTAGTGAAGCGCCATCTTACGCCATGCCGGTCCTTGCATATGATAGTGCATCCAAAGGCGCGGTGGCCTATCGTGACCTCGCCAAGGAACTGGTTGGCAACAACGCAAAAGTGGGAGCCTAGCAAATGGCAATCGAAAAAAAGCGTGGGCTTGGGCGCGGTTTGTCCGCGTTGATGGCGGATGTGTCCGAAACAGAGACGAATACACCTACGCCACGCGCCGCAGATCAACAGGTTCCGATTGAACAGATTCACCCAAATCCGAACCAACCGCGCAAGCGTTTTAACGCGGCGCATCTGGATGATCTTGTTGCATCGATCAAGGAAAAGGGTGTGTTGCAGCCGCTGATCGTACGTCCGTCCGGGGACGGTTACGAAATTGTCGCCGGCGAACGTCGCTGGCGTGCAGCACAGCAGGCGCAGTTGCACAGCCTGCCGGTCCTGATCCGGAACTTCACTGATACCGAAGTTCTGGAAGTCGCAATTATCGAAAATATCCAGCGCGCAGACCTGAACCCAATCGAAGAGGCTGCAGGCTATAAGCAGCTGATGGATCGCTTTGGTCACACACAGGAAAAAATGGCCGAAGCCTTGGGCAAAAGCCGCAGTCACATTGCCAACCTGCTTCGCCTGCTACAGCTTCCGCCATCAATTCAATCCTACCTCGCCGATGGGACGCTCAGCGCAGGTCATGCGCGCGCCCTGATCACGGCGGATGATCCTGAAGCTTTAGCCAAGAAGGTCATTGCCGAAGGATTATCGGTGCGCGCAACCGAAGCGCTTGTGAAGAAAGCGTCGCAGCCGGATACTCCCAAGACTGCGTCGGAGAGGCGAGACAAGAACGGGCCGGAGAAAGACGCGGACACACGCGCGCTTGAAGCGGATCTGTCGGCGGCCACGGGCGTCAAGGTGACTTTGACGCACAAGCCAGACGGTGAAGCAGGTGTTTTGGCACTGTCTTATGACACGTTGGACCAATTGGACGACCTGTGCCGCAAACTGAGCAGCAGTTAATCCGCCAACAGCGTCCTCAGCACGCCATTTAGCAACGTAAACCCTTGATCCGAAACGGTTAATCTGTTTTCTGAAAGGACAACCAAGCCCATTTCCTGCAACTCTGTCACCCGTTCTTTCGGCAGTGCGCGTCCAGCAAGGCGTTGGAAACGATCAAGGTTAACCCCATCGTTCACCCGTAATCCCATCATGAGCATTTCGACGGCCTGTTCCTCACCAGTCAACGAACTGCGGGCTTCCCGATCTTCTCCTGTCAACCAGGCCGCAGGCATTCGTTTTTGTTCCGTCGCATGCCGTGTCCCATTCAAGGTCAACCGACCATGCGCACCCGGTCCGATCCCGGCATAGTCTCCATAGCGCCAATAGATCAGGTTATGCCGGGACTCTGCCCCGTCTTTGGCGTGGTTGGACACTTCATAGCGCGGCATTCCGTGATCCGCGCAGATCGCTTGAGTCACCGCATACATGTCGGCTGATAGGTCGTCGTCTGGCAGGCCGCTCAGCTTGCCGCGCTTGTACCTGTCGCCAAAGGCTGTGCCGTCCTCGATCGTGAGTTGGTACAGGGACACATGGTCAAGCCCCAAGGCGAGGGCCTGGGTCAACTCAGCCTGCCACTGGGTCAAAGATTGATCTTGCCGCCCGTACATTAGATCGAAACTGACCCGGTCAAATGTCCGGCGCGCGATGTCGAATGCAGCCAACGCTTCGGCGGCGTTATGCATACGGCCAAGCCGTACCAGGTCAGAATCATTGAGCGCCTGAATACCCATCGACACGCGGTTGATTCCCGCCGCTTTGAAATCAGTGAATTTCGCGGCCTCAACCGATGTCGGATTAGCCTCAAGCGTGACTTCCAGATCGTTCGCGACAGGCCAGGTGCGATGGATTGCCTCCATAATCGCCCCAACCGTAGCGGGCTCCATCAAGCTGGGCGTGCCACCACCGAAAAATACAGATCGAAGGACGCGGCCTTTGGTCAAATCTCCGGCATGTTTGATTTCCGACAGGAACGCTGCGCGCCATGCGTCGTGATCCACCACCCTGGCGACGTGGCTGTTGAAATCGCAATAGGGGCATTTCGCGGCACAAAACGGCCAGTGCAGGTAAAGGCCGAAGCCTCCGTTTTCCCAGTCTTCAGCCAAAACAACCCGCGATCAGTTTGGCAAAGCTGTCGGCACGGTGGCTGATCGCATTCTTCTCGTCTGCGGACATCTCTGCAAAGGTACGGTTGTGGCCGAAGGGTTGGAACATCGGATCATAACCATGCCCAAGCGCGCCGCGTACCGGCCAGACCAGCGTGCCGCTGACGGTGCCCGCGAATACTTCGTCGTGTCCGTCCGGCCACGCCAGAACAAGGGTTGAGCAAAACCGCGCCGTCCAGGGTATCGGAGCATTGCGCTCGATCAGTTCCGCATGGGTGCGGGTCATCGCCATCATGAAATCGCGACCATCAGGCGTTTCCGCCCAATCGGCGGTGTACACACCGGGCGCGCCGTCAAGCCCGTCAACTTCGATGCCGGAGTCATCCGCCAAGGCAGGCAGACCAGTCGCCTTAACGGCGGCGTGTGCCTTGATCCGGGCATTGCCCACAAAGGTATTTTCCGTCTCTTCTGGTTCAGGTAGGTCCAACGATGCCGCGCCCACCACGGTGACGCTGTAAGGGGCAAAAAGCTGCTCCATCTCTTCCAGCTTTCCCGCGTTATGGGTCGCAATCAGGATGCGTTCCCCTTCGAATCTCCGTGTCATCCGCAGGCGGCCAACTGTGCCGCGGCCAGCTCGCCCGCACCCTTTTCGGCCAGATCCATTAGGCTGTTCATCTGGTCGCGCGAAAATGTAGAGCCTTCGGCACTCATCTGGATTTCGATCAACTGGCCGTCACCCATCATGATGAAATTGCCGTCAACGCCGGCCTCGCTATCCTCGGGGTAATCAAGGTCAAGGACGGGCTGACCCGCATAGATGCCACAACTCACGGCAGAGACGGGAGAGACCAGCGGGTTGCTGATCACATCCCCTGCCTTGATCAACTTGTCGACCGCCAAACGCAGCGCCACCCAGCCGCCCGTGATCGAGGCACACCGCGTCCCGCCATCCGCCTGCAGCACGTCGCAGTCGATAGTGATCTGCCGTTCGCCCAATGCAACGCGGTCCACACCTGCGCGCAGGGCCCGCCCTATCAGGCGCTGGATTTCGACGGTGCGCCCACCTTGCTTGCCCGACGCCGCTTCGCGGCGCATGCGGGTGTTGGTGGCGCGGGGCAGCATGCCGTATTCGGCCGTCACCCACCCAAGGCCGGACCCCTTAATAAACGGCGGAACACGCTCTTCGATTGTGGCGGTGCACAGAACATGTGTATCACCCATCTTGATGAGGGTGGATCCCTCAGCATGCTTTGTGAAGCCCGTTTCGATTGAAACAGGGCGCATTTCACTTAACTGTCGACCAGAGGGGCGCATGGGATGTCCTTTCGCTGCTGCGTCGGGATAACGCTTGCCCCGGGGCGGAGGCAACCCCGATTGACCTTTGATTTTCTAGGACTTTAATAACACGCGATGACTGATACGCGAAAACTCCTTGACGACATGAACGACCGATCGCGCGAGGTGTTTCGACGCGTCGTCGAAGGGTACTTGGATTCAGGCGATCCAGTTGGCTCGCGTACCCTGACGCGGGATTTCAGCGAAAAGGTAAGCGCGGCGACGATCCGCAATGTCATGCAGGACTTGGAATTCATGGGCCTGCTGGGCAGCCCCCACGTCAGCGCGGGGCGAGTGCCCACGCAATTGGGCTTGCGCATGTTCGTGGACGGTCTGATGGAAATCGGATTGCCGGATGAGTCGGATCGCGAAAAGATTGACGCAACACTTGGATCCAATGAACGTGACGTTGCAGGGCTTTTAGATCGTGTAGGCTCTGCTTTGTCCGGTGTGACCCACGGGGCGTCGCTGGTGCTGACCCCCAAACGCGAAGCGCCCATCAAGCATCTGGACTTTGTCCCTTTGGGCCCCGAACAGGCGCTGGTCGTCATCGTGTTTGCCGACGGGCATGTCGAAAACCGACTGTTTCAACCGCCGCCGGGACAAACTCAATCGTCGATGCGGGAAGCAGCGAATTTTCTGAACGCGATGATCGAGGGTCACACGTTGAGCGAAGTGAAAACCATCGTGCAGCGTGAGATGGACAGCAGGCGGCAGGAGATCAACACCCTGGCGCGGGCGCTTGTAGAAAGTGGGCTGGCGTCTTGGGAAGGCGAGGGGGATTCGCCGGATCGCCTGATCGTGCGCGGGCGGGCCAATCTGCTTGAGGAATCAACCGAATCTGCTGACCTTGACCGGATTCGTACACTGTTCGATGATCTCGAACGCAAACGCGATATTGCCGAGTTTCTGGACTTGACCCAAGCTGGCGACGGTGTGCGCATTTTTATCGGGTCAGAGAATAAACTTTTCTCACTTTCGGGTTCCTCTTTGGTGGTTTCCCCATATATGAACGCTG